>JBBRWD010000003.1:0-171591 GCA_038249465.1 Limisphaerales bacterium | reverse complement strand
TCAATGAACACCACTGGCAGGCCGGCCTGCAGCTTCCCTTCCGGTTCACCGCTCAATCCAGCAGGACGCGTCGCCCCGCGCAAGCCACGAATGTTTCTCCCACGAAAGGGTCCGCCAGCAGGCGGTTGGTCGGCTCCTGAGCGACGCCGCGGCACCAGACCCGGCTCTGCCCTGCGTGTTCGGCGACGTGGTGATTCGCAACAACAAAATCCGTTACATCGATGGCAGGACGCAAAATGCGCCGACCGGGCAGCCGATGGCTGGGACCGGTATCCAGGTGGCGCGTGCGCAGAACCTGATCGTTCAGAACAACGTCGTCGAGATCATCCCGGCGCATCCCCTGCAAAACTTCCGCTGCGCCGCGGTGAACGGCGGGGTGAAGTATTTCAACAACCAGACGCCCGTCGGGTTGCTCGTGCAAGGCTACGAAGCCAACTACGGGTTCAATTACAGCGAATTGGCCACGGAGGCGGAGGACGCCTTTATCATGGCCTATCTGGAACGGTAACAACCAACGAACAAAAAGGGGAAAACATGTCGTTAAATGTGAAAGTGCTTGGCAGCGGTGCAATTGGCGCAACGGGAGGCGATCAAATGCTGACCGCATATACCGAACAAAAGGTTCCAAACCTCAAGGCGGTCATCATCAAGAATATTCGGTTAGCGAACCGTGATACGGTGCCCCGCACTGTCACAGTGGAGTATCTGGCCGGGGGCACGGCAGCCCGCGCCATTTCGCCGGTGAACTTGGCATTGCCTGTTGGCGCTCTCGTGGTCCTTGATGACGAGTTGACAATGGTCAAGGACGACAAGCTTAAGGCGACGTTCGGTGAGACGGGCGGGGGCTCTACCAAAGTTGATTTTGTAATCAGCGGCGTGGAAAGGGACCAGGCATGAAGATCATCAGCCCATTGGGAATTGCCTCGGACGAGATGCCGACCGGCAATCTGGTGTGGGTGGACAGCGTCAACGGGAATGATTCGCTGGCGATTCGTGGCCGGCTGAAGTTTCCCTTCAAAACACTCACAGCCGCCAAGGGTGCCGCCCTGTCGGGCGACACGATCGTGGTGATGCCGGGAATCTATAACGAGAACAACCTCGTAAAGAACGGAGTGAACTGGCACTTTTTAACGGGTGCGGTGGTCCAGTATAGCGGCGGAGGTTCAGCCATCTTCGACACCACTGGAAGCGCTATTTCATTCAAAGTCACCGGGAACGGTGTTTTCAAAACAACGAGTGCGTCACCGCTGGTCACTGCGTTCTATTTGCCGAACTTGAGTGATGATTTAACCCTGGAGTTCGACCGTATTGAGGCAACTGGAATCGGTCTCCATTGCACGGGCGGAGTGCGCGCCTTTGGGAATGAGATCAAGAGCAGCGGCTATTACGCGGTTTATCTTCAAGGGAATGCGGAGAAAGTCGTGGATGTCAGCCGAGTGGAATCGGCAGGCGGCGCCGCGCTCCATATCGAGTGTGGCACGAGTACGACGCCCGTTCGGGTTCGCGCAGCGTATATCACGAGTTCGGCGTCGTATGCGCTCCTGTTCAAAGGCGGGGCCGGCTATGTGGACGCACTTGAACTGAACTCCCTTGGGTGGGCGACGGTATCCTATGACTGCTACGGGAATCATCCACTCCACCTCCGGGTCAGCCGTATCATCAATACCAACGCCGCGTCCAGCTCGGTTGCCCTGTCGATCAACCAGGGCAGCGGAACCAATGCCGGAGCAATCCGGCTTTACGGCTGCGCGTTGCACTCCAAGTACGGGACTTATTCGATTGCGTCGTTCGCGGGCGTCGCAAAAGATGTTTTGTGTTTGCAGCAGTCTGTCATCAAAAGGGGCGCCTCAAATGTCACGGCTAGAATCCACGCGTTCCTGGATGTGACATCGGACCCGGCCGTCGGCGACCTATGATGATGGCCACGGTCATCACCTGTCCGGGGCGCTGGAATGAATATCAGCGGCTACGGCGGCAATTCGAGGCGCTGGGGTTTCCCTTCGCTTTGCGCACATTTCAAACCGCCGAGTGCCTCGAAAGCGCCTTCGCGAACAACAACCTGAACGCACGCGATGCGCTGGCGTACGCAAAGCGGCACTTGCGCGACGACGCTGGGAGTTGGCTCTTGTATCTCGAAGACGACGTGGTTTTGCATGCGGAACTGCCGCGACTGCTGCCGTTTCTGGTGGGTAAAGGAGTCCGGGAATCAATTGATTGCTGGTATCTCTGCAATCGAAGGAATCCGGTACTGCGGCAGTATTGCGAGGGGTCGAATGTCCTGAACGAGCTGGGCTTTCCGCCAGCAGGCGCCCACGCATTGCTTCTCCCATACCGGCACCTGCAAAGGATCCTCGACTCGCATTGGGCGCACGAGTCGGACAGGTCCATCTTTGAGGCCCTGCGTCATCCAGCGGTGAAGATTGTCCAGATCGTGCATCCAGTATTGGTGGAGCACGCTGGCGAGTATTCGACATTCAACCCCAATCTGAAACAAAAACTAGAGGTCAATTATGCAGCTTGATCAAGTCATCATTCGTCCAAGTCCAAGCACGTACATCGTCCAGTACTCCGACAACCTCGGCAGAACGAACAACCTTGCCGTTGATGTGGCCGGCAATGCAGCGGTGGCCGCGCTCTTGGCGGACGCCCAGAAACGGATTCCGAAAGAGCAAGACCGACCTGACAAAACTGAGGTCCAACAAGAGATTAACGAATTGGAATACCGCCTCACGCAGTTGAAGAAGTCCATCGGCGAGGCGTAGGCGGCAGGGAACACGGGCACCAGTGTGGATTTGGTGGCGCAGCGCCACGATAGGGGTTCATTCTTGTGATCTTCTGGCCCGCCATCGCTGGCGGGGGCTGGTTCGTGATGGCTCGGTTCAGAAGGAGGACGATTTCCACAGCGTCCCCATCTTCCCTCCCCGCTAGCGAAGTGGCGGACGGAGTTTAATCCGTCCTTACCATCCATCGGTAAGCGGTAGTCTAGCGTCCCACTGTTCGTGGGCGCAAAGGCTGATAGGATGGCGGGTTGGCGGGGAGGCGACGGATTTTCAGGCGGCCTGCTTGGCGGCGGACTGGCGTGCCCGCTTCCACTGGAGCGGCGTCAGTTGGGCGACTTCCTGATTGGTGGTGGACGGCAGGCGTGCCAGCACGTCTTTGAGATAGGTGTACGGCTCGACGCCGTGCAGCCGGCAGTTCTCGATCAGCGTGTAGATGACGGCGCTGCGCTGGCCGGCTTCCTCCGAGCCGAAGAACAGCCAGTTCTTCTTGCCCAGGGCGGTGGGCCGGATGGCATTCTCGACCAGATTGTTGTCAATCTCCACTTCGCCGTGGCCGAGGAATCTCTCCAGCATGGGCCACTGGTTGAGGGTATAACTGATGGCCTGGCCCAGCAGGCTTTGCGGCAGGTAGCGAGGCCGGAGCTTTTTCAGGGCACGGTTCAGCCGCTCGATCACCATCCGATGGTGCGAGCTGCGGTGGACGCGTCTTAACACCGGCCCGGCCCGATTTTGGCGCAACTCTGCTTCCCATCGATAGAGCAGACCAATCTGATTGAGGAACCAGCCGGCCACCCGGGGCGCTTGTGCCTGCGCCTCGAAGAAGTTGCGCCGCGCGTGCGCCCAGCAGCCAAACAAATCCAGCTTCACCTTCTCCCGGGCAAAGGCCGGATAGGCGCTGTAGCCATCGCACTGCAGCTTGCCGGCATACTCTTCTCCCAGCAGCGAGTTCAGGCAGCGCGCCGCGCGGCTGGCGTGCCATTCATAGACCACGCATTGGCCGGGCACCAACGCCGTCCACAAGTAACCCTGCCCGCACCGGCCGACCAACCCCGGATCCTGATAGCGCACCGGCGTCTCGTCCACCTGCACATAGGGGCTGGCTTGCATCTGCCGCTTGAGACAATCAGTAATGCCCGAGAGCAGGCGCACGCTCTGCGCGGTCCACTGCACCATCTGCTGCCGCGCGATGAACACGCCGTGCCGCTGCCAGAAGATTTGTTCCTGCCGGTAGTAGGGCAGATGGTCGCAGTATTTGCCGACCAGCAACTGGGCCAGTAACCCGGGCGCGGCCAGGCCATGATCGGCCACCCTGGCCAGCGCCGGGGCGATGACGGGTGGCAAGGCGCGCTGGTCGCGCCGCACATACTTGGGCCGGACCGTCTCCTGCCAGAAGAACTTGCCCGGCTGATAATCCAACTGCCGGCTGACTTCCTGCCCGATGCGCTTCCATTGCTCGGGCTCGGCCTGGACCAACTCCGGCTCAATGACGGCGCGCACCACTTCCAGGTTATCGGGCGTGCGCAGGCGGCGGGTGGCAGTGGGGGACTGGCGTGGCGCGGGCCGGATCGGAGACTCCTGGTTTTCGGCGACTGGCGCGCCGGCTGCCGTCAGGCCGCCGAGGAGCAGTTCCAATTGGGTGGCGTTGAGTTGCTCGCTCTTCTTGCCGAAGAAGCGCCGGGCGAGGGCATCGAGCTTTTGCCGCAGCAGCGTGTTCTCGCGGCGGGACTGCGCCAGCGCCTCCTGCAGCAGGGCGACCTGCTGGCGCAGGGTCTGAACTTCGGCCTGGAGCAACGCGGCATTCATGCGATTCACCAGATCCGATCGACCCCGGGCGCATTTCGATCAATCTTGGTGAAAACTTTTTGCGAAAAGTTATTCGTGCGTGTTTTCGCCGCGCTGCTCTACGGCACGCCCTCGTACCACGCGCGCCGCGCGCCGTCCTTCAAGTCCACGCCATCGAGTAACAACTGCAACGCCTGCGGGGCCAGGCGCAACTTGGCCTTGGGTTCGCCCGCGCTCTGCGGCCAGTGAAAAGTTCCCTTCTCCAGGCGCTTGGCCAGCACGCACACGCCGGTGCCATCAAAGTAAAGCAGCTTGAGCCGGTTGCGTCGGCGGTTGCCAAAGACAAAGAGCGCGCCGCTCTTGGGATCCTCGCCCAGGCGCTCCTGCGCAGCGCTCCACAGTCCATTGAAGCTGGCGCGCAAATCGCACGGAGCGGTGGCGACAAAGACCTTGAGGTGCGCGTGGAAACTTAACATGTGCCCAGGGCGTGGAAGCGGTGGAGCAAACGCGCCGCCAGTTCGAGTTGTGCTTCCGACGTGAGGCGCAGGCGGGCGTGGGCGCCCAGTTCAATCCACACTTCGACCGCGGCGGCCGGCGCGGCCACTTCGACTTCCACGAAGGCGGGGGCAGGCGGTGCCTTGGCCCGGCGGTGACGCCAGCCGCAGAAGGTGGTGTAGCCAATGCCCTGCTGGCGGGCAAAGGCGGCGGCGGACAAACCACTGTCCGCAAAGGCCGCCAGAAGTTCGAGACGTCGGCTGGGCGAGGTGCGCCGCCGACGCCGACGCGCAACTCCATTGGAGTTTTTCATCGCCCAGCGTTTACCACGCGAAACCGTCGCGGGTAAGACGGTCGCTGCTTAGCCGGATACCTCAGAAGCATCCGATGATGCTTTTGGAAAGCGGCGGTAGGTCAACAGTAGCGACCAAACAATACTGCTGCTCAGAAAAATACTCCTATGAAGCAGAACAGAACAAACACGGTTCCGGGTACGATTTATCTCGGCCAACGCAACCTCGGCGGCCTCAAAGAAGGCGTGGCGACCACCAAGCTGGTCACCGCCGCCCTAAACGAACCCGTGCTGGCGGGCCTGATCAGCGCGGAGGAGGATTGCGCTGCGGCCCGCAGCGCCAAGCGCTCCGCCCAGGGCGAACTCGACAAAGCGGTGGCCGATGCCCGGGTCTTCATCCCCAAAGTGGTCGGCGTGATGAGCACTCTCCTGGGCCGCAAGTGGTCCGCCGACTGGACGCAACTCGGCTTCACCCGCAACCTGGGTGTGCCCAGAACCCATGCCGGGCGCCAGGCGGTGTTGCGCCTCACGGCGTCGTATCTGGCGAGCCACCCGGCGGCGGAGAGCGCGTCGCACGGCGTGACCGCGGTCATTGCGCTCGGGTTTTCCACCGGATACCAGGACGCGGCTGACAACGTGCAGAGCTGCGTGGCGGCTGTGCGCGCCAAGCGCGAACTGCGCAGCGACAAGGTTCAGGCCGTGCTCAAGCTGGTGACCGATCTGCTGGCCGATCTGACCTCCGTCCTCGCGGCGGACGATCCGCGCTGGCGCAACTTTGGCTTCAACATCCCGGCCGATCCGTCGGTGCCCGAACAGGTGCAGAATCTCGAAGTCTTGGCCGACACGCCGGAGGAGTTGACCATTGATTGGGACGCGAGTGTGCGCGCCGAGCGTTATCACGTTGAACTGCTGGTCGTGGGCACTGAGACGGAATTCCATCGCGTGGCCACGCTGTTTGACACGGACACGACACTGACCGACCTGACTCCCGGTGCCACGGTGCAGGTGCGCGTGGTCGCCGCGAATGCCGCCGGCGAAAGCGTGCCGAGCGAGGCAGTGCAGGTGCAGGTGCTCGCGCTGGCCAAAGCGGCGTAATCCCCCTCAACCGCCCTATCGGACACCTTCTCCCCCACTGGGGGAGAAGGATAGGATGAGGGGGCCGGGCTCAAGGAAAACGGGATGAATCATCCGCCAGTCCTGGTTTCCGGCCTCTTCTATTCCACCCGCAGCTCACCCGCGCTCGACAGCGCCTGAATCAGGTCGCCGGGGAGATAAGGAACAGATTGGCGAATTCCCACTTCCTATTCGGGCATTTCCTGCTGGCCGGCCAAGGCAGTTCGTGCAAACAGGCGGGGGTTCTTTGGCCGCCAGGCGGGTTTGTTCGCCCAGTGCGGACGGCCCGACTCCACTCGATTCCCTATCAACCTCCCCCGGGGGGATCGCTCCGCAGGCTCTGAACTTTTCTCACACCGTCGCGCCTCCAGCAGCCGCCCGCGAGAATGAGACTCCATACAGTTCTGTCATTTCCGCGTGCAGCCTGGGGTTGACCTACTCGCGTGCCTCGTGGACAAGACCTCGCCTCGCCCGGCAACGACTCGGCATCCACCTGCCGAACCTTACAGGCGGCCACTGGGACGCAACGGCGATATGATGCCAACATCGGCCCTTAATGACACGCCGGAACCGCCGATAGCACTTGTGTTGGTTGGAGTTAAGTATGCGAAGGCTTTTTATTATTCTGTTCATTTGTTTCTCCGCTCTCTCACCGGGGCTGAGCGCGGCTGATTTTGTCTGGACCAATAGTGCTGGTGGCAATTGGAGTGGGACCAACAACTGGCGTTCACATCAGGTGCCAGGCTCCGGAGACAATGTCTTCCTCACGAACAACGGCACCTACACCGTGACGCTCGACAACAGCGCCACGCTGGCGAATCTGGTGCTGGGCGGATCCTCCGGCGCGCAGACTCTCACGAACGCCAATCAGATTCTCACGCTAAATGGTTTGGGAACGGTGAATGCCAATGGCGTGCTCAGCCTGGGCGGCGGCAGTCTGGCGGGCACGGCTGCCGTGACGGCCGACGGAACATTCATCTGGGCGGGTGGCACGTTCTCGGGATCGGGACTCATTTCCGCGCGAGGCGGCTTGTTCCTGCCCGGCACCGCTGCGAAGAACCTCAACGGACGAACTCTGGTCAATACGGCCACCGCGACGTGGAGCGGAGGGGCGATTAACCTGGGCGGAGGCGGCGTGATATCCAATGCGCCGGGCGGCACGTTTGACTGTGAGTTCGATGGCCACATCGCCAATCTCAGTGGTGGAACCTTGGCCAATGCGGGGCTGTTGCGTAAAACCGGCGGCGTCGCCGCGATGATCGTGGCCGGCGGGATTGGGTTCAACAACAGCGGCGCAGTCGAGGTGCAATCGGGCGCCCTCCGACTCTATGGCGGAGGAACGAACAACGGGAGCTTCGTCGTCTCGGCTGGTGCCGTCCTCCAACTGGTCGGCGGGGTGAACCAGTTCAACCCTGTTTCCAGCGTCACCGGCGCTGGCGGTTTAAGTGTCAGCGGCGGCACCGCCAATTTTCTTGGCATGATCAACCTCGGTGGGTCCAATTCATTGATCTCGGGCACGGCAAATTTCTCAGGAAGCGCCAGTATTTCCGGTGGGACATTGAACATTGCCGGCGGGACGGCCAACTTCAATGGCAGCGGTCTCATTGCTCCGACGGTTTTGAACCTCAGCCTCGGCAGCCTCGGCGGTACCAATGATTTGCTGGTCAGCGGGCCAATGGTCTGGACCGGTGGCAACATCAACGGCTTGGGCACGGTGCGTGCCGAGGGCGGTCTGACCATCGCAGACGACGCAAACCGATACTTTGTCGGGCGCACTTTGAACAACACCGCCCAAGCCACCTGGAGCGCCGGGGTAATCTATGCATCAGGCGGCGCGGCGATCAGCAATGCCCCTGGCGCTGTGTTTGACCTCGCGGCCGACGTGTCGTATTTCGACACCGGCAGCCGGGGCTTTTTCAACGCGGGAGTGCTTCGGAAAACGAGCGGAACGAATACCGCCGGTTTCGGCGTGAATTTCACCAATTCCGGCACGGTGCAGGTGCAGCGCGGCACGTTGAGCATCAACCGGTATGTGCAGACCGCCGGATGGACGCTGCTCGAAGGGGGAAATCTCAGCACCGGCCAGCCGCTGCAACTCCAGGGCGGCAGGCTCGCCGGCACCAACCGGGTCGTGGGCAGCGTCGTCAACAATGGGACGGTCCGCCCCGGCAGTTCACTCGGGTCCATGGTCATCGCCGGCAGCTACACCCAGACCACCAACGGGGTGTTGGAGATTGAACTCGGGGGCACTGCGCCCGGAACCAACTTCGATCAGCTCCTGATCACCGGCACCGCCAGTCTCAACGGGACGCTCGCGGTCATTTTTACGAACGGCTTCACTCCGCCGACAAACGCCTCGTTTGTCTTCCTCACGAACGCCAGCCGCACCGGCACGTTCACCAACCTGCTCTATTCCCCGAATGTGGCCGGTCTGACCGTTGACTACACCCTGACCAATGCCGTCCTTCGGGCCGCCAATGTCCGCCCGGTCATCGCCCCCATCACGGATCGGACCAACAACGAACTCGCCCAGCTCAGCGTAACGGTCAGTGTCACCGATGCCGACCGACCGGCGCAGACCTTCACCTACGCGCTGACCAATTCCCCCACTGGCGCCACCATCAACAGCAGCGGCGTCATCCGCTGGACGCCCACGGAGAACCAGGGTCCGCTGGTCACGAACATCACCGTGCTGGTGACGGACAGCGGTTCACCGCGCCTGACGGCTTCGCGCGCGTTTCAAGTCGTGGTGAACGAGAACAACGTCCCGCCGGTGCTTTCCCTGCCGTCGAATCCGAACGCCAACGAGATGGCGCTCTTCACCAACAACGCCACGGCCACGGATGCCGATGTGCCGACCAACGGGCGGACCTTTGCGCTCCTTTCCGGGCCGGCTGGTTTCACCGTTTCACCATCCGGCGCGATGACGTGGACACCCACCGAAACAGATGGCCCCGGCACCAATCAGGTGCGCATCAAGGTGACCGACACGAACGCCTTCGCCGTGACCAATCAGTCGTTGAGCACCACCAACAGTTTCAACGTCATCGTCCGGGAGGTGAATGTCGCGCCCGTGTTGACCGTGCCCGGCGAACAAACGGTGACCGAACACACCACGTTGACGGTCACCAACACCGCCACGGACGCCGATGTGCCGGCCAATTCGTTCACGTTTGCCCTGGCGGGCGGCCCGACGGGGGTCGCGGTCAACTCCGCCAGCGGCGTGTTGACCTGGACGCCGGGCGAATCTCAAAGCCCGAGCACCAACCTGATCCGGGTGAAGGTCACCGACAGCAATCCCTCCGCGGTGAATGCAACGGCGTTGAACACGACCAACAGTTTCACCGTCATCGTGCGCGAAGCAAACACCGCCCCGACCCTCACCATGCCGCCCAACCGGACGATCCATCAACTCACTTCCTACAGCAACAACGCCACCGCCACCGACCCGGACATCCCGGCCAATCCGCTGACGTTTTCGCTGGTTTCAGGTCCGGCGGGACTGGCCGTATCTCCCTCCGGGGCGATCACCTGGACGCCAGTCAGTGCGCAGAATCCGAGCACCAATCTCATCTTCGTCCGCGTGAGCGACACCAATGCGGCTGCGGCAAGCTCGAAATCCCTGAGCAGCACCAACAGTTTCACCCTGACGGTCAACGAAGAGAACGTGGCGCCGTCCATCACCGTGCCAGCCGACCGGACGATTCATGCCGGTGTTCCGCTCTCGCTCACCGCGACCGCTTCCGATCCGGACCTGCCAGCCAACACGCTCACCTTCGCCCTCCTTTCCGGTCCGACGGGGCTGACCGTCAATGGCGCGGGCCAGATTAACTGGTCCAGCGGCGACGCCGATGCGGGCACCACGAACCGGGTGAGAGTGCGCGTCTTTGACAACGGCACGCCCAGTCTGAGCGCCACCGGCGCGCTCAACATCTGGGTGGTGGCACGTCCGACGCTTCTCCGTCCGGCCGTCGTGGGCACCAACCTGACCCTCACCTGGTCGGCCATCGCCGGTCGGAGTTATCGGGTGGAATACAAGTCCAGTCTGGCAGCCACCAACTGGAGCACGCTGCCTGGCGACGTGACCGCGCCGGCGAATACGGCGAGCAAGACCAGCTCGCTCGGTTTAACCAATGGCATCTTCCGGATTCGCATCCTGCCGTGAACCGAGCGGCCGGCACTTCCCGCTTCCCTCGAAAAATCATGGGATCCTCTGGAACTTGGGGCGCGCCTGTCCCCCGCTGGTCGTCGGGTTGGCCGGGAGTGGTTCGCGGCGCGCTGGGACAGACGCGCCCTGCCCAGTCCGGGTGTCGTCCATCCCTCTGCCTGGGTAGTAAGCGGGCGAGGTTAACCACGAACCGGCGGAAAACCGTGGGAGGTGGGGCGCGTCGCTCCGCCGGAGCGGTGCCAGCATTCCCAACGGCGCGTACGGAGCGACGCGGCCCACCTCGCCTGGCGTGCCGGCCTCACCCGCTGTTAATCACACCCTCGGCTTCGCGTGTGGAAATTTTGGATGAATGGGTTGTCTCTTGGCAGAATCAAACGTTCATCGCTTAATCCCTGTCATGCGATCCATCGCAGCTAACGCGCATCATGTCTGGAAGGCTCGCGGCAGAATTGCCGGCGTGGTGCTGTTGATCGCGTTGTTGCTTGGGCTTGTGGCCGCGGCTTCTTCTCCAACGCTGCATCTGCGCCTCTGCCCCAACGCCAACCGCCCCGGCCACCACTGCGCGGTCAGTGATTTCGCGGCCGGACAGGTTGAAGTCCCTGTCGCGGCGGTGTTCGGTCTGGCGGTGCTGGCGGTCGTCTTTGCCAGCGTGCGCCTGCCCGAAGTTCGTCCTCTTGCGGTTCCGCTATTCCGACTTTCTCCCTCGCGTGCTCCTCCCTCCGCTGTTTCGTTTGCCGGGTAAGGTCAGGTCGTCCGTCGCGATCTGAGGTCTCTCCTTCTTCAACTTCCCACCCCGGGCGCTCGCTGAGTCCACGATGCGCTCCGGTTTGATTATCCAACGGACTGGGTGAACCATGAAACAGCAAAACTCGATTTTCTCCAAAGCATTGGCTCTCGGCCTGAGCGGGCTGGCACTCGTCATGATTTGGGGTTGCTCCTCCCTTGGAGGCCAAAGCGCGCGGCAGACCATTTCCAAAGGACCGTATCTCCAGGCGCCCGGGCCGGACACCATGAGCGTGATGTGGGAATCGCCCACGAATATTCCGGGGTTTGTCCGCTTCGGCCTCAACGGCTCGCTCGACCAGCAGTTTGGCCCCGTGACGCCGAAGAGGCTCGTGGGCCTGACTCCGTTCCGCCACACGAACTTCGTCACCATCGTGACCAATGGTGCGACCGTGACAAAAACGAATCGCGTCAGAGGATCGATCACCAACATGTTCTACGTCTATCAAGCCGCGCTGACGAATCTCCAGCCCGGCGCCCGCTACACCTACGCGGTGGAGTTGGCCGGCAAGGCGACGGCGCCGCGTGCCTTCAAGACGTTCCATCCCCGGGCAGACTCAGTGCGGTTCATCGCGTATGGAGACTCGCGCAGCAATCCCAGGGTTCATCGCGTCGTAGCGGGTCGCTTCCTGGAGCATGAACCCGAGTTCGTCTTGCACACCGGCGACCTGGTGCTCGCGGGCAAGGATTACGGGCAATGGCTTCAACAGTTCTTTGAGCCGGTGCGGGGCGTGGCTGACCAAGTTCCGTTCTTTGCCGTGCCGGGGAATCACGAGGAGGATCTGAAGAACTACCTCGCCTATTTTCCGATGAAGGGCAGCAACCGCTGGTATTCCTTTGATGCCGGCCCGGTCCACGTGCTGGCCATCGACTACCATTTCGAGAAGGAAACGCACGAGCAGTTCAAGTTTGCGAAAAATGACCTGCTGGAATCGAAGGCTCCTTGGAAGGTCGTCTTCCTGCACAACCCGATCTTCAACTTCGGCGGCCACAGTTCCTCCTGGGGACACCAGCATTACCTGCCGCTGTTCCACGAGGCCAAGGTGGACATTGTCTTCGCGGGGCACAGCCATTTCTACGAGCGGTTTCGCCCGGTCGCCCCCACCAACCCGCCCAGCGCCTGGGCCGTGACCGCCATCACCACGGGAGGCGGTGGAGCGGAATTGAACCGCGTCCTGCCGCATCCCGCCCAGGCCTTCGGGGTTTCGACCAACCACTTCGTCGCGGTGGAGGCGTCACGAGATCGCCTTGTCGCGAAAGCCATCCGCGTGGACGGGGCGGAGATTGACCAGTTTGAAATTCGCAAGCCCGGCGGACGGCAGACGCCGGAATTCCTGGCACAGGTGTACCCCGAGGAGGCGATGAAAGTGACTTACGAAATTGGTCCCAACCTGCTGGCCAAGCTCGCCTCGGTGCCGACCAACCGGCAGCCCGCGATGGCCATGATCACGCTGCCACCGCTCAAGACCTCGCCGCAGCCCGCGCAGTTGGAGATCACGCTGGCGCCCGATTCCGCAAAAAACTACTCCGTGACGGAATTCCCGCTGCGCGTGGCCACGCCAGCCAAAGGTGAAACCAACAAGGTGGTCTGGGTCACGGTCAACTACATCGGCAAGAGAAAGGTGAAAGGCACCCCGGAACTCAGTCCGGAACTGGTTCTCCAGGCGCGCGCCACCGGGACCTTCGGAGAAACCCTCGCCTACGGTCCCGCCTCGCGGACTTCCGCCACCGCCGCGGGCTTGTTGAAGAAGCTCGCGCAGTCCGAATCCTCCACCTCTTCGTCCTCATCCTCATCCAATCCTTAACCGACCTCCACATGCTCAATCGCCGTCAATTCCTCAGCCGTTCGGGTGCCGCCGCCGCCATCGCCGCCGCCGGCACGCCTCACATCGCACAGTCCGCCGAAGCCCTCAACGCCCGCGCTGGCAGCCGGCCGCGGCGCATCATCCATGTCGTCAGCGACGGGATGAGCCTCGGCACGCTCAGTTGTGCGGACCATTACTCGCGCATCTTTCGCAAACGCCCGCTGGCCTGGATGGAATTCTACCAGCGACCTGAAACGCAGCGGGGCCTGATGAACACCCGCTCGCTCAATTCGCTGGTGACGGACTCGGCGGCCGCTGCGTCGAGCTGGGGCAGCGGTTCGCGGGTCTTGAACGGTGCGCTCAATGTGCTGCCGGATGGACGCGAGTTGAAACCCCTTTACAGTTTGTTCGCCGACGCCGGGTGGACACGCGCCCTGGTGACCACGGCGGAAATCACCCACGCCACGCCGGCGGGCTTTGCCGCCACCGTCGTCAACCGGGAGAACCCCAACACCATCGCCACGCAGTATCTCGACCGGCGCGTGGACATCCTGCTCGGCGGCGGCCTTCCGTTCTTTGACAAGGCCAAACGCAAGGACAAGCGGGACGTCAAGGCTGAGTATCGCAAAGCCGGCTACACCGTCGTGGAAACGCGCGAACAATTGCTGGCGGCAGACCGCAAGGGCCGGCTGCTGGGTATCTTCACCGACAGCCATCTGCCCTACGAGATCGATCACCGGACTGATGCGAAGCTGCGCGCGAAAGTTCCGACGCTGGCCGAGATGACCCGCGCCGCGCTCGACCGGCTCGCGGCTTCGGACCAGTTCATCCTCCAGGTGGAAGGAGCACGCATCGACCATGCCGCGCACAACTCCGACGCGCCCGCGGCCATCCACGATCAGATCGCGCTCGATGAGGCGCTGGAACTGGTGCTCGCTTTTCAACGCGAGCACCCCGACACGCTGGTGGTGGCGACGACCGACCACGCCAACTCCAACATGGGCCTCAACGGAATGAGCGGCAATTACCTGCGCAGCTCGCTGCGCTTCACCAATCTCAGCCACGTGCGCTGCTCGTATCCCGAGATTTTGAAGCGGCTCGAAAAGGCGGGGCGCAAGTTCGAGACCGAGCCGCCTCGCCTCGTGGAAGGAGACGAACCGCTGCCTTACAAACACCCCAGTTTTAAAAACCCGGATCAGGTGCTCGCCGACGCTGCGAAAAAGAAGGAACCGGTTGATCCGAAGGCCAAGCCAGCCAAGAAGACGCCCCACTACGCCTGGCTCGTGTCGCCGCAGGACATCATCGCGATCGTCCGCGAAACCACCGGCTATAACATGCCGCGGGCGCGGGCGCTGATGTTGGGCGAGGTTCTCGCGGGCGATAGCTGGACGCTCTTTGACCAGATGAATCCGGTCATCACGCAGTTCGGCCAGTTGATGGCGAACTATTTTGGCATCGGCTTCACCGGCAACACGCACACCTCCGACTACGTGCCCATCCTGGCCAGCGGACCGGGGGCGGAACGCTTCGCCGGTCTGATCGAGAACACGGACATCTTCGACCACTACACGCAACTCGCCGGCATCCGCTTCGAGAATCCCTCGCTGCCGCAGATGGCAGGGGATGCGTGGGACGTCGAAGAAGTGGAGCACATCGCTCGCTACGCCGAACCGTTCGGCGATTCGCTTGTGTAACGTCCAAGCCGCTTAACGCCGTCGTGCCCGAAGCATCAGCGGCACGGCCACCGCGAGGAACGCCAGCAGGGTGATCGGCGGCATTCCGCCCGGCCAGTTCTTGGGCGCCAGCCAACCAGCCACGCCAACCACCAGCACATGTCCCTCCGCCGTGACCAGGGCGAGTGGTCCCAGTCGTTGCGCGAGGAGAAGGATGCAAGCGATCCAGCGCAGCATGGCACGTAGATACAGAGCAGTTGAACCGCAGTGGAACGCAGATGACGAGTGGTTTGCAGATCCAGATCCACTCACATCGCGGGTGAAGGGCCCTTTCCGTACGGAACCCCGACCTTGAGGAATTTACCTGCGTTCATCTGCGGTTGATTGGTTCATGAGCCAATGCCTCGAACAGCCGTGCCGGCTTTACATTGCGACGGTCCGGCACCATGGGGGGTTGTTCCTCAGCGCGACAGGGCTCAGGGATCAATGTCCCGCCTGGCCCAATCCGCGTGCATGTCGAGGAACAGCTGGTTGCGCCCGCCATTATGCGCGGACCAGCCCTTTGCCGGCGGCTCACTTGCGCCCCAAGACCAGGCAGTCCGAAATCCACTCCACCAGCTTTTTTCGAAAAACGGACTGATGAGCCATTCCTCATCCGAGACGGTACTGGCGCGCACGCTGGTCAGACTTTCCGGCGTGCGGCCCCGCAGGTAGCGCGACTTGGTGGGATCGAGTTCGGCCAGTTTATCGCTGATGTAATTGGCCCAGCCCCTCTCCGGAAAGTTGGTGCCGCCCTCGCGCCAGGGACCGGCGAAGTGCGCCCGCCAGTCATCGGTGTTGATCAATCCCACGGGCGGACAGATGAAAACCTCCGGCTGGTCGAGATAGACATTCAACAACGGCATGAAGGAACCCATCGAGGCGTAGCGCTTGCCGGACGAGTCCACCGGCGGGGTCAGTTGCAGATCGGCATCGGCGATCCAAGGCATCCGCCCGTCGCTTTCATCCGTGTACATCGCGGCGGCATAGCCGATTTGGCGGAGGTTGGAGAGACAGGCGGCGCGCCGGGCGCGATTCTTCGCCTTGGCCAGCGCCGGCAGAAGCAGTCCGGCGAGAATCGCGATGATGGCGACCACCACCAGCAACTCGATCAGGGTGAAGCCGTGGAGCCGCATGGCTCCGTTTTGTTTGGTGCGAGCCACTTCAGTCATCGTCATCCCCGGCGGTCACGGCCCACTCGGGGTATGGGGTTTGCGTTCCCTTCATCGCGCGCCAGAGAATGCGGTTGAAGACGTCCTCGGGACAGCGATCCACTTCATCCAGCGGGAGCTTCGCGGACTTGATGGCATCCTTCTTCTTGACGGGATCTTTGACCTTCTTGGGCGGAGGATTCATCTGATCGAGAGGAACGCGGTTGGCCACACTGGTGAAGGGTGTCAGGGTGGCGGTGTCCACGAAGCAGTCGCTCATCGGCGTGGCGGTGGCGTCCATCTGGTTCATGGGCGGCAGGCCAAGGATCAACTCCATCGTTCGCATCACGCCGGGCTGGTTGTACTGAGTGCTGATGGTTTGCCGGCGCTTGGTGTAGGGGCTGACCACGTAACAGGTCGTCCGGTAACCGCTGACGTGATCCCAGCCGTCCTGCGGATCGTCTTCAATGGCGAAGATGCACGTCTCCGGCCAGAACCGGCTGCGGCTGACGGCCTCGACGATTTTGCCGAACGCGAGATCGTTGTCGGCCACCATCGCGCCCGGCGTGGGCAGCTTGCTGTCGGTGCCGCCGGTGTGGTCGTTGGGGAGAAACACGTAGATGAAGTTCGGGAATCCGCCGTTGGTTTCGTAGCGGCGGAGTTCCTTGATGAACTCCGCGGCGCGCATCTGGTCGGGCACGTTCAAATCCCAGCCCACCGTGTTGGTGTTGCCATGGGGGCGCATCGATTCAATGGCCACCCGCGATTCGAGCCGGGTGGAGTTGCTGCCGTGCGCGTAGTCGTTCCAGAAATTCGTCCAAGCCACCTTGTCCTTGTGGCGGGCCGGATTTCGCCAGTTCGCCCGGGACATCATCCACTCACCGTAGTTGCGGAAGGTCTTTCCGTGGGCCAGCACGTTGTCCCAGATGAAACCGGAGGAAGCCCAGGCGAGCGCGTCGTTGTCATCCCGGGTCTTGCCGCCGGGATAGCTGCGCGGAAAATCGGCGCTGATCTGGCGCTCCATGTAGGCATTGGCGATGGCGCTATCCGCCCATTGGTGCCCGTCGGCGCTTTGCACGCCAGAGCAATACGTGTTGTCCAGCAGGACGAATTCGCGGGCGATTTTGTGCTGATTGGGCGTGTACTCCTCCCCGAAAATGCAGAGGTTGCTGTGCCCGTTTCCCTCCTTCATGTCGCCCAGAACCTGATCATAGGTGCGGTTCTCCTTCACCACGTAGATGACGTGCTTGAACACGCTGGGTTCGCCGACCCGCTCCGGCACCGGGCGCGGCGGTTGGCCGGGGCGCGCCGGCAGTTTCGCTTCCGCGATTCTGGGGTAACGCATGTTGGCCAGGGCCAGATCGGTCTGGCTGGCCAGGCTTTTGTCGGAGGGCAGGGGGATCAGCGAGAGCGTGCCGAAGAAATCCTTGGAGTTGAAGCGGACCTTGTCGCCGGGCTTGAGAATGCGCGTGGAGCCGGCGCCCTTGATATTGGCGACGCACAGGATGTTTCGGCGATGATCGAATTGGATGGCTCCGGGAAACCAGCCCGTGGGGATCAATCCGATGAGCTTGGACTCCTTCTCCTCCGGTTCGAATTGGACCACCGCCACCGCGTTTTGCGTGCCATTGCAGACATAGAGCCGTTGGCCGGTGCGGTCGAACGCCAGGGCGTTGGGCTGCGCGCCGAACGGTTCGCCCGGCGCCTGGCGCATCCAAATCTTCTCCACCACGGCATCGGTCCGCGTGTCGATCACGCTCAAGGTGTCGCTGCCCGTGTTGGCCACGACGACGTGGCGCCTGTCGGGGGAAACCGCCAGTGCTGAGGCGTGCAGTTCCACGAGGATCTCGGTTTTCACCTTGCCAGTCTTGAGATCCACCACTGTCACCGAACCTTCATTGGCGATGTGCCGCACGGGATCCACCCGCACCGTCATGCCGCGTCCCGCCGATGCAGTGGGCGCATTGGTCCCCGGGCGGCGCCCGCCCATGTTGCTGACATACGCCTTGCCGGCGGCGAGAACCACATCGTAAGGCGCCACACCCGTATCCCAGGAGCGCAGGAGCTTGCCGGTGGCCGCATCCATTTCGTGCAGCCGGTTGCCGAGGTTGGCCACCACGTAAAGCTGCCGGCCATTCGCCGAGACGGCCAGGCCGGCGGGGACTTCTTCCCTTCGCTTCGGCGCCCTGGCTGGAGGCACGAAATAGCGGGCAAGATTGGTCACCCTCTGACGTTTGTCCACGGCGAACACCCGCACCGTTCCCCCCACGCTTGAGAGGTAAATGCGCCGACCATCAGGCGAGAAGGTCAGGCCGGTGAGGCTCAACAACGGACTCCCAGGTTTGGGCTCGGCTCTGGGAGTGGCGTTGGTTTTTGATCCGGAGACCGCGTTCGTTGTGGTGACGGTGTTTGTTCCCCCAGCGGCCGTAGCGGCAACCTTGTTGGTGTCCGCGGCTGGCGCGTTGGTGGGTGGGGCCGGGGTGGCGGAAGACGTCGGATCGCCAATCGTTCCCTCGACTTCGGCCTTGTTGGTGGACAGCGCGACGTTTTGTACAATAAGGCCGCTGGCCGCATCGATGACCACCAGTTTGCCCGCCCGTCCTGAGGTGACAAGCAACCTGCCATCCGGGCTGAGTGCCAGCGCCTGCGGTCGCATCTTTGGCAACTCGACCTGACGCCCGGCGGGCGTGAGCAACTGCCCGGTCGGCGTGGCGAAGAGGTCGTGCCCGATGCGCCCCACGGCATTCGTGGGCTTGAGGGATCCCAATGGCTCCCGCGCGTTGAGGACCGCGCACGTTTGCATCAGGAGGAACATGGCCGCGAGCTGCGACCCAAAATGTCGATGGGGAAAGGAGTTCATGCTGCGTTAATTCAAAAAGTTTTCGTGCGATGGGAGGAAATGACCGTCTGTGGCGGCGGAAAAATTATCACCCGCGCACCGGCTGCCTGTCCGCGACAGCCGGGGGTTTCGCTCTTCGCAAAATCAGCAGCTGAGCGTGACCGAAGGAGGCAGACTCAGCCCGGAAGCTGCACTGCCCGGGGTGGAGCGCGCGAGGGCGCCAGTTGGAAGATGGGAACGGAAGGGACATCTTCGTCGGTCCAGCGGGTGGCCCAAATCAGCATCGGGACCACGGCCGTCAGGAGCAGAGGCGCGATAGAACTCGGGCAGGCGCCTCCGGCAAACGCCGCGATGGCGCAGGCATCGTCCTGCTTCCCGGCGTTCGGACAGAGCCTCTGGTGCAGCGTGCTGCAACTGGCAGCGAGGTCCAGCCCCAGGACCAGGGCAATCAGAAGCATCACCCCGGCGATTCTGCCGGCAATCCACTGCGTCGCGCATGAAGAAAAGACACGCATTCGGTTGCTGTTGCTGCGAGCAAGACTCGACTGGAATGGAAATGCCTCTATTCAAGCCTGTGATCGTTGAGAGAAAGAACCAGTCTCCTCGTTGTCGCGCCCTCTGGTGAACGCTTCGCCAGTTCCCGGTAAGCCCGCTGGCGCTTGGTCATCGCGTGGTGTTCGCAAAGCGCGCGCACTTTCGATCCCCGCAGTCCAGACCCTTGGGCGCGCAGGCAGCCGACAGCCAGAGAGTCCCTGTTCCGCTTGCCGTCACGTCCGGGAGCATCTCGTCTCCATTGCAGGCAGCAAGCTCAGCCTCCTTGCATGGAAGACCGTAACGTGGCAAGTAAGTGCCGATGTCGAAATCCGTTTCAACGGTCCCGGCGAAGCCGCCCGCGCCTGCCGACGCCTCCTTCACCGAGGCGCCGGCATGGAGTGCCGTTGGCGTGGGCTGGCGTCCGTTGTTCGGAAATTTCCGCGCGCTGGGCTTCAGCTTTGAATGGCACGACTTCAAGACGGAAGAGGAACTGGACTGGGCGCGCAGTTTCCATCCGGGCAGTCTGGAGTTGTGCCTCAACCTCGACGGGCAGGCGACCCTGGCCGATGCGCGGCAGACCGTGAAACTCCGGCCCCGCACCAGCGCGTTCTATTTTCAAGGCGAGCCGCCTCTCGCGGCCAGGCGGCGGGCGAAGGAACAGCACCGTTTCATCACCGTCGAGTTCGCGGTGGAATTCCTGAAGCAGTATTTGCAGAGCGAGGCGCGGCATCTCCACCCTTGCGTGCAGGCCGTGATCAATCAATCCGCGCGGCAGTCGGTCGTGACCGTTCCCGAACCGATGGGGGTCGGCTTTCTCCAGGTGGTGGAATGCCTCCAACACTGCCCGGTGTTCAAGCCCGCGCAGGAAACTTGGTTTCGGTGCAAGGCGCTGGAATTGGCGGCGCAATCATTCTTTTGTCCGCCGGAAGGAGAATTGTTTTGCACGCGCCAGCAATGCGCCGCCTGCGAGCGAGCCGGTCGCGTGCGGGAGATTCTGAGCGAGCGCCTGGCCGATCCGCCGTCGCTGGAGGAACTGGGGCGGTTGGTGGGCTGCAGCACGTTTTACCTGAGTCGGCAGTTCTCCGAGGCGACCGGTCTTACGATTCAACAATTTCTCCGGCAGGCGCGCCTGGAACGCGCGGCCGAGTTGCTGCGCACCGGACGCTGCAACGTGACGGAAGCCGCCCTCGAGGTCGGCTACAACAGTCTGAGTCACTTCAGCACGGCCTTTCGCGAGATGTTCGGCTGTTGTCCGGGCCTTTATCCGCTGAAGACACCCACGCAAAAACAGATTGAAGCCGCTCGCGACGCAGCAGGCGGTCGGAGCGAGGATTGAGGAGAACACCAGCCGGCGAGGCGTGGGGCAGACCTGCGGGATCACGCTGAGGCGCTGCTCGTGCCAATCGCTGGAAACTGTCGGAGCCGCGCGGCCAGTGCCTCCGCGTGACGACGATGCCGGTTGCGCGTCTGCCGAACGCGCCACACCGACGGATACAGGGACCAGAATCGATGGCGGTCGCGCAGCTTGTGGACGCGATCCTTGTCGGCCACGAAGGCTGTCACCGCGCCGAGATACTCGCCCACGATCTCCAGTTCGGCCGCGTCGGCGGGCGGACCGTCGGCCACCGCCGCGCGCAACGCCTCCCGTGCCCATTCCGGCGCGCGCGACTGGAGCTGGAGATAAAACCTCTTCTGCTGCTCGGTGTGCGTCACGGGATGAATCAAGAAGGTCGAGCAACATTCCGGCGTGAGCGCGAACGTCGCATCCAGCGCGTGGCGCACGCCCCACCCCACGTCGCCGGCATGGCCGCAATCGTCCGGGAACGGCCGCTCCTGGAGCGGTGCGGTGCGGTAGAGATTGCTCGCCGAACTGCCGAGAATCCCGAGCACATGCAGCGCGTGGTCGATGGCGAAATGCAGCACCCGGCTGCGCCGCAGCACGGCGGGCGCGCGGAGGTTCAATTCCGCGAGGATGCGATGCACCGGCCAGTCGTTTTCTGGCTGCTTCACGCCAGCCTCGGGAATCAATTTCGGCGGGCTGATGAGCACGTCGCTGCCGAGGCGTTGCGCCGTCTCGACCAGATGCGTGATGCCTTCGCGCGTAATGGTGTCGCCCGCCGTCGAAACGTAGGTGAACTCGCTTGTCAGTTGCGCGATGCCGAAGTTCCACGCCTGATAAAGCCCCCGCGGCCGCGTAAAAAATCTGAGATGCGGATGCGCCAGCCCCGTCTGAAGCAGCTCCAGCGTGCCGTCGGTGGATTCGCTGTCCACCACCACCACCTCCTGCGCGAGATCAAGCCACTCTTTGAGCGCCGCGAGATGCGCGGGCATGTGCGCGGCGCAATTGTACGTGGGGATGATCACCCCCACTGGCAGGCGCCGGGGAGTGGTCATGGCGTGGTGCGCGTCTGGAATCTGGCGGACTGAACCGGTCATCGTGTCGCGCAGGAAGGTTGGCTGACGCGCTCGCGCTGCCAAGGAGTTTTTGCGCACGGCGTTCCGGCGCCCATGGGCAATATCGGGATCTGCCGAAGCCGCGCAGGGTGACGCTGAGGCGGGTTGGAGTATCCGCGATTCGGCCGTTTTGGAAACCGGCGTTGTGCCTGACCCTGCCCGCGCCTGATCAAATCGCTTGCGCCGGTTCGGCGCGCACCGAAGATTCACTTCGTGAACGGCACCCGTCAGATCGGATCAACGCCGGGCGCGGCCGGCGCTCCGCCCCCGCTGATCCTGTTGCTACGCGTCAACGCCCTGACATTCTGGCGTCGGTTCACCTCGCTGCGCGAGCAGTCGCGCCTGCTCACTGCGGTCGTGCTTGCCTTCATCGTCGGCTATCTCGGCATCTCTTTCTGGCTTTTTTACGAGGGGCTGCGGTTCATCCTGCGCTTTCCGGGAATGGGATTGTTGCTCGTCGAGCGGCTGTTGTTCCTGCTGTTCGCCATGCTCTTCATCCTGCTCCTGTTGAGCAATCTCATCGTCAGCTATTCAAACCTGTTCCGGAATCGCGAGACGTCGTTCCTGCTCACCATGCCCGTCTCCACGCACACCATCTTCCAGTGGAAGCTGATCGAATCCGCGCTGGTGGCGTCGTGGGCGTTTCTGTTTCTCATTGCGCCGCTGGTCGGGGCATACGGCTTGACTCGCGGGGTGCCGTGGCATTTTTACGCGGGCACGCTGGCGCTGCTGGCCTTGTTTATCGCGCTGCCGGCGCTGCTGGGATCCTTCCTGGCGGTCAACCTGGCGCGCTACCTCGACCGCAGGGCGTTTCAGATCATCATCTTTTTTGCGCTGGCGGCGCTGATTGGATGGGCGGCCTACTGGCTCGGATTCAAGGACGATGCCAGTGACCCCGGCTCGGATCACGTTGCCACGGTGCTCGACAAAATGCTCGCCAAGACGCGCTTTGCCGAATTCCCATTTCTCCCGAGTTTCTGGTTGTCGTCTGGGCTGCTTGGCTGGCAGGACGGCATTTGGTCGGCGGTGGGCTTCTTCACGCTGATGCTGCTGAGCTACGTGGCGTTTTTCGGATTGCTCGCCGGCACGCGCATGGGCGGCCTTTTTTACAGCGCCTCCTCCGCCGTTCATAGCCGCGGCGGCGTGTTCGATCGCTGGCAACGGACGGGCGCCCGCACCTTCTCCCGCACGGAAGCGCGCGACGGCGCCCCCGGCCTGGCCGAACGTCTGGCGAAGTGGGTGCCGGGATTGCCGACGGATATCCGCGCGCTTTTGGTGAAGGATCTGCGCATGTTCTGGCGCGACACCACGCAATGGGCCCAGTCGCTCATGCTCTTCGGCCTGCTTGGCGTTTACATCTTCAACCTGCCGCACTTCACGCTGCAACTCAGCCATCCGTTCTGGGTGCAACTGGTCTCCTACCTCAACCTCGGCGCGTGCGCGTTGAACCTCGCCACCCTGACCACGCGCTTCGTCTTTCCGCAGTTCTCCCTCGAAGGCAAACGCGTCTGGATTGTCGGTCTCGCCCCTCTCGGGCTGGAGCGCGTGGTCCGCGCCAAGTTCTGGCTCGCCGCCAGCACGTCCCTGGTCATCACCCTCGGGCTGATCTCGCTTTCGTGCTACATGCTGGACCTGCCGGCGGTCCGCACCGCCTACTTCGCCGTGGCCATTGCGGTGATGACCCTCACGCTCAACGGGCTGGCCGTCGGCATCGGGGTGCTCTATCCAAATTTCAAGGAGGACAACCCGAGCAAGATCGTCAGCGGCTTCGGCGGAACATTTTGTCTCGTGCTGAGCTTTCTCTACATTCTTGGCTCGGTGATCCTGCTGGCCCTGGGCGCGCCTTGGGCGCTGGCAACGACCGGCGACAAGGTGCAGGCGCTCGCCTGCCTGGCGGGCTTCGTGACGCTCTCCCTCGCGCTGGGCGCTGCGCCGATGACGATGGCTGTGCGGCGGGTGCGCACGATGGAGATTTGATCGGGAAAACGAAATCTAACTACGGATGGACGCGGATTCACCCGGCGCGGCTGACGCCGCAACCACAGGCTTTGGAGTGCGGCGAGTTCTCGCCGCTTTCGGCAGGCGACTTGTCGCCGTCGAACGGGCAGGCGCGTGAATTGGCTCCGAACCGCTGAACGCGGCTCTGCTTTGGCGACAAGTCGCCCAAGCGGTGAAAGCAGTGACGAGTCCTTTCTATTACCCACAACATTAGTCTAGTACAACAACGACTTATGTAGTTTATGGCGGGATGCTCAAACGCACTGCATCCTCGCCACCCTCGATCCAACCCGCCGGCGCCGACTGGGCCGCGCACGAATTCGCCCACGCGCCGCTGCCCGACCAGCGTCTGGTCGCGCGCTTGATCACCATGGCCACTGACTTCGCCCTCCAGCCCACCGCCTCCATCCCCCAGGCCTGCGGCTCCTGGGCCCGGACCAAGGCCGCCTACCGCTTCTTCGACCACGACGGCATCGCGCCGGAAGATCTGCTGGCCACCCACGTCCAGGCCACCGTCCGCCGTGCCGCCACCCAGCCCATCGTGCTGTGCCTGCAGGACACCACCAGCCTCAACTACTCGACGCATCCGCAAACCCAGGGCCTGGGACCCATCGGCAACAATCGCGACAAAACCATCGGCCTGTTCCTGCATTCGACCCTGGCGGTCACGCCCGCGGGCCAACCGCTGGGCCTGCTCCACGCCCAAAGCTGGGTCCGCTCGCAGAAGGAATTTGGCCGCTCTTCCGCCGCGCGCAACCGCACGCCGCGCGCCCAGAAGGAAAGCCAGAAGTGGCTGGAGAGTTTAACCGCCTGCCAGGCGCTGGCCGCGCAGTGTCCCGACACCACGCTGGTCAACGTGGCCGACCGCGAGGGCGATCTCTACGACCTGTTCGTGGCGGCCCTGGCCCCGGCGGAGGGGCCGCGCGTCCACCTGCTGGTGCGCGCGCAGCATGACCGGCAGCTCGCCCATCCGCAGCAATATCTGTGGAATTTCCTGGCGGCCCAGCGCGTGGGCGGGCGACTCAAAATCAAAGTGCCCCGCAACGGGGGCCAGCCCGCGCGGCTGGCCACGCTGTCGATCCGTTTTGCGCCCGTCACCTTGCGCCCGCCCTGCTTGAAGGAAGACCAGCCGCCGCTGACGTTGTGGGCGGTGGAAGCGCGCGAGACCCGTCCGCCCAAAGGGGCCACGCCGATTTGCTGGCGGCTCCTGACCACGCAACCGGTGGAGAGCCTCGCCGCGGCGGTGGAAAAAGTCGGCTGGTATGCGCGGCGCTGGCCGATCGAAGTGCTGCACAAGGTGCTCAAGAGCGGCTGCCAGGTCGAGCAGCGGCAACTGGAGACGGCCGCGCGTTTGCAGCGGGTGGTGCGGGTGGATTTGATCGTCGCCTGGCGGGTGCTGGCGTTGTGCCAGGCGGGGCGCGCGACCCCGGACGGACTGGCCAGCGACTGGCTGAGCGCCGACGAATGGCGTGCCTTGACGTGTTACATGGAAGAACGGGCCCTGCCGCCGCGCCAGCCGCCGACGCTGCGGCAGGCGGGGCGCTGGCTCGCGCAATTGGGCGGCTTCCTGGGCCGGCGCCGCGATGGAGAACCCGGGCCGACCGTGGTCTGGCGCGGCCTGCAACAACTGCGGGCGATCACCGCCGCCTGGCAACGCTTTGGTCATGAATCCTGTGGGTAATGGAAAGAGCGGGGCGTCATGTTTTCACCCTTCTCGAAGCTGGCTGCCCGGTGCTTGCATGCTGTGCGACTCGTTACGCCCCGCTGGGCTAACTCTTTATAGGGAAGGCATCGCCATAATCATTATGTCCCTCCGGGAAAGTCGCCCGACCCGACCCGCCAAAGATCGGAACCACGACAAGCCGGGAGGCATCATCCGATTCGGCACATCCTTCTTTTCGGCGGGTCCAACTTTCCCCTTTGAGCTTCCGGCGCACACGCGTAGTTTCCGCCACGATGTCTGATTCTGGAAAAACGCGGGTGGTGCTCGGCATGAGCGGCGGAGTGGATTCCTCGGCCGCGGCGGCGCTGTTGCTGGAACAGGGCTACGACGTCATCGGCATCACTCTCAAGCTCTGGCCGCAGGACTGCGTTTCCCGCGCCGAGGACAAATGCTGCGGTCCGCAGGCTGTCACCGATGCGCGGTCCGTGGCTCATCGGTTGGGCATTCCCTATTACCTTGTGGACGAAGCGGAGGATTTTCAGCGCGAGGTCATTCAATATTTCGCCGACGAATATAAAGCCGGGCGCACGCCAAATCCGTGCGTGCTGTGCAACGAGAAGCTCAAGTTCGGCACGCTGTTGCGGCGTGCGCGTCAACTCGGCGCCGGCCTGGTGGCCACCGGGCATTACGCGCGGGTCGAGCGCAGCCCCGACGGATCGCGGCACCTGCTCAAGCGCGGACGCGATCCGCGCAAGGACCAGAGCTATTTCCTCTTTACGCTGCGGCAGGAGCAACTCGCCTGCTGCCTCTTCCCGCTCGGCGAACGCACCAAGAGCGATGCGCGCGAAACGGCCCGCGCCTGCCAGCTCAAGACCGCCGACAAGGAGGAGAGCATGGAAATCTGCTTCGTGCCCGACAACGACTACGGAAAATTTCTCGAGGCGGCGAAGCTGGTGGAGAAACACCGCGGCGAAATTGTCGATCTGCACGGGCGCGTGCTCGGACACCACGACGGCATCGAGTTCTACACCATCGGCCAGCGCAAGGGGCTCGGCCTCTCGCATCCCACGCCGCTCTACGTGGTGGATCTCGACGCGGCGCGCAATCGCGTGGTGGTGGGTGACGACGCAACTCTGGCGTGCGACACCTTCACCATCGAGCGCTGCAACTGGATTTCCTTCGCCGAGCCGCCGCCGGGCTTTGAGGCCATGGTGAAGATTCGCTACAATCACCCTGGCACCTCCGCCACGATCACGCCGGGCGCCAGCGGCACGGCGCAGGTGAAACTCCATGAACCACAGCGCGCCGTCACGCCGGGCCAGGCCGCGGTGATCTACGACGGCGACGTGGTGATGGGCGGCGGCTGGATCAAGCGGGAGTGAGCCTTTGCCCCGTGGCGGCGTCTTGGCAGAGCACCGACAATCTCACCGGCGCTGCGTCAGCAATGGCTGCAGCCATTTTGGCACCGGTGGTCGCAGTGAGACCTCCCGCCCCTGCTCGAACACTGTGACCTGCCGGAATGGCGTCCGCAGATCATCGTTGTCGAAGATCAGAACCTGCGGCAATTCGCGAATCGCGGCTTTCAGATTGGCCAGCGTGCGCGGGAAACGGGCGACAAGCTTCTCCGTGGGCACATCGTGGCCGCCTTGGGAAACGCGCATGGCCACGCGCTCTTCTGAAACCTCCGGCCCGGAAATTCCGACGAAACACACCACCACCGTGTAGCCCGCTTTTCCGGCGTCCTTCAAGAAACGCAGTTTGTCGCCGATCGGGTCAGAGAAGATGGTTTCAAAGACAAAGCTCTCGCGCTGTTTCACCAACTCGTGGCGCAACGCATCGGCCACTTTCGCGGCGGCATACGGATCAAGATCGAGTTCCCGCGCCAGCAGATCGGCATTGACGAAGCGCAGACCTGCGGGCTGCAGGTGGGCATGGTAGAAAGTCGTCTTGCCGGCGCCGTTTGGACCAGCCAATGCCACGATGATGGGACGCTGATCGAGCGGCAGGCTCATCGCTTGGCCCGACCGCCTTTTACCACTTGAAACTGCCGGTTGACGAAGCGGCCCACCGAACGCTTGCCGTCCGCTTCGATGCGAACCAGAAGCCCGGGCGCATCGGCCGCGGGTTCGTAATGAGGAAAAGGCTGGGATTGGAGAAACGCAGCGACCCGCTGCCGTCCGTTGGGCGAATCGACGGAATCAAGGCAGGCGGAAAGGGGTTGCGCGCCGGCCCTGCGGCACAACGCGAGGGCCTGCGTGCCCTGCAGCAGTGGCTCGACCGCCCGACCGAGTCTCGCCCAGAACTCAACCTGGCCGGCGATGGAGCGTTCGAGCGCTTCACCCGCCAGCCGGGCATCGAGGACCAGGGCATCGGAAAGTTTCACCGGTTGACTCATGGAGGCACGGTAGCCTTTCGCTACCCGATGTCAATTGGCGGCATTTGTGGCGGACAAAACAGGGATGACGACAGCGGCTCCAAAGTAGCACGGCCGTCTCGGCTGAATGGGGTAGATCGTTTTCGGAAAGCCAGGGCGGGCTGACTCATGCAGGCGCGACGCCTGTGCTACGTTGGCCGACGCGGCGCAACTCCTCTCCGTGATCTCCGTGCCTTCGTGGTGCTTCGCGTTTCGGATGGCTCAAGGCTGGCGCAGTCGGAAGAACTGGTTTCCGGTGGCGGGAAGGTTGGTAAACGTCACCGAGATGGTTCCCGCGTTGGTTTGATACGGCGGCGGAACCGGCAGCCACGAGGACGCCGCCACGGACGGCAGCGCGTTGGTGCCTTCCAGCAACCACCCCTCCGCCGGCGCGGGCCAGGAGATGGTGATGGTGGAGAGCGAAGGGTTGCGGCGGGTCGAGAGCGATGGCGCTGCTGGAGTGAACGGTTCGAGGCTGAACAGATACACCGACCCGGCATCGGGAGCGCCCGTATCGTCCAGATACGCCCCAATCAGCACCCGGTCGGTCCCCACCGCCGCCACGGACCCGCCGAAGTGGTCGAAGGTTGCCGGCGTGGGATTGGTAAAGATGGTGAGCAACGTGCCGTTAGTGCTGAACAAATACGCCGCCCCGGCATCGCTCACGCTCGCGTCGTCCAGAATCGCCCCAATCAGCACCCGGTCGGTCCCAACCGCCGCCACAGAATAGCCGAACCAGTCGTCGGCTGCCGGCGTGGGATTGATGAAGGTGGTCAGCAACGCGCCGTTGGTGCTGAACAGATACGCCGCCCCGGCACCCTGGGCACCCGTGTTGTGGTAAGGCCCCCCAATCAGCACCCGGTCGGTCCCCACCGCCACCACGGAACCGCCGAAGTGGTAGCCGGCGGCCGGCGTGGGATTGGTGAAAGTGGTGAGTAATGCGCCGTTGGTGCTGAACAAATACGCCGCTCCGGCATCGACCGCGCCCGTGTCGTCAAGATACGCCCCAATCAGTACCAGGTCGCTCCCCACCGCCACTACGGAAGCGCCGAAGTTGTCGCCGGCTGCCGGCGTGGGCTTGGTGAAGGTGGTGAGCAATGCGCCGTCAGTGCTGAACAGATACGCCGCTCCGGCATTGTCCGCACCCGTGTCGTCGTTAGGCGTGCCAATCAGCACCTGGTCGGTCCCCACCGCCGCCACGGACCGGCCGAAGTAGTCACCGGCTGTCGGCGTGGGATTGGTGAAGGTGGTCAGCAACACGCCGTTGGTGCTGAACAGATACGCCGCCCTGGCATCGCTCGCGCCCGTGTTATCGAACCACGCCCCAATCAGCACCCGGTCGGTCCCCACCGCCGCCACGGAATATCCGAAGTAGCCACTGGATGCCGGCGTGGGATTGGTGAAGGTGGTCAGCAATGCGCCGTTGGTGCTGAAAAGATATGCCGCCCCGGCAGAGGTCCCACCCGTGTCGTCCCGAAACGCCCCAATCAGCACCCGGTCGGTCCCCACCGCCGCCACGGAAAAGCCGAAGAAGTCGCTGGTTGCCGGCGTGGGATTGGTAATCGTCAGCGCGAGCCAGTTGGAAACTGGCGTTGCTTGAGTCGCCGTTACCGCAGCGTGGATGTTCGTTGCAGCGGCGAGCGACAGCGCGGCGGTGGCGAGAATAAGTGTCGGAAGAATCCTCATGAAATGCTCCTTGGGCATAGTTTTTATCGGCGTTGGCCCGCATGAAAGCGATTCATCCAGCGAGCGGCAAGTCCGAAGGTCGCCACCCAGATGGTTCAGGTGTGATCACGAGCGGGTGAGGTCGGCACGCCCGGCGAGGCAGGGCGCGTCACTCCGTGCGCGCCGTTGGGATTGCTGGCACCGCTCCGGCGGCGCACGCGGAGCGACGCGCCCTACCACCCGGGATTTTCCGCCGGTTCCTGGTTAACCTTTCCCACTTTTAATCACACCCGACGGCTCACGGCGCATCTCAGGAGTTTTTTGGTTCATCGCGGAATCCCGGGGAACGCCAACGGCGTTCTCATCATGCAGCCCAGGGTGGCGCCGCAGGCGCCACCCTGGGTCGGACGTCGAAGCACGAACCAACCCTGAAGGGGTTGCATCACCCATCCGTCCCGTTCGATTCAACCCCTTCAGGGTTGGATAATCATCTGCGCCACACCCAGGGCAGGTGCTTGCGCTCCAACCCTGGGCTGGCTGATTGAACGCCGTTGGCGTTCACGGGGCTCACCTTCGCGGGCCATTTGTCTCCGGAAATCCGCGATGAACCAAAGAGAAAGCCCGGACCGGGAAAGGAGGAAGGCCGGTCCGGGCCAACCTGCGCAACCACACCAGCGCAGGGTACGAAGATGAGGTGGATCTAGTCGGGCTTGTAAGACGTCAGGGCGCGCATGTATTGGGCGCGCTCGAAGGCGGACGGCTCCGGGCAGTTCTTCTGGCTCATGCTGCCCTTGAGCTGCTGGATGGATTCATACTCGTGCTCTTCCATCCAGGAAACCATCTCCTGCTCGATGATGCTCATATAGCCGACGCCACGACGCAGAATGACGGAGCACAGCATGGTGATGTCCGCCCCGGCCATGAGCATCTTGAGCGCGTCGGTGCCGCGATAGACACCGCTGGTGGCCGCGAGGCTGGCCTTGACCTTGCCGAACAGGATGGCAATCCAGCGCAGCGGCAGACGGGACGCCATCGGCGTGCTGAGCAGAACATTGGGCGTGACCTCGAGCGATTCGAGATCGATGTCCGGCTGATAGAAGCGGTTGAACAGCGTCAATCCGTTCGCGCCCGTGTCGTCCAGTTGCTTCGCCATGTTGGCGAAGTTGGTGAAGTACGGGCTGAGCTTCACCGCCACCGGGACGGCGACGGCCGCGCGCACCGACTTGACGATGTCGAGGTTGAGCTTCTCCAGCGCCGCACCGGTCAGAGTCATGTCGGTGGGAATGCTGTAGATGTTCAATTCGATCGCGTCGGCTCCGGCCTGCTGCATCTTTTTGGCGAAGTCCGTCCAGCCACCCACGGTCGAACCGTTGAGGCTGGCAATGATGGGGATCTTCACCGACTTCTTCGCGTTCTCGATCAGCTTGAGATACTCCTCGGGGCCGAGGCGGAATTCCTTCGGCTCGGGGAAATAACTGAGCGCCTCGGCGAAGCTTTCGGTGCCATGATTGAGGTGGTGATCCAGCTCCATCGATTCCAGATGAAGCTGCTCTTCGAACAGAGAATGCAGCACCACCGCGCCGGCGCCGGCGTCTTCCATCTTCTTGATGTTGCTGACGTCCTCGGTCAGCGGAGAGGCGGAAGGTACGAGAGGGCTCTTCAACTTGAGGCCCATGTAGGTCGTCGTCAGGTCCATAATCAATTCCGGGTTTGCTTAAGGTTTCAAAAGTTTTGGCCCGGCCTTGCAGGCGAACCCGCAGGCCGGGCCGGTGAGCTTTAGTTGCCGTTGCCGTTGGCGACCGTGGTGGGGGCCGGCGCCGGAGCGGCGGCCGTGCTGGCTTTGCGGGCGGCCATGTACGAATACAACTGCCAGCGCGCCTCCACGTCGTGCTGCGCTTCTTCGAAGAAGCGCTTGGCATCCTCGGGCTTGCTCTTGGTGAGCATCTTGAAGCGGTTTTCCGAGAGCAGGTAATCCTGCACCTTGGTCTTGGCCGCCTGCGAATCGAGCATCATCGGGTTCTCACCTGCCGCTGCCCGCCGCGGGTCGTAGCGGTAGAGCAGCCACTGGCCGGATTCGACCGCGAGCTTCTGCTGCTTCGCGCCGACGCCGCGATCGAGGTCGATGCCGTGCGCGATGCAATGGCTGTAGGCGATGATGATCGACGGGCCGTGCCACGATTCGGCCTCGATGAAGGCCTTGAGCGTGTGCTCGTCCTTCGCGCCCATCGCCACGCTGGCGACATAGACGTTGCCGTAACTCATGGCGATCAGGCCGAGGTCTTTCTTCCCGAGCGGCTTGCCGCCCGCGGCAAACTTGGCCACCGCGCCGCGCGGCGTGGCCTTCGACATCTGGCCGCCGGTGTTCGAATACACTTCGGTGTCCATCACCAGCATGTTGACGTCACGGCCGCTGGCCATCACATGGTCGAGGCCACCATAGCCGATGTCGTAGGCCCAGCCGTCACCGCCGAAGATCCACACGCTCTTGCGCACCAGCATGTCGGCCACGCCGGTGAGGAATTTTGCTTCAGGTGAATTCAGCGTCTTGAGCTTCGCCTTGAGCGCGACCACGCGTTCGCGCTGGTCGAAGATGCCGGCCTCATCGCGCTGCTCGGCCTTCAGGATGCCCTGCGCCAGCGTGTCGCCAATCTGCGGAGCGATCTTGGCCACGAGTTCGCGGGCGAGTTCCGCCTGCTTGTCGATGGAGAGCCGGAAGCCCATGCCGAATTCCGCGGCGTCTTCGAAGAGCGAGTTGTTCCACGTCGGGCCGCGGCCGTTGTTGTCCTTCGCGTAGGGCGTCGTCGGGAGGTTGCCGCCGTAGATCGAGGAGCAGCCCGTGGCGTTGGCGGTGATCATGCGGTCACCGAAGAGCTGGGTGACCAGCTTGATGTAGGGCGTCTCGCCGCAGCCCGCGCACGCGCCGGAGAACTCGAACAGCGGCTGCATGATCTGCTGCGAGCGAATCTGGCCGATCTTGATCTTGCGCCGGTCGTACTCGGGCAGGTTGAGGAAGAAGTCGAAGTTCGCCCGCTCGGTCACGCGCAACGGCTCCTGCGGGCGCATGTTGATCGCCCGGAGCTTCGGCTCGCTCTTGTTCTTGGCCGGGCAGACCTCCACGCAGAGCACGCAGCCGGTGCAATCCTCGGCCGCGACCTGCAGGGTGTATTTGAGGCCCTTGAAGTCGGGATTGCGCGATTCCGTGGTTTTGAAGGTTGCCGGCGCACCCGCGAGCGCGGCCGGTTCATACACCTTCATGCGGATGGACGCGTGCGGACAGATGATGACGCACTTGCCGCACTGGATGCAGGTCTTCTCGTCCCACACGGGAATCTCCAGCGCGAGGTTGCGCTTCTCGTACTTCGCCGTGCCGATGGGGAACGTGCCATCCGGCAGGAAGGCGCTGGACGGAAGCATCTCGCCTTCGCCGCCGTAAATGCGGCCGAGGGTGGCGCGAATGGCCTCTGGCGCGCCCGGGAAAACGGGCGGCATCTCCACCGTGCTGGTGACCGTGGCGGGCACCGTGACCTCGAAGAGATTGGCGATCGTCTGGTCCACCGCGGCAATGTTCTTCTTGACGATTTCCTCGCCCTTCTTGCCGTAGGTCTTCTTGATGGCGTACTTGATCTGCTCGATGGCCTCGTCACGCGGGAGCACGCCCGAGAGAGCGAAGAAACAGGTCTGCATGATGGTGTTGATGCGCGCGCCCATGCCGGTTTCGCGGGCGACCCTGTTCGCATCAATCACGTAGAACTTCGCCTTTTTGGCGAGGAGACTCTCCTGAACCTTGCGCGGAAGGTGCGCCCAGACCTGATCTTTGGAATGATGCGTCGCCAGCAGGAAGGTGCCGCCGGTCACCATGGTGCCGAGCATGTCGAAGCGCTCGAGGAACGTCGGTTGATGGCAGGCCACGAAGTTCGCCTTGCTGATCAGGTAGGTCGAGCGGATGGGCGACGGCCCGAAGCGCAGGTGCGACACCGTCACCGCGCCGGCCTTCTTCGAGTCATACACGAAGTAGCCCTGCGCGTAGTTGTCGGTGTTCTCACCGATGATTTTGATCGAGTTCTTGTTCGCGCCCACGGTGCCGTCGGAGCCCAGACCGTAGAACAGGGCGCGCACCACCTTGTCGGATTCGGTCGAGAATTCCGGGTCGAAGTCGATGCTGGTGTGCGTGACGTCGTCGTTGATGCCGACGGTGAAATGGTTCTTCGGCTTGGCCCCCGCGAGGTTGTCGAAGACCGCCTTGACCATGGCCGGCGTGAATTCCTTCGAGGAAAGGCCGTAACGACCGGACACGACCTTCGGCATGGACTGGAGCGTTCCCAGGCCGGCAGCCAACCCCTCGGTCAGCGTGGCGATCACGTCGAGATACAACGGTTCACCGAGCGCGCCGGCTTCCTTCGTGCGGTCGAGCACGGCGATGGATTTGACCGTCGCGGGCAGCGCTTCCATGAAACGCTTGATGTCCCACGGGCGGAACAGGCGCACCTTGAGCAGGCCGACCTTGGCGCCCCGGGCGTTGAGATAATCCATCGTCTCGTGCGCGGCTTCGCAGCCCGAGCCCATCAGGATGATGACGCGATCCGCATCGGCGGGACCGTCATACTGGAACAATTTGTAGTGACGGCCAGTCAGTCCGGCGAACTTGTCCATCGCCTTCTGCACGATGTCCGGGCAGGCGTCGTAGAAGGGATTGCAGGCCTCGCGCGCCTGGAAAAACACGTCAGGATTCTGCGCCGTGCCGCGCAGCACCGGGGCGTCCGGCGTCATGGCGCGGGCGCGGAAGGCGTTGACCAGATTGTCGTCGATCATCTCGCGGATGATGTCGTTGGTGACGACTTCGATCTTGGAAACCTCGTGCGAGGTGCGGAAGCCATCGAAGAAATGAACGAAGGGAATCCGGGATTCGAGCGTCGCCGCCTGGGCGATGAGCGCGAAGTCCATCGCCTCCTGCACCGACGCCGAGCTGAGCATGGCGAATCCGGTGGTGCGCGCCAGCATCACGTCGCTGTGATCGCCGAAGATTGACAGCGCATGCGTGGCGATGGCGCGGGCGGTGATGTGGAAGACGGTCGGCGTGAGTTCGCCGGCAATCTTGAGCATGTTGGGAATCTTGAGCAGCAGGCCCTGCGACGCGGTGAATGTGCAGGTCAGGGCGCCGCTCTGGAGCGCGCCGTGGACCGCGCCGGCCGCGCCGGCTTCGCTCTGCATTTCCGTCACCGAAGGCACGGTGCCCCAAAGGTTCTTAAGACCTTCAGAAGCCCACTGATCGCACCATTCCCCCATGTTTGACGACGGGGTGATCGGGTAGATGCAGGCGACTTCGTTGCACGCGTAGGCCACCATCGCGACGGCCTCGTTTCCATCCAGGGTTAAATAGACTTTCTCTTTCATGTTCCAAAACGGTTCAACACAACCGGCCCGAAATGGGCCGGGGAAAAGTCGCCGGAAGGATTTCGGACGCCCGGCAACATGGAGGAAACGCTACGAGCGGGGCAGGGGGGACAGCTTCACCGTGCTTGCCGAATGTTCACCCTTTTTTGGCGGTGTGATGGCCGGGAAGGGGCAAAGAGAGAAAGAATGGTTCCCCGTCACCGCTGCGGAACGCTTTCAGCGGAAGCGAGGCAGAGCAATGCGATCTCCGGCTTTGCAGCGTGGCCCTGCTTTCTGAAATCAAGGCCACGCGTCGGCGTCCTTGGCCCACCTCACCGACACCTTGCAGTTCTGATAATCCGATTCAGGTCGGGCCGCTCTGCCCTCGACCTTAAAGGCAACGCTGCCGTGCGGCAGGACGGCCACGCCTCGGTAATCGTTTGCATTCACGGTGATGGCATCGAATAGCTTCCCAGCCTTGTCCAGAAACTGCGCCTCCACGCCAACGTCCTTCCATGCGATGCTGCTCCGGTTGGTGAGAGTCCCGACGACGGTGACCAGCACGTTGCTTCCTGAAACGCGACGGCTGACCTCAGAACTGACGACAGACAGCTCATTGCGGTAGTCCGCGAATGGCGTTTTCGGACCGAACAGTTTCTCCAAAAAGAGCCCCATGCAAATCATGGCTGTTGAGAATAAAACCACCCAAATCGTCACCCCGATCTGCGGATTCTGAAACGACCATTTCGTCTGCCAATGGCGGCAATGCGGACACACCTTTGCGGCGCTCCGGATTGTCTCGGCGCACATTGGGCAGACTTTGGTGGTCGCATTCTCCATCATGTCTCAACCTTGGGCTCCATCGGCGTGAGCCTGCCCGAACCGCAACCGGCGCACCGGGCGGTCCTCGGCGGATTCACCGCGCCGCAGTATTCGCAAACCAAGCTGGATTGAACAATGACTTGCTCGGCAGGCGCCGCTCCGGCCTGTCTGGCAAAGTCCAGGAACCATGTTCCCTGGTAGCGCAATGCGCCTCTGTCTTCTTCGGCCAGCAACCCGTATTGCTTTCCGTCCAGTTCCAGTTCGATGCGTTCGCCGGAGCCGAGATCGAACGTGGCATAGTATTCGGTCGAGTGGGACTTGCCGCGGTTTACGACTTGCAGGCGCTTGGCCGCTACGACGGCGTCAGCGGTCAGCACCGGCGCCGCTTGGTTGTTGGCTCGTTCCCCAAGGATTTTGATAATCGAGCCGCCGACGGAAATCACGAGTATGGCAAGGAACGCAATTCCAAAGAGCGGAAAGAACGCCGGCGCGCCGTGCCTGGACGCGCTGCTGATCCAGAAAATGGCGAAGCCGCCGCCCAGAATCAGGACGACCACCGAACCGAAGATGGATTCATTGCGCCGGGCCATACGATCTCAGTTCGATGAACTCCGCGCGTGTCACGGCGGAGCCTCACCCCTTCGGCTCATCCTTCTTCATCGCATTCTTCAGCGCCGGCACTTGTTCGAGAAGTTTTTCAAACTTCACGCCCGTCAGGCTCTCCAGCACTGGCGGCAATTGCGCGATGATCTGCGTGATGTCGCCGGTGAGCTTGCTCGCGCCGCCGCCGGGGCCGCTGCCGGAATTGATGATGACCATCTTCTCCGTCTTGCTGAGCGGTTCGCTGATGCGTCCCGCCACCTCGGGCAGCACGCGCACGATCATTTCGATGACCGCCGCCTCGTTGTATTGCTTGAACGACTCGGCCTTTTGCTTCATCGCCTCGGCCTGCGCCCTGCCTTGCGCCTCGATGACGGCGGCTTCCGCCAGACCGCGTGCCTTGTTCGCCTCGGCCTCGGCCAGACCGGTGGCTTTGGCGACATCGGCGGCGGCGAAACCCGTTTGTTTGGTGGCGGCGGCGGCGCCCGCGGCCTCGGTTTCGAGCTGGAATTTCTTCGCGTTGGCGAGGGTCTCCACCTTGTAGCGCTCGGCGTCGGCGGGCTTCTGCACGTTGGCTTCGAGCTCGCGCTGCTTGCGGAGGATTTCCTGTTGCTGCAGCTCGATCTGTTTCTGCTTTTCGATGATCTGCACCTGCACCTCTTCCGCCTTCACAAGCTGGCCGGTCTTGTACTTCTGCAGATCGTAGGCGAGGTCGGCCTCCGCCTTCTTCTGGTTCACGGTGGCCTGGTAGGACGCGACGTTCGACTGATAATCGCGCTGCGCCTCGGCGATCTTCGAGTCGGCCTGGAACTTCGCCTCCTGCCCGGCTTGCGTGGCCTGCGAAGATTTGATCATCGCGTCGCGGTCGGCTTCGGCCTGCGCAATCTGCGCGTCGCGTTTGACCTGCGCGATGCGCGGTTTGCCGAGCGCGTCGAGGTAGCCTTGCGTGTCGCGGATGTCGCGGATGGTGAAGCTGACGATGCCGAGGCCCATGTTGGCCATGTCGCCCGCGGCCACTTCCTGCACCTTCGAGGCAAAGGCGTCGCGGTTCTGGTAAATCTCCTCGACGGTCATCGTGCCCAGGATGGCGCGCAGATGTCCTTCGAGTGTCTGCATGGCGATGTTCTTGATCTTCTCGACGCCCTTGCTGAGGAACTGCTCGGAGGCGGTGGCGATGGAGACGTCGTCGCCCTTGACCTTGATCTGCGCCACACCGTCCACCTTCACCGGCACGCCCTTGCTGGTGTAAACCTCCGGCGTCTGCACATCGATGGTGAGCAACTCGAGCGAGAGGATGTCCACCTTCTCCACGATGGGATACACGAAGGTGCCGCCGCCCTTGACGATGCGAAAGCCGCGCGCCACCGGAGAGCCGTCCGGATCGAGGTAGCGGTGCTTGCGTCCCGAGACGACGAGCACTTCGTTGGGGCCGACCTTGGTGTAGCGGCTCAGGACCATCCAGATGATGGCCACGGCGCCGACCGCGAGCAGGACGATGACGAGCGGGATGATGCCGCCGCCGAGCAGCGAGCTTAAATCCGCGAAGAGTGGGCTGAGGATCATGGGTTGGGGATGGGTTGATGGGTTGTCTGCTGCCGAAAAAATTCAAACCGGCACGACGTAGAACGAGGTGCCGACGACCCGGTTGATTTTGACTGTCTGGCCTCCGGCCACCGCGCCTCCGGATTCGGTGCGCGCCGGAGCAGTGTAACGCGAGCCGCCTTGCACGTAGGCGATCTCGCCCACGCCGTGCTGCGGGATGGGCGAAATGACCGTGGCGCTCATGCCGACGAGGGTGCCAACGTGCGATTCGCTCGAACTCTGCGTCTTGCTAAAAAGTTGCCGAAGAATCCACAGCAGCCCCGCCGCGGCCAGGAAACCGCAGACCACCGCCAGCGGAGCACTCAGCCACGGGGAATGAGTGGCCGGGAGTTGGTGGAAGATGACGCCAAACCCTCCGAATGCCATGATGAAGGCCGCGATCATCGTCGGGCTGAAGGCCGACATGCCCGGGCCATCCGTCGCGTCGGCGCCCGCCTCTGCATGGCCGCTGCTGCCGATGTCGTGTCCATCGTGGCCGCCGCCGAAGAGGTGCCCGGCGACGAGGGAGAGGAGGGTGAAGAGCAAACCCGCTCCGAGACAGACGAGATAAACAATGAACTCCATAAAGCGAGACGCACTTGGTTTTGATCAGAGTTAAGAGTCGGCCCGTGCCGCTAGCAAGCGGGAAAGCAGACTCCCGCCGCCGCGCCATTCATCGCCCGGTCTGCGCGATGCGCTGCGGCCGTCGGACGAGCAGATAGATCAACGCTCCAATCCAATGCGTCAGCGCGATGACCAGGATCCATACGACCTTGTCGTTGCCTGTGCTGGGCTCCCTGGTGGCGCAATCGATCAGCATCCAAATCCAGAACACGGTTCCCAGCACTCCCACGCCAAGAACCAGCAGGAGTTCCAAACCGCCCAGCATTAAAGCAAACATAGGATTTCCTTTCCGTGGCAACGCGGTGCGGGTTTTCCTCGCCGCGTCGTTTGATGCGACAACAGTGAATGGGAAAACGGCTGGCAACGCAGTTACAAATTGGGGCGCGATTTCCGTCGCAGGCTGAAGCTCCTGCCATTCACTCCCCGCTTGCCAGCCCCGCGCGCTGCTCTAGCATCCGCCGCCATGCACTCCCATGAACTCTTGCGCGAAGTCCTCCAGAATAACAGCGCCAAGCAGATCAGCGCCGATCTCGGACTCTCGCTCTCGATGATTTACAAGTGGGCCGAGCCGCCCGTCGATAACTCCGGCAGTGGCGCCACCAATCCGCTCGACCGCATCGAGGACCTCGTCCGCTCCACCGGCGACGAGCGCATCGTGCAATGGGTCTGCCAGCGCGCCGGCGGCTTCTTCATCCGTAATCCGAAATCGACCCACGCGCATCCCGACTTCCTCATTCCCGCCACGAACAACATCGTGCAGGAATTTGCCGACCTGCTCGCCGTCATCGCCACCGCAGCGGGCGACAACAAGATCACCCCGGACGAGGCGAAGACAATTCGTGCGCGCTGGGAGGATCTGAAGTCGGTCACCGAAACCTTCGTGCGCTGCTGCGAAGAGGGGAACTTTGATCCGATCCGGAATCCCGCCGCCAGCCTGTCCACCACTCGTTAGCCCAGATGCACTGCAAACTCCCTTGCCGGATCGCGTGCCGAAAACTCGTAGCGCAGGTTTCCAACCTGCTGTATCGCGGATTTCCAATCCGCAGGTGCCGGCAGGTTCGTGCGATCTGCCGAATAGAATTCGGCGATACAGCAGATTGGAAATCTGCGCTACGCCTGTCGGCCCTCGCCGGCGTTTTAGGTTTACCGCTTAACCGTTAGTCCCTTTTTCCCATGAAAACCCTCCGCGCCAGACTTCTTCTCTTCAACTGCCTGACCGCCTTTGCCACCACCGTCTCCGCCGCCGTCGTCGAATCGGATGTCTGTGTCTTCGGCGGCACCTCGGGTGGCATCGCTGCCGCGATTCAAACGGCGCGCATGGGAAAATCCGTCGTGCTCGTCGAGCCGGGAAAATACCTCGGCGGCCTCACCACGGGCGGACTTGGCGCCACCGACATCGGCAACAAGGCGGCCATCGGCGGCATCTCGCGCGAGTTCTACCACCGCATCGCGCAGCACTACGCCAGGGATGACGCGTGGAAATGGGAGACCCGCGCCGACTACTTCACCAAACGCGGCAGCGGTCAGGCCAACGCCTCGGACCTCAGTTCGGCCGATGCCACGATGTGGACCTTCGAGCCGTCCGTCGCCGACCGCGTCTATGCGGACATGCTGCGCGTGGCGAAGATTCCGGTGCGTCTCAACCAGCGCCTCGCCGACGTGAAGAAGGATGGCAAACGCATCATGGAAATCACCACAGCGGACAGCACGGTGTATCGCGCGAAAATGTTCATCGACGCCACCTACGAGGGCGACCTGATGGACCGCGCTGGAGTTTCGTTTCACGTCGGCCGGGAAGCCAATGCGACCTACGGCGAGACGCTCAATGGCATCCGCGCGACCACGCCGCACCACCAATTCACCGTGGCGGTCGATCCCTACGTCAAGCCCGGCGATCCCACGAGCGGACTGCTGCCGTTCATCCAGGGCACCGATCCCGGCAAGGCTGGCGAGGGTGATTCCCGCGTGCAGACTTACAACTATCGCCTCTGCTTCACCACCAATGACGCGCTGCGCCTTCCAGCCACCAAGCCCGAGGGCATGTCCAATGAACGCTTTGCCGGACTTCAGCGCGCTGCCAATGGCCGGCTCCCGGTCACGCCGCCGGCGGACTACGATCCCGCGAAGTTTGAACTGCTCGCGCGCTACCTCGAAGCCCTCGTCGCCGCGGGGAAAACGCCGCGGCTGGCGCAGTTCTGGAATCCCATCTGGATGCCGAACCAAAAAACCGACATCAACAACAACGGCGGGTTCTCGACCGACTACATCGGTATGAACTGGGGATTCCCGGCGGCGGACTATGCCGGTCGGGAGAGCCTCGCCCGCGAGCACGAAACTTACATTCGCGGCTTCATCACCTTCCTCGCCACCAGTCCGCGCGTGCCCGAGTCGATGCGTCGCGAGATGCAGCAATGGGGTCCGGCCAAGGATGAATTTGCGGACACCGCCGGCTGGCCGCGCCAGCTTTACGTGCGCGAAGCGCGCCGCATGATTTCGGATTACGTGATGACGGAGAAGAACTGCCGCCTCCAGGAAACCGCGCCGGACTCCGTGGGCCTCGCCGCCTACAACATGGACTCGCACAATTGCCAGCGCGTGGCCCGCAACGGCCGCGCCGAGAACGAGGGCGACGTGCAGGTGCCGCCGATGAAGCCATACCCTATCAGCTACCGCGCCATCGTGCCCAAGGCGGCCGAGTGCGACAACCTCTTGGCCCCGGTGTGCCTCGCGGCCTCGCACATCGCCTACGGTTCCATCCGCATGGAACCGGTGTTTATGATCCTCGGGCAGTCCTCCGCCACCGCCGCCGCGATGGCCATCGATGGCCGGGTGCCGGTGCAGCAGGTGGATTACGCGAAACTCCGCGCACGCCTGCTCGCGGACAAACAGATTCTCGACTGGACCAACGCGCCCGCCTCTGGCGCCACGCGGCCCGTGGGAAAACTGGACGGCATCGTGGTGGATGACGCGGATGCCGCGCGCACTGGCGACTGGTTTGAAGCGGCGAGCCTGCCGTTCCGCGCCGGCCATGGCTATTTGCACGACAACAACCAGCACAAGGGCGCTTGCACGCTGACCTTCACGCCGGAGATTCCCTCGGCGGGCGAGTTCGAAGTCTTTCTCGTGTGGCCGCCGAATCCGAATCGCGCCACGCGGGTGCCCGTCACCGTCACGCTCGCCGATGGAGCGGCGAAGCTGGTGCAGGTGAATCAGAAAACTGGCGACGGCCGTTTCTCGCTCGGGCACGTCACCCTCGCGGCGGGCAAAGCGGTGACCGTGAATGTGTCCAACAAAGGCACCGATGGACACGTGGTGGTGGACGCGGTGCAGTTCGTGCCGGCGAAGTGAAGCGGCATCTGCCGGAGCCGTCCGCCTTTGGAGTGCGGTGACTTGTCACCGCTTTTCCGCCGGAGCGACTGGTCGCTCCGGCAGAGCCGCGTCCAGCGGCTCGTGGTCAGGATGGGCGCAACCTGACCGTAAACGGCGACAAGTCGCCTTGGCGAAAGCGGTGACAAGTCACCGCACTCCAAATAAAGCGGTCCATCGTGCGATGATTTGTAACTTGCCGCTGGCTGGATGCATTGCTTTTATCCACGGGCAACGCCGATGAAATCCTCTTCCAGACTGCATTCCGGGAAAGCGCTCTCCTCTCTTCTTCTCCTCACCGCCGCGCTGTCGCTGCCCGCCGCCACCGTGCGCTATGTGAACATCAACAACACCAATCCCGTGCCGCCGTTCACCGACTGGTCCACCGCCGCGACGAATATCCAAGAAGCTGTAGACGCCGCCGAGCCGGGCGATGAAATTCTGGTGAACAACGGTGTATATGCGACGGGGGGCCGCGCGGTGAACGGGACGATGACCAACCGGGTGGCGGTGACTAAGGCGGTGACGGTGCGGAGCGTTAACGGGCCTTCGGAGACTCATATCGTGGGATACCAAGTACCGGGTACTCGAAATGGCCCGGCGGCAGTGCGCTGCGTGTTTCTGACCAACGGGGCTTTGCTCGCGGGCTTCACACTGACCAATGGCGCAACACAAACTTCTGCCAATTCCTACACGAATCAATCCGGGGGCGGCGTGTGGAGCGAGGGGTTCAGTGCGGTTTTATCCAACTGCGTGCTCACCGGCAATTCAGCCTACTCCCAAGGCGCCGGAGCATTTGGAGGCACACTGAACAACTGTGTGCTCACGAGCAATTCAACCAGTGCGTATGGCGGCGGAGCCTATGCAGGAACATTTAACAACTGCGTGTTCACCGGCAATTCGGCGTCCTTCGGCGGTGGAGCCTACACCGGAACACTGAACAAATGTTCGCTCACGGGCAATTCAGCCACCTACGGCGGCGGGGCTTACGGCGGCACTCTGAACAACTGCGCACTCATGGGCAATTCAGCATCTCGGTTCGGTGGCGGGGTCGACGGTAGTAGGGCGAACAACTGCACGCTCACGGGCAATTCAGCCGACGACGGCGGCGGGGCTTACGGCGGCACGTTGAACAACTGCACGCTTACGGGCAACTCGGCAAAAAGCGGCGGTGGAGCCTACGAGGGCAAGCTGAGCAACTGCACGCTCACGGGCAATTCGGCAAACAGGGTCGGCGGGGCCATGTACGGCACGCTGAACAACTGCATCGTTCATAACAACAGTGCCCGCTATGCTGATACCAATTACTTTGGCGCCACTTTCAACTATTGCTGCACCACGCCCCTGCCCCCGGGCCCGGGCAACCTGGCTGAGGATCCGCAACTGGCCGGCACGTGGCGTCTGAGCGCCGGTTCTCCCTGCATCGGTCGGGGCAGCGCCGCATACGCCAGCGGCGAGGACCTCGACAGCGAACCGTGGGCTAATCCGCCTTCTATCGGCTGCGACGAGTATTGGTGCGGTTCGCTGACGGGCGCACTTAATGTGGCAATTGTGGCAGCTTACACGAATGTGGCGGTGGGCTTTGGGGTGGATTTCCAAGCGGTGATCGGGGGACAGGTGAGCTCGTCGCGTTGGGACTTTGGCGACGGGAGTGTGGCGAGCAATCGGCCTTGGGCTTCGCATGCTTGGGCAGCGGCAGGGGATTACGTGGTCGAATTGCGGGCTTGTAACGAGAGTAATCCGGCCGGAGTGGCGGCTACGGTCACGGTGCGGGTTGTGCCTCAACCGACCCACTATGTGGCGCTGACCAGCGCCAACCCGCTGCAGCCCTACAGTTCGTGGGCTGCCGCGGCCAGAAACATTCAAGATGCGGTGGACGTGGCGACAGTTCCTGGGGCGCTGGTGTGGGTGAGCAACGGGGTTTACCAGATCGGCGTTCGGGAAGTGTATCGAATGACCAACCGGGTGGCGGTCACCAAGCCGGTGACGGTGCGGAGCGTCAACGGGCCGCCCGTGACCCAAATCCTGGGCTACCAGGAGCCGGGAACCAGGACTGGCCCGACCGCGGTGCGCTGCGTCTATCTAACCAACGGGGCGGTGCTCGCGGGTTTTACCCTAACCAACGGTGCGACGCAGAACTCCGATTACTACGGCAGCCCCGGCGCTGGCGGCGGGGTATGGAGCGAGGGATGGAATGTGGTGGTGTCCAACTGCGTGCTCACAGGCAATTCAGCCATCAAGGGCGGCGGGGTCTTCCTTGGCACACTTCACAACTGCGTGCTCACAGACAATTCAGCCGACCAGGAGGGCGGCGGGGCCTACTTCGGCACGTTGAACAACTGCACGCTCGCTGGCAATATCGCTCGTTCGTACGCCGGCGGGGCCGAATGGAGTTCCATGAACAACTGCATCATCTACTACAATTCGGCTCCAAATGGCCCCAATTGCTATGGCGGCACCTTCAAATACTGCTGCTCCACGCCGCTGCCTGCGGACGGGGGAAATCTGACCAATGCACCATTGTTCATGAACACCAACGGCTGGAGCAATCTGCGGCTCCAAAGCAATTCCCCCTGCATCAACGCCGGCGACAACGCCTCTGTCTCCGGCACCACCGACCTCGACGGCAAGCCGCACATCGTCGGCGGCGCGGTGGACATCGGCGCCTACGAATTCCAGTCACCCGCGTCACAGCTCTCCTACGCCTGGCTCCAACAATACGGTCTGCCCACCGATGGTTCGGCGGACTTCACCGACCCGGATGGCGACCACGCGAACAACTGGCAGGAATGGAATTGCGCCACCGTTCCCACCAACGCGCTTTCCGCCCTGCGCCTGCTCACTCCACAGACCGTCGGCTCCAACCTCGTGGTGACATGGCAGAGCGTGACGAACAAGACCTACTTCCTCGAACGCAGCACGAGCTTGGCGACGAACGCCTCGTTCCTCCCGCTGGCATCGAACATCGCCGGGCAAACCGGCACCACCACCTTCACCGACACCAACGCCGCGCCAGCAGGTCCGCGCTTCTACCGCGTGGGCGTGCAATGATCCGGTAGGGACGCGTTCCATCCGCGTCCCCATTCTTCACGAGCGTTCCAGGACGGACTGGAATCCGCCCCGACCGATACAGCGCACTCCGTTCGCCCTCACTGCCACACACCCAGGGCGCGCAGTTGCTTGAGCGCCGTGCCTTCCCAATCGCGGTTGGCCGCCGGACTCGCCGGGCTGGGATGCAAGATGGTGCCGAGCTTGACCGGTGATTTCTCGCCCGCCACCCGCGTGGCGCAATCGAGGGCAAATCTTCCCACGCCAATGACCCATTCGGGCTGGAAGATCTCGATCAGGCGCGCGAGATGCCGGTCGCAGGCGGCGGTCAGCGGCGCGGCTTCGGCGGCGGTCAGTTTGTCCGGAGTGCGATTGCGTCCGCTCTCCTCGAAGAAGGCCAGCGGGCAGTAGTTGACCACGAAATGCTCCGCAAAGAAGGCATCCGCCGTGCCGAAGCGTTTCGCGAAGAATCCCCAGAGCCGCCGCCCGCTAACTTCGGAGCGCGGACAGAGAAACCCCATCACCGGCCGCAGCGGATGCTCCCGGCGCGGACGGCTGACGGGCAGTTCGATGCCGAGCCAGTTGCGCACCGCGTCGATTTCGCCGAAGGGCACGCCAGTCTGCGCCATGCCGAACGGGCCGGGATTCATGCCGAGAAAGAGGACGCGTTTGCGGGTGGCGCCGTATTTCGTGAGGTAGGCCGCGTGCGCGGTCCAGGCGTAGTCGAGCGGGTTATAGACTTGCGTGACCGGCGGCGCAAAGCGGAGTCCATCCACGGCGTTGGAGAGTTCGCGCGCGGCGGCGAGGAGCGATTTGGAAATCGAGGGGGACATGTTCTAGTGATTTAACCTGAATTCGGCAATTGAACCGCAGATGAACGCAGATGAACGCGGATTCCAAGGGCCTGCGACCAGAGCGCCCATCACCCGCCAGGGGAAAACCTGTCTTGGCACATCCGGCTTTGTCTCTCAGACTTATCTGCGTTCATCTGGTTTCATCTGCGGTGGTAAGGATCTTGCCGTCCACCGCCGGAGTTGCTTGAGGCAGGAGGCGCTCGGCTTTCTCGATGTCCGGGAGGGTGCCGGTCTGAAACCATCGCCCGTGATGCGGCAGGCAGAAGAGGCGATTCTGGCTGAGCGCCTGGAGCCAGAGCTTCTTGACGGAGAATTTCCCCTCCGGCATTCCGGCGAAGATGCGTGGATGGATGATGCCGACGCTGGCAATGATGTAGGGCGCCTCCTGCTCGTCCCATTCGATCGTGTTGTCGCGCCGCACGAACAAGTGGTCCTCGCCTTTGTCGTAGCCGACGGCCTTGGCGCGCGGTTGCGCGAGCAGGAGGAAATCCATCGTCGCGTCGTCCCAGTGGCGGGCGAGGCGGTCCAGCGCGGTCTCGCCTTCGTCCAGCCAGATGATGTCGCTGTTGATGTAGAAGAAGGCTTCGCTCCCGAGCAGGGGCAGCGCCTTCTTAAGTCCGCCGCCGGTTTCCAGCGGCTCGGCCTCCTCGGACAATCGAATCGTCAGGTCGGGGCATTGGGAAAGATATGCGCTGAGTTGCTCCTTGAGGTGCGAGACGTTGATGACGACTTCTTCGATGCCGAACGCCTTCAAGTGATTGAGGGAGTATTCGATCATCGGCTTGCCCAGGACGGGAACCAGCGGCTTGGGCATCCGGTCCGTCAGCGGTTTGAGCCGTGTGCCATAGCCTGCGGCCAGCACCATGGCCTTCTTGATCTCACCACGCATATTGATTGAACCAATGTTTCACGCCCGCCAGCGTGGGGTGGCTCAAGGCGCTGCGCAACATTCGTTCCACGCGCGGCGAATGGAGCTTCTTGTAGTCGTGCTTTCCGTCGCGCCGGCCCAGCCGCTCGAACACGGCCAGCACGCGCGTGTGCCGCAGGGCGGCGAGGATTGCCAGCGAAGTTGCGAAAGCCTCGCGGTCCAGATCCGGAAAACTGGCAAGGTAACGCGCCAGCATCTTCGACTTCAGACTTTCCGGCACGTCGCGTCGGGCATCCTCCAGCAGCGACATCAGGTCGTAGGTAATGGGGCCTTGATACGCGTCCTGAAAATCCAGCAGCCCGGCCTGACGAACACCTTCCCGACCGGGCAACAACATCAGGTTGGCGACGTGATAATCGCGCAGGAGCAGCGAGGTGGGAACCTGATGCGTCAACGGCAGCACCTCCAGCCACGCCTTACGATACCCGGACTTTCCGTCGTCTGAAATCGCGGGGGTACACCAGTCCAGGAACAGTTCGATGTCCTCCAGCATCTTCTGCGGATGATACGCGCGCAACGCCGGGGGAACAGCCTGCGCTTGTTGATGGAGGGCCACGAGAACATCAGTGGCCAGCGCGAAGAGCCGTTCCGATTCCTCCGCATTTGCCAGCAGGCGGGCGAAGGTGTCGTCGCCGAAATCCTCCAGCAGAAGGAAGCCGTTCTCGTCATCCCTCGCCAGGATGGCTGGCGCGCTGAAGCCCAGTCGCGCCAGGTGCTGGTCGATGCGGATGAACGGCGCCACGCTTTCCAGCATTTGCGAAGAGTCCATCAAGACCGCGGTCTGATCGGCTCTTCGCAGGCGGAAATATTTCCGCGCGGAAGCATCCCCCGTGAGCGGTTCGCCAACGGCTTCACTCCATTCGGTGGAGTTCAGAAATTCGCGCGGGGCGCCCTTGAGCGCTGTTTCCACGCCATCCAGTGAAGTCATGCTCGGGAGAATAGTCAGAATGACCGGCGCCCTGCAATGGCCCTGCGCCAATTATGAATTCCAAGCATACTTACGATGAGGCAACGGTGGCATTGGCGCGGCGTGGTCAGGGCTTGCTTTCCGGACCTTGATTCCATTCGATGCACCGCCATGACGACCTCCTGGACAACCGTGCGTCGCATCGTGCCACCGGCTTCCGGTTCGCGACCGCCGAAAGCTGCCTGGCAGAAAGCCGATGTCATCGCGATCGATCAGTTCCGCCCCGAAGGAACCGATCATCGCCCGAGAACCCTGCTCCAGCTCCTGCATGATCAAGAATCGATCCACGGTCGTTTTCAAGTTGATGACCGTTATGTGCGCTGCACGCATCAGGACTACGGGGATCCGGTTTGCCGGGACAGTTGCGTGGAGTTTTTCATCCAGCCCCAGCCGGCCTGCGGCTATTTCAGCTTCGAGTTTAACTGCGGCGGGGCGTTCCTGTGCAATCACATCACGGATGAAACCGGGGCGCCGGCCAGCTTCAAGGAATACACGAGGCTGAGCGCCCAAGACGTCGCGGGCGTCAGCGTCGCCACCTCGCTTCCGCGAATCGTTGATCCGGAAATCACCCGGCCGACATCCTGGTGGCTGATGTTCCGGATTCCTGTCGCGGTCATGGAGAAGTTTGTGGGGCCGGTGGGGGTTATGTCGGGACTGGTCTGGCGCGGTAACGCCTTCAAATGCGGCAGTGGAACGTCCCATCCCCATTGGGCCGCCTGGGCTCCGGTGGACCAGCTCAATTTCCACCGGCCGCGCTGTTTTGGGAAGTTGGTTTTTGAGTGAACCGGGGCGGACGGATGGATGCAGCGTGGTCTTTCCTCCGCCGCCCTGCAACCTGACGGCAAATCGGTTGTGCTCGTCGCCGTGTGCGGTCCACGGGACATCGCTGACCCGCCACCCGCCCTCACTGAGATGATGCCTGACGAGGATTGACCGCACGCCTTGCCCCGCCCACTCCTCCGCGTTCATGGCCCAGACTTGCGGACGATCGAGAACGCGGATGGGAAGACCGGCGTCGTTTCAGTGCGGACCATTCGTCGGGCGCATCTCGACACTGCCCCCGAAGGCAAACCGGGTTGGAGCGCGACGTTCACGTCGCTTCATCGTTCGAGACCGTCCGGCAATGTTTCGCCAATACCCATCGAACGCGGAAGCGGCCTCAAGGCCGCGCGCCGGGGGCAGTGCGCGGATGCGCCCCCATTCGTCCACGGTGCTTGACACCGGCTCGCACAAGCATAAGTGTGCAACATTCTGAACATAATGTAACTGCAACACTCCACCGCCCCCGCAACATCCAAGACGCAATCCGGCGAACTCAATTCCAGAACACTATGAACAATGGCATCTGCTCTCGACGCGTGCGCCGGGCTGGCACCGTCGCAATTCTCGGACTCACGGGCTGGCTGGTGACGGGTCCTGTCCTCCGCGCGCAAACCGGTGCGGGCACCGCGCTGTCCTTCGACGGGTTGAATGACTACGTGAGCATCTCGAACAGTGCCGCGCTGAACGCCTTTCCGCTGACGGTCATGGGCTGGATCCGGAACGACGAATACGGTCCGGATCGCGGCCTGATCAACAAATACGCCGCCAACTCTTTCAATGGCTACCAGATCTATCTCTACGAGGGCACGCTGCACGCCTGGTATTTCCGAACCAATGGTTCCCAGGTCTGGGATGGCGGGCGCGGTCTCAATGGTGGCTTCCTTTCCATCTTTGGCTTGTCGCATGTCGCCTTCACCGTGGATGCCACGGGCGGCAAGCTGTATGTGAACGGCGTGTTGCGCGACAGCCGCGCCTGGACGGGCACCGCCGGCGCCCCGACCACCGCGCAGGAGGTGCGGCTGGGCCGTTACGAAAACAATTTTTATCGCGGCTCAATGGACGAGGTGAGCATCTGGAACGTGGCGCTCTCCTCGAATGCCATCGCCAGCGCGATGAACCGCCGCCTGGCGACGAACGAGACGGGGCTGCTGGCTTACTGGCGATTTGACGAGCCTTCGGGTATTGCCACGGCTGACGCCGCGCCAAACAACGCGGGTGACAACTTGGGAACATTGGTGGGAGGTCCGACGCGGATGGTGTCTGAAGTACAGATCGGCCCGCTCGTTTCCACGACCCAGGCCAGCCAGCAGGGGCTGACTTCAGCGCGGCTCAATGGCGCGGTCACGGCCCTCGGACTGGACACCACGGCGTGGTTCGAGTGGGGTGCGACCACCAACTACGGAAACCTGACGCCACCGGTGAATGTGGGCAACGCCTCGACCTCGGTGGTCATGAACGCGGAAATCACTGGCCAGTTTCAGGGACAGACCAATCACTTTCGGCTCGTGGCCACGAACCCTAATGGCCGGGTGAATGGAGTGAATGCCAGCTTCAGCATTCCCGCCTTTCCCGGACCGGCGGGCACGCCGCCGCTGCGCAGCACGTTTTATGACGGAAGCCTCAGCCAGGTCAGCTACGAGGCGCGACCCGAATGGGATCAGTCGGTCTCGATGACCGTCGAGGCGTGGGTGTACCGGCACGACGCAAACCGCTTCGAGACCATTGTCTCGCACAGCTCCGATTTTGCTTCGCAAGCCCCCGATTCCTATCGGTTGGTTTTCTCGCCGCGGCTGCGGTTCTATCGCGGGACAAATTTCGCCGAAGTCGCGACTCCAGTGTCCACGCGGAAGTGGACGCACGTCGCCGTGAGCTACGACGGGGCGATTGCGCGCTTCTACCTCAACGGCGAGTTCGCGGGCGGTCGCACGCTCGCTCATAACGGCGCGGGCAAGCTGCGCCCACTGCTGCTGGGCCACGGCGGGTTTTCTTTCCAAACATTTACCCCCGTCGCCGTGCTCCTGGGAAACCTCGACGAAGTGCGCGTGTGGTCCGTGGCGCGGAGCGCGACCGAAATCCGCGAGGGCATGTACCGGGAAGTGCGCGGCGAGCCGGGCCTGGCGGCGGCCATTCCGCGCGGCGGACGCGTCGAGGTGGTCTCAGGTCTGGTGGGAGCCGTGGGCAGCGTCACCGAGCAAATCTTCGGCATGGCTCCGCGTGACCTCGTCGTGCCCCGCGCGGCTTTTCCTCCCACGGCGGATGGCAACATTAACATTGCGACCGAGTATCTTGGTGCCGAGCAGCTCGTGGTGCGTTACCCGGATCAGCCCGAAATGGTGGATGTCACGGCGCATTTCGTTCACACGGACAACGATCTCTTTGTCTCGGTGGCGGCGGGCCTTGCGCTTCCTGGCGGCTGGAACATCACCAACTCGTGGTTGAGCCTCTACCTCGACACGACGAACGCCAGGCCGGCGCTGGCGGAATATCCGCAGGCGGAACTGCGGGCGCCGATGGACGGCAGCAGTCGCTCGGCCTGGCTCAATGGTGACGGCTCCGGCGGTTACTACATTTGCCAGACGCCCGGCGGCATCGGCCTGCCCCAGCCCTGCACGCCGCGCAGTCTCTATCAGGTGGGCCAGCGGTTCTGCGGCGGTGAAATTTCCACCGCGATCTGCACGGAGTTTCGCGTGGCCCGAACGCTGCTGGGAAACTTCAACGAGTTCGATGGAGTGGCGCTGGGACAGATCAATTTCACTTCGTTCGGCGACCAAACCTTCATCCCCGAGGCGGGCTTCGAGGCGTCGCCCGCGACCTGGCTCACGATGTCCTACGGCGAAGGCAGCGCAAACCTGCCACGGGTGCGCTGGAGCGGACGGGTCTTCTCCGGCCTCACCAACACCTCCACACCGCTGCCCAACTATCGCGTGTCACTCATCGCCGACAGCGTGGCTTACAGCAAGTTCACCGACAGCTTTGGGCGGTTCAGTTTTGACGAGCCGGTGCCGGCTGGGACGACGTTCATTTTCGCGCAGGCGGAACTGGAGGCGTTCGGCCGCTACACGTTGCCCCGCGTGAGTGCCGCCGGAATACAGCCGCAATTCATCTACACCAATCGCGTCATCTTTGCCGGCCTCCCCACCGGCGCCAGCGGGACCTTCCAATTCGCCAACGTGGATTTCTTCGTGCAACGACCCCTGCTGGTCGCGTCCGGGATCACCGGCGCGTCGCCCACGAATCCAATGGTCGGCATCGCCGTGCGCCAGGGCGGCATTGGCGGACTTGGCGAATGGGTCACGCTCACCGGCACGAACCTGCACGCGGAGATGGAATACTCCCTGTCACCCATCACTGGAACCTTCCCGACCAGCCCCGGTGCATGGACGTTGCTTCCCGCTGCAAACGTCGAGCGGGTCAATGCCACCACGGTACGCGTGCAGGCGCCGTTTGTTCCCGACTTCGTGCGCCAACACACCAGCGGCCCCTTCGTGCCTTCGTTCCAATCGCCCTGGCAATGGGTCGCGCGCGACGCGTGGTTCCGTCCCGGACAGATTGAATACAGCACCGTCGGCACCTTCACGCTGCGCCGTCCGCCCTATCCGACCATTCATGGGTTCAGTTTTGATAACGAGGATCACGACGCCCTCCTCAACGAGTTCCTCGCCGGCTACGGTTACAGCGCCTACATCTGCGTGGACCCGATTGGTGATTGCGGCGCCCACATCCCGGACCCTCTGTATTGGGGCCTGTGGTGGCCGGTGCATAAAATCGTCATCGACAAGAGCACCGGCAGTTGCGTGGGCTTCTCCGGCACCGCGTTGGAACTGTTCAATCTGCTGGAGATCCCGCAGACCTATGATCCCGAGGCGCTCTTCGCCAATGGCATTGACAACCCCGGGGCACCCGGCGAGTTCGATACCGGCAACACCGGCGGCCGGTACACCCGCCCTCCCATCCCCAAGGACATCTGGGCGCGCATCCGCATGAACCACGGCGCGCAGACCAGCGCGGAGTATTTGAACCACCTGATCTCGCAGCTCGATGTCGATGTGTTCTCACCCAACTTCGGCGGCGATCCCGTCGCGCGTCTGCCCGAATTGCGCGCGGGCACCACCGCGCAGGCCGTCTGCATGGTGCAGGGTTTTGAGGGCGGCCATTGCGTGTCGCCCTACCGCGTGGAGGGAAACTATGGCGGCGACCCCAACATCACGCGCATCTGGATTTACGACAACAACAGCCCGTGCGCCATCGGCGCCGCCGCGGACGACTGGTGCGTCACCAATCAATTCATCGACATCGATCACAGTGCCAACGAATACATTTTCCCGGGCAGCGGTTGGACCGGCACCGCGCTGTTCACCGTGCCACGCCGGCTATACACCGACACCCGCACCGCGCCCGGCCTCTACGATTTTGCCCTCGCGCTGGGCACCTTTCTCGTCGTGGTGGCTGGCGACGCCGACGCGCATTTCACCGCGCCGGCCGGCAGGGAATGGGGCTGGCGCCAAGACGGCACCTTCGTGAACAACCTGCCCGGCCTGAAGGCCATTCCCATCCTGGGAACTCCCACAAACCGCACGCGGAGCATCCCCATTCTGCTGCCTATCTCGAACGGCATTCCGGCCATCGACATTCACATGCGCGGCAGCAACGCGAACGTCTTCCACGTCGCGGCGGGCGGCACCATGCTGCAATTGGAAATGGCCGGCAGCACGCCCGGCCACAGCAATCGCATCAGCCTCACTGCGATTTCCAATCAACTCAGCTCCTTTCGCTTCACGCCGCAGGCCGCCATCAGCAACTTCACTCCAAGGATCGGCTTCGCCATCAGCAACGGCGCCTGCGCCACGTTCCAATGGCTCGGCCTCGACGCCGTGAGCAACCGGACCCAGGAATTCCGCGCCCTCAAGAGCCAGCGGGCCGTCGATTACCGCAATGACAGCGGCAAGCCGACGCAACATTACCTCCGCGTGGACGCCGTGGATGCTCGCACGACGAACAACACGTGCGCCGTCTTTGGCCCGTTCAACGTGCCGAACGGCGCGGTGCATTGCGTCGTGCTGCAAGACTGGCCGCGCGTGAAGCAGGTCCGCTCCGAACTCGACCTGAATGCCGACGGCACGCCGGACCAAGTGACCATCGTCACTGGCGCCGAAATTGATTCCGACGGTGACGGCATGCCCGACGCCTGGGAAACACTGCATCAACTCAACCCGGAGACAGACGATTGCGACAAGGATGCAGATGACGACAGCGTGTCCAACTTCGGCGAGTACCTCACCGATACCGACCCGCGCGATCCCACCTCGGCGCTGCGCCTGACTGCCGCCATGCTGCCCGGCAACACGGTGCGCCTTTCGTGGAAGGCGGTGCCAGGCCGCCGCTACGAAATCCAGTACGCCAACGGACTCGAATACGTCTTCCGGCCACTCACCGCCGCCGGCCTCCCGCGCGTCGCGACCGCGACTGAAGAACACTTCGACGACATCCTGCCGGCCGGCCCACAACACACACGCTTTTACCGGCTGCGCCTCATTCCGTGACCGCGCGGGTGGAAGGTGCCTCGGGAAACGCCACGCGCTGGAATCTTCCCGGATATCCGGCGCTGGAACCGTCAGCGCCTCGGTGCTGAGAACGATGGGAATCATTTCCGCCGATCTTCGTGGGCCTCGTTGAGGCTGTCAGCAGATGGGCGTCCAGTCTTTGCCAGCCGCGACTATTCGCAGTGGTGGAAGTCCCGGGTTATTCGGGTGTGATCAAAAGTGGGTGAGGTTAACCCCGAACCGGCGGAAAACCCTGGGAAGTAGGGCGAGCCACTCCGCGCGCGCCGCCGGAGCGGTGCCAGCATTCCCGACGGAGCGCACGGAGTGACGCGCCCGACCTCGCCGGGCGTGCCGGCCTCACCCGCTTTTAATCACACCCGGGTTATTCAGCCAGGAAGAACCGGCTGCGATCCGTGGGCGTGAATCGATAAGGCGAGGTGGCTCCCGGCTCGGCCAGATATGGCCCATCGACGTGTTCAGAACTTCGGAGGGTCCCTTCGTATTCGATGACCGTCTGACCGCCGTCCCGGCGGATGGAGGTTACCCCGGCGCGCCGCGGGCTGCGCGGATCGGTCGGGTCGGTGCCATTGCGGAACTCGTCCCGGTTGGAGAAACCATCGTGATCCGGATTGTCATTCTGACCGAAGCGAAGATCGCCAAAAAACCGGCGTTCCCAGATGTCGGACAGCGAATCGTTGTCGGAGTCATCCGCCATGTTGAGTAGGATTGAATCATGGATGGCGATGGATTCATTGAGGGCGGCATCGCGAAGTTTGGCGTAAATCGTCGCGGTCACCGGGCCGGGACCAGATGTGAGCGCGAACGGAAGCTCGGCTTGGAAGGGCTGGTAGATTGCCCCGGCAAAGGCGGGATCTTCAGACAACATGACCTCCTTGGTATCGGGACTTACCCCGAACTGAACCTTCACCACGGGTGACGCGGTAAAGTGGTCGCCCATGTTAATCATCATGGCACCGTCCGGGGGAATCGGATCGGCTTTGGGCACACCGCCAAACCACGCGGTGGCGGCGGTTCGCGCGCCGCTGTGGCCCTCCGCCACCAAGGCGTAGAAGTAAACGACGTCGTTGACCAGTCCGCGGTCGTAGTAGATGCCGGAGTGGTCCACGGTGAGATCGACCCGCTCGTGGAGCAGCCAGGTCAGGGTGCCCCAGTCAAATCTCCAGACCTCCATGAAGCGATAGGCGGTGTTGACTGGGTAATGGAGGATCAGAGTTTCGGGTTCAGGCTCGTGAACCGGAACGTGGAATACGTGGGTGACCACGCCGTAGTCCATGATGGCAGGCAGGAGGTCGTCCTTGTCGTAGAGCGGATCGCGACTGGCGGCGACTTCCGAGCCATCGGATTCGCCCCCGCCGTCGGTGTCCGGATTGAACGGCAGCGTGCCATGCTGGAACTCTTCCTTGTTGCTCAGCCCGTCAACGTCGTTGTCGAGCGCCGCATCTGCGGGGTCCAGCTTGTTCAAGCCATACAAATCCTCCCAGCGGTCCGGGAGGCCGTCATCATCCGTGTCGGGATCGCATATTTTAAACTGGGGATTTTCCACGAATTCATAGACCTGAAAGAATCGCGTGGCGAAGCGCTCAAACGGATCGCCCGAATGGCCCTTGCCCTGGGCGAAGACCTGGACGGTGTAGCTTCCCCACTGGCCAGCCGGAAGGCCGGGGAAATCCGGCTGGCCGCCCTGGCTGGAGAAGGGAGTGCGGGTGTAGCGATTGCCGTAAATACCGTCGCCCTCGATGCCATTGTCGTGCAGGCCGTCGTCGTAGAGGCTGAGCCGGTTGATGGAACCGTCGGGATTCTCAATCCGTGCCTCCATGCTCAGGCCACCAATGCCGCCTTTGTAGTCGGTGACCGTGGCGAAGATATCCACCGGCAGGCCGCGCAAATAATCATAGCGGTCGCGGAAAGGACATTCGGCATTGGGTGCCAGGCCGCGCGGCTGCGAGAGGTAGAGATCAAAATCCACGCCTCGGATCAACAAGCCGGAAAGCATGGCCAGCAATTGCACCGGCCCGCTGGCCTCGGCGGTCACGGCGTAGTCGCCCGCCGGCAGGGTGCCGTTGAACTGATAGACTTGGTGGGTGTCATCCTGAAACACACTCCAGCCCGGCGTGGAACTGGTGATTTCGTCGCCGGCTGGATCGAAGAGATGCACCTTTACGGTCACGGATTGGAGGTGCCAGTTGAAGGTGAAGCTGGCTTCCTGCACGCCGCCTTCGCTGGGTTCGGTCACCGGCACCACGAAGTTGTTGGCGCCAGCGTTCAATCCAAAGGCGCGGAAAAACAGGCGATCGTGCCCGTGCAATTCCTCCTGGGCACTGCGGTGGACGTGGGCCAGCCGGTTGGGCACTTGGAGGCTGCTCATCGAGGGCGGCTCGCTGGCTGGGCTGGCCGGAGCGATGCCCGCGCGCGCCGCGCCTCCGCCGGTGGGCGGATCGGCGCTGACGGCATAGAAGGTTCCCCGGGTAAAAGTCGCGATCCGTTGCAGCAATTCCTGATCGGCATTGGATCCGAGGGCGATGGTATCCACCTTGATGTTACGAGCGACACCGGAGACGGGGTCAAACGAATCGCGCACCGGCGGCGGGAATGGCGTTGGGCACGCCGTGTTCGCCGCCGCCCAGAAATCTCCCTCGTTCTCCAGTCCATCACTTAGCAGCAGCAGCCCGTTGACGTCGCGCAAGCCCAGCGGCGGCGAGGCTGTCAGGAGAGCGTCGCGGCCTAGTTTCAGTCCGTCACCGATGGAGGTCCAACCATCCTCCACCACGCCGCTGATGGCGCTGATGAGCGGCCCGCGGTTGTCGATGCCGCCATCGTTCATGAGCCGCAACGGGCGGTTGACCGTGGCGTCGAGGTTGCACTCAGTGTTGTCGCCGGTGAACGTCACCAAACCGAGCCGATCGTTGTCCGCCGCGGTATCGGCGAACATTCGCGCCGCATTTCTCGCCGCCTCGATCTTCGAACTTTCGACCGGCTCCGGGTAATGCATGCTGTAGGACCGATCCAGCACCAGCATCTGGTTGTATTGGATGTCGCCGTAGAGAACAGACCGCGGATTGACAAGCTGCGAGGCGCAGTCGCGTTCGGTGGTGCACACGCAGACTTCCAGGTCATACAGGTCGCCATCGGCGGCGTTGGAGATGACCGGTGCCGATGCGACCAGCCAGTATTCGCCGCTGACGTAGGCCGAGTTGACCACGGTGACGGGATAAGTCGCCCCGGTGCTGGTGCTTCGCAGGACAATCCGGAAGATCGACGGGTCCAGGCCGCGAATCGAAATCGGCGCAGAACCCGCCGGGGTCAGCACCGACGGTCCAGTAATCCGCAGGCGCACCTGGAACCGGCGGGGATCATCGCGGCGGCCGGCAAACGCCATCCGGTCCATGGTGGGCAGCAGGATGGTGGCTCCGATCTGGCCGAAACCGAAGGCATAGTCGAAATCAGCGGCTTCATTCAAGCCCACCACCACCAGCGCCAACTGGACGAAGGGATCCACCGGATTATCGATGAACGAACGGTAGAAGACACTCCCTTGTCCACGGGCTATCTCCGTCACTTTGTTTCCGCTCCGCACGCCCACCACCGCCCAGCCCAGGTTCTGATTGTTCCTGGCTTTGCCCCACGCGCCCACGGCCTGGCAGCCTTTATCCCCGACGTTGGCGACGAAGTACTGCGCACCCCAGCGGACGACATTGCTGCTCAGCGTGGTATTGAGCGAGGTCACCGTGGTTCGCGCCGAGGCGCCGTAGGCGGTGCCGCCGCCGGTGGCCGATTCGTCCAAGAACGCATACCGCGCCTGCTGGTCGGCCGGCAAACGACTTCGATCCAGATTGTGGGTGAACCCGGCGATGGCCAGGTCAATGAACAAATCCTCCAACGTACGCCCCGGCGCCTGGGCCTGAATGGTATCGCGCACGTAGCGAACGCTGTCCGGGCTGTTGCCGCGCGCCCGTTCCCAAAAGCCGCGGATGACGTCCACGCCGCGGTTGGGTTCCGTCGTGACTGTGCCCAGTCGCTCGGCCAGATAGTTCCAAAAGAGTGCAGCGTCATAGCTGCGACTCATCAAGGTCGTGTTCGGCGTCCCAAGGAAGAAGTTCACGTCACCGACGTAGCGGGAGTTCGCCCCGTTGTTATCCACGTCGGCAAAGGAGCGGTCTTCCATGGCCGAGGGTGTCGCCTCGATGGTCCAGGTGCCCCAAGAGGGCCAGTCATTGAAGTTGATGTAGGCGTATTGGGCGTGATGAAACAACTCGTGCGTCACCACCGAGCGCGTGAAGGGTTCGGTCAGGCCCGCCATGCAACCGGATTGAAGCCGGATGCGATCCAGCGGCGCATCAGCGAAACAGCCCACCGCCATCGAAATGCAGGTGTCGTTGGGATTGGCGCTGAACGAAGGATTGCGAAAGCCGTTGGTGGTCACGAAGGCATGGTGCGCCCCAAACAATGCATCGCGCACCCAGCCGGCGTTGACTGCGGGGAAGGAGTCCGCACTCATCCCGTTGACATCGAAATACACATTATAGTCATTCCCCGGCGTGGCCAGAAACACATCGGCGCGATTGGTCAGATTGGCCGCGCACACCTGTCCGCGTGCCAGGCCGGAGCTGAGGTGCATCGCCAGGCTGAGGATGAGAAGAAGGACCGTCCTTGGGTGGTGTTGGTTTTTCATGGCTGCTTCCTTGCGGTGATCCATTTGGGGTGATTCGGCGGGAAAAATCGAAACGCCGTCGTGGATCGGCGTGGGCTCGAGGGTTGGGCAATCGCGGCAGTAGCGTGCGGTCGAATCAGCGGCTCGCCTGGGCGGTGGCCTGTGGTGCTCCCTGGCAGGGCAGAGCCAGAAAGGGAAGGCAGGACGCGAGGCCCGGGCGATCATTGCGGTTGCGTTCCACCTGCGCGGCAACCCTCGGGCGCCGTCATTCCCCAGTCCACGGCTTACTTCCCACTTTAACATTGGTAACTTACGGAATGACCAAAGCTAAACTTAGGGAGCGCGCGGCGCCTGTCAAGACACCTCTGGCCATCAAACCGGAGCCGGGCGCATTTCGACACTGTCCCCGAAGGCACCCGGGCTGGAGCGCGACGTTTACGTCGCTTCATCGTTCGAGAGACCGTCCGGCAATGTTTCACCAACACCCATCGAACGCTGAAGCGGCCTCAAGGCCGCGCGCCGGGGGCAGTGCGCGGATGCGCTCACCGGAGCCTTGCGGTTGGGATGGCGTGGTTGCAGTGTGGCGACGCACCTTTTCCGTCCGGCCAGGCAACGCTTTGTTGTCGCGCGGGGCATCGCAAGTTTGCAACGCGCCCATGTTCAAATGGCCGAAACCCTTGGAAGACCGCGGACTTGCCAATGATGGTGGCGCGGGCTTATATGCGGCCCATGGAAGCAGTTACTCGAAGCCACTTCAACGTCAGCATTCTCCTCGCTCTGACATTGTGGGGGTGCAAACCTGTCACACCTCCCGCGACGACACCGCCGCCGGTCACCCACACGGTCGTTGCGCCGACGAACCAACAGGCTTACCAGGTCAAGGGAGTCATCAAGCAACTCATCCCCGAAAAGAAACGCGTCCGCATCACCCACGAGAAGATCCCCGGCTACATGGAGGCGATGACGATGCTCTTCGAGGTGAAGGACGCGCGCGAACTGGAAGGCCTGCAGACGAACGATGCCGTCGAGTTTCGCATGGTCGTCACCGACGACGATGGCTGGATCGAGCACGTGAAGAGGGTCGGGACCGCCAGCGTCGTGGGAACCTCGCTCCAGGATGAAGTCCGTGCCGCGCGGGTGGTGGATGAACTGAAGGTGGGCGATGTGATGCCGGATTACACGCTGACCAACGATGCGGGACGGGCCTTCCAGCTCACCGGCTATCGCGGCGGCGCCCTGGGCATCACCTTCATCTTCACGCGCTGCCCGTTCCCAACCTTTTGTCCACGCATGTCCGGGAACTTTGCGGCGGCGGAGCGGCAGCTTCTCACCTGGCCGAATGGGCCGACCAACTGGCATCTGCTCAGCCTCACGTTCGACACGGAATACGACACGCCGAGGGTGCTCAAGCCCTACGCAACGCAGTACCGCAAGGACGCCGCGCGGTGGACATTCGCAACGGGTGACTTGGTGGATATCACCGCCATCGGCGATCACTTTGGGCAGATGTTCTGGCGGGACGGCGCCGGCTTCAACCACAACAGCCGCACCGTCGTGCTTGACCCGCGCGGGCGCGTCTTCAAGGTGTTCGATGGGAATGAGTGGAAGGTGGCGGATTTCGTGGGCGCGATGGTCGAGGCGGCGCAGATGACCAAGCCGTGAATCCCGCCACCTGATGAAAAAACGAACACGCCGAAGCTGCGCACAAAGGCCGCTGGCATCGGCGTGGAGAAACCGCTGGCGATTCTAATTCTGCGCGGGCCTGCCGGAGGCGTCGAGGCAGGCGCCTTCCGTGGTACTGCGCACGTAAATGCGGCCGTTGCTGAAGGCTGGGGTGGACCAGCATTTGCCAGCCACCACCTTGGTGCGGGCGACTTCCTTGTAGGCGTCAGGAGTCGCTTCGACCACCACGAGATCCCCCGTGTCCGCCAGCGCCAGGATCTTGTCGCCAGCAATGGTCACGTTGCCGGCACCGAAACCGGCCTTCTCCCACTTGACCTGACCGGTGGCGACCTCGACGCACTTCAGCGGACCGACACCATATTTCTTGAAGCTGAACATCCCGTACAGGAAGCCATCCTTGAAGACGGGGGTGCTCCAGTGGTTGGCGATCTGTCGGTCGCCCGTGATCTTGTAGAGTTCGGTGGCCGTGAACTGGTCGCCGTCCTTGGTGATCTTGCACGCGCCGCCGCCGACGCCGTAACCCGCCGAGCAATACACGATGTCGCCGCAGACGACGGCCGAGGCCGCCGTGGAGACATTATAGCGGAAGGGAAAACGCCAGAGGATTTTGCCGTCCTTCGGCGCGACCGAGACCAGACCCTTTTGCAGGAAGAAGATCACCTGGCGCTCGCCCTGGATCGTGGCGACCACCGGCGTGGCGTGCGTGATCATTTCATCGTGCGCCTTCCAGATGACTTCCCCGGTGTTCTTGTTAAGGGCCAGCAACGATTCGCCCGGGCCGCCGCCCGCGGCAAACACCAGGTCACCATCCACCACCGCCGAAGCGGCGTTCTTCCACCCGATGTTGCGTCCGCCGTGGTCCTTCAAAAGATCGCGGCTCCAAAGCAATTTGCCGTTCTGCGCGTCGAGGCAGTACACCACCAGAAACTGATTGAACACATAGACCTTGCCGTCATTCACGGTCGGTGTGGAGCGCGGTCCGTCGCCGCCGCGGTTTTCGGACGTCCCTGCGTCGCCGCCGCCGTCGTATTTGCCCGAGCCGACATCCGCCAGCCACAGTTCCTTGCCCGTGTTCGCGTCCAGAGCAATGACGATCTCGCGCGGCCCGCCGTTGATCTCGCGGTTGACCTGCGTGTAAGCCTTGCCGCCGCTGACCGCGAAGGAACTAAAACCATTCTTGGTCGGAATTTTCCAGACGGGTTTCGGTCCGGCAGCGCCCCAATCGGCGTTGATCGTCTCGGAGGATTTCCCGTTGTGATTCGGTCCGCGATATTGCGGCCAGTCGCCAGCCGAAACCGGGAGCATAGTGACGAGCAGCGCCGTCGAGGCGAGGCACGCGGAGACGTTGATAAAGAGAGTGGTTTTCATCATGATAGATTTTTGCGCCAGCTTTGACCGTTGCCGGCGCGGCGGCATTCAAAGCGCCCGGACGGCGGGGTGCCATCGCTTTCCGCCCTGGCAGATGACAGCGGAGGACTTGGCACAGCCGTCCCGCTGCATCGGCGCCTGGATTTGAGTCGTGCCTGAGATGCGAAGCCCCCTGCAGGCGGGATGCCTGCGCGCTCCTGGTCCCGATTTCGGAGTTCCGGTTTATCCGCTGCCCGGCCACCCCGACGGACACGTCTTCACCGCCGCCGGTTGAATGCGTCCCGCGAGTATTTCTCCTCGCAGAGCCGGCGGATGGTTTCGCGAAACGCCTCCGACGGTTTTAGCGGCGACCACGCCACGCTCCATTCACGCGTCGCGGTTTCAGTCATCGCCTGCTCCCAATCCTCGCGGCAGAGACGCAGCGGCGGCGGCTGCACCGAGCCTTGAATCAGCAGACCGCTGCGATTGCGGCGTTGTGCGGCACCCGCGATCTTCCGCCCTTGCCAGAGGACATCGAATCTCTCCGCGCCGGCGAAGCATTGCCCGGGCGCATCCTGGCGACAACACGGCGCGAGTTCCGTCTCGACGCCCATCTGCGCCAACGCCCGGCGAATCCATTCATGCACGCGGCGGTAACTCTCCACCGCAGTGAGCGCATTCCACGCGTTGTCGGGCGGAATGGCCAGACAGTAGGTCCAGTCCGCGTCGTGCGGCACAAGACCGCCACCGGTGGGACGGCGGATGAGCGGGCGCAGCAACGTGACACGGGCGACCTCCGCATAGTGTTGCGAGTAGCCGAACGTGGCGGCGGGAACCGCCCAGCCATAAACGCGCAGCACCGGCCGGCCATGGACGCGTGTGCCTTCGAGCAGGGCTTCGTCGGCCGCCATGTTTTCCGCGGCGTCCCCACAACCCGATGACCAGAGATACCATTGGAAGCTCATGAATGCGGACAAACACCGCGCGCGAACAACTAGCGGATGCCCAAGACACGGGCAATGACCATCTCCGCGCAAGGAGGGCGCATCCGCGCACTTGGCCCCGGATGCAACTGGGTTGGAGCGCGACGTTGACGTCGCTTCACCGTGCGCAAGCCGGGCAATGATGGCACCTTGTCTCCCTGTCTATCGAAGTGGCCTGAAGGCCGCGCGCCGGGGGCAGTGTCGAGAGATGCGCCCGCGCAAGGACATCTTCGCAATCGTCTGTGTGGTGGTGCGATCAAAAGTGGACGAGGCTGTGCGATCAAAAGTGGAATAATGACGTGAGAGGAGGTTGTTTGTTGTCGGCGCCTGGACAGGGCACGAAGATGGATTTGCTTCAGCGGAGCATGGGGCTCTGCGGGGACGCAACCTGAGCGGCGCCTGAAGCCTGGCAAACGGCAGGCCGGGCTGCGGTAGCACTGAGCCAATCGATTGCCAAAACGCAGTGGCACCCGGTGGCCTGGCGCGCGGCGGATGGAATCGCCGGGAAGATTCTCGACAAGAAAATGGGCCGGTGGTTCAGCAGTTCGAGGGGCAGGCGGGTTGGGGAACCCGCGATGCAGCAGGCTGGGAAACCTGCGCGCTACGAGAGAGCGGGCGAAATGCTTGGGACACGCGTTCCCCCATCAACAATTTCTGGTCCAGTTCGAACAGCTCCCGATCCGAATGGGCAGGAATGAAGTTGATGTCCCGGCGCGGCATCGCACTATCGCACCATGTTCAGCGTCCGGAGAAAATGCCTGATGAGCCTCGGTGCCATTGCGACTCTGTTCCTGCTCCCGGGATGCAATCATTCACCTCAGCCTGCCAAAATGAACGCCCCGATCTCACCCAACCAAGCCCTGCTTGACGAACTCGATTCCGCCCGCGCCTGGTTTCACGCGAAGAAGAACCGGCCGATCTGGGCGCGGCTGATCGAGCGCGAACAGACCGTCGCGACGCTCGAAGGAGACGTCACCGCAAAGGCCGGCGATTACCTGTGCCGTGGCGAGGCGGGCGATCTTTGGCCGCAATCCGCGAAAACCCTCGAAGCCCGCTACACGCCGACCGGCGCCGTGACCGAAGGCGGCTGGCGAAAATACCAGCCGCGTCCCGACGCGGAAGGGGTCATGGCCGCGCCGGTGCCACACCCGTTTTCCGTGGCAGCCACCTGGGGAACGCTGGCGGGCAAACCGGGCGACTTCGTTCTTAAAAATTTTCGCGACCGTGCCGTGGCGCATCCCGAGGACGTCTGGGTGGTGGACCAGGCGCTGTTTCGCGCCACCTACGAGGCGGTCAAACCGTAGCAGTGCCCTTCGGCCGCTGGGGCGGAAGGACGCTCCTGCTTGGCCACTACTGCCTGGCATCGGTTTGCCTTAAAATCATCTGGTCGCGCCGGGAGTTCCTGATAGACTCACACCGTGCGGCCGCAGGGCGAGGGCGCCATCGGCCGACGCCAAAACACACCAAAGTCCCGAGGCAAATCAGAGAACGAAAGGAACCACCGTGAACCTCGAACACTTCGACACCATCCTCGCCTTCGCCGCCGTCATGGCGGGACTGAGCCTCGTCATCACCGCGCTGACCCAGGCGATCTCCGGTCTGCTCGGCCTGCGCGGACTCAACTTGAAGTGGGGTCTCATAAAGCTCTTTGCCACCCTGGCACCCCAGCTCGATGAGATAATGGCCCAGACTCTCGCCCGGCACATTCTGCTGCATCCGCTGCTCTCCGATTCGACCTTCGCCGCCCGGAAGATCGGGTGGACCTGGTGGCGTTACGCGAGCCACATCCGGCCGGAGGAATTGACCGGTCTTCTCTCCCGCTGGCGCACCGCGCTGGCCATGCCGCAGACGACCGCGCAGGAAAAGGCGGCCCGCACCAAGGTGCTCGATTCGCTCAACGTGCCCGGGTCGTTCCGCGAACTAGCGACAACGGAACTCGCCAAACTCCAAGGGATCGAGGACGGCCTGGCCGAATGGTTCGAGTCCAGCATGAGCCGAGTTTCGCAGCGGTTTTCCGCCAACATGCGCCTCATCACCATCCTGGGCGCCGGGATCGTTTCACTCGTGCTGCTGGTCGATAGCATCGAGCTGTGGCAGCAACTGGCGCGCAGTCCCGAGTTGCGCCTGCGGGTTATCGCCACCAGCGACGCGCTTCTCAAGAAGGCCGATGAAATGCAGGCCGGCTCAACGAATCTGCCCGCCGCGGTCTATCGCGTGGCTGCCGGACAATTGCTCGCCCTGCACACCAACGAACTGGCTAAATTCTCCGGGATCGCAGCCATCACCGACCTGCGCAGTGGCACCAACTGGCTGATCGCGCAATGCCAGGCGAACGGTGTGACCAATTCCGCCCGCTGGCTCGAAGAATATCAGGCGCTCGTCCCGCAGGCGGCGCTTCGCCAGTCGGCGGACCATCTGCACAGCCTTGTCGAGAGCCACCTCGCACTCGGGGTCATCCATTCGCGGCTGCCGGGCGAGTCGTGGTCGCGGGCGGTCGGGAGACATTGGGGTGGCGTCATGGTCAGCATCGCTATGTTGAGTCTGGGCGCGCCGTTCTGGTTCAACCTGCTCCGTTCGCTCAGCAATCTCCGGCCCGTGCTCGCCAACAAGGACGCGGAGGCGCAACAAGCCCGAGTCAAGGCCATCGCCGCCGGCAACCAAGCTCCAACGAATCCATAGCACCCCAGGATAAACACCATGTGTAACACCACCATGACGACGGGCTCCGGCGACCGGATCTTTCTCAGCTACGGCCGGGCGGACGCGAAGGATCTCGCAGAGCGACTGCACCAGGAACTGACGCAACTCGGCTACGTGCCCTGGCAGGACACGCGGGAGATCATTGGCGGCCCGGCGTGGGCCGATCAAATTGTGCAGGGCCTCAAGACCACGAAGCTCTTCGTGGCGCTGCTCAGCCCGCACTCGGTCCGCACGCGCGCCGGCGGCGCGGATGTGGACAGCGTCTGCCTCCAGGAGGTTGCTTTCGCCTGCTACCAGACTCATACGCCCATCCTGCCGGTGATGGTCGTGGCGCCGCCATGCGAGGTGCCGCTGGATATTTTCCGGCTCCAGTTCCTGGATTTCTCGCGCTGGAAACAATCGCCGGCCGAGTTTGACCTCGCGTTCCAGAAACTGCGCGAAGGGCTGGAGGCAATGTTGCGCGGCGAGAAGGTTCCTTACCGTAACTGGGTCGATCAGTTGCAACCCTGGGATTTTGGCGAGTTCCTCGATCGCAAGCGCGAACACTTCACCGGACGCGACTGGCTGTTCGAGGAGATCCGCCAATGGCTGCATCAGGGCGGCGAGCCATCGCTCCTGGTGACCGGCGACCCGGGCATCGGCAAATCCGCCATCGTCGCGGAACTCGTCCACCGCAATCTCGAAGGCGCGGTGCTCGCCTACCATTGCTGCCAGTCGCGCGTGCCGGAGACGCTGAATCCCGGGCGTTGCGTGCGCAGTCTGGCCGCCATGATTGCGAGTCGTTGCCCTGATTATGCCACCGCACTCGATCGTCCGGAGTTGCGCCAGATTTTGAGCGAGAGCGCGTGCGACAAGGATCCGCTGAGCGCCTTCGATCGGGGTGTGCTCAATCCGCTCGCCCACCTGCCGGCTCCGCCCGATGGACTCCGCCTGCTGGTCATCGACGCGCTCGACGAGGCGATCCTGCCGCGCCAGAACGCAGGCTCCGGTCCCGCGCCGCTGACCATCGTTGATTTGTTGCGTGGCGCCGTGGAGAAGCTGCCGCCGTGGCTGCGCCTGCTTGCGACCACGCGCAAGGAGCCGGAGGTTTTGCTGTCGCTCCAGGCGCTCAAGGCCCGCCAGGTCGAGGCGCAGGATCCGCGCAACCTTTCTGATCTCGAGGCCTACGCTTTGCAAAGGCTGGCGGAGACGTCGTTCGCGCCCAAGCTGGCGGCGGGTGGTGCGACTGCGGCGAAGATCGCGACCGACCTCGTCTCCCGCGCGCAGGGAAATTTCCTCTACGTGCAGAAGGCGCTCGACGCGGTCGCAAGCGGACTGGTGACGCTGGATGAATTGCCTCTGCTCCCGCCCGGATTGCACGATCAGTTTCAGTGGTTTTTCGAGCGCCAATTTCCCAGCGACGCGCGCTGGCAGCCGGTGCGGCGATTGTTCGAGGTGCTCGTCGCCGCGCAGGATCAACTCACCGTTGCCGATCTCGCCACCGCCTTGCGCCTAAGCGCACCGGCGGCCACGGCGCAACTGTTGCTGGCGGCAACTTCGTTTCTGCGACCAAGCCTGGAGCAGCCACCACGCTATGCGCTCTTCCACAAGGCCCTCGCCGACTGGCTGACGGATCCCGCGCGCCAGGGCGCGAAATACTCGGCGGCACCCGCCACCGGACATCAAGCGCTTGCGGAAGGATTCTGGGGCTTGTTTGAAACCGATGTCGCCGAACTGAGTCCCTACGCCCTCAGCCACCTCGCCACGCATCTGGCGCACAATGCGCGCGAACTCGACCCCGCAGCCCGCAAATCCGCGGCGGAGCGGCTCGTGCGTTTCGCAGTCGATCCGGCGGTGCAGTTTCGTCGCTCGGCGGATGCGCTCGGTCTGCATCACAGCCTGCTGACCGCGCTCGATGCGGCCCTGCATCGCCCTCCGGCCCTGGCCGTGCCATTGACATCCACCGCGTCACTGGCGTTGCTCGCCTTTCGTCGCGAGCGTTTGAATTCCACCCGTTTGTTCAAGCTCGCCAGCGATGGCGAGGTCGATGCCTTCGAGAAGGAGCTCGAACTCTTTCCGGCCGAGCAATGGCGCACCGCCGCCCAGCTCGTTGGCGCGTGGCTGGCGCTGCCAAAAAACCGCCCAGCCGCCGAGGCCTTGCGTCAGCGCGCGCGTTCCGGTGCGTTATTGAACGAGCGCGTGGACGCGGCGTTCGAGGGCCGCCCGCCCGTCCTGCCGCCACCGCCCGGCGGCGGTAATGAAATGGAAGCCTTGCAGGTTTTGTCGGAGATCGGCGGATTTGGTCTGGGTGGCGAAGCACGGGGCCTGGCGCCGGTCGAAGCGACCGTCCCCGCGCCGCCCGGGGGTTCTTCGGAAGGGCGCGTTTACCTCGCGGATTTTCATGCGCCGCGGCTGGTGGCCTACGCGCTGGTGGCGCCGGAAGCCGGCACGCAGCGGCTGCGCGATTACATCGCCGTGCATTCCGCCAACGCGTATCGTGTCTATCGCAATGAATCTCTCTGGCGCATCGCCATCGCCGTGCTGACGCATCCTGACGACGCCTGGGCGCGCGGCATGATGCAAACGCTCTGCGAAGCGGCTTTGTCGGGGCAGGGGAGAGAGTTCACTTCGGCCGCTCCGTTGACGCTGCAACGCCTGCGCGCCGCGCGGAATCCCACCGAAAAATCCGCCGCCGATCAAACCATCCAGCGCATCGCCGTCGAGGCCGATCAACTCAAACAGGAACGCCACGCCAGCGATTCATGGGGCGACCACCGGCGGCGGCTTTGCTCCCTGGCCGAGGCGCTGGCCGTGATTGATGGAAACCGCGCCCAGGCCGACGGCCTGCTCCGGCTCGCATTGTCACTCCCCTTCGGCTTTGCCGGATTTCAAACGCCGGCCTGTCTGGGGATCGCCGAATCGCTGTGGATTTGCGGCGGTCAGGCGGCGCAGATCGGCGCGGCTCTGGCGAGTGCGGCCCGCGCCGCAGACAACGTGCAGGATCCAACCTTTTGTGCCCGCACCGTGAGCCGCTGCCTGGCGGTGACACGCAACTGGTGGGGAAACGTCGCGGCATTCCAGGATGCGGTTTCGTTCGCTGAACTCCTGCGCCGGTTTCTCGCCAATCCGCAGGCCGCCGAATTTGCCGCGTTGCACGTCGTGGGGTGGGGTTATCCCGGACGCACCCCGGGTGGCGGTTCGCATCCGGTGCCGGACTGGGTCAAGAGCGCCGCTTCGCTGGAGGAACTGGCCCGGATCTATCAATGGCCCCTGGCGGATTTTCAGCGACTGAATCCGGAGATCACGGACACCGGGAAGAAACTGGCGGAAAACCTGCCGGTGCGCGTTCCCGATCCGCGATTCGCTCCCTGGCTGGCCACCCGCTTTTGCGCGGAGGCACTGGTCGTGCCGAACCTCCCGCCGGACGAGCGCACGCGCCTGATTCTGCAGCTCGTCCCGATGGCCTGCGCGAGTCAGACCAGCCTGGACAAGACCCTTGCGCGACTCCTGCTGGCGGCCAAGCCTTCCCAGCCCGCAGTGCTCGATGAACTCGCGGAAAACCTGCGCCGCCATCTGCCGCCGGAAAATCATGGTGACGCCGGATTGGTGCAGCGCCTCGGCCCGGCGTAAGCCACGAAACCAGTGGGGATTGGTGAGCGACCTCGGCGGAAATACTCATCGCGTCAGGCGGGAGGGGCGATTCGTCACGCTGGTCTCAGCAAACAGCGGTGCCAGATAGAAACGCAGCCCACCGGTCGAGGTCGAAGTGCTGCGCCGCCCCACCAGCAGGCGGCCGTCCGGTGAGAAGACCAGCGTGCGGATTGCTCCGCCCAGGCGCCGGATGGTGAGCAGTTCCTGCTGCGTGGCGACGTTCCACAGCTTGAGCGTGCTGTCATCGCTGGCGGTGGCCAGCGTCTTGCCATCGGGCGAAAACGCCACCGACGACACGCCTTGCTTGTGCCCGGTGATGGTGCCGATCGCCAGACAGGTGGTGGTGTCCCACATCTGCACCGTGTCATCGGCACAGACGACGGCGAGCGTGCGGCCGTCCGGCGAGAACGCTGCCGCGCCCTCTGCGCGCAGGTCAGCGTCGGAGAGGAAATTGGTGCGCCACGCGAGCGTGGCGGCATCCCACAATTCCACGCCGTTGTCGCGTCGAAACGCGGCCACCGTGCGGCCGTCGGGCGAGAACAACACCCGGGATGCTTCGGTTTCCAACACGAAGTTTGTCCCGTGGCGGAGATTCCACCAACGCAACGAGTGACCGAATCCGCCGGTGATGAGCGAATGGCCATCGGGTGAGAGGGCCAGCGTCGCGATCGGGCGATCGGAGACTTTCAGGTAATTGGTTTCGAGCGTCAGCGTATTCCAGAAAAGCACGCGACCATCATCGAGGCTTTGCGCCATGACCCGGAGATCGTCGCTCAACGTGACTGCCAGCGGCGCGCCAAAACGGCCGCGGTCGAACTGGTTGGTGACGATCGGAATCTCCCGGACCATCTCGCGCGTGGCGAGGTCGATGAACGCAACGGCGCCCTGACGTTGCGCGGCCAGCGTGCGGCTGTCTTTCGACACCACCAACGGCGCCTGGAACTGCCCCGGCACACCATCGTCTTTCTGCTGCGTTCGGACCGGCCACCATTTCACGCTCCCGTCCTTGGCGCCGCTGACCAGCACCTGGCCATCGGGCGAAAACGCCAGCGCCCACACTTCGCTCAAGTGGCCCTGGAAGGTGGCCACGCGCTGGCGGGTGGCGAAATCCCACAGGCGGATCGAATAGTCCATGCTCGCGGTCGCCAGCCATCGTCCATCCGGCGAGAACGCCAGGCTCGAAATCGCGCCGGTGTGTTCAATGTGCTCGGGGTCCTCCGGCATGACCGCGTGCTCTGCGCCCGAGTGCGCGTCCCAGATGCCGAGCACGAAGACGCCGCGCTCGGAGAGCGTGTTGCGCGTGGCGACGACCCACTTTCCATCGGGCGAAATCGTCAGCGCCCCGGTGGGGCGAGACCAGGGACCGACGCCGCTGGCGACGAACAGGTTGGTCGCTCGATCAAGGACCACCGGGGCGCCGGACCTTTCCAACGGCCACACGGTGAGACCCGCCTTCGATTCGGTGGCGACAGATTGGCCATCCGGCGACATGGCCAGCGGCCCGGTCGCGTTGGTCAGCAGGCGAAGCTCGGTCCAGTGGCTCGTGTCGAAGATGCGCACACCGTCGCGCCCGGCATTCCAGCCGCGCATTCCTTCGGCTGTCGTGGCGAGGCGCGTGCCATGGCGCGACAAGGCAATCGGGCCGGAGCTTCGCGGCAAGGAGGTTCGCTCCGTCCAGTCGGCCGTGTTCCACACGCGAATGGCCATGGCCTGGGGTCCACCGAAGCCAGCCGGACCGCGCCGCTGCTCCCGCCCCGCCGGACCCGCCGTCACGAGCGTTTTACCGTCGGCAAGAAATGCCATCGAAAGCGCGCCCTTCGCGGCACTGGCCACGAGGGATCGGCTGCGCGCATCGAAGACGTTGAATTTGTCGGGCAACCCGACGACGAACCGGTCGCCACCCGGCGAGAAGCTGATCGACTGCACCGGGCCACCTTGATTGGGGAGAGCGAGGTGTTCGTCTCCCTGGCAGACCTGCCACAGGAAGCGCCACTCGAATCCGCGCAAATCCGGTTCGCCGGCCTGCGGCCGGTGTCGATCGAGCAATTGCGCCGCCCGGCCGTGGTTGCCCGCGTCCAGCGATTGCTTTGCGAGGTTGATGTCGGCCACGTATTCGTTGAGCCGCGCCCAGGATTTTTCGTGCTCGGCCCGCGCCCACTCCTGTTCGGTGAGCTGGCGCAACTGGGCCTCCTGCCGTTGCGAACTGATCGCCTCATGCTCGGCGCGGGTCGCGCGCACCGCCTGCCACACGCTGATCGCAGTTCCAATGATGAGCGTCGCCATGATGCCCGCCGCGGCGGCGAGCGGACCGCGGTGACGGCGCACGAATTTCTGAAAACGATAGAGATTGCTCGGAGGGCGGGCGCTGACCGGTTCGCCATCGAGATAGCACTGGATGTCGGAGGCCAGCGCATTGGCGGTGGCGAAGCGGCGCGTGCGATCCTTCTCCAGGCACTTCATCGCGATCCAGTCGAGGTCGCCGCTCAGCAGATGAATGAGCCGGGCGGCCTCAATCTGGCGTTGCTTTGCGGTGGTCGTAAGGTCAGCCGCGGCGAGGGTGGCCAGTCGCGACGAAGGACGGGCGGGCTCCTTTTCGCGAATCGTTCGCCGGCATTCATCCAGACCGATGCGGTGCAGGGTGGCGGCATCGAATGGCGTGCTGCCGGTGAGCAATTCGTAGAGCAGCACCCCGAGAGCATAGATGTCGCTGCGCGTGTCGATGTCGAGTCCGCTGAATTGCGCCTGCTCCGGACTCATGTAGGCGGGCGTGCCGATGAAGGATTGAAACTCGGTGAACAGCGTCTTGTCGGTGAGCCGTTGCTCGGTGGCCTTGGCGATGCCGAAGTCGATGACCTTGGGCACCGGTACGCCATCGTGCAGCGTGACCAGGATGTTCGAGGGCTTGATGTCGCGGTGGATGATGCCCTTTTGATGCGCGTGCTGGATGGCCTGGCAGACCTGGATGAAAAGCTTGAGCCGATCTTCCGTGCAAAGGCTGCTTTCGTCGCAGTACTCGGTGATCTTGATCCCGCGCACCAGTTCCATCACGAAGAACGGCCGTCCAGTTTCCGTTGCGCCGGCATCGAACACCTTGGCGATGTTCGGGTGATCCATCATGGCCAGCGCCTGCCGCTCGGCCTCGAACCGGGCGATGACGCTCTTGGTGTCCATGCCCAGCTTGATGACCTTCAACGCGACGCGCCGTCGGACCGGTTCCTCCTGCTCGGCCAGGTAAACCACGCCGCAGCCGCCTTCGCCGATCATCTGAAGCAATTTGTAGCGGCCGATGCGGTCGCCCGGCTTTTCGGTGACGGCGGTGACAAGCGCGGTGCCTCCCGGACCAACACTAATGCCCGTCGCGGAGTCCCGCGCACCGTTCAGGGCTGGTTCTTCCAGGAAAGCGCCGACCGTCTCCTGCTCGCGGAGCAACTCCTCCACGCCGCGACGCAGCGCATGGTCGCCGCCGCAGGCAGCGTCGAGGAAGGACGCGCGTTCCCTGGCGTCGGTCTTCTCCAGCGCGCCGATGAATATTTCTCGCTCGCTGGAGCCCGCAGAGGATTTTCCATCCGCGCTCATGGTGTTGCCATCCTCTCAATCGTTGCGGACGTATCGACAGGTAGGGCGCGTCTGTCCCGGCGCGTCGTTTGGTCCATCGCCAGTCGCGGCCCGCTGGGACAGACGCGCCCAACCGCCCCGGGTTGTGACCGTGGTGCGGAAACTTTCGCCACGTCCATTGCAGCAGAAAAACGGACTGCGGAGTCCGCCGGGCCGCCTGCTCCCGAACAGTTTGCCGCCGACGCGACTCCAATGAGGGAGCAGTTCTCGAGGAAGTTTTTTCATCGACGATGGAGGTTAGTCGGCGGCGAGCTCCGGTGGGAGAAAAAAAGACCGGAGGCCGTTTGCCGGCCCTCTCAATCACCAGATGGGCCAAGCCTCAAGCTGCTGTCCGGCGCCTGGAACCAAGCCGTCGGGTGTTTGCCTGACAGGGAATCGGGGAGCACAGCCGCTGGGCTCAGCGTTTGGATGAAGGAGGCGGCGTGAGGAGAAACCAAATGATCGGGCGCCGCCGCCAAGCCCCGAAAGCAGCACCGCCGCCGCGGTTCCATCCGGCGGGCGTCTATTGGGGAGGGTCGTAAACGCGAAACCCGATGCAGGCGCGACGCCTGTGCTACCTTCCCGGCAGCGGGTGGCGTGCCCGGTCTCGGCAGGGGTGCTTTCCACAGCGTCACTGATTTTGGGAGAGATTCCCCCAAACCAAGCATTCGCGCTTTGAAGCCCTGAACCGTAGCGGCGTCTCGGCAGAGCGCCGCCATCTTACCAAAGGATATTTGCGGCGCTCTGCCGAGACGCCGCTACGCCGAGATTCATGGAGAGAACGGGTGAACGAGTGGAATCGACCCCGGCCATCGAAGGGCGGCGCCTGCTGCCGGTAGGGACGGATTCCACTCCGTCCCAAAACTTCTCGTGCAGAATGGGGACGCGGGGGGCCAAACTGGCCGTCATCCGTCCCCAGCGCCATGCCCTCGGTTCCGGCTTGAGCAATGAGCAAACCGGTCGAACGGATCACGGTGATGAAATGGCAACGAGAGCAGGGTGGCGCAACGGGCGACGGTGATGGGTAGCAGGTTGAAGCCATTCGTCTCAAGCGAGTGGGGAAAGATGTCTGCGCAGGGCGCGGGCAACTTCAGCTTTCCAGGGCGAACTTGATGCCACTTCCCAGAGGCTGGCGGCGCTGACGGAGAGCCAATAGAAGCCAACAGGGTCGAATCTCTGCATTCGACATTGTTGGCATTGGTTACGCGGGCATCGGTTCCTTGGAATTCGGTAGCAATGAGCATCGGCGCACGGTGCGGGCGATCTCTTCTTCGACTTCATCGGCCGCCACTGCCAAATCGTAATGGCTCTGCAAATCCAGCCACCAGCCGGGGCGGGTCCCAAAGTAGCGCGAGAGCCGCAAGGCCGTGTCCGCCGTGATGGAACGTTGGCCGCGCACGATGTGATTGACGCGGATGGGCGTCACGCCGATGGCCCTGGCCAGCGCAGATTGGCTGAGGCCCAGCGGTTCCATAAAGTCGTGCCGCAGGATTTCACCTGGATGAACTGGCGGCAGTTTCTTGATCTTCATAGGCTCAATGGTAGTCCACGATTTCCACCTCGTGCGCGTCTTCGCCCTGCCACCTGAAACAGACCCGGTATTGGTCGTTGATCCGAATGCTTTGCTGCCCGCCCCGGTCGCCCTTGAGCGCCTCCAGCCGGTTGCCTGGCGGCAGCCGCAAGTCACTCAGTTCCCGCGAGCGGTCCAGTTGTGTGAGCTTGCGCAGGGCGACGCGCTCGATCTGCGGAGACAAGCCGTGGTCCCGGCGGCGGTGCCACAACCGCTCGGTCCTCCGGCAGGCAAAGCTGACGATCACGCCATCACCGTATCGAACCGCGATATGATGTCAAGAAAGCCGCGAACGGGAGACGGAGAACTGGTCAGTTCTTGATGTTGGTTCTTCCTCCGTGCCGGCTCTCCTGACCTCCGGAGGAGCGCAATGGCCCATTCCGCCCCGCCGGGGCTTGGGTCTTTCCTGATTCCTTCTGCCATAAACATGGCGCTGCTGACGGAACTTCCGCGTTGAATCGCGCGCGTCGGCACCCGCCGTGGATTTCAGAGTTGGCAAGTCCGGCGGGTCGGGCCTAGCTTCGCCGCCATCAACACCGTGATCCAACCCACGACGCTTTGGGCGTCGCAAGCCGGAGAGGTGGGGTGCGTCTGTCCGAGACTGTCTCAAAGCGGTAGCAGCGGACGTGAGTCCGCTCTGAATTCCTCTGAAAATGCCGAGAATAATGAGCCGACTCACGTCGGCTGCTACGAAAAGAACGGACCTCTGGGCCAGGAGCGCCCTGCCTGCGGAGATTTTCGCACTGATCGATCCCCGTCCCCAAAACACCACGACCCATGAAATCTGAATCAGCCAACCAGAATCCCGATTGTTCCTCTCCTTCCTGCGGCTGCGTGGACCGGCGCAGCTTCCTCAAGCTGACCGGCGCCGCCGCGCTGGCGTTTGCCGCCGCGCACGATTTCTCGGTCATCGCCGGGCCGTTCGAGCCGGCGGACATCGCCGATCATTTCGTGCCCGCCGACAAGAAGCTGCGCAAGGAATGGCTCGACGCCCTCTTTGCCCGCGGCGAACCCAAGTATTATTCGGGCGATGACCTCAAGCAGATCGGCATGCCGGTCGGTGGGATCGGTGCGGGACAGCTTTATCTGTCCGGCGATGGACGCCTGTTTCACTGGGACATCTTCAACGACGCGCGCGAAGGCGCCAACGCCGGTACGAACTACCAGCATCTTCCGCCCCCGGTGGCCGTGCTGACGCAGGGCTTCGCCATCCGCGCGAGTTCCGGCGGCAAATCGCTGGTGCGCACGCTGGATCGCGAGGGCTTTCCCGATGTGCGCTTTCGCGGAGAATATCCCATCGCCACGGTGCGCTACGCCGATGCGGAGTTTCCGGTGAGCGTCGCAATGGAAGCCTTCTCACCATTCATTCCGCTGAACGCGGAGGACTCGGCGCTGCCCGCCACGATTCTGCATTTCACCATCAAGAACACCTCCAACGCGCCGACGGAAGTCGCGCTGGCTGGGCGTCTCGAAAACGGCGTTTGTCATAGCAGCGCCGAAATGTTCGAGGGACAGCGCGACAACAAGGTCGTGCGGAATGATCGGCTCACGATGATTCTCGGCTCCGCGCTCGCGGTGAAATCTCCCGAGCAACCGAAGCGCGCACCGATTGTGCTGGCGGACTTCGAGGGCACGAACTACGGCGACTGGAAAGCGATGGGCGAAGCGCTCGGCAAGGCACCGGCGAAAGGAACGCTGACCGGCCAGCAACCGGTGAGCGGCTTTATGGGCAAGGGACTCATCAACACCTTCCGCGGCGGCGATCAACCCTCCGGCAAACTCACCTCGCCGAAGTTAACCGTGGAGCGCGGCTTCCTGAATTTTCTCATCGGCGGCGGCAATCATCGCGGGCGCACTTGCCTCAATCTGCTCGTCGGCGGCAAGTCGGTTCGCACCGCCACTGGCCAGGCCCGCGAGGATCTCGCGTGGCAAAGCTGGAACGTGAAGGAATTCGCCGGACAGCAGGCGCAACTCGAAATCGTGGATCGCGAGTCCGGTCCGTGGGGGCACATCAACGTCGATCAAATCGAGTTGAGCGACGCTCCGCGCCGGGGCGCCTCGGGTCCGCTCGACGCGCAGCCCGACTTCGGCACGATGGGCCTCGCTGTCCTTGGCGGCGGCGCGGGAGTGACCGCGATGGCGGACCTTCACGACAACGCGCTGGCTGCGATCCTGCAAACCGGCGTGGATCTCGATCGCGCGACCAGCGCCACGAAGCCGCTGAGCCAGACGTTGTGTGGGGCCTTGAGCAAGACGCTCACGCTCGCGCCGGGGGCCGAGGCGCGCGTCTCGTTCGTGGTCGCGTGGTGCTTCCCGAATCTGCCGAAGTTTGGGAATCGTTACTCGACGCGCTTCACCGACGCGCTCGCCGTCGCGCAATACGTTGCGGACAACTACGAGCGTCTCGCCGGCCAGACGCGGCTGTGGCGGGACACTTGGTACGATTCCACGTTGCCGTGGTGGCTGCTCGACCGGCTTTTCATGCCGGTGTCGATTCTCGCGAGTGCCACCTGCCAGTGGCGCGCCAACGGCCGCTTCTGGGCTTGGGAAGGCGTGCGCTGCTGCGCCGGGACTTGCGCCCACGTCTGGAACTACGAGCACGCGATGGCGCGACTCTTCCCCGAACTGGAGCGTTCCGTGCGCGAGATGCAGGACTTCGGTCCGGGCTTCGTCGAGGCGACCGGGGCGATCAACTTCCGCGGCGAGAGCAACGACTTCTGGGCCGGCGACAGCCAGGGCGGCACGGCGCTGAAATGTCTGCGCGAACATCAGATGTCCGCGAATGGCGACTTCCTCAAGCGCAACTGGCCGCGCATCCGCAAGTCCGTCGAGTTCCTCCTCGATCAGGACAAGAACGACGACGGCCTCATCGAAGGCTCGCAGCACAACACTTACGACATCAATTTCCAGGGAGCGAACACGATGATCGGCTCGCTCTATCTCGGCGCGCTGCGCGCGGCGGAGGAGATGGCCAAGGAAGTCGGCGATGCGGAATTTGCCGCGCGCTGCCGCAAGGTTTTCGAGGCCGGCAGCAAGAACACCGTCGAGCGCCTCTACAACGGCGAGTATTTCATCCAGCAAGTCGATCTGAAGAAATATCCGAGGCACCAATACGGCGAAGGCTGTCTCGCGGATCAACTTTTCGGCCAGGGCTGGGCGCATCAAGTCGGCGTCGGCTACCTCTATCCGCAGGACAAAGTCCTCTCCGCGCTCAAGGCAATCTGGGTCTATGATTGGGCGCCGGACATTGGACCGCAGAACGCCGCGCATCCGCCGCAACGCTGGTTTGCGCGCCCCGGCGAGGCGGGCCTCTTCACCTGCACCTGGCCCAAGAGCAAACATCTCGGCCCCGAATCGGTGCTCTACCGCGACGAAATCTGGACGGGCATCGAGTATCAAGTCGCCGGGCACATGGCGTGGGAAGGCATGACCACCGAGGCGCTCGCGATCTGCCGCGGCATTCACGAGCGGTATCATCCGCTCAAACAGAATCCGTGGAACGAAGTCGAGTGCGGCGACCACTACGCCCGCGCGATGGCGAGCTACGGCGTCTTCCTCGGCCTCTGCGGCTTCGAGTGTCATGGGCCGCGCGGACAGATTGGTTTCGCGCCGCGCTTCCAACCGGGCAACTTCCGCGCCGCGTTCACGAGCGCCGAAGGGTGGGGGACGATCAGCCAGAAATCAGAGGGCAGCAGTCAGAAGTCGGAGATCGCAGTGAAGTGGGGCAGGGTGCGGATACAGACGCTCGCTCTCGCGCTGCCAAAGAATGCGAAGCTGGACGCGGCGACGGTGACGATGGCGGGGCAGAACGTCGCGGCGGCTTCGAAGCAGGAGGGTGACCGCGTGACGCTGGTTCTGGCGAAGGAAGCCATGGTGAATCAGGGGCAGACGTTGGAGGTGAGTCTGCGTCTTCAGACATCCTGACCAGACCTTGGGATGGGCTGCCAGAAGACGCTTGGTCCCAACCCTCACGGGTAGGGCGCGTCTGTCCCCAGCGCGCCGTCGGGTTGGCCGGGAGTGGTTCGCGGCGCGCTGGCACAGACGAGCCCTACCCAGTCCGGGCGTCGTCCCTCCCTCTGCCTGGGTAGTAAGTTCACAGCAGTGACCGGATGCTTCCCCGGAACTCGCCAATCATAGCCCGTCTGCAAAAACGAATCTCAGTCGTGGCAGCCGACGTAAGAAGGCTCCATCTTTTCGCCGTACACGAAGGTTTTGCGGTTTGAAGTCAGAGCCTCCTTACGTCGGTTGCTCCTTTTCAAGCAGGTCGTGCCGGAAGCATTCGTTGTAGAGCAACACCGCCACCGCTCGAAGACCGACGTGTGGCAGCGGTGGGCACGATTCTTGTTTGAAGAGATTGCCCAACCTGCATCGTCTGAAGCCAGACGTTGCACTGATGCGTTTTGAATAATCCATCGATGAAATCCATTGTATCCCGAACTTTCCGCCCCCTCCATTTGCTCCGGGGCTTCACCTTGATTGAACTGCTGGTGGTCATTGCGATTATCGCGATTCTTGCGGGATTGCTCCTGCCGGCGCTGGCCAAGGCCAAGGCGCGCGCCAACCGCATCGCCTGCGTCAACAACCTCAAGCAGGTCGGCCTTTCGTTTCACCTGTGGGCGGGTGACAACGATGGGAAGTTCCCCTTCCAGATCGACCCGTCCCAAGGCGGCACGCAGACGATCAAAGAGGCGTGGCGCCATTTCCTGGTGATGTCGGACGAACTGGGAACGCCGAAGATCCTGATCTGCCCGAGCGACACCGGACGGCAGCGCGCGAATGATTTTTCCGATCGCCCGGACGGCTTTGCCTCGTTGAAGAACCAGGCGTTGAGCTTCGGCGTCGGCACCGGCTCGGCTCCGGACAAACCGCTGATGAACCTCGCCGCCGATCGCAATGTGCAGGGCCGGGACGGGATGAGCTGCAATCCAGCCTTGATCACCGGCGTCATCACCACCCTCAGCCCGGACAGCGGCGACAAGCCGCATTGGGATAACACCATTCATCAGAACGCGGGCGACATGGTGATGGTGGATGGTAGCACGCAGCAATTGTCGCAGAAAAATCTCGAGGCCCATCTCCGGAATTCCGGCGACAGCAAGAACTGTCTGTTGCGCCCATGAGATCCACCTGAAGCATGGGCACCTCGTTCCACAGCGAAGCCGTGAACTGTGCCAAATGTGGCGCCGGGAATTCCGGCGGCCGGAACCGGTGTGAACGATGCGGGGCGCAGCTCCTCGTGCAGTGCCTGCGCTGCGGTGTCGTCAGTCCGCGCGTTTTGCGGAACTGCCCTGCCTGTCACCAAAAACTGCATCGTAGCTGGTGGCGTCGCCGGCATCGCGGACTCTTCCGCCACGGCACGCCGCTTCAGTTGATGTGGAGCCTTCTGGTGCTGGCCATCGTCGGCGGGACCATGCTCTACCTGCTCAAGCCCAAGGCTCCCTGGGCGCAAACGGATCCCGCTTCGCCGGTGCCGGGCGGAGAGGCGGTGGAAAAACTGGAATTCAACCCCTGAGCAGAAGGAGCACCGGCGCTTTGCGGAATAGGTGATGTGACCAACGGCTCGCGCTGCTTGCATTTGGCGCCAACTCCGCCTACCGATGCGCGTGCTTCTGATGTCGTGCCGCCGCTGCATTCTCGCTCTGTCGCCCCTGGTGCTGGCCGCGGGGAAGGCGCTTTGCGCGCAGGCAGCGGACGTGGTCACGACGCCAATTCTCTCCTCCACCAGTGTCACCGTGCGCGTGATGGCGGCCAACCTCACCTCGGGCAACTACCAGGACTATCAGCCGCCCGGCCTGCGCATTTTCCAAGGGCTGAAGCCTGACGTGGTGGCGATTCAGGAGTTCAATTACGCCAACAACTCCAGCAACGATCTCCGTTCCTTCGTCAGCACCGCCTTTGGCACGAACTTCGTTTTTTTCCGGGAAACCAACTCCGGCTATTCGATCCCCAATGGCGTTATCAGCCGCTGGCCGATCCAGGCGGGCGGATCGTGGGCAGACCCGGATACCGGGGTGGACAATCGCGGATTCGCCTGGACGCAGATCGATCTGCCCGGGCCGCAGGATCTCTACGTGGTGAGCGTGCATCTCAAGGCCGCCAGCGGTTCGGACACTGCCGCCCGCCGTGCTGCCGAGGCTGGTTGGATCAAGGGGCTCGTCCAATCCAATTTCCCGGCGAATGCGTTCATCGTGGTGGCGGGCGACTTCAACATCCAGGGACCGGGCGAAGCTGCGATGCAGACCTTCGGCACATTCCTCAGCGACACGCCGGTGCCGACGGATGCCGCTGCCGGAGGAGATGCCGACACAAATGCCGGGCGCGATGAGCGGTACGATTACGCGTTGCCGAGTTTCAGCCTGGCCACCAACCGTGTGGCGAGTGTCATCGGGGCGCAGGCATTTCCCAACGGGCTGGTCTTCGACTCGCGCAAGTTCTCTCCACTCAGCGCCGTGTCTCCGGTGCTGTCCGGCGATTCCGGCGTTTCGGGCATGCAACACATGGCGGTGCTCAAGGATTTTCGTGTCCCCTACTTCATCACGAACCAGGTGCCGGTGCCCGAACCATTCGTCCGCCAGATCGCGCCCGGCGTTCTGCGCTGGTCGGGCCTGAGCAACCTCACCTACGCGGTGGAAATGACCTCCACCCTGACGAACTGGACGCCGGCCGGGATCTCGTGGTCGGCGACGACCCACTACGTTTTCACCAATTCTCCCGCCGGTCCCGGAGTGCGCTTCTTCCGCCTGCGGTATCCGCAGTAGGTGTTGCTAAAGTTTCCGCAGCACGATCGACCTCAAACCCGAGAGGCGCGCCTGTCTCAACGCCCCGCTTCGGCCAGCGTAATTCACGGCGCGCTGAGACAGACGCGCCCTGCCTGCGGGTTTTTTTTCAACGCATGATACACTGTTCGGGCGTGGCAGTTCATAATCCGGCGAACTTCATACCAAAGCGAATCCACAGCGGGATGGTGAGCAGGCCGATCACGGAGGTGCCGACCACAATGCGCACCGCGGTGGGTGGATCGCCGCCATAGTGCTTCGCCATGACAATGGGGAAGACGGCGGAGGGCATGGCGGCTTCCAGCACGATGACGCGTTTGAGTTCCACGGAAGCCGGCAGGTATTTCGCCAGCAACAGAAAACCAATCGGCAGCAGCCCAAGGCGCAGCAGCGCGGCCACGCCGATGACGCGCCAACCGTGCGCGGAGTGAAAGCCTTCGAGATGATCCGCCACCGTCGCGCCGATGAGCAGCAGCGCCAGCGGGATCGCGCATTGTCCCAGCAGATGAATGGTCGTGCGCACGACCGACGGAAGATGCGGCGCCAGCCCGGCGAAATTCAGCGCCAGCGCCAGCACGATGGCGACCAGCGGCGCGTTGATGATTTTCCGCCAGCCACCAGCGGCTGCGCCCGCGCCCGTCAGCGCCATCATGCCCAGTGTCCAAAGCGCGACCTCCACGCCGACATTGTGGACGAACAGCACGCCGACCGTTTCGTCGCCAAACATCAGCATCGCCAGCGGCAACGGGACGTAGCCGTAATTGTAGAGACCCACCGTGAGGGCGAAGGTGCGCCGCGTGCGTTCGTCAGCTGGCCCGAGAAACCGGGCGCCAAGATGCGCGACCCACATGCCGAGCGCGACCGTGGCGAAGCCGACCAGCGGCGCGAGCGCGAGATTGCCGGGGCGGTTGAGCGCGGCGTTGCCGAGGGCGGCGTCGAGAATCAGGCAGGGGAGAAGCAGGTTGATGGTCACCTTCAGCAAGCTCTGGTCAGCCTGCTCGTTCAGCCAGGCCAGCTTTCGCATGACAAAGCCGGCGCCGGCTATGATGAACACCGGCACCACCGCACCCAGCACGGCGAGAAACTCAGTCATGGCGGCGTCATCAAGTCACCGAAGGCGCGCCTGGCGCAATGGAATTTTGACGAGTTCAGAGCAGCGGCGTCTCGGTGAAACGCCGCCATTCCGATTGGTTGATGAGTCAGCGGCGCTCTGCCGAGACGCCGCTACGACACAGCTACGGCGTCTGGGGGGTGCGCAGCCGGTAGAAGCGCCCACCCGGCGCCGGATCGCTCACCTGGATGCGACGCTCTGCCCCGGCGGGGACATCCAGCAACTTCTGCCAGGATCCCGGCAGGAGCGTGGTGCTGTATTCCACTGTGTAGGACTTGGAGTCCTTCGCGTCGAACTCCAGCAAGGCTGGACCGGTGCTGGTGATCTCAAGCCCCATTACGCTGGCCGGGTTGCGAGGCTCGGTGCCCGCCTGGTATTCCTGCTGGTTGCTCAAGCCATCGCCGTCGAAGTCCTGCGCGGCGTCTGAAGGATCGGACGGGTCGAAACTGTTCGCCAGTTCCCAGAGGTCCGGCATGCCGTCGTCGTCGGCGTCCGCCGTGGAGGAACCGCCGGGCGACGCCGCGGCCGCCAGCCAGTTGGTCGGATCGTTGGCGAAACCGGTGGCCGAGACGCGCTGGAGGGCCGGCCCGAGGCCATCGGCGGAGTTGGGCCACGGCGCGGTGTCACTGTAGGTCACCTGCTCGACGAGCACGTAGGGCACGGAGCCATTGGCGTTCACCGGATCGGGTTTCTTCAGTTCGATGGAATCGCTGCTGTTGGCCAGCTTGTCGGAGTAGGGTCCGAAGATGGCGACATTGGTGCCGATCCCGTAGGCGGCGCGGAACTGGCCAAGGGTGAACGGATCGGCCACCGGATCGAAACCCACCACCAGCAAGGCACCGCCCGCGGGCAGGGTCACGCCCGGCGGGAAGTCGAAGTCCACCGCATCGCGCAACCGCCAGGTATTGGTGGCGGCCAGCGGATCATACAAGGTCACCGGGCTGGAGGTGATGTTGCGCAGCTTGATGAACTCGTCGCGGGTGTTGTCGTTCGTGCCCAGGTCCGGCGGATGATACATGATTTCCGCCAGCACGATCGGTCCGACCAGCGGATAGGGATTAAGCAAACCTGCGCCGGTGCGGAACTCGGCGACGGTCGCCGGGCTGTCCTTGCCGAAGGAGCGCTGGCTCATGGCCACGAATTCCTCGTCGCCCACGCTCGTGACGTAACGGCCGAAGGAGACGGCATTTTGCGAGGCGCCAAATTTCACGCCCGTCCGCCAGCCGGTGAGACTGCCGCCGCTCGCCTCGGCGAGATACACCTGGTCGCCATCGGAAGAACTGAGCGCGAAGCTGTCCGGCGCGAGCGGATCGGCGTTGAACTGGCTCTCGTAAATCACCACGTAGCCGTTGGCCGGCAGCAAGGTGCTGTCGGGGAAGCGGTATTTCCGCAGGTTGCCCTTCGAGTCGCTCAGCCACCAGCCGCCAAGGTTGAGCGGCGCGGCGGTGAGGTTGTGCAGTTCGATGGCGTCTTCCAACGGGGGATCGCTGTGCGCCAGCACTTCGTTGATGACCACATTGGTGAGCCAGCGGTAGTTCGGTTCTCCCGCCGAATCGGTGCCAGGGAATCCGACGATGGTGGCCGAGCCATCCGGGAACCGCCCCTCCGAGACGCCGGTCAGCTGCGCGCCGAAGCTGAGCGAATCAATGGCCATACCGGCGGAGGTGAAGATGCCGAGCCATTCGCCCGCAGCGCCCAGCTTGAAGTTCACATGATCGGCGCCCGCGCCCACGTTGTCGTCGGCCATGAATTTCTGGTAGCCGTTGGTGTTGACGCCCAGGAACGACAGCGCCGGGATGGGATACTTGAGCGGCGTGTTCAACCGGTCGGTCAGGTAAAGGCCGCCGAGGGCCACCGGTTGGGCATTTGGATTGAAGACTTCAAACCAGTCATCGCCCGAGGAAGGATCGGCCATCCACTCGTTGACCCGCAGCGCGGCCGGATTGCCAAGTCCGACGGCGATGTTCGCCGAGGCGGGTGACGGCTGCGCCAACGTCCACGGCCCGGTGCCATCGGGCACGCGTCCGATGGAGAAGTCTGTGGCCTGCAAGCCAAATGCCACCGAGGTGAGCAGCGATCCGCCGGCGGCCTGCCGGTCGTAGAGATACACGCCGCCGCCGGTGGCCTTGAGGCCGAAGCCGGTGTTGAGCACGCCCACGGTGTTCGAGGAAGGCGGCAGCTTGTCCTCGCACAGGATGCGCAGGTAGCTGAGCGGAGCAATGGTGGCGCCCGCCGGGAACACCCAGCGCCGCGGCGACAGGGTGTCATCGGTGAGGCTCAGGTCGCTGAGATCGATTGGCGCGCCGGAGTTGTTGAAGAGCTCCAGCCAGTCAGGAGTGGAGCCGTTGGTTTCGCGAAGGAACGAATTATTCGCCAGCACCTCGTTAATGACGAGAGCCATTCCGCCGCTGATGTTGGTGGTCGATTTGCTGGCAGTGAGTCCCAGGCTCCAGACCACGTCGGAGCTGCCGACGCTGGCTTGGCGCACCTCCACCGCAATGACGTTGCTGCCCTGAACCAACGAAGGCGCCGGCACCGTGAAGAATTCATCGGTGATCGCTTCCGTACCTGCTCCCGGCGGACCGGCGATCGCCAGGGTCGAGTAGGTGGTCGGCCCGGCGCTGACGCGGATCCGGGTCAGTTCGGCGCCATTCAGGTAGAGGACCGCGCCGTCGTCCAGTCGCACGGTCAGGTTCAAGTCAAAGCCGGCGGGATTCGTCGGGAAGTTGAAACCGGTGCGGAAGTAATACAACCGCGGCACAGTCAAGCCGGGCGCGGCAACTTGCGGGTCCGCCAGAGTGGTGCGGATGAGATTGGTGATGGCGGGGTTCACTTCAAAGGCCAGCATCGCCGGGCCATTGGACCAGCCGGTTTCGCTGTAGCTGACCGCGGTCCAGTTCGAATCGGTCAGGTCGTGAATCTGGTCGTACCTCCAGACGGCATTCGTTTGCAGCAAGCTGAGGGTCAGGGTTGCGATGTTGGTCGAACTTCCCGAGGTGCCCGCTGGATTGCCCGAGCCCGGCGTCGGCGTGGTGAGGAAGACGCTGTTGGTCGAGCCGTTTGGCTGCCGTCCCATCGCAATGCCCGGTTGCTGGGTGTTGTAATAGACGCTGTCGATGAGCGTGAGGTCAGTGTCGAACAGGCCGATCAACCCCTGCTCGGAGGAAAGCCGGAAGTTCAAATGCTCCGGTCCGGAGGTGACGTTGCCGTCCGCCTTGAAGGCGAAGAAGCTGTAGCCGGGCAGGAAGCTGAGCGAGGCAATCCGATGCTGCGCCGGCAGGCCAACCGGATTATCCGTGAGATACAATCCGCCCATCGCCACGGGCAGGGTTTGCGGATTGTAGATCTCCACAAAGTCATCCAGCGCCAGCGGCAGTCCATCGGTCAGCCATTCGTTGATGCGCAGCGCGCGGGGATCGCCGATGGGCGCGGCCTGGTTGGCGGTGCCAATGGTCGGCAGACCCAAAGCCCATTGCCCGTCAGCAAGGCGTCCGACGGAACGATCCGCAAGCTGCGGTCCGAACTGGATCGAGTCGAGCAACGCTCCACCCCGGGCCGCCGAGTCAAACAGATGCACCTGGCCGCCTTCAATCGGCAGGCTGAAGCCGACATGGTAGCCCGGTTTGCCATCGGGGTTGTTGGCGAAGACGGCGAGATAGCCTCCGGCCGGAATCGTCGCTCCCGCAGGGAAGATAAACTTGCTCGGATTCTGCGGAGTGTCGGTGAGCCGCAGCCCGGCCAGATCCATCGTGGTGATGCCGGCGTTGAACAGTTCGATGATGTCCGGCGAGGTTCCGAAATGATTGTAGGCGCCGTCATTGCTGGCGAGCAGTTCGTTCAGGCGGACCAGCGACGCGCCGGGCGTGACCGTCCAGGTGCGCGATCGAGTGATCGTGGCGTCGATTCCGAGCACCGGATCGTCCTGATACAGGCCGGCGTCGTTCCTGCCGGACACCTCGACGTAGTGCGTTCCCGGCGTCAGGCCGGCGAGTGAGATCGGCGTGGCGATGGGCGTCTCGGCGCTCCACGTTCCGCCATCGAGGCGCCACTTGTAGTGCGTGATGCCGGAACCGTTCGGCCAACCCGCAGTGGGGATGCCGCCACCGGTGCGATTGATGCCGACCGTGAGCGTGGCGGAATTCAGACTCGTCGGGCTGGCTGGTTCACCCGTGATGGCCGCGCCGGATGGCACTACGCCGCCTTTGTCGCGTTTGTTTGGTCCGGTCCCGACGCCAGGCGAACCCGCCTTCAGGCTGAACCAATCCCACAACACTTGCGCGCTGGCCCAACTGGTGAAGTTCGTCGTCTCGGCCAGTTGCGGAACGTATTTGAGCAGCGGGTTGTTGGTCGAGTTGTTGCCGCCCGGGCCGGCCCAGGTCAGCGGCATGAGGTTGTTGGTAAAGGTCACCGTGGCGGTGGTCTGGTTGCGCACCAGTTGTTCCGCGTCGTAAATGATGTTCCCTTCGAGATGCATCCCCGCGGCCTGGACGGTGCCATCGTCCGCCATGCAGACCACCGCCGCGTCGGTGTCGAGGCCACCCAGCTTGGTCTGGCGCACGACGGTGTTGTTGATCAACGTGAAGAAATTCCCCTGCTTGGCCATCGCCGCCTGGTCGCAGTCATAAAACAGGTTGCCGATGATGGTGACCTGGGAGAGGTCGGCGTTGTCGGCCCCCCCACTGACCGCGCTGGAGGAGTCGGGTGACCCGTTCTTGTGGATGTGCATGAAGATGTTGCCCTCCACCCAGGCGTCCGTGCTGTCGAGGTCGAGCAAGTCATCACCGGATCCGGTGAAGACATTGTTGATGAACTGCAAGATGGGGCCGGGGCGGTTGCCGCCCGTGAAGTCAATCACGTCGTTGTAGCCCGTGATCGGGCCGAAGAAATTGCGCAGGAACAAACCACGCCCGCCGCTCTTGATGCCGGCCGTGCCATGCACCGGCTCAAAGGACGCCGTGGTCGCGGGGAAGACGCAGTCCTGCACCACGAACGACGAGCCATCAAGCGAGAGGTATTGCACCGCCGTGTTGCTGAAGCTCAGGTGATCAAGGAACACCGTGCCGGCGCTGGAATGAATCGCCGTCGAACCGTTGCCCTCGAAATGTGTGTAGGCGAACCGCGTCTCGGGCGAACCTGCCCCGCCATTGATCGTGATGCCGCCCCACGTCGCGGCATTGCCCGGCGCGCGGGTGAAGTGGATCGGTGCCGTCTCGGCTCCGTCCGCCACAATGCGGCCGCCGTTGGCGACGGTGATGTTCACGCCGCTGGCCAGGTACACCGTGGTACCCGCCTGGATAGTGAGCGTGGCACCCGAGTTCACGGTGAGGTTGGCTGTCACGTTGTAAGGTCCGCCCGCCGCGGTCCACGAAGTGTTCACGGCGATGGCACCGGAGACGTTCTGCACGCTGCCGTCGTCATACCAGATGGTGACGTTGGTCCGGCCGACCTCCGCGCCGCCAGCGCCGAGATACTGCACCAGCACGTTGTTGAGGCCGGGAGCCAGCGCAATGGCGGCGGTCCAACGTCCCTGCCAGACGACGAAATTGGCGGTGCTGCCGTTGACCTTGACGGTCTTGGTGTCGATGGCATTGGCCTGGCCGTCGAGGGTGACGCTGGCGGCGGTCGTGGCAAAGTACCCGCTGGCCATGGAGAGTGGCACGTTCACCGAATAAACGAGCGGCAACTGCGAGAGCACCGAGGCGCGCCGGCCACTCACGAAAGTCTTCATCCCGTCGATGGTCGCCTGCGGCACCCAGCCGCCGAGTACCTCGTCCGCCAGCGGATTAAACTGGGTGGCGGAGAACGTCGTCTCTACCAGCCGTTTCAACTCCCGGAAATATACCGGCGCGTATTCGGGATGACGCATGAAGCGAATCAGGAACACCGCCTGCAGGTTGGGGTCGGCACTGGGCGGATTAACCACGGCTTCCCAGATTGAACGCGCGGTGCTGCCGCTGCTGTCACCCAAGCCCAGGATGGTGTCGAAGTCATGCGGCACAATCTGGAAGCGCTGATCGGTGGTGCCGCGATACATCGCGTAGTCGTCGCCCACGCCGCGGCAGAGGGAGGTCTCCTGGTAATCCAACAGGTTGCACAGCGCGAAATAGCGCAGGAACAACTCGACATTGACGTTGGTGCGGACCGCTTCGAGATATTCATTCTCCGGCAGTCCGCTGGAAAGGGCGCGCGTCAGATCATTGAGATCGTGCCAGTCGTTCTCGCTGCCGTTCGAGGTCTTCGAGTAGCCGTTGGCCACCCAGGTGGCGGGATTGGTGGTGTTGAGGAACTTCAGGTTCGCGATCCACGGATAGATGGACGCGCGATAGACATTGCCGCCGGAATTGGTGGGCATGATGCGGTTGGCCCAGTCGCCATTGAGCGATTCGACATACACGTAACTGCCAAAGCTATCACTGCCCGCCAGATTGGCGCCGTTGAGGCGCAACTGCACCGGTCTCGCCTCCGCTGCCGGCAGGGCCGACACGGCGGACAGCGCACCGCCCAGGCTCTGCAAGTGGATGAACTGGGAATTGATGTTCGCCTCGTCCACGCCCTTCCAGCGCCGGTCGTTCGGGATGTTGATGCGATGATTTTTGACGGCTCGGCCGCGCGAACCGGCGCCGCGAATGCGGATGCCGCAGTTGCAGCGAATCTCGGTTTCAGAGCCATCGACCGTGACAAAGGTCGCATTCATTTCTGCGTCACTGGAGCTGTTGATATTCTGCAACTCCAGCCGCTCCGCCCCAGTCATGATGACGCGATACAGCGGGTGACTCGCCGTCGAGGGGCTGGGCGGCGCGAGATTGTCATCCACCTGATAGAGCGCGTTGGCGGTCTGGGCGAAGCTGCCATCGAGCTGGCGCGCGGCGGCGGGCCAGGTGCGGCTGACGCCGAAGGAATCCGCGGCCTGCACGTAGAACTCGATGATCGTGCCGTTGGCACTGGCCAGAAGGATCGCGCCAAAGATGCCGTCCTTCGCGGCGCCGTCGCCATGCAGCCCATCGTCGAGGAAGTTGGTCGAGACAAACGCGCCGGGAGCCGTCGAAGTGGCGTCGCGGAAGAACAACTGCGCGGTGATGCCGTTGGTTTTCTCATCCACCAGTTGCGCCGTGATGAAGACCACGTTGGTCGGCTTCGGCACTGCCGGGAAGTGCGCCACGCTGTAAATGAGCGGCGCAATGTTGGTTGCGGTGATCGAGTTGGTTCGCCCCGGCGTGCCGCCCACGGGACCGCTGGCCGACCAGTTCTGGCCATTGTCGTTCAGTTGCAGCGCCTGGATGAGTTCAAGCGATTTACCGCCGCCGATTTCACCGCCGGGTCCGGTGTTCATCACGGTGCCGTCGTGCTCGGCGTACCACTCCCAGCCGTAGGAACCCAAATCATTGATTCCTCGCTGGCGGATCGCCCAGTCGCCCTGGCTGGCGTAGTGCACGAGGTCCACGCGCGTGCCGGTGGCGTCCTCGATCTCGACATCTTCGTCGATGTTGCTCAGGCGCCCCACCCAGTTGCCGAGAACATTGGTCACACCCGGGTACTTCGCCTGGAAGGTTGCGAGATCGGCGGCCACCACCACGAAGCCGAACGCAGGAATCGTCGCCACCGGGAACGCGAAATCGATGCCGCGCGTGAAGCGCCAGCCCGCCAGGTTGATGGGCGACGCGGTCACGTTGCGCAATTCGATGTACTCTTCGAGAGGGTTCTCCGAGATGGGGTGATACATGATTTCATTGATCACCACGGCCCCGTCGAACTTCGCGTTGGGGTTCAACGTGTAGTTCCACGATCCGCCCGCGAAGTTGTTGGCCGGGGCGGCGAAATCCCTGATGCCATGCGCCGCGGCCCAAGCCACGGCCACTGCGCCGGTCGCCGGCGGCGTGAAGGTGAACGTGTACGGCCCGGCGCCCGAACCCGACATGCCAGTTGCGGGAGCGCCTTTGACCAACAAATCCGCTGCGTTGATCCCCGTGACGATCTCATTGAAAACGACCGTGATCTGTGCGAGCGCGCGCACCGTGGCGCCCGCTGCCGGCGTCAGGCTGACGACCGTTGGCGCGACATTGTCCGGAGTGAGATAGATCCAGTTCGCGCTGGGGACGGAGGCGTCGAAGGCATTCGGAACGGCCGCGAAATCGGTGATGCCATGATTGGCCGCCCAGGAGATGTTGAGCACGGTGGCGTTGGGCTGCGGGAAGGTAAACGTGTAGGTGGCGTTCGTCCCGGTCGCGCCCGTGGCCGCAACTCCATTGATCAACAGATCGGCGGCGTCCACATTCTGCACGGCTTCGGAGAACTGCACCGTGATTTGGGTGAGGTTCGTCACATTGCCGCCCGCCGCCGGAGTCTGGCCAACGACGGTCGGCGCGATGGTGTCGATGAAGGTGTATTGCCACGTCGCGCCGGGACGCGCCGGCTCGAAGGCATTGGCCGGCACGCCGGACTCGGTGATGCCGGGGAGCGCCGCCCAGGTGATGGCCACGTTGCCGTAAGCGGGTTGCGCGAAGGTGAAGGTGTAATTCGCGCCGCTGCCGCTCACGCCGCTGGCCGGAGTCGCGTTGATGAACAGGTCCGCCGCATCCACGCCGCTCACCGCCTTGCTGAAGGTGACCTGAATCTGCGTGAGCGTGTTCAAGACCGTGGAACCGCCCACTGGATTCTGCGAGAGGACTGTCGGGGCATTCGGGTTGAAGAGGCGGTATTGGAAGGTTGCGCCGGGTGCCGTGGCATTGAACTCATGCGGCGGAGTGTCGAAGTCCAGGATGCCGTGGCCAGCGGTCCAGGTCACCGAGACGGCCCCAAAGGCTGGTTGCGAAAAGCCAAAGGTGAAGGTGGTGTTGCTGGTGCCGCCGCTCACGGTTGAGGCGGACGTTCCATTGATGAGGAGATCACTGGCGTTCACCCCAGTCACCGGCTCACTAAAAGTCACCGTGATATTCGTCAGCGCGAGCACATCCCCGGGAGTGGGCGAGACCACGGTGAGATACGGCGGCGAGTAGGCCGTCCCGCCGCCTTCACCGATGAGTTCCAGGTCAAAGCTGATGTCGGAGCTGCTGGGAGCGCTCTGGTGAATTTCTACCGCCACCAGATTGGACCCTTCAACGAGGCTCGACACGCTGGCATTGCCCTCAAACCAGGTGTAGCCATCGTCGCCGGCGGCCGACGAAGCCAGTGTATTGAACAGGATCGGATCGCCTGCAATGTTGCTCCGGAAAATCTCGACGCCGTTCAGGTAAATAACCGCGCCATCATCCCGGCGCAGACGGACAATCAGATTCGTAAAACTGGCGGCGTTGGTGACGGCGAACGCGCGCCGGAAATAGGTGGTGATGAAGCGGCTGTTGGGCGGGCCGCCGTTGACCACCGTCGCCTCGTCGAGATCGCCGAAACCGAGTTCCGCCGGACCGTTGGTCCATGCCGAATCATCAAACGCAGTCTGACTCCAGGCCGTGCCCTGATCCGTGCCATCATCAAGGAATTTCCAGACGGAATTGGCGACCACCAGCGGGGTGCGGGGCGTGAGCACGGTGTAGCTCCAGGTCGCCCCCGCGCCCGCAGCCTCGAAGGCATTGGGCGCGGCGGCCAGGTCGGCAATGCCGTGGCCCACGGCCCAACGGATGTCCACCTGACCCGGCGCCGGCTGCGGGAAGGTGAAGGTGTAGTTGGCGCCGCTGCCGCTCGCGCTGAACGCGGGGCTGCCGTTGATCAGAAAATCATCCGCGCCGACTCCGGAGACAGGCTCGCTGAACGTCACTTGAACCTGCGTCAGGGAGGAGACCGTGGATCCTGCGGCCGGAGTCTGCGCGAGAATGGTCGGTGCCGTCACGTCGGTGATCACGTAGGACCAGGTGTTGCCCGGCGCGGCCGGATTGAAGGGCTTCGAGGGAGTGCCCAGGTCGGCGATGGCATGACCGGCGACCCAGGTGATGGCGACATCGTTCGTGGCGGGCTGGATGACGCTGAACGTGTAACTCACCCCGGCACCGCTGACGGAATTGGCCGCCACGCCGTTGACCAGCAGATCAGCGGCATCCACGCCGGTGACTGCCTCGCTGAAGTTCACCGTGATCACGGTGAGGCCGCCCACCGGTCCGGGCGCTGGCGTGACAGTGGCGACGGAGGGCGGGGTGTTGGTCACGATGGTGACGTTGACCACTGCCGAGGTGCTGCGGGAACCGAGGTCATCGGTGGCCACGGCGGTGAGTTGCGCCAGGCCGGCGGTGACATTGGGCCAGGTGTAATTGAAGGGAGTAACGGAGTCTTCACCAAGTTTGGTGGCACCCGTAAAGAATTCCACTTTCGCAATCGCGCCGTCGGAGTCGCTGGCCGTGGCAGTGAGTGGAATGATGGCCAATTCCTCGAACGTCGCGTTGTTGGCGGGTGAGGTGAGCGCCACGGTGGGCGACTGGTTCACGATGATGCTGATGACGACCGGCGCGGAGGTGTAGCGGATGCCTGCTGTGGCGACGGCGGTGAGCGAGTAGTTTCCGGCGGCGACGGAGTTCCAAGCGAAGGTGTAGGGCGCGGCGGTATCCGTTCCCAGCAAGCTGGCACCGTTGTAGAACTGTACTTGCGTGGCGGTGTTGGTGGTGCTGGCCGCCAGCGCGATGCTGGCCGGGGCGGCAAAGCGCGCGGTGTTGGTCGGTCCGGTCAGGGCGACAAACGGGCTGTTGACCGTGACGCGCACCGGTGCGGAAGTGCTGGAAAGCGCGGTGTCATCCGTCGCGACGGCGGTGAGGACGTGGTTGCCGACGCCTGCGCCGGACCAGACGAAGCTGAAGGGCGCGGCGGTATCCTCGCCGAGTTTCACCCCATTGCGGAAGAATTCGACCTTCGCGACGGCACCGTTGGGATCTGTCGCACTGGCATCGAGGGTGATGCCCGCCGGTTGGGTGAAGGCAGCCAGATCCAGCGGACTGGTGATCGACACGGCGGGTGGCTGGGCGAACAAATAGCCCGGAACCCACAGCGGACTGTTGACGAGGGTTCCATCCACCCCTCCCGCCACCGAGTTGGCCAGCAATGCGCCACCCGCCTGGTTCATGCCCCAGCGGGCCAGGAGACCCGTCCCGGAAGTGATTTCCTGATTTTTTCCCGCGGCAATCTGCGCGCCGCTGCGGGCGTAATTCCAGATGCGCGCTTCATCGAGGACGCCGGCAAAATAGCCCGCCGGGTTTCCACCCGAATCCAGACTGGTGGCCAGCGCGGCATGCTGGAGATTGTCCCAGCGGGGCGTGTAAGGCGCGGGCGCATTGGTTTCCAGGACGCCGTTCAGATAGAGCGACCAGTTGGTGCCGTTGAAGGTCGCCGCCGCGTGATACCAGCCGTTGTTGGTGATGACGGTGTTCCCATACACGGGGTGATTATTTGTGGCGAAATATTCAAAGCTCTCGAAGTCCGCCGCCAGCACGCCGCGGGCGGTGTCAATGCCGAGAAAGAAGTTGCAGTCCAGATTATTTCCATCGGACTCGCCACGGCCCTTGGTCAGGAGAGGAATGGCCAGGATGCCGCCGCCACCGCTGCTGCCGGCCACGCCGGTGCCGGTCCGCTTGAACCAGACTTCGAGGGTGAAATTGGAAACCCCGAGCGCAGGCGCATAGCCAAAGGTGACGTAGTTGTTCGCGCCGTTGAATTCCAGGGCGCCGGCCAGCACGCCCGCTGTCACCTGCACCGCAACGGGCGCCGAGGTGACCGCCAGGCCCAGGTTGTCCACGACCACGGCCGTGAGCGAGTGTGCTCCGAGCGCGGCGGGGATCCACGTCATGGCGTAGGGATGGGTAGTCGTTTCGGTGATCTTGCCCCCATCGAGATACAGTTCCACGCGCGCCACCGAGCCGTCCTGATCATGGGCATCTACGCTGACCGGCACGAACGCCCCCGAAGCCACCGAGGCTCCGCCCGCCGGGCTGGTGATGGCGACGACGGGCGCGCCGTTGCTGCCGCTCACCACGGGCACGCCACTCAAGGAAAAGTCGAAGCTGACATCGCTCGACGTGAGCGCCTGCTGGTGAACCTCCACTGCGACGACGTTGTTCCCGGAAACCAAGGCCGAGGCTGGCAGCGACGCCGTGTCCACCGTGTTCTCCCCCGTGGCAGTCGCCAGGGTCAGATAATTGGCTCCCGCCGGCATGTTGGGGGTGCGGAAAACCTCCTGGCCGTTGAGATAAACAACGCCTCCGTCATCGCGCAGCAGCGACAGGTTGAGCGAGGCGAAGGCCGCCGGATTGGCCACCGTGAAGGCCTTGCGGAAATAGAAGGTGATGTTGGTGGAGCCATCGAGGCTGTTGGTCTGCTGGATGACCGTCGCCTCATCAAATTCGCCGAAGCCCAGTTGCGCCACCCCGTCGAGCCACGTCGCATCATCGAAGGCCGGCTGGATCCACCCCGTGCCCTGATCGCTGCCGGTATCGAGGTATTTCCACGGAGCCCCGGCCGGAACAAGGCTGATCGGTGCGCCGGGCGCCGGGCCGGTCACGTTGAGGACGATGCTGCCCACCGCGCCGCCGTATCCATCCGCCGCAATCTGGTAGGTCGTGCCCGCGACCGCGTTGAACGCGACGCTACTCCATTTAATCACCCCCGGGTCGTTGTCGTCGTTGTTCCCCACCAGGGTCAGGCTGCTTACCGCCGATCCCGTGTAAACCGCCAGGATGGTGTCGAACGAACTGTTCGACGTAGTGATGGTGGCCGCGCCGCTGAACGGCGCGATCCAGTTCCACCAGACGGAATTTCCCCCGGTGGTGGCCCAGTGAAACGGCTCGCCGCCCTCGCGGCTGGCTCCGGTGTTGTCGCCGGTGGTGGTCATCACCAGGCTGCGCAAGGCGATGCTGCTGGCGAAGTTGTCGTTCAGCGGGGCCGCGTGCAGGGCCGCGCCCGTCGTGAGCAGAAGCAGGGCGAGCAGACCCGCACCGATTTGGGACAGGGACCGGCAGAAACAGGACAGGGACAGGGCTTTCTTCATAATAATCAACGATCTTGTGACGTTGGCGTGACAAGTTACCATCGGTTTGGAGAACTTCAAACGACTTTTAGTCGCGATTCTTCAGGGCAATATCGGTCCATTCGGACAGCGCATGACTTGAAAATAGCAGGAAAAGCAATTAGCGGGCCGGGTGGAAAGAACAAGGACGGACTGGCCGGGCCCGGAATCGCATGCCCCAAAGCCCGCAAGGAAAGTGTCGCAGGATCCCGCTGCTCGGGCGTGAGCCGGTTTCAGGTGAAATCGTCGCGGAGTTTTCTCATCCAGAAACCTTCCGGGAGGCGCTCCGGTATTTGATGTTGGCGTGAAACAAATTCCCGTGCGAACTCGCCTTCATCAAGCCAGCGTAGGTCGAAGGCGGCACGCGGGAGTAGGCACACACGCCGCCACTGCGGAAGGCGATGGTCAGGGTGTTGGCGAGTGGATCATGGCCCGACCGCACGAAGGTTTGAACCTAAACGGAGCAATTGGCATCGGGCGGAAAAGTCATAAACCACGGATGCACACGGATACACACGGATTTCCTGCGGCCTGTCTTCCTCACCTTCCGGATGATCCACTGGTTTCTGCAAGTGCCTGACATCCGTGTCCATCCGTGTCCATCCGTGGTTGAACTGCGGTTTTTAGGATGAAGAATGAAATGCAATCACGCCCGGACGTTGCCGCCGGGAACAACTGTCCGGGGAAATGGGCGTTACTGGCAAGACCTTGGAATGGGCTACCCGAAGACGCTTGGTCCCAACCATCACGGGTAGCAGGGCGCGTCTGTCCCCGCGCGCTCGGACAGACGCGCCCTGCGCATGTTCCCAAATAGCAGCACGCTGCCAGGCCCATCGTCAATCCGTGGAGGCTCCGCCCCGCGCCACCGTCATCCACTGCCTACGCCCAGATGGCGACATCTATTATCTGCGCCAGGCACCCGATCCAAAAGCCGCCCCCATCCTCCTGCTCCACTGCCCGGTCTTCTAACCTCCAGCCTTCTTTTGATCGCACACAGAAGTCTCCTTTTGAAAACGACACGACAGGTCAAAGGAGGAGTGCGATTGCCTGCGACTGCCAAGTGGGCGCCTTTGCAAAAACTCACCCAGCGTAGTGGCGCAAGCTTCCAGCTTGCTGCCGTCCCGCAACCTTCCAGGTTGCCGGTGTTACTGCTGCGCTGGTCTTGCGCCAAGCCAGAGGCCCGGCAGCACGGTCGCAAGCCGTAGGCTTGCGCTACTTCCGATCGGGGGGACCGTCCAGATGCGCGGCTTCCAAGCTGGACACTCAATGCCGCGCCACCGGCGCGGGCGCAGACGCCGGCCCGGTCATCCTTCCACGCAGCGCGGCAACGATCATCGTCAGCACCAGCAACACCGCCAGGCCGCAGACGATGGTGGCGCCAATCGGGAAATCGAGCTTGGCCGTCACCAGCAGGCTGAGCAGGCTGCCCACGGTGGCCACCAGCCAGCCAATGAGCAGGCGCGCGCCCATGGAGTCGGCGAGATAATTGGCGCACACCGCCGGCACGATGAGGAAGGTGAACGCCAGCAGCACGCCGCCGACATGCACGAAGCTCGTCACCACCAGGCCGAACAGCAGGTAGAAGATGAAATCCCACCAGCGCACGGAAATGCCCCGGGCCGCGGCTCCGTCGGGATCCGCCGAAACTGCGAGGAACTTTTCCCGGAAGAGGAAATGCACCACGCCGACGGCCACGAACAGCCCGAACATCTTGTAGATCTCGACGTGCTGGACGACGAGCAACTCGCCCACCAGCGAGCGCTGCAGTTCCTCCTTGCCGCCCGTGCTGTGACTCAGGACGAGGATGCCCGCCGCCGCTGCGACGACATAGACGATGCCGATGAGCGCTTCCTGCGGCACGCGGTGATAGCCCGAGCGCGTGAAGGTGAACAGCACCGCGCCGACGAAGGTGAAGCTGAGCGAGAAGGCGTAGCTCTGCCAGTCATGCACGTCGTAGCCCAGCAGCATCGACAGCGCGGCGCCCAGCGCCGCCACCTGCGCGAGCGCGAGGTCCACGAAGATGATCTGCCGCTGGACGATGTGCAGTCCGAGATACACCAGCAACCACGGCAGCAGCAGGCACGCGAGCAGCGGCCATTTCAACAAGGCGATGATTTCCATATCGAGTTAGTCCCAATCCAGGCCGCGATCACTTCTTCTTTTCCAAGGCAGCCGCCACGGCGTTGACGAGATAATCCATGAGTTGAAGGTAGCCGGCGGTGCCTTTGAGCGCGCCGGGGAATTGCGTCACATCGACGACCGTCGCGCCCGTTTCCTCCGCCACCTTTTCAGCGGTGCGCCGGCTGAGGTAAGGCTCGACGAACACCACGCGCACGTCGTCCTGCTTCATCTTTCTGATCACCCCGGCCAGATGAGTCGGACTCGGCGGGATGCCGGGCTTGGGTTCGAGAAAGAGGTCGATGTTCAGTGAGAAGCGCTTGCCGAAATAGGGCCACGAATTGTGGTAGGCCACGATGTGTTGGCCCGCGAATGGCGCGAGACGCTTCTGCCACTCGACCATCTTCGCGTCGAGTTCCGCGGTGAACTTTTTCAGGTTCGCGCGGTAAGTTTCGCACGACGCGGCGTCGAGCTGGCAGAATGACGCGGCGAGGTAGGCCGCGAGCAAGCGGGCGTTCGCTGGATCCATCATGAAGTGCGGATTGCCCGCCGCATGAACATCGCCCATCGAGCGATCCAACGTGGTCGGGACTTCGAGCATCGCAACGCCCGTGTTGCCGCGCAGACGGCCCGGCGCGCCGCTGGCGAGCTTGTTGTTACGCGATTGTTCGAGCAGCGCCGGCAGCCAGCCGACTTCCAGGTCAGCGCCGCCTTCGAGGACGGCATCGGCCCGGTTGAGCTTGAGCACGAAGCTCGGCTTGGCATCGACGAAATGCGGATCCTCGGTGGGCCGCGTGAGCGTGGTGACGCTCACCCCCGCGCCGCCGATGGCCTCGGCAATCGAGGCCAGATCGGGCGTGGTGACGACGAGGTTGAGTTTGGCGTGCACAGGGCAAGCCGTGATCGTCGCGAGAAGAAGGATGGCAAGGAGTCGTTTCATGGATGATTTGGATGGGATGTTACCCACGCTGGCGAAAGCCGCCGGGCGTAGCGCAGATTTCCAATCTGCCGTATCGCGGGTTTCCAACCCGCAGGCGCGGGAAAGGTCGAACGGTCTGCCGACTTGGAAGTCGGCGACACAGCAGGTTTGGAAACCTGCGCTACGAGCGAACGGCACGCGATTCAGCAGGTGTGTGTGTGTTGCGCTCATCTTAGAAGCGATGCGCCGCATGGGCGCCGAGGAGGAATTCGAGTTGGAGCCAGATGGAACTCGCCGCGCCGAAGTTGTGGCCGTAGTCGTAGTTGTATTGCAGGCGGATCTTCGAGAATTCGGTCACATACCATGTGAGGTTGGGCGAAACGCGGATGCGCTCGCCGCGATAGACATCGTTCGGATCGAAGATGGCCTGGTTGCCATTGGCCCACTCGCCGCGCAGTCCGGCGACCCAGCGCGGTTTGAAGCCCCACAGCACCTGCGAATAGAAGCCGTAGTCCCGCAGATCCTCTGCCGGCAATCCCGCCACCGGATCAGCTCCGGCCTCGAACACCTGATACGCGCCCTCGGTCTGCCACGAAACAAACGGGAAGCCCTTGTTCGCGTTTGGCGATTTCCATTTCCAGTAAAGGTCGAAGCCATAGACGCGCGTGTCCTGGCTCGGACCGGTGTCATTCGCGCCGAACCCTGCCGACACGCCGGCCATCACGGTCTGGTTTGGAGTCAAGTCAAACGACATCGCCAGCCTCGGCACGTAGAGCAGATCGCCCGGCCCGTTCATGCCGTAGTCCTGCGTGCGGCGACCGTGGATTTCGGTGCCGCCGAGCGGGCCTTCCTCACCAAGGTTGCGGTAGCTGAAGGCCGTCTCGCCGGCGCCATTGAAGATACCGAGGCTGAGTTCGGTGAAGACCGGCAGCGGAGCGAGCCAGTTAATTTGCGCGCCTGGGTTGCGCAGTCCATCCGGCCCCATGGCGCGGTTGAGGATGATGGGCTGATCCACCCAATCCCAGGCGTGCGCGTGCAGCGTGTTTTGCCGTCCAAAGTTCGCGTAAATCTCGCCCGCCCGCGCCTGGAGATTCCAGGGCAGCGCGGTGGTCATCAGGTAGGCGTCTTCCACCTCGACTCCCGTGTCGCCGTTGCCATCGACCGAGAAGCCGATATCCACGATGGCTTTGAAATACGGATCGACCGCACCGACGAACGAAATCTCCGCGTCGGGAATGGAGAAGCCGCGGCTGCGCGGATCGTGCCCGCCGAGGTTCAAATAGGCGCCCGGATCAGACGCGGTGGACCAGCCCGCGTCGATCAGCGCATCGAAACTCAGATCGAGATACGCCTGCCCGGCGCGCCCGATGCGGATCGGATCCGTCGGCGCCCACGGCACGGGTGTGACGCCGGCAGTGGCGGCGGGCAACGGGGCGAGCGCTGGATAGGTCGTTGGAGCCGCTGCGATTGAGAGGTTGGTAACTACAGGAGCTGAACCCGCAGAGATCGGCGTTGAATTGGTCACGGACACGGCCGGCCCGCGCTGGGCGGTCTCCAATTCCTGAATTTTGCGGCCCATCGATTCGATGACCTGCCGCTGCTCGCGCATCGCCTTCTCAAAGGCGTCCTGCGCCTGCTGCAACTGCTTCTTGAGTGCTTCGATTTCTGCGGGGGGATTGTCGGCAGCGCAAAGCGTTGCCACGCTCAGGCCCACCATGGCCATGAGCAGGAGAGATTTTTCAAAATTCATATCTGCCTCGGACTCGGACGGCGGATTCCCACCGCCACGGATTCATGAACTCCCCGGGAACATACAAGAGGACGACACCCGCCAGCGCGCCGGCCGGGAGTCCTGGAGCCGCGCCACTAGCAGGTTGATGAGGAGAGGGCGAAACCAGCCGGTGGAGCGCGGCCCGGCGCGAGGCGAACATCGGACGATGGCACATGGACCAGCGACAACGCCGCCGGCATCCATTCACTGGAGAGCGGTGCGACGAGATTCACCGAGGCGGATTCCGGCCCGGCGAAGAGACCCTTCGAAAGCAGAGTCACGACGCACTCGTGGCTGGTCTGGTGCGAGTCGGCGTGCAGGCGGTGGTGGATCTGCGGCGAGGATGAAGCCAATCCGAGGGCGAGCCAGAGACAGAGCATCACTGCGGCGGCCAGACCTCGGGCCGCACCGGGCGGAAGAATTTTGGCAGTAGCCGCGTTCACCGTGTGCGTCAGGTTATCGGATGGATTCGGGCGGTAGGCAAGCGCCGAAACGGGTCGTCGTCCCGTCGTCCGGTCGCGGCGACACTCCCGTGGCGCATCGGCCGGCAAGAAATAGAAACGCACCCTCAATCCAGCTTCCGGCAAATCCAGTCTCGACGAAGCATTCTGTTCGCGGCCCTGTGTCGCCAGATCCATCGAACGAAAAGCCAGTCGGGTTTTGTGAAGTAAGCGCCGAGAAGCCTCTGCCGTTCGGGCGAAGCCAGCGCGCCGGGATCCAGATAATTCATCACCTGCGCGAAGCGTCTGCGGAAAACATTCTCCACCTGCTCGTGCCGATCCGCGAATTCGCCGAGCACCTGGCCCAGCAACTTGCTCACCTGCTCATCCGGCAGGGCCACCACACGGGCGACTATTCGGCGTGCGATCTCGTCGGTGGTGGGACGAAACGGGCGCATCAAACCCGCGAGCGATCCGGGATCAGCGCCGGCCCGATGCGTTTGGCGTGGAGGGTGGTGGCTTTCACAATGAGGCGCGGCTACGCGGCGAGATGGTTGGATGGAGGGACGGCTTTTTCATCGGCTGCAGTGTCGCCTGCGAGGACAGGAAAGCGAGCAGGGATGCCGTATCCCGGATTCGGACGATCCTTGGGCGGTTCCCTCTTGCCACCGGATTTTCCGACCACATAGTCCGCTGGAATGGATTTGCTTTTCGCCATCGCCCTGCCGCCCGGCTGGCAGATTGCGCTCGTCCTCGCCTTGCTGGTATTGGCGGTGGTGCTGTTCGCCTTGGAGTCTGTGTCGGTGGATCTGCTCACGTTGGGGTTGCTCCTGGCGCTGGTTGGTCTCGGCATTCTCACTCCGAGGGAGGCCTTCGCCGGTTTCAGCGAAGAGGTTATCATCATGCTCGCGAGCATTTTCGTGATCGGCGGCGCGTTGCAGGAAACCGGCGCGCTGGACGCCGTCGGTGCGAAGTTGATCAAACTGGCCGGCGGCGGGGAGAATCGCCTGCTCTTCCTGCTCATGGCGTTCGTGTCGGCTCTCTCGGCGTTCATGAACAACACGACGGTCACGGCCATGTGCGTGGGACCGGTGATGGCTCTCGCCGCCAAAACCAAAATCAGCCCGTCGAAAATCCTCCTCCCGCTGGCCTACGCCTCGATCCTCGGCGGCACCTGCACGCTCATCGGCACGTCCACCAACATTGCGGTCAGCGGTTACATCGTGCGGGAACAGATGCAGCCGCTCGGCTTCTTTGAGATCACGCCCATCGGGTTGATCATCGTCGCGGTGGGCATCGCCTACATGATGGTGCTGGGCAAGCGCCTCCTCCCCGCGCACCGCGACGAAAGCCTGACGGAAGACTTCGCCATCCGCGACTATCTGAGCGAGATCGTCGTCATGCCCGGCTCGCCACTGATCGGGCAACGGGTCTTTCGGTCGGAACTGTCGAAGCTCGATTTTCGCATTCTCAAAGTCATTCGCGGCCCGCAACAATTCGTCCCCAACGACCAGTCTTTCATTCAGGAAGCCGACCTGCTGCTCGTCACCGGCAACATCGAAAACCTGATGAAGGTTAAAACCACCGAGGGCATCGAGATCAAAGCCGACCTCAAAATCGGCGACCAGGATCTGCAATACGAAGACACCAAGATCGCCGAAGCCCTCGTCACCCCGCAGTCCAATCTCGCGGGCCGCACGCTCAAGGAAACCAATTACCAGCAGGAATACGGATTGACGGTGCTGGCGGTCCACCGCCGGGGCCGTCCTCTGCGCGAAAAGATCGGCGCGATCAAACTCAAGGTGGGTGACCTGCTGCTGGTGCAGGGACGCCAGGAACGCATCGCGGCGATTAAACGCAAACGTGAACTCGCCGTGCTGGAGGAACTCGGCCCGGCCGCGCCGCGCCATCGCAAATCCCTCTTCGCGGTGGGCATTTTCGCCGCGGCGATTGTGGCGAGCGGTTTCAATCTGTTGCCGCCGGCGGTTTGTTTTCTCGCCGCCGCGGTGTTGATCGTCCTGTTCCGTTGTCTGCCGGCGGAGCGGATTTACGAAACCATTGACTGGCGCCTGCTCATCCTCATCGGCGGCATGACGGCCTTCGGCACGGCGATGGACAAGACCGGCGCGGACAAGATGCTGGCCACCTCCATCGTCGGCCTGCTCAAACCGCTCGGCCCGATGTGGATTCTCGCCGGTTTTTTTGCGCTGACCATTCTCCTGACGCAACCGATGTCGAACGCGGCGGCGGCGTTGGTGGTGCTGCCCGTGGCGCTGGAAACGGCGCGCGCCCTCGGCGTGAACGAGCGGACCTTCGCCATCGGCATCATGCTGGCAGCGTCCGTCTCGTTCATCGCGCCATTCGAGCCATCCTGTCTGCTGGTGTACGGTCCGGGCAAGTACCGCTTCATGGACTTCGTGAAAACCGGTGTGCTGCTGACGCTGGTTCTGGCGGTTACCGTGCTGATTTTTCTGCCGATCTTCTGGCCGCTCCATCCGGCCAGGTGACGATGCAAAATATCATTTTGCGAAAGCTTCGGTGGCGGCCCCGCTATTTGCCCGCCGGTTCCTCGAAACTGGTGAGGGTGTTTGGCAGCGCCCGCTTCTCGGCGAGCGCGAGCAAGAAAGCCAGCGTGGATTCGGCGCCTTCATTCTGGCTCACGCGGTCCACGTGCAAGCCGTCGCGACAGCCGCCGGTGCCCGGATCGCAGAGCGCGAGACCCAGATCGTTTCGACCGGGAAACCACTCGAAGGCGCGCCGCGCTTCCGCCACCCAGAACGGATCATTCGTGGCGTGGTACGGCGCGATGCAGGCCGATACGGGTGGCTTGCGCCTCGATGGGTTGTGGGTCGAACTGCGCCGGCTCCTGGCCGCGCCGGTAAAATACGTTCGAGCCGATGGGCCGGAACGCGCCGGAACCTCGGGAGATTCGCCGCTTGATCCGACCCCGGCCATTTGCCATGACTGCGGGCGATGCAGCCAGACGCGCCATCCTCCCCCGGGCTCAAAACCGCCGATGTCGTCACGCTCACCATCGACGACCTCGCCTTTGGCGGCGAAGGCGTCGGGCGCGTGGCGGACTTTGTCGTGTTCGTTCCGTTTGTCATCCCGGGCGAGGAAATCGAGGCCGAGATCACCGAGGTCAAGAAGCGATTTGCCCGCGCCAAACTGCGGCGTGTGTTGCGGGCGTCGCCGGATCGCGTCGAGCCGCGCTGTCCGCACTTCGGCTTGTGCGGCGGCTGTCAGTATCAGCATCTGGATTACCCGCGCCAGCTTGAGGCAAAGCGCAAGCAGATCGCCGATTTGTTTGAGCGCATCGGAGGCTTTCCCGGCTCGGTGGTGGAGCCGGTGGTGCCATGCCCGCAGCCGTACGGCTACCGCAACCGCGTCATGGTGCGCAGCCAGTGGAACAAACCGCGCCAGGGTCTCGACATCGGGTTCATCCGGCACGACTGCGGACTGATTGTGGACGTGGAGCATTGCGCCATCGCCGAACCGGCGCTCAACGAGCAACTGTTGCACGTCCGCGCGCATCCGCCGCCCAAGGGCGGGATCAAGGTGGTGCTGCGCATCGCGCCGGAAGGATGGACGGTGCCGCCGGATTCGTTTTTTCAGAACAACTTTTTTCTGCTGCCGAAGCTGGTGGAGGTGGCGCGGGATTGCCTGCGGGAGAGCGGGGCGAAATTTCTCATCGACGCCTATTGCGGCGTGGGTTTCTTCGCCATCGAACTGGCCGGAGCAGTCGAGCGCTTTATTGGCGTGGAACTGGACGTGCAGGCCATCAAGGCCGCGCGCTTAAACGCCACGGCGCGGAGCCTGACCAATGGCGAATTCCTCGCTGCCGCGACCGAGGAGGCGCTGCCCGGACTGCTGGGGCGGTTTGCTGCGACGCAAACGGCGGTGCTGCTTGATCCGCCACGGCGCGGCTGCCAGCCATCGTGCCTGACGATGCTGCGGGAGGCGCGTCCGGCGCAGGTCATCCACATCTCGTGCCACCCGGCGACGCTGGCGCGGGACTTGAACGTTTTATGCGCCGATGGTGTCTTTGAACTCAAGCGCGTGATTCCGCTCGATATGTTCCCGCAAACCCAGCACGTCGAATGCGTGGCCGACCTCCGGCTCAAATCCGCATGATCCGCGCCGTCTCGGCAACCGGGGTGGTGCGCGGGCATTCCCCGCTTGCCAAGAATTTCGCGTTCGTTTCAACTCAGCGCATTCCGCACTCATGGAAGAAGTAAACCAAACTCAACAGGGTTTCGTGCAACGCCGGCTGCCGTGGATTCTCGCGGCGGTGGCGCTGGTGTTATACCTGATCACGCTCAGCTACTGGCCGACGTTCAACTCCGTGACATCGCTGGCGCGCGCCACCGGTTTCGACTGGCGGCCGACTTTCGTTGCGCCGGTCTATTTCCTCGCCACGTTCCCCATCCGCTGGCTGCCGGACAGCCTGCAACTGGTCGCGCTCAACCTGTTCACCGTGACCTGCTCGGTGCTCAGTCTGGCCTTGCTGGCGCGGGCGGTCACTCTCCTGCCGCACGATCGCACCAAGGATCAGCGCCAGCACGAGATGAGCGATTACTCGTTCCTGACCATCCCGGCATCGTGGCTGCCGCCGGTGTTTGCGGTGGTGGTCTGCGGCCTGCAATTGACCTTCTGGGAGCACTCCGTCGGGGCCAGCCCGGAGAGCCTGGACCTGCTGCTCTTTGCCTACGTGGTGCGCTGCCTGCTGGAATACCGCATCGGCGAGCGCGGCGGATGGCTCTACCGCGCGGCCTTCGTTTTCGCGCTCGGCATGACCAACAACCTCGCCATGGTGGCGCTGGCGCCTTGCTTCCTCATCTCGCTGGTGTGGATCAAGGGACTTGCCTTCTTCCGCTGGGATTTTCTTTCGCGGCTGGCCCTGTGCGCTCTGGTCGGCCTGCTGTTTTATTTCTTCCTGCCGGCTTACTACAGTTTGCTCGACACCACCCAGCACACGTTCTGGGAGATGCTGAAAATGAACGTCGGCTTCCAGAAGAGCGCGGTCTTCGGCTATCCGCGCTACCTGCTGCTGTTCATCAGCCTCTCCTCGCTCCTGCCAATCCTGTTCATCGGTATCCGCTGGCCCAGCATGGTCGGCGACATCAGCTCGGCGGGCGTGGCGTTGTCGAACCTGATGACGCATGTGCTGCACGCTCTCTTCCTGGTGTATTGCACCTGGGTGGCCTTCGATCCGATGTTCAGCCCGCGCAACATCGGCGGCGGCTGGCCGTTGCTCCCCATTTACTTTCTCGGCGCGCTGAGCGCGGGCTATTGCCTGGGATATTTCCTCCTCATTTTCGGCACGAAACCGGACCCCAAGTCCTTTGTGCTGACAACGCCCCTGCGCGCGCTGCTCAACAAGGGAATCGTCCTCGCGATCTGGCTCATGGCTGCGCTGGTGCCGCTGGGGTTGCTGGCCAAGAACTACCCGCTGGCGCGCCTGACCGGCGGCCGGGCGTTGAGCGATTACTCGGAGGCCGCCGCCCGGCAACTGCCGGCGAAAGGCGCGGTGGTGATGAGCGATGATCCGTTCCGGCTCTACGCGCTGGATGCGATCTTGAAGAAGTCGGGCCAGAGCGACCGCTTCATGTTGCTCGACACGCGGTCCCTGCCCTCGCCCGGCTATCATCGTTTCCTCACGAACCGCTACGGCGAACGCTGGCCGGGTCTGGGGCATCAACGTTCCCTGGAAGACACCATCGATCAGCCATCGCTTGTGGTGTTGATGGACTTCCTCGCGCAGTCGAACCAGGTCTATTACCTGCATCCAAGTTTCGGGTATTACTTCGAGCGGTTCCACCAGAAGCCGGACGGTCTGATCTACAAAATGGATTTGCTCGACACCAACGCCGTTGCCGGCCCCGCATTGACCGCGGCGGAATTGCAGGCCAACGACGCCATCTGGAAAAAAATGCTCACCAGCGAACTGCGCGAACTGCCAGGCAAGATCCAGCGGGAGACCACCGTGCGGGAACCCCGGCGTGACTCGACCGCGCTCTACATTGGCGGAATGTATTCACGGGCGCTCAACACCCTGGGCGTCGAGGCGCAGAAGGCCGGCCAGCTTCCCATGGCGTCCAATTATTTCTGGCTGGCGCTCACCTTTAACACCAACAATCCCGCGGCCTTCATCAACCTCGACTACAACACGATTCTCCAGAGCAACAAACTGGATAATCCCGAACCAAGCGAAGGAGCGAAGAAGCGCCTGTTCTATTACGGCGGCAATTGGGAGGGCATCCTCGGTCTGAATGGTCCGCTCGACGAGCCTTACTCGTGCTTCCTCCTCGCGCAGTCCTTCGCCCGCGGACGCAACTACCATCAGGCCGCGCAAAACCTGATCCGCACGCTGCACTATCTGCCGGACAACCTCGTCGCCCGCCTTGCGCTCGCCAACGCCTACGTGCGCAGCGGCCTGCCGGCCGAAGCTTTCAAGATCACCTCCTCCATCCGGGCCGCCGCGGCGGGCAAGACGCTGCCGCCGATCGACGAAGTTTCCCTGCTTCAGGCCGAAGCCTACGCCCACGCGGGCCAGGGCGATTTGCCGGCCGCCGTCAAACTCCTCACCGACGCGCAGCAGCGCTACCCTGACCAGGACATCCCCTTCAGCACGCTGTCCGAGCTTTACCTCGCGAACCGGTTCCTCACCAACGCCCTCGTGGTGCTGGAACAGCAGTTGAAGCTGCAGCCACAAAACGTCACGGCGTTGAACAACTACGGCCACCTGCTCATGCGGGAAGGACGCTACTCGAATGCCATCCCCGTGCTCTCCCGGGCCATCGCCCTGCAATCCACCCATCCCGAGGCGCTGCTCAACCGGGCCATTGCCAACCTCCAGCTTGGCAAGCTGGACGAATCCCAAACTGATTACGAGACCCTGCAAAACACCCTGCCGCGCCCGTCGCATGCGGTGGCCTACGGCCTCGGCGAGATCGCTTTCCGGCAGAAGAAAGTCCGCACCGCCCTGCGGCAATACAACAAGTTCCTCGAACTCGCCCCCCGCGGCGTGCCCGAAGCCGAGCAGGTCCGCCAGCGCATCAAGCAGCTCAAGAGCGGCAAGTTCTGATCGCGCGGTCCCATCATGCGCGTCGCCCACGTCATCACCCGGCTCATCGTCGGCGGCGCGCAGGAAAACACCCTGGCTTCGGTTCTCGGCCTGCGCCTCAAGCCCGGCCTTGAAGTGGCGTTGCTCTCCGGCCCAACCAGTGGCTCCGAAGGCTCGCTCGAACCCCAGGCCGCTGCCGTGCCGGGATTGCTCACCGTTCTGCCGGAACTCGTCCGTCCGGTGCATCCGTGGAAGGATCTTCTCGCCTGGCAAAAGCTCACCCGGCATTTCCGCGCGACACAGCCGGATCTGGTGCATACCCACAGCGGCAAGGCCGGCGTGCTGGGGCGTCTCGCGGCGGCCCGCGCGGGCGTGCCCTTGATCGTCCATACGATTCACGGCCCGTCCTTCGGCCCGTTCCAAGGCACGCTCGCCAACGCGATCTTCACCGCCGCCGAACGCCGCGCCGGCCGCGTCACCACGCATTTCGTGGTCGTCGCGGATGCCATGACGCGACAGTACCTCGCCGCGGGCATCGGTCGCCCGGACCAATACACCCGGGTGTTCAGCGGCTTCGACCTGGCACCGTTTCTGGACGCGCGCAATGCCCCGGCGGTGCGCGCCCGCTGGGGCTTGGCTCCGGACGATTTCGTGGTCGGAAAAATCTCACGCCTCTGCGAACGCAAAGGGCACGACGACCTTTTTGCCATTGCGCCGGAACTCATCCGCGTCCAGCCCCGGGTGAAATTCCTTCTCGTCGGCGACGGTCCGTGGCGCGGACGTTTCGAGCAACAGGTCCGCGCGGCGGGCCTCGAACGGCACGTCGTTTTCACTGGCCTGGTGCCGCCGACGCAGATTCCCGAATTGGTCGGCGTGATGGATGCGCTGGTGCATCTCTCGCGCCGCGAGGGACTGCCCCGCGCCGTGGCGCAGGCACTCGCTGCGGCCCGGCCGGTCATCGTCTTTGATTGCGATGGCGCGGGTGAGGTCTGTCACGACGGCGAAACCGGATTCCTCCTTGCGCCCGGCGACCGCGATGGGTTGCGCGCGCGCCTCGTCCAACTGGCCAGCGAACCGGAAACGTGCGCTCGTCTCGGACGCCGCGGCCAGGACTTCGTGCGCGCGCATTTCTCCGTCGAGCAAATGGTGGACGCCCTGCACGCGCTTTACCTGCGGCTTGCAGCCGCGCGCGGAATGGATTCTCCCATTCAACCCGGACTTCGAAGTCGGATGGGGAGCGCACGCGGCCCGCGTGCCGATTTCGGCGGCCCGCCGAAATCCTCGTCCCATCCATCTCCTCACTTCTTGGGGAAGTTTTGTGGCCGCCAGGTCACGATCGGAGAATGGTGGAACCCACTGTCCGGCGGGCCGCCGGACAGCACACGCCGGGGGCGTGCGCTCCCCAACTTCGGAGTTTGGGTTCTTCATTCACAACTCAAAACTCAACATTAGCCGGTGCCCTTCCCCGCGAACATCTACCTGCTCTCCTTCCTCGGCGCGCTGCTGCTGGCAGGCTTGAGCCTTCCGCTCTGGCGGCGTTGCTGCTGGCGCTGGGGAATCGTGGACGATCCGGGGCATCGGAAAATACACCAGCAGCCGATGCCGCTGGCTGGCGGCCTCGCCGTGTTGACCTCGCTGCTGGTGCCGCTGACGGTGGCGACGATGGCCGGGGCGTGGACGTTGTTCGGTGATGACAGCGCCGCGAAACTGCAGCACGGCTTCACGGCGCGCTTTGGTCAACTCGCTGTGATCCTGGCCGGCGCAATCGGGATGACGACTCTCGGATTGCTGGATGACCGGTTTGAACTGCGACCCGCGTTGAAGTTCACCGGGCAGTTTCTCGTGGCGCTCGCGGTGGCGCTGGCCGGAGTGCGCATCACGCTCTTTGTGCCCAGCGCGGCGTTCAGTTATGCGGTGACCGTCCTCTGGATTCTCACGCTGACGAACGCGTTCAATTTCATGGACAACATGAACGGGCTTTGCGCCGGCTTGGGTGCGATCGGGGCGGCGTTCTTCGGCTTCGCCGCCGCGCGATCGGACGATTATCTGGTGGCCTCGCTCGCGTTCCTGATCTGCGGATCGCTGGCAGGATTTCTTCCCTGGAATTATCCGCGCGCCCGCGCCTTCCTCGGCGACTCGGGAAGCCATCTCACCGGCTACCTGCTCGCGGTGCTGGCCATCCTGCCGCATTTCTATTCCGCGCAACATCCGCACCGGTTCGCCGTGTTCAGTCCCTTGCTGGTGCTGGCGGTGCCGCTGGTTGATTTGGTGTGGGTGGTCTTCCTGCGCACGAAAGCTGGCCGTCCATTTTACATTGGCGACACCAACCACCTTTCGCACCGGCTCGTGCGCCGAGGCCTGAGCCCGGCGCGGGCCGTGGCGCGGATCTGGGCGGTGGCGGCGGCGTCCGGCGCGATTAGTTTGTTGCTGAATTGAATGCCGAACTTGAGCCGCGGCTGTCGTTACCGGACAAGAGCACTCCTCACCTTTCGGTGCGGCCCTTCCAATTCACAACCCCAACAGGTGTTTCAATGCGAATTCAATTTCTGACATTTTCCCGGCGGGAAATGCCGCGATGCGCCGCTCGATTTTTGCATTGTCCACACCGGCGATGCCCACCACGTTCACCACCGATTCCTGTCGGGGCCACCGCGGTTTGGGAAAACGACTTTCACCTTCGCCACCGCGGATTTCCGTGGTCATGGGCACGACCACCGACATGTTGCGTTGACGGTCTGGATGGGCCACGGACACCACCACGCAAGGTCGCACTTTGGCCGAAGTCCCCAAATCCACCACGACCACATCGCCGCGGTTAAAGCTGGTCATAATCCACTTCCGGGGCCGGGCCAAGTTTTTCCCACGTATCGGCCGCGACACTGTCCATCGGCGCTTCCGTCTCGCGTTGGCGCTTCAAAAAATCGAGGTAATGCCGGAGTTCGCGCAGCACCGGCTCAGGCTGATGTTTGATTTCCTCAAGCAAGATTTCCTGCGTGCTCATGCTGGAAAAATTTCTGGTTTTGCGTGCGAAACAACGCGAATCAGGCAACAGGGCGGTTAGCGGCAGCGTGGGGCGCGCCCGCGTCGAATCTTCAGGCGAGAATGTCCTTCACCACGCTGCCGTGGATGTCGGTCAGGCGGAAATCACGTCCCTGGAAACGGTAGGTCAGGCGCTCGTGGTTGATGCCGAGGCTGTGCAGGATGGTGGCGTTGACATCGTGGATATGCACCGGATTCTCCACCACGTTGTAGCAGTAATCATCCGTCTCGCCGTACACCAACCCAGACTTGATTCCGCCGCCGGCCATCCAGATGCAATAATTGCGGCCATGATGGTCGCGACCGTAGTTGTCCTTCTCGATTTTGCCCTGGCTGTAAACGGTGCGGCCAAACTCGCCACCCCAGACGACGAGCGTGTCATCGAGAAGACCGCGCTGCTTGAGATCCTTGATGAGCGCCGCGCTCGGCTGGTCGCAATCCTTGCATTGCTCGCGGAGGCGTTTCGGGAGGTTTTGGTGCTGGTCCCAGCCACGGTGATAAAGCTGGATGAAGCGAACGTCCTTCTCCGCCATGCGCCGGGCGAGCAGGCAGTTGTTGGCATAGGTGCCCGGCTTCTTCACGTCGGGACCGTACATCTCCAGCGTCTCCGGCGATTCCTTCGAGAGGTCCACCAGGTCCGGCACGCTGGTCTGCATGCGGTAGGCCATCTCGTATTGTGCGATGCGTGCGTTGATCTCGGGATCAGCGAACGCGTCAAACTGTTTTTCGTTAAGCTTCGCAATACCGTCGAGCATGCGCCGGCGGATTTCAGGACTGACGCCCGGCGGATTCGAGAGAAAGAGCACCGGATCGCCCGTGCCGCGAAACTGCACGCCCTGATGTTCGCTGGGCAGAAAGCCCGAACTCCACAGGCGCGTGTAGAGCGGCTGGTCGCTCTCCTTGCCGCTGGAGATCATCACGATGAACGCCGGCAGGTTCTTGTTTTCGGTGCCCAGCCCGTAGCTGAACCACGAGCCCAGGCACGGACGGCCCGGCTGCTGAAAGCCGCTCTGGATATAGGTGATCGCCGGGTCGTGATTGATGGCTTCCGTGTTCACCGTCTTGATGATGGTGATGTCGTCCACGATGGACGCGATGTGCGGCAGCAGCTCGCTGACCCACGCCCCGTTCTTGCCGTGTTGCGCGAATTTGAAGAGCGATTTCACGCACGGGAAGGCGCTCTGCCCGGAGGTCATGCCCGTGATGCGTTGCCCCATGCGCACGGACGCGGGCAGTTCGATGTTGTGATACTTCTCGAGCGTCGGCTTGTAATCGAACAGATCCATCTGCGACGGCCCCCCCGCCATGAACAGATAAATGACGCGCTTCGCCTTCGCCGGGAAATGAGGCTTGGCCAGCGGATATTGCGGCGCGCCGCCCTCCGAGTTCATCGCTGCAAACAGGGCCGGGTTCATCAATGACCCCAGCGCCGCCGCGCCAATGCCGGTGGCGGTGCGGCTGAAAAACTGGCGCCGCGTGACCCGAAGTTCGTGTTCGCGAAACGGATTCATGATTGGGTAAAATTCAAAGGTCCGCGCTCATCCCTTGGTCAGCGTCTCATCCAGATTCAACAGCATCGTGGCCATGATGGTCCACGCCGCAAGTTCTCCCTTGTCGAGTGCCGTCTGGGGCTGGAATGCGCCCACGGAAAGCAATTTGTTCGCGGCCTCGGTGTTCTTCTGGAAGTCAGCGAGTTGCTGGTCGAAGACCGCGCGCAGAATTCCGACCTCCTCGGCGGTGGCCATTCGGGAGGTGGCTTTGCGGAAGGCCCAGCGAATGCGATCCTCGGCCGCAACTCCGCCCTCGGTCATCATCCGTGTGGCAAAGGCCCGGGCCGCCTCGACGAACTGCGGATCGTTCAACACCACCAGCGCCTGCAGCGGCGTGTTGGTGCGCGGGCGTTTCACCACGCAATACTCGCGCGTGGCCGCATCAAAGATGAGCATGTTCGGCGGTGGGCTTTGTCGTTTCCAGTAGGTGTAGAGGCTGCGCCGGTAATTGCTGTCGCCGGTGTCCTGCACGTATTTCTGCGAGTTGTTGAATGACACCGCCTCCCACAAACCCGACGGCTCGTAGGGCTTCACGCTCTTGCCGCCAATCCTTTCCACCAGCAAGCCGCCGAGGAACAACGCCGTGTCGCGCACCATCTCGCCATCCATGCGAAAACGCGGGCCGCGCGCCAGCAGGCGGTTCTCCGGATCGCGCGCGCGCAACTCCGGCGGACACGCGGTGGACTGCCGGTAAGTGGCCGAGGTGACGATGAGCCGCTGGAGTTGCTTGACGTCCCAACCGCTGGCGATGAATCCGGTGGCCAGCCAGTCGAGCAAATCCGGATGCGACGGGAACTCGCCCTGCATACCGAAATCCTCGGCGGTTTTCACGAAGCCGGTGCCGAAATACTGCTGCCAGAAACGGTTCACATTGACGCGCGCCGTGAGCGGATGCGCCGGGTCAACCAGCCATTGCGCGAGGCCAAGACGGTTGGTCGGCGCGCCCTTGGGCAGCGGTGGCAGAAAAGCCGGGACGCCCGCCGTGACCACCTCGCCCAGTTTGTCGTACTCGCCGCGCAGCAGCATCCGGGTTTCGCGCGGCTTGTCCCGCTCCTTGGCCACCAGCGTCGTCGGGATCGCGTTGTCGAGATCGCTGTTCTCTTGTTTCCAACTCTCCAAGTCATCGAAGGTCTTGCGAAACTCAGGAGAACTCTCGCGGCGAAAATAGTTGCGCAGCCTTGTCCCTGACTCGCCGGAAAATGACTTCGCCGTGGCCAACAAGGCCGCGATGTCGGGACTGAGCGTGTCTGCGCCGCCCAGATCCTTGTCGAAGGTGAAATTCGCCGCGCCCTGCACCGTGAGAATCTTCACCAGGAACTTGTTCTCGCCCTTCTTCAATTTCACCGTGACGCGCGCGGGACCATCGCCCGGTTGTTCCTCGCGGTCGCGGGTCAGCACGAGTTCGCCGTTGACCCACATTTTGAAGACACCATCGGCGCGCAGGCTGACCGCCAGCGATCGCTCCACCGGAACATTGAGCGTGCGATGGAGATATCGCACGCCGTGGATGCCATGCAAATCCTGGACGAGCAGGTTCGGCTTGCCGTCGGCAAACTCCTTCTGCTCCGCCCATTTCGCCGGGTCGCGCACGCCCGGATAGGTCTTCTTGAAATCAATCTCCTTCTCCGGCTCCAACACCGTGTCCAGCGTCGCCGCTCCGGCATCCGCTAGCAGCGGGCCGACCAACTGCCAGTTGCCGAACTTCGGCGGGGTGAGGAGTTGCGCAATCTCATCATTGCGCGCGACCGCCAGGCGGAAGCGGCCGAGCGCGCGCTTCGAGGGCGACGCCTCGTAGCTCAGCCGCACCCGCAACTCAGAATCCGCCGCCGCCTTCACCGGCGCATCGAGCACGAAGAGGGCGGTGTGCGTTTGCGTCACCACGCCGGAAGCCACGCCCCAACCGGTGTCCTTCTTCCCGTCGATGGCCTTGTCGATTTCGAACTTCGCCTCCTGCGCGTCGGCGATGGCCTGGGCGAACTTCAGCTTCACGGGTTTGCTGTCCGCGCCTGGCGCAATCAACTCGGCTTCGATCTCCGCCAGACGAAAGCGTCCATCGTCGGCCCGCGCCGCGCCCTTCATGGGCAGCGCATCGTACGGCAGCGTTTCGAGGCGCAGCGCCGCGAGATTGCCGGCGGTCAGCCGGACGGAAATCTCCTGCACGTCGGAGGTGGGATTTGCGCCGGTCACGAGAATCGAGCGGTCCGCGAGCAACCTGAACTCGACCTTGGGATCGACGACGGACCTCGCGCCGCCGTACGCCAGCGTTTCCAGGCCGGCGGTGAGTTTCTGGTGCCATTGGTCCTGCCACTTGACCTGCGCCGCGTCGAGTTCCGGCATGGGCGCATTCACATTCTTCTGCGCCTCGTCAATGTGCTGCTTCAACCACGCCAGGCGCTGCGTCTGCGAGGGCGTCGGCACTTTCATGAACGGGTCCGGATTCGGACGATTCCCGTCCATCACCGACTCGTTGAGATTGTTGAAGAACGCGAAGAGTTCGAAGTATTCGCGGTGCGTGATGGGGTCGTACTTGTGCGTGTGGCAGCGGGCGCAGGTCATGGTCAGCCCCATGAACATGGTGCTGGAGGTTTCGAGGCGGTCGAAGGTGTACTTGGCCTGGTATTCCTCCACGATGGCCCCGCCCTCGCCGGTGCTCATGTTCGCGCGGACAAATCCCGAGGCGACTTTCTGTTCGGCAGTGGCGTCCGGCAGCAGATCGCCGGCGAGTTGTTCGAGCGTGAACTGGTCGAACGGCTTGTTCTGATTGAACGCCTCGATGACCCACTCGCGGTATTTCCAGATGCTGCGCTCCGAGTCGATGTGGTAGCCGTGCGAATCGGCGTAGCGCGCCCCGTCGAGCCAGTAACGCGCCATCTGCTCGCCGAAGCGCGGCGATTGCAGGAGCCGGTCCACCAACTTCTCGTAAGCATCGGGACGGGCGTCGGCGAGGAACTCATCCACCTCCTCCGCCGTCGGCGGCAGACCGGTCAGGTCCAGCGTGACGCGGCGGATGAGCACGGTCTGGTCGGCCTCCTTCGACGGCGTCAGCCCCTCCTTTTCGAGACGGGCGAGAACAAACCGGTCGATGTCGTTCTTCGGCCAGGCCTGGGTCTTCACCCCGGGCGGCCTGGGCTGCGGCGGTTTCGCAAAGGCCCAATGCCCCTGGTACTCCGCGCCCTCGGCAATCCACTTTTGCACCAGTTCAATCTGCGCCGCGGTGAGCTTCTTGCCCGACTTCGACGGCGGCATCAAATCGTCGTCGTCTTTCGTGGTGATGCGCTGCACCACCTGGCTCTTGGCCAGGTCGCCCGGGAAAACGGGTGCGTTGCCATCGTCCCCGGGCTTGATCGCATCCTCGCGTACGTCGAGGCGCAGCTTCGCCTTGCGCCCCTTTTCGTCCGGGCCGTGGCAGGAGAAACAATTGTCGGAGAGAATCGGGCGAATCTCGCGATTGAAGTCAACCTTGGCGGTGGCGGCGTTGGACACCGGAACTGTCGTGACCGCCACGAGCAACGCCACCGCACCGCGCCGGCGCCAGGTGCCGCCGAGACTCAACCCACCGGATTTGGATTCAACGGATTCCATTGGAGTGCCGGATAATGTTTAGCATTAGGCGCGTAGAAATCGACGGAAAACTTGCGGAATAATTCAGCCGGAAGCGCAAATCAGCTTTTAGTAACCGCAATGGGGGGCAGGAGCCACCGGCGTTTCAGTCCCGTAGGGTGCCATGTTGATAGCGGAACGCCTTCCCCCAGGAAGAACAAGCCCCGGCGGGGCAGCAGAAATTAGCCGGGAGTCGCAGCCCAGCAGAGACCCCCGGTCAGCCGCGCAAAACGTCCGCACCCCAGCGGGGTGCCAGAACCGCGCCTTCCGCTCCCACGCTCTGCGACCCCTCCGGGGTCGTGTCCGGTTCATCCGTCGCTTCCTAACGTCTCGCATCCCTCCGGGATGCTCTCGCGCGACACCATTGGAAAAATTGACGCCGAGGCCCCGGCGGCGCGCGAATTACGCCGCGCTGCGTCGGGCAGAAGCCATTCAAAAAAAAAGAAACCGGACTTGCGTCCGGTTTCTTTGTGTCTTTTGCGGGATGGCAAAAAGGTTACTACTTCCGCAACTGGAAGAACCGGTTGCCGGTGGCCGTGGAAACAACCGCCGGACTGGTCGCGCTGACCAGGGTCCAAGGTCCGCTGACCGACGGAGCACCCCACAGCGCATAGTCGGTGGCGGTCCAGGTAAGCGTTAGCGTTTTCGCCCCGGCGTCATAGGCGGAATTGAGTCTCGGAGCTGCCCCGCCGAAGGACACCACTTCCGCCGCGAGCTGCACGCCCAAGGTGACGTCGGAACTGGTGTTGTTGTTCTGGAACAGTTGCACCGCCAGGGTGTTCTCACCCGCCACCAGGCCGTCCAGCCCAATGATCTGGCCACGATTCGTGAGCGCTGGCGCCCATCCCTGGCCACCGGTCGCGGCTCCCGCAGTGAAGTTCGTGCAGGACACCGGGTTGTTGGTAAACCGCACGTCATAGATCCGGCTGCCGTTCAGGAAGAAGACGGCGCCGTCATCGATCATGCCGTGCAGCAGCAGGCTGGTTCCGTTGGTGGAACCAGACGGGTAGTTGAATGTGGTGCGGAAGTAGTAAGTGGTTTCCTGCAACGCGTTGGCGTCGTTGGTCCACACGTTCAGGATGGTGAGGACGCTCGATCCATCCAGCGTGATCGGCAACGCAAACGGATTGGGCGTCGGTTGATCCACGCTATTGGTGCGGGTGCCCCAGAAGACACCGTTGCCGCTGGCCCAAGCGCTGTCATCGAAGCCCGCAAGGGTCCACGGTGTCTCATCGAGGCAGGGCTGCGGCGCACCCAGCACCGTCTGCTGAAGGTACTTCCATGACGTGCCATTGACGGAAACCAACTCGAACTGTGTCGAAACCGGCAGAGTCGTCGGGTTGGGATCAATCGTGTTGGGTGCCACAGCGGTATCGGTGACGGCCGTCACCCGCAACTGATAGTTCTCGGCAGGGGTGCGCGGACCGCTGAGCGTCAACGTCACCGTGGTGCCGTTCAAGACGGCGCTCTGGACGGTGATGCCGCCGGGGCCGAGCAGCGTGTAGTTTCCAGCCGCTTGGGCTGTGGTCGGATTCAGGGCCTCGGAGAAGTTGACCACGATGGTCGTGCTCGCCTCCGCTCCGCCCCTGGCGTTCAGCACGGTCGGACGGAGCGTGTCCGCCGTCACGGTCAGGATCGCTGCATCGCTGTTGGCGCTGCTCGGGAAGGTGTTGTTGATCGTCACAGTGTAGCTGCCGGCATCGGAAGGGACGACGCTCGCGATGGTGAGGCTGGAACCGGTTTCTCCGGGAAGCAGGACGTTGTTCTTGTACCACTGGAATTGCGGGCTGGAGCCGGTCACCACGACATTGAAGTTGGCGCTCTGCCGTTCGTTCACCGTCAACGACTGCGGCTGCTGGACGATCACGATCGGCGCGGGGATGACCACGTAATCCACGATCAATAGCGGCCGTTGTTCGACCGCCGTCGCCTCGGCGGAGGCAAACTGGTAACCATCATCGCCGCCAATGGGGCGGAGGGACCAACCAAAGTTGTTGGCTCCTTCGGCCCATGCTCTCAGAGAGGCGGTGATATCGTTGGTGTTATACTGGCCAACCGTGTTCTGATTGACGAACTGCCCGTCGGGCGGGTCGAGATACTCGACGCCGGCGACATCGATGCCGTTCACCATCGTGTTCCAAGTGGCCGATTCATTCCAAGCGGTGAGCATGCGGTAGAGGCCATGGGTGTGCGGACTGTTGTTCGCCGTGTAAAAAACGAGGCGGGCGGAGCTGATGGAAGCGCCGAACGGGATTTGCCCGGCGCTGGTGCCGAAGATGTTGTCGAACCGAATCAGCGCATGAGCCACGGGATTATTGTTGTCGGAAAGATTGCCCACTTCGGCGCCGCGAACCTGGTCCGCCGTCGTCGAGCGAACATCCGTGTCGTGCGTGCCAACAAAGCCATTGACCCCTTCCTGGAACGAGGTGCTGACCGGAATCTGGTTGGAGGTGGCAGTGATGAGGGGGTTGGGGCCACAGAGGTCGGTGAGGCTGAAAAGCGACACGAAATAATACAAGCCCGGGGTTCGCGCATCCGATGTGACCACGCGCACCTGGTTTGGGTTGCCGGGGACCGCTTCGAGAGCCGACAGGGGCAACTGGCTGCTTGGGTCGGAAATCAAAGCGACGAATGACGTATAGTAGGCTTCACCAATCGAGGCAGGATCGAGCGGCTCATCGAACGTGACCACGACGGTGGTGGAGTCGATATTCGCCACGCTGGTGACCACCGGCGGGGAGCTGTCAGCGACATAGGTCAGCACGGCCGTGGCACTGGCCACCGTGCCGCCTGCATTGGCCGCATAGCTGACATAGCTGCCTTCGTCCCCGGCTTGGAAATTGGTGATGACGAGGGTGGCGGTGTTTGCGGTGGCGTTGACGTTCACCGGATCGATCGTGACACTGTCTTTGGTCCAATAAAAGGTGGGATTGGGGATGCCGGTGGCCGCCGCGACCAGGCGAACCGTGGTGCAGGCTTTAACCGTCTGGTTGGTCGGCTGCGTGGTGAACTCCGGAGGGGAGCTCTGTTGAGCGTAAAGCGCCATGCCGAATTCCGTATCAGAGCTGCCGGCACCGTTGTTATGCACTTCGACCGCGAGGACGTTGTCGCCCACCATCAATGGGTTGGCATTGCCATTCGTCAGGCCGTCCAAGGAAATCTGTATCGCGGAGATCACCGGCTCGGCGTAGGCATTTCCATTGGCACCGGTGCCAGCGGGCGGAGCCGCCAGCGCGAAGGTGGCGTATGTCACCTGCGCAGGGAAGGCGGGCATGTTGAAGCGGAAGATCTCGACGCCATTCAAGTAAACCACGTCGCCGTCATCCACATAGTTGGTGCCGACCAATACCACCCCTGCGGTGCTGCCACTCCAGTTGAAATGGGTGCGGAAATAAATGGTGTTCGTGCCAAGATTGCTCGGACCCGGAATAAATGTCCCATTCGGATACGGGTACTGGGTTTCGTTGCCGAACAACCCCGTCCCCGTGAGCCATGAGCTGTCATCGAAGGTCGTGGCTTCCCACCCCGGAGACCCAGGATCGGTGGTGCCAGCCAGATATTTCCACGACTGGGTGGTCGGGTGAATGAGTAGTATCGGCTGCGCCAGCACAGAGCTGGTCAGCGAGGCAGCCAGTCCCACGGTGAGGGCTAGGAATTGAACGGTTTTTCTGTGCATAGACTGTGGTTTGTTGGGGGTGGTTGTTGAACGTGAGTTTGTTACAAACTGTAAAATCCGTTTCACAATTGTCACATCATCGGGTGGTTGGACTCAATCAAACACGAAACAGCGAGGACTGCCAGATTTTTTTTTTGCCTAGTCGCTGATTCGATATGGCGGATTCACGAAGTGGCCAAAGCTGAGGAATGACGGGCGGTGACGAGGGAGAAGGCTCTGCGGGACTGTCCGGCCGCCATCCGGTCGAAAAAGCCGCGGGTCGTGGCGTGGCGCCACGGGCGGGCGCGTTGGATCCAATGCACCGCCACACTCAGCGCGGCCCGCCGCAGCATCGCCAAGTTGAGCGCCGAGGTGCGGTGGCGCACCCGGCTGCGGTCCTCGCCGGCACTGACGTCCAGGCGCAGGTGCAGGCCCGTCTCAATGCCCCGGTGGTCCCGGTCGGCCTGCAGCAGCGCCGCCGGCGCAACGGGAGGTGAGCAGGTATTCGGTGTCGATCCGCTGGGCGGGGCGTTTCACGCTGTCCACGCACCGGGTCAGCCGGGCGGCTTGGACGAAGGGGAAGTCCACCGCCTCCGCCGTGGTGGCGAAGGGGATCAGGCAGCGGGCTTCGGTGCGGCTACGATTGCGCTCGCAGGTCTGGACGGCGGCCGTCTTGACCGGAGGGGGAAAAAGCGTGCGACAGATTCTGGTGGAGTTGTCGCACGGTGTCGGCCACGCCCTTCTGGTTGCCTTTGACGGTGAAGAGGTAGTCAGCCCCGCGTTCCTGGACAATGATCCGCGCCGTTTCGGTTTGGGTATGCAGCGCGTCGGCGGTGACGAGGGAGCCTTCGATCGGGGCCCGGCGGAGCAGGGCCTGGGCGGCGGGGATTTCGTTGGAGTCTGCGGCCACGGGTTCGGACCCCAGCCAGCGGCCACTCTGCACGGCGTAGGCGCTGACGACTTCGAGGCCCTGGCTGTTGAGCAACTCTTTGCCGTCCACGGCCACGAGATCGTCGGTGGGGTCGCGCCGGCCCAGCACGTGATCCTGCCAGGCCAGCAGGGCGGCTTCGAGTTGGCGGGGCGGCACCTGGGTGAGCAGGCGGAAGAAGGACGATTCGCCCGGCGGGCGGTAGCGGCGGTGGCGGGAGGTCCAGTCGCGCGGGAAGCGCAGGGCGGCCATTTGATCCACGGTCAGGTCGGCGGCGAAGGCGGCCAGGTCGCGCTGGCCCAGGCACACGCCGCAGAGCATGGCGCACAGGCTCACGGCGACCAGGCTGGGGAGCGGGAAATCGGGTTTGCGTTTGCGCCAGTCCGACAGGCCGGCGAAGAACCCGGCCAACTGTTGGAGCTCTTCAGGGCTCTGCGGACATTCGGGGGGATGGGCGGCGGCCACGGCGCGCAGGGGTTCGAGCAGGTTGCGCCCGCGCAGGACGGTGCGGGCGCCGGGCCGCAGTTCGCGCACCCAGAGTTGTTTGGGGCGGTCGTGCGCGAGATAGAAATCCTGGCGGACGCGGCGGTGGCCTTGGGTGTGGCCCAGCAGGGTCCAGCCGCCGGCCTTGTAGCAGGTGCCCAGAAACTGCTGCGGATCCACAAAGCTCTCGGCCACCAGCACGGCGTGGCCGTAGCGGTCGGTCCAATCCTGGCTGAGGCGTTGCAGGCATAGCTTCAGGACGCGGCTGGCCAGGTTGGGCACGTGCCAGCCCTCGAGGATGAGGAAGCGGCTGTTATTGACGGCGAGGGACAGGCGGCGTTTTTTCTGCGGGGCGCTCCAGCCGATCCAGGTTTCGCGGGCCTTGAGACGGTAGGCGCCCGCGCTCCAGGCGAGCAGGGCGACCCGCTGGCCCTGATATTCGGCCACGTAGCGGAGCTGCTCGCCGACCAGGGCGGCGCTCTTCAGGTAATGTTGGGCGACCAGCAATTGATCGAAGCCATCGCGCTCCTCCGGAGCCATGAGGCGGACGTGAACGCCGTCGAGCAGGCGCTGGTCGTCATCGGTCAGAATCGGTCGGGCGTATCCGTGTAAACAGCGACCGTCTTACCCGCGGCGGTTTCGTGTGGTAAACGCGGGGCCATGAAAAGCCCCAATGGATTGACGCATCGCCGTCGGCGGCGCAACTCGCCCCACCGACGTAGCGAACTTCTGGCGGCATTTGAAGGCAGTGGTATGTCCGCCGCCTTTGCCCGCCAGCAGGGCATCGGCAACACCACCTTCTGCGGCTGGCGTCACCGTCAGGCCAGGGCACAGCCTGCCCCCGCCTTCGTGGAAGTCGAAGTAGCCGCACCGGCCGCCGCAGTCGAACTGTGGATTGAACTGGGTGCCCACTCCCGCCTGCGTCTGACCTCCGCCGCTCAAGTCGAGCTGGCGGCGCGTTTGCTCCACCGCTTCCACGCCCTGGGCACATGTTAAGTTTCCATGCGCACCTCACGGTCTTTGTCGCCACCGCGCCCTGCGATTTGCGCGCCAGTTTCAATGGACTGTGGAGCGCCGCGCAGGAGCGCCTGGGCGAGGATCCTCGTAGCGGCGCGCTCTGTGTCTTTGGCAACCGGCGGCGGGAGCGTAATTCATAATGCATCTCTCCTAAGGAAAGCCAGGGAGCTTCAGGGTTCTTTCATCCTGCGAAACGCGAAAGTTCCGCGGTCGGCGTTCGACGATCTCTCGCACGCCTATCCTGACCGGCTCACTTTCCAGGGCGGCCACGGGGACCTGCCATGGTGCCGGCCGCATGAGTTGCTTCGCTGGCAAGAGCCCTTCCCGAATGAGTCGGAGAACGGATCCCACACAGATCTCTAACCTGCGCGCTGTTTCATCGACGCTGATCGTCTGCTCGCGAGCATGAGTGGGATCGAAGGGCGCGATTCCCATTCGTTCGCGTAACTCGCGAACGCGGATGGCCGTCCAGGTTCCGCCATCCGCGGATCGGCATCGCATCCGATTCATGGTTACGGCCAACTCGCGATCTGGCCACTGGCCCCCCAGATTACGGATGACTTCGACCGGACTTGGATGCCGATCTTCAGGATACCGACCCGTGCTGATGCGAGAGACGCGGATTTCGGTGTGACGTTCGCCGGTCCAGTGGATCGTCAGCACCACCTCCTTCGCATCATCCTTCTGATCAATGACCACTTCCTGGATCAGGATACGCGTGAGCCGTTGCTTCGTGCGATCATTGGCACTCGGAACGTTCCACGCTGCTGGCAGATCGTGGGCCAGTGCCAATAGCGCGGCGCGGTCGACCGGCGGTCGACTCGTGGCAGCGGCATCGATCTGGGCTATCCTTGATTCAATTTCGGCAACGTGAGAGAGAGCCGCGTTCCAGCGTGCCTCCAATTCACGCGCCACCAGGCGCTTGTCGGGATCCACTGCAGCATGGCGGCGAGCGGCCAGCGACGCCTCATAGCGGGCTTGCTCCAGTTCTTTCTCCAAGGACTTCCGGACGTCGGCATCCGCATGGGCAACTTGCTGGAGAGCCCTGAGTGCTGCTTCCACAGCGTGGCTAGCCACCGCCTCCAGGATCTGGCCTGCTACGGCACGGTCCACGCGAACCCCGCCCACGCCCAAACACATTCCGGTTTACTCAGCCTGGGCGTCTCCGCGACATTGATACCGATGTGCGTGGCCGGACCTCATGCCGTAAAAAACGCGCATCATCCGTCCGCATCGCCCGCACCGCACTAAGCCGGTCAACAAGGCCCGGCCGCCTCGGGCGGATTTGCGGGCCGCCCTCTTCTGCATGTGCGCGTTCGCGCTCAGCATCTTCTGATTGGCTTCAAACTGCTCCCATGTGATATAGCCCGGATGGTGGTCGCGCATCAAAACATTCCAAGCCTCCATGGCCTTGTGGTGCCCCATGCTCTTCCGGGCTCGTCCGGTGATGAGCTGAGTGCGCTGAGTCGTCCGGCCAAACACGAATGCCCCTGCGTACATTGGGTGTTTCAGAACCTGGACTACCGTGTGATACGCAGGCTCCCGCCATTCGAGCCAAGAACCCGTCGGACCTTGCCGAAGGACTGGCAGCTTCAGATAGCTGTCGTTACCAGGATAGGTGTTCCCGTTCACGACGAGGCGCAGGTAATTCACGTCCACATCGGGACGAACCTGGATTTCGCCATATCCACTGACACTTGAGTTGTTTGGCGGGCCGGCAAGCAATCTGACTGCCTTCACTTGGTAAAATCCGCAAGCGGGCTCCATGCTTGGCGACTCGGTTTGAACCTGGGCTGTCCCTTCTTTCATGAACATCGATCTTGGCTGGGCTTCCCAGGGGACTGGCGGGCGGGGCTTGTCTTTAAGAGACAGCAATTTTGATTGAAGGCTCGCGAAGGCGAGACTTCCGGGCGCAGGTGGCGGCTGCGGCGACCCTCCGCTACCCCCCAGTTCCAAAGGAATTGGTGGGCACTTGGTGGTAATGCACGAAACTCGTAATGTTCGTTCCTGTCGCCGCGGGCAAACCCGCGCTCAAAACTACCCATTTGCTGGTTTCACTCAGCGACCGTTTGAAGAAGACAGATATGTCTCCCCCGGCACGCTGGGCCAAGTCAAAACAATGTTCGTCTCTCGAACCGAAATTTGGAGTCCGTCAACTGCCAGAACCGGATGCATTACCGGTAAGTGGAGAAGCAGGTTGATCAAAAAGAAATTTGCTACTTTCGTGGCCGATTTCATGGCTGAACACCGTTGATTTAAGTTTCATGTTAACTGCTTCGGGACTTACCGTGATTAGCCGGGATGCTCTTTGTGGCGTCAAGCGATTTCATCACCTCGCCCAGATTGGCTTCCCACCGGCTCCCGTCCTGCTACCCTCTCCGCGCTTGAAACGAATCGCCTCGCACGAAGCGCCACCGATGCCCCCGACGGTCGGAAAACCCGGTTGGGGCCGTAACCGCGCCCGCCGCGGGTGGTCTTCAGGAAGGTGGGCCGAGCTTTATGGATGAGGTCCCCTTCGACATGGCGGGCTGCGTGCAGCGCGTCCGCCAGCGGGATGAAGCAGCGGCCCGGGAGTTGATGGAACGGCTCCATCCGCTGGTGCTCAAAGTCGTGCGCGCGCATCTGCCGCGGCGAACGGCTGAGGAAGATTTGGTGCAGACCGTGTTCATGAAAGTATTTGTGAAGCTCGACCAATATGCCGGCCAGGTGCCGCTGGAGCACTGGGTGTCGCGCATCGCGGTCAACACCTGTTTCAACGAGTTGAAGGCCGAGCGGGTCCGGCCGGAATTGCGCTGGGCCGACTTGCACGAGGAAGAGCAGCACGTCATCGAGGCGCTGGCGGCGACGGAGTCGGGTGTGGACGAAATCGACAAACTGGCCGCGCGCGACCTGCTGGAAAAGCTCATGTCGGTGCTGAGCCCGGCCGACCGGTTGGTGGTGCAGTTGCTGCACCTCGAAGATCGTTCCGTCGATGAGATCCGAAAGATGACCGGCTGGAGCGTGCCGGTGGTCAAAGTGCGGGCTTTCCGGGCGCGCAAGAAACTGCAAAAATATCTGGAACAACTGGCGAAAGAAGAACAGCTATGAAATCGCGTGATGCAATGCTGCGGCAATTGTTCGCGGCGGCCAAGGCAGCCCCGGCGGACGCGCCCGAGGCGGTGTCGTCCCACCTGCAGACGCGCGTCCTCGCTCACTGGCGTGCCGGTGCGGCGGGCCATGATTCGTGGGCCGGGCTGGCGGCGGTGTTGCGCGGTGCGCTCTTCTGCGCCGGTGTAGCCATGGTGCTCTGCGTGGCCTGGTCCTACAACGAACTGACGGATGTCTCGGACAATGACGTGGCCATCGCCAACTACGAATTGCGCGCGGACCTGATGCCATGAACGGCCTGAGCAAATGGAAACTGGCGCTCTACCTCATGGCGCTTTTCGTGGCCGGCGGCGTCTCCGGCTGGGTGGTGGCCGCCAAGATGGCCAAGGAACGCGCCTTTGCGCCGCCGCGCTTCGAGGAGTATGCGACGAAAATGCGGACGGAGTTGCACGAGAAACTCGGGCTCGCGCCGGGGCAGCAGAAAGAACTCGACTCCATTTTCGAGCAAAGCTCCAAGGACATGAACGCCGTGCATGGTGAACTGATGAAGCGCATCCGCCTGGGCATGAGCAACCGCAGCGCCCGCATCAATGCGATCCTCACGCCCGCGCAGCAGCAGAAATTTGAGGCGCTGGAAAAAGAGCGCATGGAGCAATGGCGCCGCAAGGGCCGTGACGGCGGACGCGATGGCAAAGATGGGCGTGACGGCGGACGGGATGGACGCGAGGGACCGCGGGACGGACGCCGGGGACCGGGATCACGCGGGGGAACAAACACCTCCGCCAACGTCACCAATGCGGCTGGCGCCACCAATGCCGACGCGCGCTGAGGCGAGGGAACGAACGCAAACGCGGTGGAACGTGTCCCCAGCCGGTTGATGGTTTTCCTGCGCGCCGCAGAGCCTGAAACATTCTATGGAACCACAAATCATTGAGTCAACTTCGCGGGTTGATCGACGCCTGCTCACCGTGCTGGTGATGACCTGCCTTGCTGCCACGCTGTGGGCGGCTCCCGATCCCGCCGAGCGTCAATGGCCCCAGTGGCGCGGGCCGCTCCACAATGGCGTCTCCCCCGAGGCCTCGCCGCCGGTGAACTGGAGCGAAACCAACAACGTGCGTTGGAAGGTCCGCCTTCCCGGGAGCGGAACCTCAACGCCCATCATCTGGGGCAACCAGATCTTCCTCCAAGCCGCTATCGCGGCCGGCACAAATGTCGCAGCGGCTGCCCCGAAACCGGAAACACCCGCGACGGAGGCTCCGGCCGACGGCGCTCCACGTCGGCGCGGCGGCGGCGCGCCGGGCGGCGGCATGCGCTCGGAGGCTCCCAGCGGCGCCTACCAGTTCGCGCTCATCAGCCTTGATCGCGAGACTGGCAAGACCCAATGGCAGAAGGTGCTCCGCGAAGAAATCCCCCACGAAGGTCATCATCGCGATCACGGTTTCGCCTCGCACTCACCGGTCACCGATGGCCAGCACGTCTGGGCCTACTTCGGCTCGCGCGGCCTGCATTGTCTCGACTTGAACGGCAATCTGGTTTGGAGCAAAGACCTCGGCCGGATGCAGACGCGCAATTCCTTTGGCGAAGGCAGTTCGCCCGCGCTCTTCAGCGACACGCTCGTCGTCAACTGGGATCATCAAGGCGACGATTTCGTCGCGGCGTTCGACAAGAAATCGGGGAAGGAATTATGGCGGCAGCCGCGTCAGGAAGATACCTCCTGGGCCACGCCGCTCGTGGTGATGCACGCAGGCAAGCCGCAGGTCATCACCTCGGCCACAACCAAGATTCGCAGCTACGATCTGGCGACCGGCAAGTTGCTCTGGGAATGCGCCGGCATGACCGCGAACGTGATCCCGACACCCGTGGCAGCCGATGGCGTGGTTTATCCCATCAGCGGTTTTCGCGGCAATGCGCTGCTCGCCATCCGCCTCGGCGGGTCCGGCGATCTTACCGGCACCGATTCCATCCTCTGGCGTCATGGCAAGAACACGCCTTACGTGCCGTCGCCGCTGCTCTACGGCGACAAGCTTTATTTCTTCTCCGGCAACAACGGGATGCTTTCGTGCTTTGAATCCAAATCAGGCCGCGCACTCATCGATGCGGAACGAGTCGATGCCTTGCAGGGGGTGTATGCCTCGCCCATCGGTGCCGATGGGCGCGTGTATCTCGTCGGTCGCAACGGTGCCGCCGTGGTCATCAAAAATTCCGGCAAGCTCGAAGTGCTCGCCACCAATCGCCTCGACGAGGGCATCGATGCTTCACCGGCCGCGGTGGGGCGCGAACTCTTCCTGCGCGGGCGTTCGCACCTGTATTGCCTGCGCGAGAACTGATGGAATCGCCCATCGCCTGGGCTGGACGGAAGGCATTTTCCAGTCAAACCAACAAACCATCGCAACACAAAACCCCACACACCCATGAAACGAAACCTCCTCCTCGGTCTCCTCACCCTCTGCGCCGGATCGCTGCTCGCGGCCGACGCGTCCCCGCAGGACGCCGCCAAGAAGCTGGCGGACCAGAAGAACTATAGCTGGAAAACCATCGTCGATGCCGGTCCTGATGCGCGATGGCGTCCAGGTCCGACCGAGGGCAAGACGGAAAAGGATGGCTACACGATGGTCTCCACGACCTTCGGCGACAACACCACCGATGCCATCATCAAGGGCGACAAATCCATCATCTCCACCGAGGACGGCTGGCAGACTGCGGAAGAACTGAGCGAAGGCGGCGGCGGCCAGCCCAATCCTGGACGTTTCCTCGCGCGCATGTTCCAAAACTTCAAGGCTCCGGCCAGGCAGGCGGAGGAAATCGCGGGCAAGACGAAGGATCTGAAGGAAGCCGACGGCGCGTGGAAAGGCGACCTCACCGAGGAAGGCGCGAAGCAACTGCTCTCGTTCGGTCGGCGCGGAGGCGGAGCCGGCCCGGAGATCAGCAACGCCAAGGGCTGGGTGAAATTCTGGATCAAGGACGGCGTGCTCACCAAGTTCGAGCACCATGTTCAGGGCGAGATGAGTTTCAACAACAACGACATGAAGATCGACCGCACGACGACGACGGAGATCAAGGACGTCGGCACCACCAAGGTGGCCGTGCCGGATGCCGCGAAGAAGAAACTTTCCTGAGGCGCCTTCTGCTTCCGGCCGGGCAGGGTTTAACTGGTCCGGCCGTCTTCATTGCGGCTCTCCATTTCATCATGCGCCCATGAATCGATGGCCTCTTCTCTTGCTGGCTTTCACCCTGGCGGGCGGCGCCGGGGCGGGACGCGCGGCCTCGACCAGCGCGGAGTTCACCGCCGTCCAGCGCCTCACCAATCGTGAAATGTTCCTCCAGGTGACCGCGCCGACGGGCGGACAATATCGCATTGCGGTCTCGACGAATCTTTCCACCTTTCAGTCATTGGTCACCGCAGTGAACGCGGGCGTCAACCAGCACACCGATTCCGCCGCGTCGTATCTGCCGGCACGATTTTATCGCGCGGAATTGCTGGCGGACACGAATGCTCTGACCGGCGACCACCTGGCCACCACCAACGGGGAATTCGTGCTGCACGCGGTCAATCATGCGAGCCTGGTGTTGAGCTATGGCGACAAGATGATTTACGTCGATCCGGCGGGCGCCGCCACGAACTATCAGGGTTTGGCGAAGGCCGATTTGATTTTGGTGACCCATGGCCACCCCGATCATTTCAATACCACGATTCTTGATGCGGTGCGTGGCACGGCGGCAACCATTCTCACCTCCCAGACCGTGTTCAACAGCATGAACGCGACGTTCAAGGCCCGCACGGGCGTGCTGACCAATGGGATGGCGACAAACCTCCTCGGCTTCACCATCGAAGCCGTGCCCGCTTACAACCTTATCGCCAACTACCATCCGAAAGGTGTGGGCAACGGTTACGTGCTGGCAGCCGGCGGGAAACGAATTTATATCGCCGGCGACACCGAGGACACGCCGGAGATGCGTGCCCTTCGGAACATCGATGTCGCGTTCGTGCCAATGAACCTCCCCTACACCATGACGGTCGAAAAGGCCGCGAGCGCGGTGCGTGATTTCCGTCCTGTGATCGTTTATCCCTGCCACTACTCGCCCAGTTCACCAGCAAGCGATGTGATCCTATTCAAACAACTCGTCGGCACCGACCTCGGCATCGAGGTGCGGTTCCGTAAATGGTATTGAATCGGCACCTCCGCCACCAATTGCTGACATCAATAGAATGCTTAGCGGTGTATCTGCAAGGGTTCGGTCTCAGCGCTTGGTTGAACAGGTGGACGTTCTTCCGAACCCTTGCGGATACACCGCTAAGCATTATGGCGAGTTCGCCATAACAAGAAAAACTGGCTTTTCATCGGACATCCCACGGTGGGGGAACGCAGCGCGGTGATCTACCCCTTGCTGGGCAGTTGCCGCCGGCACGGGACCAGGCCCTTCGATTGCCTGTAGGATCTCTTCACGCGCCTGCCGGCGGCCAAGATCAGTGAGATTGCGCAGTTCACCCCCCGGGCCTGGGCCAAAGCCAACCCAGTTCGACTGGCCTCGGTGGCCTGAACCTGCTTCCGGAAGCATCCACGCTCTCCGAGCCGCTTTCGCCGAGGCGATCCTAACGCAAGATGCAAACTCAGTCGGATACGTTTGTTCTCCATAGGCATCGATCTCAGGCGGAAAAAAGACCGGAGGCCGTTGCCGGCCCCCGGCTGGGAACCACCCCGGAGGGGTAACCACACCCGGCTCGCGAAAAACCCTGCCAACGCCAGCCAGCCAGCGCTGTCGTTCTCAGACGCTGGCCACCCCCAGGGCGGAAATTCTGCGCCGCATCTTGCTCAGCGCGCGGTTCTGAATCTGGCGCACATACTCGCGGGTGACGCCGATCTCGGAGCCGATCTGCTCCAGCGTGCGCGCCTCGCCGCCATTGAGCCCGAAGCGGGCCTGGAGCACGCGCTGCTCGCGCACCTCCAAACCGGTGAGCGCTTCTTTAATCGCACTCAACGCCATCTCGTGGTCGTCGGAATTCTCGGGCTGCACCGCTGCCTCGTCGGCGACCATTTCGGCGATGGTCTTGGAGCCCTCGTCACTGACCGGCTCATCGAGCGAAGTGGGCCGCAGCGCCGCGGTGCGCAACCGGCGCACCTTGTCTTCGGGCAGATGCACTTCGTCGCCGAGTTCATCGTCGCTGGGTTCGCGGCCCAGTTCCTCGTGCAGACGCGTCGCAGCCTTGCTGATGCGCATGAGCTTTTCGGTGACATGCACCGGCAGCCGGATGAGACGCGTCTGGTTGGAAAGCGCGCGGCGGACGGCCTGCTTGATCCACCACATGGCGTAGGTGGAGAATTTGGCGCCGAAACCGGGATCGAAACGCTCGGCAGCCTTCATCAAGCCGATGTTGCCTTCGCTGATGAGGTCAAGCAGCGGCAGGCCGTAGCCGTCGAACTCCGAGGCGATCTTCACCACCAGACGCAGATTGGCTTTGATCATCTGTTCGCGCGCGGCCTCGTCGCCCTTTTGGATGCGCCGGGCCAGCGTCACTTCCTCTGCGCGGGTGAGCAAGGGCACCGGACCGATCTCGCGCAGATAGAGGCGCAGCGCGGTGTCTCCGCCGGAGTCGGCCTGTGGAGCATGGGCCGGGGCGGTGTCAGCGCGGGTGGCGCGGCCCGGCGGACGGCCTGGGTTGCGGCGCGGCAGCGGAGCCATCGCGGTGGTGCCGGGGAGGTTCGCCGTCGGGTTCACGGTCGGATGCAGGGTGGTGCTCATGGTTGCCTCAACGGGGTGGCGGCGGGTGGTTTGTTTGATTTTACTATCGCCCGGGCTTCCCTCGAACAGAGGAAGCCAGCCTCAAACTCGGTCGCGTGGCGGACCGGATGCCCACGTTCCAGGATTCGGCTTTGAAGCTCCCGAGATGGATGCGTTTTGCTTTGGTCATGAGGCCACGCTACGGGCGACGCTCCGGATTCACTAGATGGGCAAAGCCTGAAGCGGCTGTCGGGCGTGTAGGACCGGGGAGTCAGGTGTTTGCCTGACAGGTTGAGGGGAGCGCACGAATCCTGATTTCTATTTCCTCATTTCGCCCAGGAAGTAATCTGGCCGCATGAAACAGCTTTTTCTGATCCTCCTGCTCACGCTGCCAGCTTTCGCCCAGTCAGCCCCTGCTCCAACCGACACCAAGCCCGGCAGAGTTTTTGACGACCTGGCGGACCCGGCTCTGATGGCGATGACCAGACGCGCCGGGGAACTCAACATTCAGGGAGCAGCGGTGGTGGCGTATATCGAAGGAGACGGCACGAAATCATGGTCCTCGAAAATGGTGGTGGTGGGTTCGATGAAGAATGCTCCGAACGGGAAGGATCGTGGGGCCAATCTGCTCGCCATCGCGTACTCCAAAGCAGCGGAAATGGCGGAAACCTTGAAGGACAGTGGAAATGCCGGCCGGCCTCCCATGATTGGCGAGACGGGCTGGCAGGGCGGTCTGATTCGAAAGGGCAGGACAGGCTATTTGATCGCGGCTTTCAGTGGCGGTCCTTCCGAGGCCGATCTGAAGGTGTCGCAAGCCGGACTGGATGTGCTGGCGGGAAAATTGTAGCCCCGGCTGGAAGCCCTCCCAGGCGTCCGGACCACGCGTGGCAAGCAGGTTCGCAGGCTGTGATCGGATCACGACCGCTTTGCGGCGATGGCCTATTCCATCTCCAAGCGCTCGCAGGCCAGCTCCAGCATTTCCATCGCGACGTCCTTGCCCTTGGCGTGGAGTGATCCCCAGGCCAGGCGGACAGCCCGAGCCCGGAGCAATTTCCAGGTGGCGACGACAGCCGTGTGATCCTCGTTCTGCAACTGGATCGTGACGGTGCGCAGGGCGTGCTGATTTCCGTTCCGGATGTCGTTATACCACTGGTAGAGATTCAGGGAGCCGATCACACCCCGTTTCAAGACGATGTTGCCGCAATGGTCGAGGCCGGTCAGTTTTCGAACCGAGTTCTCCTTGTCATTGCCGTTGCGGTACTCGATCACGTCCACCCAGACATCGGGCAGGATGACTTCCTCGAAACCCGCCTCCGGCCCATCCGTCTGGCCGGTGCCCAGATCAACCAGGAAATTGAAATTGCAGTAAGGTTTTTCTCTTGGGACTGACATGGTTTTGCTCTCCGGTTGCCGTGTCCGTGGCTGGAGCCGGCGAAGAAACCGCCCGCGAAGGCGATTCCGCCGGCCTCAGCAGATAGGCCACGTCTTTGTAGATGTTCAGGTCATGGGTGATGTGCCGTTCATACGAGCGTTGCTGTGCGTCGCGATAGGAGATGATGGCGGTGATCCGGGTCGGTTCACGGCGTTGGAAGTAGGCGCTGCTGGTGTCGAGGAGGGTCTCGATGCGCTTCCACGGAGCGAGGAATTCAATCCGGCGAAACATCCGCAGGGAGGAAACGTCGCACCGGCCGCCCAGCCCGTGGAACTGCTTGTCGAATCGTACGGCAATCCGGTAGGCGGGCACACTGCTGACGTTGGCCACCGCCACATGAAACAGCCCGTGATCAAAATCAAAATCCACGATGACTTCGGGGCGGCTGGATTCATCGGCCGTCGCCGGGGCGGTCTGGACCCGCGTTGATTTTCCTTTGCGCATATCCGTGCGAACCGACCTTTGAATGATGCGTGCTCGCTGCCCGATTTGTAAAGGCTCTGCTTTGGTCACGACCCGCCCGCGCGATGGGGGACGGTCGCGAAAGGCCGCCTGTTTTGGCGAGGATTGATGGGCTTTTTGCATCGGGCGCGTGGAATCCACAGGAAAATCGCAGTTTTCTTGTTGCGGGGAGGATGCCAAACCCCTAAACCGGGTACGCAGTTAAGCAACAAACAAACAAAATATGGCCAAAGCACTCACCAAATCTCAAATCGTCGCCGCAATCGCTGAAGCAAACGCGCTGCCCAAGAAGCAGACCGCTGAAATCCTGGAAAGCATCGTTCAGCTCGCCTACAAGAACGCCAAGAACAGCTTCACCCTGCCTGGTCTGGGCAAGCTGGTGCTGGTCAACCGCAAGGCCCGCATGGGACGCAATCCCGCCACCGGCGCCGCCATCAAGATCCCGGCCAAGCGCGTGGTGAAGTTCCGCATTGCCAAGGTCGCCAAGGACGCGATTCTCGGCACGAAGTAATTTAGTTTCGACGTTGTGGAAAGGGCACTCTGTTGTAATACAGGGTGCCCTTTCCTTTTTCCCGGGCAGATGAAGTCATCTCGCATTGCCTGCCAGCCAGTGTCCTGCGCTCTCCAAGGTGGTGGTGGAAACAGGCAGGTTCTCGCAGAGCGGGCCGTCTGTTCGCGCAGGGAGACCACGCAATCCGTGACGATGGTTTCCGCGCCCCGCCGAATGTGGACCAATTTTGCCCATCGGTCTTGCGGCAACTGAATGACTGTTGGTGATCGGCTGGCAAGAAGCGCCACCAAGTCGCGTGTTCGTTGGGGCCGCGGTGGCGGGGGCTCCCCTAAATCTGCGGCAGCAATTCCTCGAAGCTCATCACCCTGATGTGACTCGCTTGCAGCGCCCGGACCGCGGCGTCCGGATCGTTGAAGCGAAACGCCAGCACGCCGTTGCCGCCCTGCTTGATGGTGAAGGCGTACATGTATTCCACATTGACGCCGGCCTTCTCCACCACTTCGAGCACTTCCACCAGGCCGCCCGGACGATCCGGGACTTCGATGGCCACGAGGTCGTTGACCTTGGCCACGAAGCCATTCTGTTCGAGGATGCGTTGGGCGCGCTCCCATTCCTTCGTCACGAACCGTAGGATGCCGAACTGCTGCGTGTCGGCCAGGGCGAAGGTGACGATGTTGATGCCTTCCTGGGCGAGCAACCGGCAGGGCGCGGTGAGCGCGCCCGGTTTGTTTTCGAGGAAGACAGAGAGTTGCTTGAGTTTCATCGTGGTGCCTTTCGCTGGACGTTGAATCAGAGGGTGCGTTTGTCGAGCACGCGCTTCGCCTTGCCTTCGCTGCGCTGCAAGGTGCGCGGCGCCACCAATCGAATCTCGGCGCGCAATCCGGTCACCGTTTCCACCGAGTGCGAAATGTCGGCCTGAAGTTTCTCCATCGCGCCCACCGTGTCGCTGAAGAATTCCGGGGTGATCTCGACCTGCACCTCGATGGTGTCGAGACCCTTGTCGCGGTCCACGATGATCTGGTAGTGGGGCAGGGTGCCCTCGACTTTCAGCAGCGCCGCCTCGATCTGCGACGGGAACAGGTTCACGCCGCGGATGATGAGCATGTCGTCGCTCCGCCGGCCGATGCGCCGGATGCGCCGCAGCGTGCGTCCGCAGATGCAGCGCGCGGGTTCGAGCGAGGTGATGTCGCGCGTGCGATAGCGAATCATCGGCATGGCGCGCTTGCAGAGCGTGGTCAGCACCAACTCACCCTCCGCGCCGTCCGGCAGCGGGTCGCCGGAAATCGGGTCGATGATTTCCGGATAGAACATGTCCTCGAAAATGTGCGGACCGGATTGGTGGACGCATTCCATCGCCACGCCGGGGCCGACGATTTCGGAGAGCCCGTAAATATCGTAGGCCTTGATGCCGCTCTCGGCTTCGATGCGCTGGCGCATGTTCTCCGTCCACGGCTCCGCGCCAAACACGCCGGCGCGCAGTGGTAGATCCTTGAGGTCCACGCCCAGTTCGCGCGCCCGCTCGATGAGATGGAGGAAGTAGCTCGGTGTGCAGCAGATCGCCGTCACGCCAAAATCCTTCATCACCATGATCTGCCGATCCGTGTTGCCGCCGGAGATGGGAATGACACTCGCACCGAGCGCTTCCGCGCCGTAGTGCGCGCCGAGACCGCCGGTAAACAGGCCGTAGCCGTAGGCGTTTTGAATGATGTCGCCGCGATGCAGTCCGCACGCCGCAAAGCTGCGCAGCATCGCGCGTGACCAATCGTCCACGTCTTCCTTGGTGTAAGCGACGACGATGGGCTTGCCGGTGGTGCCGCTCGATGCGTGGAAGCGCACGATCTCTTCCAGCGGACTGGCGAAGAGACCGAACGGATACGCCTCGCGCAAATCCGTCTTCACCGTGAAGGGCAGCTTCGCGGCGTCATTGAGCGACTTGAGATCTGCCGGGGTCAGGCTGCGTTCATCCATCCGTTGGCGAAACAGCGCCACATGATCGTAGGCGCGCTGCACGATGAAGCGCAGGCGATGGAGTTGGATCTCGCGCAACTGCGGCAGCGGCAAAAAGTCCATCGCGCTGGCGGGATGAAACTCGGCCGGAGATGGTCCGTGTTGTTTCATGATTCAACTGCGATCAGTTTGGATGGGTCAGGATTGTCGTCCGAGCAGGAAGGCTTGCTGGTTGGCCTCGAATAGATTTGGAGCAAGGTTTGATTGCAGCGCGGCCAGCCAGTCCACCTCGGGAATGTCGAGGTGCCGGCTGAGCACGCCGAGCAGTGCCACGTTGAGGCTGCGACGATTGCTGAGCTTGGCGGCATCGACCATGTCGGGCGTCAGCAGCACACCGTCTTTGCGCAACAGCCAGCGGTTCGGCTCAACCTGCGTGGCTTCTAGCACCACGAGGAAATGCGCCTCACCGGGAGGCACCATCGGGCTGAAGACTTCCGCACCGTAACGGATGTCGCTGCACACCGAGCCGCCGCGCTGGCTCATGCCGTGGACTTCGCTCTTCTTCACGTCGAGTCCGCCGCGGAACACCGCGTCCACGAGGATGTCCGATGCCTTGAGCACGCCCTGTCCGCCGAGCCCGGCGAGGACAATGTTGGTTACCTTAGCTGCCACAAGATTCGCCTTTCTTTGCTGCGTCGCATGAATCCGTGACGGCCGTCACGGCCAGCTTTTCCCCCGCCTTGAATTGTTTGCCGATGAGCAGGCACGGACGCCGCACGATGATGACCGCGAGCTGATCGCCGCTCAGACATTCCGTCAGCAGATTCTCGAAGTCGTTCGAGCCGAGCCGTGGTTCGACGACCTGCACGCGCGGGATGCCGGCGGCCCGGCACAAATCTTCGATGACGAGCTTGTTGGCTGGTTCGTGGTTCAGCAACCGCCCGGTGCCGGGATGCTCCTGCTGTCCGGTCATCGCGGTGGTCGAATTATCGAGAATCACCAGCGTGTGGCCGTTGGGCGGTGGATTGTAGGCCATGTCCACCAACCCGTTGATGCCGGTGTGAACGAACGTGCTGTCGCCGATCACACTCACCACGCGCCGTGCCTGCTCGGGCGGCAGCACCTTGCGCAGACCGAGGCCGACGCCAAGACTCGCGCCCATGCACACGCAGGTATCCATCGCTTCAAATGGCGAGAGCACGCCCAGCGTGTAGCAACCGATGTCGCCGGCCACGATGCAGTTCAATTTGCGGAACACGGAGAACACCTGGCGATACGGACAGCCATCACACAATTGCGGCGGTTTGCCCGGCGGCTTGGGCGGCTCGGGAGATTCGTCGCGATCCACGATGCGCCGCACGCGGGCGACGTTGAGTTCGCCGAAGCGATACATCGTCGGCTTGCCTTCCACCGGAACTCCGGCGGCGCGAATGGAATCGACCAGGAAGGGGTCGCCCTCTTCGACGACGAGACAGCGCTCCACCGTTTTGGCGAACTCCGCGATCTTCTTCAGCGGGAGCGGATAGGTCAGGCCAAGCTTCAGCACGCTGGCCTCGGGGGCGGCTTCGCGCACGTGCTGGAAGGAAATGCCCGAGGTGATGATGCCGAGCTTCGGGTCGCCGGGGACGACGCGGTTCAAGTCACTCGTCTCGTTCCACGCATCAATCTCGGCGAGCTTCTTGCGCAGACGAACATGGGCCGGGCGCGCATAGGCGGGAATCATCACCCGGCCCGGGATGTCGCGCGTCCACTGCGCGGCTGGCGGAGCGGCATGGGTGGCGCGCGGGCACACGATGGTCTTGCTGTGACACACACGCGTCGTGACGCGCAGAATCACTGGAAGCTTCCACTTTTCAGAAATCTCAAACGCCGCCCAGGTAAAATCGTAAGCCTCCTGCGAATCGGAAGGCTCCAGGCACGGCAGGCCGGCCGCCACGGCATAATGACGGTTGTCCTGCTCGTTCTGGCTCGACGCCATGCCCGGGTCGTCGGCGGAAACGATGACCAGCGCGCCGCTGACTCCCGTGTAGGCGACGGTGAACAAAGGATCGGCCGCGACGTTAAGGCCGACGTGTTTCATGGTGCAAAGCGCCCGCGCTCCGCCGAAAGCCGCGCCGATCGCCACTTCGAGCGCCACTTTCTCGTTGGGCGACCACTGGCCGCGCCCGCCCAGCTTGTCGAACGCTTCCAGGATTTCGGTGGACGGCGTCCCCGGATAGCCGGCACCGAGCGCCACGCCGGCGTGCAACGCCGCCAGTGCGATGGCCTCGTCGCCGCTTAATAATCTGCGATTGGATTCACTCATGCGCAAAGCTTGATGCCGCCTGTCTAGGGAATCCCCCTCGGCGAGGCAAGAAGGAAGGCTGCCGAATACGCGAAATTCCGGCTGGCGAGACAGTTGAGCCGGGTGGGGCGCGTCTGTCCTCAGCGCGCCGCGAACTGTTCCCGGCCATCGGACGGCGCGATGTCATCTGGATCGACCTTGAGAACCTCCTCAGGGCGGCTGGGGTCGTGCGGGTGCGAGGGAAGCCAATCGACCAGACGCGTGCCGTCGAGGATGTCGCGATACTCGGCGCACCCCCGCCGCCGGGGTTGGTGGTGGAATAGATGCGCGGACGCCAGCCCGGCTGCCAGGCCGAGGTAGGCGTCGATGTCCTTCTCGCACTGGAAATGGCGGGCGATGATGCGCGACTCATTCGGGAAGGTGAGGACGCCGCGTGAAACGGAGAACTCGTGGGGCAGCCGGCGCAACAGGCGCCGGCGCCGATCCTCGAAATTCTCCAGATTCGATTTGCCGACCTTGCGCAGAAGAAGGCATTTGAGGCCGGGGAAACGCTGGTAATCGTTCACGCCCATCTGCGCGAGGAGCCAGAAGGATTTACCACCGCCGCGCGCGCCCCCGAAGCCGATCGCGGTGGGACCTCACAGTAATTGGGCTCGCACCCTGGCGGGCCGGAGCGATGAAAATAGGTGAAAATTCTTTTCGGATTGGCGGAGCGCTGCTAACAGGTCCGATATTCCCGCTGAAGACGCAAAAGGACGTGCCTTGAAATACTACGCGCACACCGCCGCCGATAACCACCCTCGCCCATCGGATGGGAGAGGGGTTGGGGGTGAGGGCTGGCAACCGCTGGCCGCGCATCTCCGCGCAGTGGCCGAACTGGCGAAGAAATTCGCCCAGCCGCTCCGTTTGGAGGCCGAAGCGTCGAGCGCGTTGAGCTACCCCGTCATCACGCCCAGCGCCGCCTTGCTTGGAGTGCGAGCTTGATGACACAATTTGAAATCGCATGAAGCCCTATCCTCTCCAACTCGAAATCTCCGGCCCATCGCGTTCTGGACGCGGCCGGACACTGGCTCCTCGCCGGTTTCTTACATCGCTCCGACGTTCAGTTCGGTGAAGGGCGTCTTTGTCGCAGACCACTGGAATCTGCGTTCATCCGCGTTTATCTGCGGTTCAACTGCTGAATTCAGGATGAACGAATGTGAAAAATCTTGTCCGGCAGGCGGGGTGCTGGTAACGACTCCGCTGTTCCCGTTGAAGACGCAAAAGGACGTGCCTTGAAATACTACGCGCACACTGCCGCCGATAACCACCCTCGCCCATCGGATGGGAGAGGGGTTGGGGGTGAGGGCTGGCAACCGCTGGCCGCGCATCTGCGCAACGTCGCGGACTTGGCGAAGCAATTCGCCGCACCGCTTGGCCTCGCCGCCGAAGCCGAACTCGCCGGCCTGCTGCATGACTTGGGGAAGTATCGCGTCGAGTTTCAACAATACCTGCGGAACGAAAGACAGGGTGGCAATGATACGCATCACGCAATCTATGGCGCCGCCCATGCCTTTATTGACGAAATGTTGCCGCAGGCGTTTGCGGTCGCAGGACATCACGCCGGATTGCCGGACCAGCACGATCTCAGCAATAGCATTCAAGGGGTCAAGTATGACGCTGTCGAGCGATCAAAGCGGTTGTTGAACTTGCTCAAGAATGAGATCGGTGAGCTACCACACCAAGTTTCGCCGCTGGTTGAGGACGCCATCCGGAAGGAAGACGTCCATTGCCTCGAATTCGCGACTCGCATGGTGTTCTCCGCTCTCGTGGACGCAGACCGGCTGGACAGCGCCCATTGGCCAAAGGAAATCGGGGCGGACGACGATCTGACGCCGAAAAGGTCTGGCGACTTGCTGGCCAAAGTTCTCGCTGAGCGCGAGCGCAAGCGCCAAAGCAATCCAACTGGCAAAAATGACACTGAACTCCGCCGACTCCGTAACGACGTGTTCGATGCCTGCCTTGAAGCCGCCAAGCGCGATCCCGGCTTCTTCTCGTTGACCGTGCCGACAGGTGGCGGCAAGACCCTCTCGGCGATGGCTTTCGCCTTGGCTCACGCCAGAGCGCATGGCCTCCGCCGTGTCATCGTGGTGATTCCGTTTCTCTCCATCATCGAACAAAACGCGGCTGTTTATCGGGAAGTGCTGGGGGACGATGTCATTCTGGAGCACCATTCCGCCGCGCCGGAATCCAACGACACCGACGAGGAAGAAAAAGCCGCCTTGGAAACCGCCACCGAGAACTGGGACGCGCCCATTGTCGTGACAACCTCAGTCCAGTTCTTGGAGTCGCTGTTCGCCGACAAGCCTGCCAAGTGCCGCAAGCTGCATCGCATTGCCAAATCGGTCGTCATTTTCGACGAGGTGCAGACGCTGCCGACGCATCTGCTGGCCCCGGTGCTGAATGTGTTTCGCGAACTTCAACGCAACTACGGCGTCAGCTTCGTCTTCAGTTCCGCCACGCAACCAGCCTTCCGCAAGACTGCGCAACTGTTCGACGGTTTCACGCCGGAAGAGATGCGTGAGATCGCTCCCGAACCACCCAGGCTGTTTCAAGCCCTGCGCCGCGTGGACTACCACTTCCCCAGGGCCGAGCAAACCTTGGACTGGCCTGAACTCGCGCAACAACTCGCTGGCGAGCGCCAGGATCTCTGTGTCGTCAACTTTCGCCGACATGCCGCCACGCTTTGGGAGCAGGTCCGCAAGCACGTTTCCGAAGCGGACAAGCTGGCTGTCTTCCACCTGTCGTCCTCCATGTGCGCGCAGCACCGGCTCGATGTGCTTGGCCACGTGCGCCAACTCCTCGTCGATGGCTGCCCTTGCCGCCTCGTTTCCACACAACTCATTGAGGCGGGCGTGGACGTTGATTTTCCGGTCGTATGGCGCGCTATGGGGCCGCTCGATTCAATCGTTCAGGTGGCGGGCCGCTGCAATCGTGAAGGCCGCCTGCCCGACGGACAGTTCGGCCAGGTCCACGTCTTCACTCCGGCAGATAACGGCCTGCCACGCGGTCGCCTCTACCAGACCGCCACCGGATTCGCCGGCACGATTCTGGCCGACATCACCCCGGAGGAACTGGCCACCAATCCCGCGCTGTTCACCCGCTACTTCGGCATGATTCACGCCCTGCCTCAGCCCGAAGGCGCCGCCATTCAAGAGCACCGCCGGGAACTCCTCTTCCGCACGGTGGGCCGCGAGGCCAAAGTCATCGAAGACGACACCCGCCCGGTCATCGTGGACTACGGCGAAGGTGCTCGGCTCATCACTGAAATCCAGACCCGCCAGCGCACCGCCAACGAGCCACGCTTCGACAAAACCGACTTGCGCCATCTGCAACGCTTCATGGTCAATGTCCGCTTACGGGATTTTCAGATTTTGCAGGGCCAACGCCACCTGCAACCCTTGCTGCCGAACTTGGACCTTCACGTTCTCAAGAGCGGTCACTACCACCCCGAACTCGGCCTCCTGATCGAGCAGCGGCCACTGGAAGACTACCTCCTATGAAACCCGAAAACCTTGTCCATCTCCGCGTCTGGGGCGACTTCGCCTGCTTCACCCGGCCCGAAATGAAAGTCGAGCGCGTCAGCTATCCCATCATGACGCCCTCCGCCGCGCGCGGCATCCTCGAAGCCGTCTTCTGGGAACCGCAGATGTATTATCTCATCCACCAGATCACCGTCCTCCGCCACACCGCTGGCGGGCGCGAGTACGGCAAAGGCCAGTGGGTAAGCTTTCGGCGCAACGAAGTCACTCAAACCCTCAAGCCCAGCGTCGCGCAGAAGTGGATGAAGTCCCCGCAGTCCTTCGCGCCGTTTCAAGCCGGAGGCGGGGCCGCCGATGCCACGCAACGCAATACGCTCGCCCTTGCGGACGTGGCCTACCTCATCTCCGCAGAGGTTTGCTTGAGCACCTTGGCTCGTCCTCCGCGGGACAACCTGGGCAAATATCGCGACGAAATCCGCCGCCGCGCCCAGAGCGGCAAATGCCACTATCGCCCGGCGCTTGGCTGTCGCGAGTTTGCGGCAGATTTCGAGTGGGTGGATCAGCCCGGCGCCATGACACGGTTCCCCTGGCTGGAAGAAGACTTGGGCTTGATGCTCTATGACGTGTTCCACCCGGAAGACCGCCAGCGAGGGTTTGCCTGGTTTAATGCGGCGGAGGACTACACAGAACTCGCATGGGAGGCACCTCTGGTAGCTGAAGCGAAGGAGCGCGGACATTTCGGCCAAGTGACCACTCCACGAGCCTGCTTCTTCCGGGCCAACATCAATGACGCCGTGATGGACTGCCATCCGAGCACCGTCGAAATCCGCGCCACGCGCGGACCGTCCGGCTACAACGCGGCCAACAACACCTGACCTATGTTCCTACGCGCTCTTTACGACTTCGCCCAAGAACGGCGTTTGCTGGACGGACTGCCCGTTCAGGGGCGAACCATTCACTTCTACCTTCCCATTAGCGCGGAGGGCGAGCTGGTCGGCCCCGGGGCCATTCCGCTTTTACAAAAGGACGCGCGGGGCAAAGACAAACTTGGCATCGACCTTCCGCTGCCACGCTTCCCTGGAGAAAACAACGGGGGCAAGTCCTACTTCCTCGCCGAGTCTTGTGTTTGCGTCTTCGCCCGCAACAAGGACACAGGGGAAGCCATTCCCTCCGATCCGGCTGTCGGCAGTAATCCCACCAAAGCGTTTCAGCATTTCTGGCAGCAAATTGCCGACGCCAAAGCTGCCACGCAACTACCCGCCCTTGAGTCGCTGCTGAGGTTCAAGCAACGCTATCTCCGAGAAGCCGACGGTTTGATTCAGGCGGACATCCCCTGGCTTGAGTCGCGCGCCAACCGCAACGGCAAACTGGAATTCGGCATTCGCACCGCCACCGGCGGCTGGGAGAAACTGAAAAGTGCGACGCTGACATTCCAGGTGAACGACGCACCTGTTTTTGATGGCAAAGATCGCGATCACCGGCTCACGCGCTACTGGTTTGAACTCTATCCCCAGCAAGCCTTCAGCGGCGACGAAGACGGTGCCGCGACTGCCAGCCCAAGCCGAAAAGGCTTCTGCATCCTCAGCGAGAAAGCAGATCAGCCAATTGCCCGGTCCCACAAGCCCAAGATTCTCGGAGTTCCCAACCTCAGCAGCGGCGGTTACGTCGTCAGCTTCGCCCAAGATTCTCCCGCCTTTTCGTCCTACGGCTTCGAGATGGGCGAGAACTGTTCCATCTCCGAAGCCGCCGCGGCCAACTACGCGCTCGCTCTGAATTACTTGCTGGATCCCAAGAAGGAGCACTCGCTCCGAATTGGCGACCTAAAAGTGTGCTTCTGGGCGAAGCAGAATCAGCAAGCCATGAGTTTCATTGCCCGCTTGCTCACCAAGCCCCAACCAGTCGAGGTCCGGCAATTCCTGCTCACTCCGTTCAGCGGCGTCTCTCGCGATTCAATGCGCCTTGATCGCTTCTACAGTGCCACGCTGACCGGCAACGCGGGGCGCGTCGTTGTTCGACACTGGCTGGAGGAGCCGCTGGATCAGGCGGCAGAACATTTCCAGAGGTGGTTCCGGGATTTGGAACTGATTGCCTTTTCCCGCTTCGCGCCGCCGGACTCAATCTTCCCGAACATCGAAGCCCTCTGTGCGGCCACGATCCGTGACACCAAAGACCTCGTCCCCGACGTGCCTGGCCAACTCTATCGCGCGGCCCTCGAAAGCACGCCCGTTTCGATCTCGCTCATCAAGCGCGTGCTTCACCGCTTGGAAGCCGACTTGATGAAGTTCGGCGATGGTATTCTCGAAACCCCGCTCCCCGGCAAAACCCTCGACGCAATCCGCAAAGCCGGCCAGCCCGTGCCGCCATCCGGCCAGACGCGGTTCGCTTTGCTCAAGCTCATCCTTAACCGCAATCCAAACAAATCTATGGAACAACAACCTCAACTCGTCGCTGACACCAGTGATATCGCCTACAACTGCGGCCGTTTGCTGGCCGTGTTTGATGCACTCCAAGAAGAAGCTCACAAGAAGCGCAATGCTGACGGGAAGGTTGTTAGCGAACTCGAAGGCCCCGGCGTGGTCGAACGTTACTTCGGCACCGCCTCCGCCACACCCAACGCAGCCTTCAACATTCTCTGGCGTCTCCATGTCCACCATTTGAAGAAGTTGGCCGGTCAAGGCGACAAAGGCCGTGGTGCCGCTGCCGCCATCGAAAGGCGGATCACCGAAATCTGCGCACTTTTCGGCCAGACAGACGACATGCGCGCCAAGCGCACGTCACCCCACTTTCCCCGCGTGCTCGACCTGCAAGCCCAGGGCCGATTCGCGCTCGGATTCTACCAACAAAAAGCCGCCAACGCCGCAGCCATTAAGGCGAACGCGGAAAGGAAACAATCACAGAACACCCAGCAATAACTCAACGAATTCAAACACAAAGCTATGAACAACGACATTCTCACCAACCGCCACGACATCGTTCTGCTGTTCGAGGTCACCAATGGAAATCCCAACGGAGATCCGGACGCCGGCAACATGCCGCGCATCGAACCCAATTCCAATCGCGGGCTTGTCTCCGACGTGTGCCTGAAGCGAAAGGTTCGCAACTTCGTCTCGGAGTTTGGACCGGAGAAAGACCAGAAGCCCGGCGACAAGCGCAAAGAGGACGAAAACGGGTTCAACCTGCTGATTCAGCAGGGAGCCGTGTTGAACACTGAGATTGGCAAGGGAATCGAAGCGGCGACCAAGCCCCTCCCAGCAAATAGCCCGAAGGATACCAAGCAAAGGGCGGTCAAGGATTGGCTTTGCCGCGAGTTCTATGACGTGCGCGCTTTCGGAGGCGTCCTCTCCACCGGCGACGAGTTGATGAAAGGTTCTGCTTGGGGCCAGGTTCGCGGCCCGGTCCAGTTTACCTTTGGCCAATCCTTCCATCCCATAACGCCCATCGAAATCACCGTGACCCGCTGCGCCGTAACGAAGGAGGAAGACGCCGCAAGCGAGCGCACGATGGGCCACAAACACATCGTCCCCTACGCCCTTTACGCAGCCAAGTGCTACGTCTCGCCGGCTTTTGCCGAGAAGACCGGGTTCACCACCGCCGATCTCGACCTGCTCTTTGCCGCCCTGAACAACCTCTTCACCCACGACCACTCCGCCGCTCGTGGCGACATGATCGTGCGCGGTATCTATGATTTCGAGCATGTCGGCACCCAGGCCGAAGGAAAGAATGAGGTCCAGAATAAGAAGGAAGCCCGCCTCGGCTGCGCCCACGCCCATATCCTCTTTGAAGGCATCGAAGTCCACCTCAAGAAGAACGCGGACGGGACAGAGAAGGAAGGCCCGCAATCCTTCGCCGATTACGACGTAATCAACCACTGGGACAAGGATTGCCCTGCATCGCAGAAACAGGATTTGCCGAAAGGCGTGAAGTTGCACCTTCGCCACCTCGTTTGATCGTGACCGTCGTCGAAAATCCAAAATCGCAGATCGCAAACTCGGGCGGGCGTGAGGCGCTGCCTCTCTCCCTCCTCAACGATTGCCTCTATTGCCCGCGCCGGGCGGCGTTGAAGGTGGTGGAAGGCTGGCGTGGCGCCAACGAGCACACCGCCCGTGGCGACACCGTCCACGAGCACGCGGACCTGCGCGGCTGCGAGGTGGTGCAGGGTGTCAAGCTGCTCCGCGCCCTGCCGGTGTTCTCCGCGCGGCTCGGATTGAATGGCAAGTGCGACATCGTCGAGGTCGAACTCCGTTCGGCCTCGAATCTCAAATTTGAAATTTCAAATCTCAAATCCCTGAAGCCGGTGGAGTTCAAGCTTGGCAAGCGCCGCCAGTGGGAGAACGACGATGTCCAGCTCTGCGCGCAAGCCATTTGCCTGGAGGAGATGTTCGGCATCGCCATCCCGCGCGGCGCCGTCTTTCACGCCGACAGCAAGCGCCGCCGCGAGGTGGAGTTCTCCATCGAACTGCGCCAGGCCACTGAGCAGGCGGCGGCCGGGTTGCACGCCTTGCTTCGTGAATCGGAGGTTTCAGATCTCAAATCTCCGATTGCCCCGCTGCCTGCGGCGGTTCTGCGGCCCGCGTGCGAGGAATGTTCCCTGTTCAACATCTGTCTGCCGGCAGTCAGCGCTTCGCCGGACGCGGTCGCGCGGGCCGCGCGGAAACTTTTTGAAGTCTGAGAGGCCTCACATGACTCTCCTGTCGAAATCTGGAATTTGAAATTGGAAATCTCAAATCTCAACCCCACTCCTATGACCTATCAACGCTTTGAGGATCTTCCCGTGTGGCAGAAGGCGGCGGAGCTTTACGAGATGACGGAGGATCTGCTGGCGGGCGACGCCTTCCCGGCGAGCCGCGGCTTTCGTGACCAACTCGACCGCGCGGCGCTCTCCGTCTCGAACAACATCGCCGAGGGTTTCGAGCGCGGCACGACCAATGAACTGCTCCAGTTCATCTACATCGCGCGCGGCTCGGCCGGGGAGGTGCGTTCCATGCTCGCGGTGAAGGAGAGGCGCGCCGGCAAGGCCCGGTGGTCCGCCGATCTGAAATCTCAAATCTCAGATTTGAAAGCCGTGGCCGAGTCCTGTTCCCGCCAGCTCCGGGCCTGGGCGGACTCGCTGCAAAACTCCGACATCCCGGGCCAGCGCCACCTCAATGACCGCGTGCGCCGCGAAACCGATCAGAAGAAGCGTGCCAGGGCATTCGATCAGGAATTGCTGCGCAAGCTGCCGGCCGATCATCCGCTGCGCAAGCAGGCCGAGGAACGTGGACTCCTCTGAAGTCTCCAATCTCAAATCAAGCGAAGCGTGGATATCCAGCAAAACACCCTCTATCTCCTCACTCCCGGCAGCTACGTCAGCCGCGATCATCTCACGCTCCAGGTGGAGGTGCCCGTGTATCCACCCGACCTGCCCCCAGACAAACGCTGCCGCGACGCCGTGGCGGATTGGCGCAAGCTCTCCATTCCGATTCATCACCTGGAATCGATCTGCGTGTTCGGCCCCAGCACCATCAGCCCGCCCGGGCTCGATCTGTGCTGGGAACATGGCGTGGCGGTCAATTACCTCAGCGAACACGGGCACCTGCAGGCGCGCGTCACCGGCGTGGCCGACACCAGCGTCACGCTGCGCCGGGCTCAATTTCGCGCCGCCGATGATCCCGCGAAGTGCGCCGCCATCTCGCGTCAGATCATCGCGGGCAAGATCCAGAACTCGCGCAACAGCCTGCTCCGCGCCGCCAGGGAATCGGAAATCTCCGACCACAAATCTCAAATCAACGAAGTCACCGATGGCCTCGCCCGGCAGATCCGCCTGCTGGCGGAATTTGAAATTTCCAATCTCAGATCCCAGATGGATGCAATCCGCGGCGCCGAAGGATTGGCGTCGCAGCAGTACTTCTCCGTGTTCAGCCTGATGCTCAAACAGCAGCGCGACGACTTCGCCTTCACCACGCGCAGCCGCCGCCCGCCGCGCGATCGCATCAACTGCCTGCTCTCCTTCACCTATGCGCGGATCCGGCACGATTGCGTCGCGGCGCTGACGACGGTCGGACTCGATCCGTTCGTGGGCTTTTTGCATGTGGACCGCCCCAATCGCCCGTCCTTGGCGCTCGACCTGATGGAAGAATTTCGCCCGTGGCTGGCGGACCGGCTGGCGATCACGCTCGTCAACCGGCAGCAGATCGGACCGCAGCATTTTGTGGAGCGTGAGGGCGGGGCGGTGGAATTCAACGAAGCCGGCCGAAAGCTCGTCATCAAAGCCTATCAGGAGCGCAAGCAGGAGACGCTGATGCATCCGCTGCTGGACCAGAACCTGCGGCTGGCGCAAATGCCCTACACCCAGGCCCGCCTGCTCGCGCGGCACTTGCGCGGGGACGTCACCGACTACGTTCCGCTGGTGCCCAAGTAGGTTTCAAATTTCAGATTTCAAAGTTCAAACCATGCTCGTTCTTGTCACCTACGATGTCTCGACCATCGAAAAAGCCGGCCGCCGCCGGCTGCGGCGCGTGGCGCAAGCGTGCGAGGATTATGGCACGCGCGTGCAGAAGAGCGTCTTCGAATGCCAGGTGGGAAAGAAGGAGTGGGTGCAATTGCGCGACCGTCTCCTGACCGAATGCAACGCCGGCGAGGATTCGCTGCGATTCTATTTTCTCGATGAAACGGCCGTGCGGCGCACCGAGCATCATGGCGTGAACCAGCCCGTGGATTTGACCGAGCCGCTCATCTTGTGAATTTCAGATCTGAAATTTCAGACGGGAGATTCACGCTGCCGCGAACCCCCAGCGCCGGGCGGAAGCCGGGGGTATCGCGGCACGGCCCGTGGCCGCGCGGGCCAGTGGATTTCTGCTGTTCATTGACAACTGGGATCGAACGACCACCTCCATTCTTGGCAGGTTGGCGGAATACGGCTACAAAGCTCTTGTGGCTCAGGCGCAAGCGAGGGCCGTTGTCGCCCCGGTCCTCGGGCCGGGGCGCGGATTGAAACGGCCTCGCCGGATAACCCGAAGCCCACCTCCCCCGTCGCCCCGGTCCTCGGGCCGGGGCGCGGATTGAAACACCGTCACGCATCCCATCGATGCTGTCGTCACCAGTCGCCCCGGTCCTCGGGCCGGGGCGCGGATTGAAACCCGTCCGAGAGACGTCGGTCCCGCGCGGCTTTAAAGTCGCCCCGGTCCTCGGGCCGGGGCGCGGATTGAAACCTCACGCCGATGCAGCAACCGACGCTGGAACACTGTCGCCCCGGTCCTCGGGCCGGGGCGCGGATTGAAACAAGCGCGACAGCGGTTTTGAATGTGTTGTCTTGCGTCGCCCCGGTCCTCGGGCCGGGGCGCGGATTGAAACGACTCATCCGGCAGGGCGCGTCAGTCCCCAGCGCGCCGTCGAGTTGGCCCAGAGGGGTTCGCGGCGCGCTGGGACAGACGCGCCCTGCCCAGTCCGGGTGTCGTCATTCCCACTGCCTGGGTAGTAGAAGCCGCGTGCCTGCTTTGCATTTCGCGGCCTCTTCGAGCGCAGCGCAGGCGTGCGCAACGGCTGGGCGGGATTGCATTTCCTTTGCCCGTCGCGGTGGCGTTTGGCATAACAACGCGCCATGCATCAGTTTCGATATGTTGGTCAGCAGCTCAAATGCGAAGGCGTTTCCATTGCGTCGCTCGTGAAACAATTTGGCACGCCGCTCTTCGTCTATTCGTCGGGCACGCTGACCGATCACTTCCAGAAGCTGCACGCGGCACTCGCTCCGCTCGATCACCTCATTTGTTACGCGATGAAGGCCAACTCGAACGCGGCCGTCATGCGCACGCTGGCCAATCTCGGCAGCGGCTTCGACGTGGTCAGCGAGGGCGAACTGCGGCGCGTCATCGCGGCGGGCGGCGACCCGCGCCAATGCGTTTTTGCGGGCGTCGGCAAGACCGAGGGCGAGATCGAGTTCGCGCTGCGCCGGGGCATCTATTCCTTCAACGTGGAAAGCGAACCGGAGTTGCAGCGCATCAATCGCGTGGCCGCCCGGCTCAAGAAGGTCGCGCCGGTCGCGGTGCGGGTGAATCCGAACATCGATGCCCACACTCACGCCAAGATCACCACCGGCACTTACGAGAACAAATTCGGCGTCGCCTTCGAGCAGGTCGAGGGCGTCTATGCGCGCGCCGCGAAACTCAGGAATATCAAGCTGCGCGGCCTGCAGATGCACATCGGCTCGCAACTCACCGAAGTGGCGCCGTTCGAGCAGGCGGTGAAGAAAGTGACGCCTCTGGTGCAGAAGCTCGCGGCGCGACACGGTTTCGAGTTCTTCAGCATCGGCGGCGGGCTGGGCATTGTTTATCAGCCGGCGTTGGAGAGCGGACCGCCTGAGTGGTGGGCGCAGCCGCAGGCAAAGAACATCCTCACGCCCGCCAGCTACGCGAAGCGCCTGGTGCCGCTCTTGCAGCCGCTGGGGCTGCGCGTGCTCATCGAACCGGGCCGGTTCATCGTGGGCAACGCCGGCATTCTGGTCGCGCGCGTCGAGTATGTGAAGCGTACCGGCAAGAAGACGTTCGTCATCGTCGATGCCGCGATGAATGATCTCATCCGCCCGGCATTCTACGATTCGTACCACGAAATCGTGCCCGTCACCCGGAAGCGCGTCGCGCTAGTGTCGAGCGATGTGGTCGGGCCGATTTGCGAGTCGGGCGATTACTTTGCGAAGAATCGTCCTCTGCCGAAAGTGGGCGAAGGGGATTGTCTGGCGCTGCTCAGCGCGGGCGCCTACGGATCGGTGATGGGCTCGAATTACAACAGCCGCCCGTTCGCCGCCGAGGTGCTGGTGCGGGGTCGCGAGGCCGCGCTGGTGCGGGTGCGCCAACCCGTCGCGGACATCTGGAAGTGGGAGAAAATCCCCGCGTGGCTGACCAAATGAACGAAGCCAAGGCTTTCCATGAACTGGCAGGCAGGGCGCGTCTCTCCGAGCGTGCCGCTTCAAACCTCCATTCGCCCGACGGCGCGCTGGGACAGACGCGCCCTACCGATCGCCGCGGTTCGTGATGCCGACTCTCTCGCAATTTTTTCATGCTTTCGATTTGTGATGTGACCAAAGCCTACGCCGGTCGAACGCTGTTCGCCGACGCGTCGCTGCACGTGAATCCGCGCGACCGCATTGGCGTGGTCGGACCCAACGGCGCCGGCAAGACCACTCTCTTCAATCTCATTCTCGGCGAGGAATCGCCTGACGCCGGGAAAATCCTGCGGGACAGGCGCGTGAACATTGGCCATCTGCCGCAGGAGAGCGCTCCGGTGGCGGACGAGACGGTGCTGGAACTGGCCACGTCGGTGACGCCGGAGCTGGCCGAGATCCAGCGGCAGATTCAAGCCATTGAAGCCGGGCACCCGCCCGGGGACACCTTTGACGACGACGCGCACGCGCGCTTCGCGGCGCTGGGCGGCCCGCAGATGGCGGCCAAGGCGAAGAAGATTCTCGGACACCTTGGTTTCCAGGAGCGGGACTATCTGCGGCCGGCGCGGGAGTTGAGCGGTGGCTGGGTGATGCGCGTCCATCTCGCGCGCCTGCTGGTGCAGGAGCCGGAGTTGTTGCTGCTCGACGAGCCGACGAACCATCTCGATCTCGAGACGCTCATCTGGTTCCAGGAATACCTCGTCAATTATCCCGGCGCGCTGCTGGTCATCTCGCACGATCGCGAGTTCCTGAACCGGCTCGTCGGCAGCATCGTGGAAATCCGCCAGGCGCGGCTCATCCGCTTTACCGGCAACTACGACGATTATCTGACGCAGCGCGAGGCGCACGGGCTGCAGCAGGAGGCGGCCTTCAAGAACCAGCAGCGGGAGATCGGCCGGCTGATGGACTTCGTGAACCGCTTTCGCGCCAAGAACACCAAGGCCGCCCAGGCGCAGAGCAAGCTCAAGCAGATCGAGCGCATGGATAAAATCGACGCGCCCGAGGACGACACGCGCGAGATTTCCTTCCGCTTCCCCCAGCCGGCGCGCAGCGGACAGCGGGTCATTTCGCTGAAGGACATCCACCACGCCTATGGCGATCATGTGGTTTATCAGGGGATGAATTTCGAGGCGGAGCGCGGCCGGCGCATCGTGCTGGTGGGACCGAACGGCGCCGGCAAATCCACCTTGCTGAAACTGCTCGCCGGCGTGCTGCCGGTGCAGCAGGGCGAGCGCGAACCCGGCTACAACGTCCGGACCGGCTATTACTCGCAGTATCGCGTCGAGATGCTGAACCCCGCGCACACCGTGCTCGAAGAGGCGCTCGACACTCCGCAGCGCGTCACGGAGATGGCGGTGCGCACTTTGCTCGGGTGCTTCCTGTTTCAGGGCGACGACGTCTTCAAGCGCGTCAGCGTGCTGAGCGGCGGCGAGAAGAGTCGGCTCGCGCTGGTGAAGCTGCTGCTGGATCCGCCGAATCTGCTGCTGATGGACGAACCGACCACGCATCTCGACATGTCGAGCATCGACGCGCTCGCCTACGCGCTCGACCAGTTCGAGGGGACGCTGATCTTCATCAGTCACGATGTTTATTTCATCCGCGCGTTGGCCAATCACGTTGTCCATGTCAATGACGGCGCGCTCATGCATTATCCCGGCGGCTATGATTATTTTATCGAGAAGACGGCCGCCGTCTCGGCCCGCGCGGCGTTAACCGCGGGCGCAGCGGTCGAGGCGGAGAAGCCTGATCCTGCGGATCGGCCGAGCGTGAAGGCGCGCGAGCAGAAGCGGCTGGAGGCCGAGGTGCGGCAGGCGCGATCGCGCGCGCGGCGGGGGCAGCAACAAGTCGTGGATCGACTGGAGGCCGAGATTCAACAGATCGAAGCGCGGCAGAGGGAAATCACCGCGGCATTGGAGGAGGCGGAAACGTACGCCAAGCCTAGACTCGCCGGGGAATTGAACCGGGAATTCGTCGATTTGCAGGCGCGGTTGGGACCGCTGACGGTTGAGTGGGAAGTCGAGGCCGCAAAGCTTGAGGACGTGGGAAATCCGGCAAAGTAAGAACGAGGTGGCTGGGGATTCGCCGCCGGAGGCTAAATCTCCGGTTCCGCCGAAGGCGACCGACGCAGCCGGCGGGGGGCAGGCATACTCGCAACATGGCTTTGGCCAAAGCGCAGGGTTCCGACCAGCGGCATCATCGAATGCGGATGATGGCGATGGCAGCACCCTAATTCGACGACTCTCCGGCTCCACTTCGGTTTTCGACCAGACATGGCCCTACGAAGTTGGGAAAGCGGATGCGGCATCTGCCTGCTGGCGCTGCGTGCCAAACCCAAGGTGAAAATCAGGCCGGCGGCCATCCACAATGACCCGATGATGATGCCAGTGGTGATCATGCGCGTGGCTTTCCTTTGAGGACGGAGGTTTCCGCCGAGAGGGGAGGGGAAGGCCGGGAAAAGCGGGTGGAGACCAGTCCGTGGTCTCCGATGACCGCACCAAGTCCAAGCATTCCATTGCAACAGTCTGACATGGCTATCGTCTTTCTGGGCAAAGCTACCACCAAATGCTAGTGGAAATAAGGGCTCCCCCCCTAATTCAGTGTCTCCCGCGGGAAAACTCCGTACCTTTCCTGACACACAAACGCGATTCTTGACCGAAAACCACCATGAATTGTGTGTCCCGCCTTGTTCACCCATGCAGATTGTGGAAATTTTCAGGGCGCCGCCATCCTGCGACCGCCTCGGCCTGACGTTTAAGTGCAAGTAGAGATTTCCCCGAACACAAGAATTCGTGTGTTGAACCCCTGAACCGTGGCGCGGGTTGGCAACCCGTCTCGGAGGCCGCACGACCACCCGACGGGTGGCAAATCCGTCCCACGAGCCACCAGCTCCTGGAGCCAGCCTTGGAGCCGGTCGATTGCCAGCGCGCCCTGCTGGAGCCGTGAACTTTAAAAAACCGCAGCTCAACCACGGATGGACACCGATGAACACGGATGCCAGGCACTTGCAGAAAACCAGTGGATCCTCCGAAAGGTGAGGAAGACATGCCGCAGGAAATCCGTGTTTATCCGTGTGCATCCGTGGTTTAAGATTTCTTCGCCCGATGCCAATTGCTCCGTTTAGGGTGAAACACTCGGAACGCTCTGCTGCGAGTGATCTGCCTTGAGATACTACCCAGGCAAGAGGGATGGACGACACCCGGACTGGGTAGCAGGGCGCGTCTGTCTCAGCGCGCCGCGAACCACTCCCGGCCAACCCGACGGCGCGCTGAGGACAGACGCGCCCTACCCGTGAGGGTTGAGAGCAAGCGCCTTCTGGAAGCCCATCCCAAGGTCATCTCAGTATTTCATGTGCCACAGATGTGGAGCCTTCCCGTGCGGGGCAGGCATGAGCGCACGCGGCACCAGTCACATCTTCCAGTCGCCAAACGGTCCCTCTCAGAGTGCGGATTGCTGAATAATGGCTCGCGCACGGAATCCGGATCCGGTGTCCTTGCGCCATGCACACGCGCCATTTTCTGCGACTCCTTGCTTCCTCCGCGCTGATTGCGTCCACCCATCAAGTGCTCGCTGCCGAAACTCAGCGCACCATCTGGGACACCTTTCCCGACACCTGGGTTGCGACGGACTCCTTGAACCGTTCGCTGCCGTCCGCGACTGAAGTCGGGCCGCCGCGCGCGGATCGCACGGTCGCGATGTTCTACTTCCTCTGGCTCGGCCCGCATGCGGTCGGCGGACCGTGGGACATCGCGCAAATCATCGCCAAGAACCCCGGCGCGATGACCAACAAGAACAGCCCGGCGTGGGGACCGTTGCACGCGCCGCATCACTGGGGCGAGTCCATCTTCGGCTACTACAACACCGATGATCCTTACGTCCTGCGCAAGCACGCCCAGATGCTCGCCGACGCCGGCGTGGACGTGATCATCTTCGACGTGACCAACCAGGCGACCTACCGCCAGAACTACCTCGCGCTGTTGCGGGAGTTCGCCGCGGTCCGCGCCAACGGCGGGCGCACTCCCCAGATCGCCTTTCTCACCCCGTTCTGGAGTCCGGAGCGCGTGGTGCCGGAACTGTTCCGCGATCTCTATTCGCAGAACATCCATCCCGAACTGTGGTTTCGCTGGGAAGGCAAGCCGCTCATCCTCGCCGATCCTTCACTGCTCGGCTCGACCGAGACGCACGGCAACCAGAACACGCCGGTGCAGTTGCGTCCGGGCCACACGCTCGGCCAATCATTCAGCGCGGAGAAACAGTTCGAGGCGGTGGGCGGATGTTTCCCGACGTGGTCCACCAAGAACGCCGCGATGACGCTGACGCTCTTCCGCGAAGGTCCGCAGGGCGAACGCCTCGCGAGCCGGCGCTTCGAGAACGTGGGCGACAACGCGTGGGTGATGCTGGCGCCGCCAAAGCCCGCCGCACCCGGGCGATACTATCTCGAGATGTCCGAGCCGCGCGGAAGCATCGGTTGGTGGTCGCATGCGCAGGATGTCTTCCCGCGCGGGCAATCCTTTGCCGACAGCACGCCCGTGTCCGGCGACCGCAATTTGCGCCTCGCGAATGGCAACGAGGAAAGCGCGCGGATCCGCGAGTTCTTCACCTTCCGCTCGCCGCAGCCGGATTATTTCAAAGGCCAGACCAAGCCCGACATGTGGAGCTGGCTCGAAGTGTTCCCGCAACACGTCTTCACCAATGCCGCCGGGCAGAAGGAGCAGATGTCGGTGGGCGTGGGGCAGAACGCCGTCACCAACCGCCTCGGCTCGATGAGCGAACGCGAAGCGCGCGGACGGAGCTATCACGACGGGAAGGTGCCGAGTGATCCGAAAGCGGTGCTGCACGGCTACAACCTCGCCGAGCAATTCGGGCGCGCACTCAAGGAGGATCCTCGCTTCCTCTTCGTCACCGGCTGGAACGAATGGATCGCCGGGCGCTTCGATGAATTCAGCGGCGTGCGGCTGCCGGTGATGTTCGTGGACCAGTTCGATCAGGAGCACAGCCGCGACATCGAGCCGATGAAGGGCGGGCACGGCGACAATTACTACTACCAGTTCGTGTCGCTCGTCCGACGCTACAAGGGCGTTCGTCCGACGCCCAAGGCCGGGCCGGTGAAGACCATCGACCTCGCGGGCGACGCCGGGCAATGGACCGGCGTCACGCCGGAATTCCGCGATGACATCGGCGACACGGCTCACCGCGATTTCGCTGGCTACAACAGCTACGCCCGACTAACCAACGCCAGCGGGCGCAACGATTTCGTGGCGGCGCAAGTCTCGCGCGACGACCGTCGGCTGTGGTTCCGTGTGCGCACCCAGAGCACCATCACCGCGCCCACTGGCACGAATTGGATGGCGCTCTACCTCGATACGGACCGCGACCATCGCACCGGCTGGGAAGGCTACGATTTCGTGTTGAACCGGCGGCCCGCGACGGGCGACCGCGCCACTCTCGAACGCAGCCTCGGGGGCCAGCGGTGGGAGCGCGTGAGCGAGGTCCCGTTGCGCGTCGCTGGCGAGGAACTATGGCTCGAAGTGCCGCGCACCGCGCTCGGACTCGAAGCCTCGCGTGGACCGCTGCGCTTTGATTTCAAGTGGGCCGACAACGTGCCGGACAACGGCGACATCGTGTCATGGCTCGACGCCGGCGACTGCGCGCCGAATGGGCGGTTCAATTATCGGTTTGAGGAGTGAGCCACGGGGCGAATCCTTGCCACGCCCCGGAGCGCGGCTTTGTCGTCCTCGACCCGCCGCAGCCGATCGAACAGCTCCGGCAGCCTCAGGACAATTCCAGACGATGTCGCCAAGAGCAGCACAGGCGTCGCGCCTGCATGTTCAACTATGCTTTCCTCGGCGACCAACTTCAAATCACCCATTCAGCCGGGACGGCAGTGCTAATTTGGGTGCTGCTTCCTTTTGCCGACCGCGGATTTTTTGCTGTGTCACCCGCGCGGCTTCGCTAAGCTCACCGCATTCGCAGGCAGTCACGATCGGCGCCCATGAAAATCACGTTGTTCATCCCATGCTTCATCGACCAGGTGCATCCGCAGGTCGGCATCAGCGTGGTGAAGATCCTGGAGAAGCTCGGCCACACGGTGGATTACCCGGAGGAGCAGACCTGCTGCGGCCAGCCGGCGTTCAACTCGGGTCTCTGGGATGAAGCCCGCGCCGTGGCGCAGCAGGCGCTGAAGGCGTTTCGGAACGCAGAGATCGTGGTCACGCCGTCCGGCTCCTGCGGCGCGATGATGCGCGTCTTCTATCCTGATTTGTTCAAGGGCACCCCGCAGCACGACGAAGCCCGCGCGCTCGCCGCCAAGACGTGGGAGTTCTCCGAGTTCCTGGTGAAGAAGCTCGGCGTGACCGACCTCGGGGCGTCGTTTCCGGCGAAGGCGACCTTCCACGACGGCTGCCACAGCCTGCGCGAGATGGGCGTGAAGACGGAACCGCGGGAATTGCTCAAGCACGTCCGCGGGCTGGAGTTGATCGAGATGAATCCGCCCGAGACCTGCTGCGGCTTTGGCGGCACGTTCTCGGTGAAGTTCCCGATGATTTCGTCCGCGATGGGCGAGGGCAAATGCGCCGCGATCTGCGAGACCAAAGCGGACTACGTCATCTCGCTCGATTCGAGCTGCCTCATGCACATCCAAGGGATGCTCGACCGGCAGGGGAAGAAAGTGCGCGGGCTGCACCTGGCGGAGGTGCTCGCGAATTCGCTATGATGACCATCGCCAAGAGCTTCAAGGAAAGCGCGACGCGCTATTGCGCGGACCTCACCCATCGCGCCTTCATTCGCAAGGGCCTGACCGGCTACGAGGCGAAGCGCGACGAGAACAAGGCACGCTTCCAAAGCTGGGAAACCGCGCGGCAGGCGGCGGCGGAAATCAAATACGAGGTCATCAATCATCTCGACCGTTACCTCGAACAGTTCGTCAAGAATCTCGAGGCGCGCGGGGTGAAGGTCTTCTGGGCGGGCAATGCGCAGGAGGCGCGCGACTACATCGCGCAGGTCGCCCGCGACAACAAGGTCCGCTCGATCATCAAATCCAAAAGCATGACCTCGGAAGAAATTCACCTCAACGAGGCGCTCATCCAAGCGGGCTTCGAGGTGTTCGAGTCGGACCTCGGCGAGTTCATCGTGCAGTTGCGCGAGGAACCGCCCTACCACCTCGTTTTTCCCTCGATGCATCTCACGCGGGGCCAGATCAGCGAAATTTTCCAGAAGAAGCTCGGCACGAAGCCGGTGCAGGAGCCGGAGGAGTTGACCATGATCGCCCGGCGCATCATGCGGCAGAAGTTCTGCGCGGCCGACATGGGCATCAGCGGCGTGAACTTCGGCGTGGCCGAGACGGGCATGATCTCCATCACCGAAAACGAGGGCAACGCGCGGCTGACCACCTCGCTGCCGCGGATTCACGTGGCGTTGATGGGCATCGAGAAGCTGGTGCGTCGCATGGACGACCTCGCGCTCTTCCTGCCGATGCTCGCCACCGCCGGCGCGGGACAGCATCTCACCTGCTACAACACGCTCTTTGCCGGGCCGCGCCAGCGCGGCGAGAGCGATGGTCCGGAACAGATGCACCTCGTGCTGCTCGACAACGGACGCACGAACGTGCTCGCCGATGCGGAACAGCGCGATTCGCTGCACTGCATCCGCTGCGGCGCGTGCCTCAACGTCTGTCCGATCTTCCGCAACGTGGGCGGCCACACCTACGCCACGACCTACGGTGGACCAATTGGCTCGGTCATCACGCCGCACCTGCGCGGCTTGCAGGAATGGAAGCACCTGTCGTTCGCTTCGTCGCTCTGCGGCGCGTGCAGCCAGGCTTGCCCGGTGAAGATCGACCTTGCGCATCACCTGCTGCAAAACCGGCGCAACGCGATCCAGCAAAAGGCGTCGGCCATCGAGAAGCTGATGTTCGGCGGCTTTGCCTTCGTGATGCGCCGGCCGGGACTCTATCGCTTCGCCGCGAAAGTGGCGCGGGTCTTCCAGCCGCTGCACGGCTTGATCCAAGGGACGGCGCTCGATCCCGCGCGAGCCTGGACCCGCACGCGCGAAGCGCCGAAGATTGCGAAACAAAGCTTCACCGATTGGTGGCGGGAACGGCAGAAAACGAACCACGGATGAACACCAAGACACACGGATTCCCGCCCAGCGATGTCGGGTCGCTGGAACGTTGCGCCGCCAGGCCGTGGAGTGCGGCGAGTTCTCGCCGCTTTCCAGAGGCGACTTGTCGCCGTCGAACTGGGGTGGGCGTGAATTTTCTCCGAGCCGCTGGACGCGGCTCTGCCCGGCCGACAAGTCGGCCGCACTCCAAATCCGGGTGCATCCGTGTCCATCCGTGGTTGAACAATTCTTGCATCCATGAACTCTCGTGACGCCATTCTGGGCCGGATTCGTGAAGCATTGCGCCTTGCCGCACCGGCGCCCGGCCAGCATGACCACAACGGCGGACGGCACGGTCTGCCGACGGATCCGGCTGGGTTTCGCCAATGGCTTCCATTGGTCGGAGCGACCTTTGACGAGCAGGTGAAGCTGTTCTCGCGGAACGCCGCGATGTTGAAGGCTGACTTCAAGATGGTGCCGGACGTGACGGCTGCTGCGGGTGAAGTCCGCCGCCTTGCCTCCGAGAACGGATGGAAGAAAATCGCCACTCATTCCACTCCGCTCACCGACGCGGCCTGCCGTGGCGCGGGCATTGAATTGTTTTCCACCGACCAACCCTACGCGACCGCGGACCTGGAAAAATGCGATGGCGGCGTGACCGCCTGCGAGGCACTGATTGCGCAGACGGGCAGCGTGTTAATCACGAGCCGGAGTTGTGGCGGACGCGCGCTCTCGGTGCTGCCGCCGCACCACATCGTGGTCGCCTCGCGCGAGCAACTCGTGCCAGACCTGCCGGCGGCCTTCGAGCTTCTGCGCAAGAAATACGACGGCGATTATCCGAGCTGCCTGTCGTTCATTACCGGCCCAAGCCGCACCGGCGACATTGAGCGCATCCTGGTGCTCGGAGCCCACGGCCCGAAGCGGCTGACGATTTTGCTCGTTGGGTGAATCCGTCAGCGGGAAAGGACTGCTTCCGCGGAGCGCAGCATTCTTCGCGAATACACTACGATTTCGGTCGGAGCAACAGCCGCGCGTAGCCGTAAGCCACGACTTCATCCACCATCGCGCGCACGCCGTGGCTCCCGGCCCACCATTTCTTCGGATCATAGTTGCGGTCCCCGACGGCGGTGATGCCGATGGTGACGTCATCGCCCATCGCTTTCTCGAAGAGCAGTCGCGTCCGTCGCGCGTGCGGCCCTTGGGAAATGACGTGCATCCGCCGGTGAGTGCGTCCGTGCTCCTGCAACCAGTTCTTCAAGGCGACGGCGGAGACGTAGGTCCGATCCTGCCGCACCAGGGGAGCCGGCACGGCCTCGAGTTGATCCTCGCGCATTCCCAATTTCTTGAGCGTGGTCGCGCCAAGCTGCGCGTAGGTCTTGAACTCAGAGAGAAATCCGCCCGCCTCCAGCGGCCCGCCGGTGACATACAGCCTCTCGTACGGATGCCGCTTGAACTCCGCCAGGGCCTCCTCCAGCGCATAGTCGGGCAGCCATCCTTCGACCACCAGCACGCCGTCATGCACCGGGTCGTTGACCGCGAGAAACGGATACGCGCCGCGCAGTCCGGCCACCCCCAACAGCGCCACGAGCACCAGCAGAAGGAGCCAGCCGCGCGCGGTTGGAAACCAGACCGGCCGGCGGCGGAAGAGACCCCAACGCGATGGGCGTTCAATGACAGCCTCGGTGGACTTTGCTCGGGCGGTCATGCGCGGTGGGCTTCGTGGGCGGGGGCGTCCGCGCGGGTCAACGGTACGGCTGGTGGAGTTCGACCTTTTTCGCGCTCTTCGTGCGCAGCCGGATGTTGAGCACCTCGACGCCCGAGGCAAAGGCCATGGCGAAGTAGATGTAACCCTTGTGAACCTCCTTGCCAAAGCCCTCCATCACGAGCGTCGCGCCAATCATCAGCAGAAAACTCAGCGCCAGCATTTTCAGCGTGGGATGCCGCTCGATGAAGGCACTGATGTGCCCCGAGAAGAACAGCATGAACATCACGGCAATGATCACAGCGGCGACCATCACGCCAAGCTGTTTCGCCATGCCGACAGCCGTGATGACCGAGTCGAGCGAGAACACCATGTCGAGCAGCAGGATTTGCATGATGACGTTGGCGAAGGTCGGCGTGATGCGACGCGTCATCTCGCCGTCCTCACCTTCGAGTTTTTCGTGAACTTCCTTGGTCGCCTTGAACAGCAGGAACAATCCGCCGGCCACCAGAATCAGGTCGCGCCCGGAAAAGCCGTGCCCGAAAACCTCGAAGAGCGGACGCGTGAGCCGCGCCATCCACGCCAGGCTGCACAGGAGGAGAATGCGCGTGACAAGCGCCAGCGCCAGGCCAGTTTTCCGCGCTTTGGCCTGCTGGCCCGGCGGCAGTTTGCCCGCCAGGATTGAGATGAAGACGATGTTGTCGATGCCGAGGACGATTTCGAGCACCGTCAGCGTGACGAGGCTGATCCAAATTTCGGGATTGGTAATCCATTCCATAAAGGCGGACAAGATGGGCGAGGAAACCGACGAGTCAAACCGAATTCACGGCTTGGAAGATTGCTGGATTCTCCCCCTTGAGCGGCGGAGAAATGTGGTTAGATTGGATCAAACCTCAACGAAAGGATTCAGTCATGAAAACGAAGAACGCCCCGCCTGTCACCCAACCGGCTCCCTTCACTCCCGGGCTGACCAAGGACGAGGTCCGACAGCACGCCTACAGGCTCTATCGAGACAAGATCGAGCATGAAAGCCTGACGCTCGAAGACTGGGTGCTGGCCGAAAAGGATCTGGTCAGGAGTTTGCAGGTCGAAACGCCGGCGTGACCGCCAGTTTCGGCGCCTCGTTTTGCGCGGACGACCAGTTTCAAAGCGCGCGCGCAAAAATCTCTCCGAGTTCGCTCGCGGTGAGCAGGAGCGGGTTTGTTTTCATACTGCTGGCCTGGCGGGATTTCTCCACTACCTCTCGCTGGTCTGCCTCCACCAAACCATAGGCGCGCAGCCCGGGAATCTGCAGTTCGTGCACGAGTTCTCCAATCCACTGGACGCCGTCCGCGGCGGCAGCCTGCGGTCGTCCGGTGAGGAGGTGCGCGACTTCATCGCAGCGGCGCACTGCCTCCGAATCCGGGCAACGCTCCCGCAGCGCCCGGGCATTCATTTCCAGCACATGGGGCAGCAGCGCAGCGCACACGGCACCATGCGGCGCAGGGAACATCCCGCCGATTGGCCCCGCGAAACCATGCACGGCGCCGAGTCCGGCGTTGGCCAGGGCGAGTCCGCCAAACAGGCTCGCCAGCGCCATGTCCTCGCGCGCGGCGAGATCGGCCGGATGCTGGCAGGCACGTCGCAGCGAGCGCGCCACGCGCGGAATGCCCTCGCGGCAAAGCGCGTCCACCAGCGGGTTGGCCCGACAGGAGAGGAACGGTTCGATGAGCTGGGTCAGCGCATCCAGACCGGTGCTGGCCGTGAGCCCGGCGGGGAGGTCGAGCGTCAATTCCGGATCTACGATCGCTGCACCCGGCAGCATCAGCGGACTGCGCAGGCTCACTTTCACCCGGTGCAGTGGCGAGACGAGGACCGAGTTGCGTGTGACTTCCGCACCCGTGCCCGCGGTGGTCGGAATGGCGATGCAGGGCGCTGGAGCAGTGCGCAGCGTTTGGCCGCGGCCGATCACTTCGAGGTAGTCGAGCAGCGCGCCGTCGTTGGTCAGCAACGCGGCGATGGCCTTGCCGGCATCGATGGCGCTGCCGCCGCCGAAGGCGATGACGTGGTCGCATCCGCCCGCCCGGGCAGCACGCACACCTTCGGTGATTTGGTCCGTCGTCGGTTCGCCAGAAACGACAAAATCCACCAGATGAACGCCCGCCGCGCGCAACGCACCGCGCAATGGTTCCGCTCGTGCGAGGTTGCGTCCCGTTACGAGCAGCGCGCTGCGTCCAAGTTCGCGGGCGATGGCGACGACTTCGCGCCAGGTGCCTGGGCCGAAGATGATGCGTCCGGAGGTGGCGAATTCAAACTTCATGGCAATTTCACCAGCCGTGTTCGTCGGGAAAGATGGCGCGGAACTTCACGCTCGAACGCGGTTCAGCCATCATGGGGCCGACCGCATCCCGCCAGGCGACGTAGTGCGGAGCCGCCTTGTGCAGCATCGGGGCTTCGGAGGTGCGATAGACTTCGACGAGGACGAAGCGCGTTGGGTCATCCTGCTGCTGCACGATGTCAAACCGCGCGATGCCAGCTTCCTGGATGCTTTGACGGGCGTTCTCCAGCGTGGCCCGCTGGAAGGCTTCGACGCAGTCGCGTTTTACATGAACCTGGACGTGAACGATGAGCATGGTCAGGGAAAGTCAGTTGTCAGTTTCAGTGGTTTGTTGCCGGCGCTTTCGCCGGAGATTAACACCGCCTGTTTAGTCGAATCAGGAATCGGCGCAAAGGCAGAAAGATGAACGTGGCACGGCCTTCCTGTCCAAACGAATGGGCCGGCCCTCTCGGGCCGGCCTCGGCAATCTCCGGTTTGATGGGCGTCGCGCGCTCTACTCGTTGATGCCGCTCGGAAACGGCATCCGGTGATGAAGGATCTCGTTCAACAGCGGCGTCACCGTATGGACGCGCGCATCGATCCGGTCGAAGGAGACATCGGTGGTTTCCTTCGGCAGATCGAACGTGTTGCAGAAGAAATCCATGTTCGCCTGGTGCGCAAAGCGATGCAGGGCGGTCACCACTGGCGCGCTGTGGGTTTTGTCGGGCGCGAGATTGCAGATCAGCGCCACCAAGGCGGTTTTGCGATAGTCGCGCCGTTGGATGATGGCCTCGAGCCAGCGCTCGATGGTTTCTGGCAGCCGGTGGCTTTCGCGCAACGACAGCACGAGCATGTTGGATTCCGACGCAGCGTCGGCAGCCTGCTCGAACAGCGGGGGGCTTTGCAGGAAGTCCAGTTTCCACCAACTGCATTGGAAGTCGTAGTCATCCAGCAGCCGGTTCGCGATGTTGTCGTAAAGACGCAAGGCATGGTTGCGGGTGGCGATGTCCTCGTAAGTCACGACCAGGTCAAAGGGATATTTGGGCTCCCAGTGTGGTTGGCCCCGGCCGGATTCAACTTCAGTTCTGTCCATAGCGATCCTTTCCATGGATTTTTGTTGTGGCTGCCAGGAGATGCCCGCAGCGGCGTGGTCTACGGAGCGGCCATCCAAGGACACCAGCCTCGCCGCTCCACAGGGAGGGCACCTTAGTCTGGACGACCGCTCGTGCAAACAGAACCATTACGGAGGACGCCTGTAGGAGGGAGTACGGAACTGCGCGTCCGTGCAGGGTCTGGCGACACCCTCTTCAATCCAGTTTCACCAGGCCGCGGGCGATGGCAAACCGCGTCAGTCCGGCGACACTGTGAACATTGAGCTTGCGCATGATGCGCTCGCGGTGCGTCTCGATCGTGCGCACCCCCAGTTGCAGGCGCCCGGCGATTTCCTTGTTGCTCAAGCCCTCCGCGATGAGGGCGAGCACTTCGTGCTCGCGCTCCGTCAACGGGTCCAGGCGTCGTCCCTCAGACTGAAAGCCGCCTTTCACCGCGGTCTCGACCACCATCTGCGAGACCACCGCACTAAAGTACACCTCGCCCGCATGCACCGCCTTGATGGCCCTGATCAACTCGGCGGGCGAAGTGTCCTTGAGCAGATAGCCTCGCGCGCCCAGGCGGATCGTCTGGGTGATGTACTCCGGGCTGTCGTGCATCGTCAGAACGATGACCCGCGCCGCCGGCGACTCGCGCCGCAGCGTTTCCATGAACTCCAGCCCGTTCAAGCGCGGCATGCTGATGTCGAGTAAAATGATGTCCGGCGAGAGTTGGCGCGCCTTGCGCAGCGCCTGCTCTCCATCGGTGGCCTCGCCGGCCACGGCCAGATCGGCGTGCGCCGAAAGATGTGATTTCAAGCCGTCGAGCACGATCGGATGGTCATCGACCAGCAGCAACCGGATCTTAGCGGAGGTTTCTTTTTTTGCGGTGCGCATGAGCCGGTCGCTGTGCGGGTTGTAGGGGAATCTCGACAAGGATCTCCGTGCCATGCCCAAGCTCTGTGTGAATCTCGCAATGCCCGCCGAGGTGCGTGGCTCGCTCCCGCATGTCCACGAACCCCATGCCGGGCCGGGCCGCGGAGGGCTGTGCATAGCCATTAGGCACGAATCCGGCACCGTCGTCGCGCAGGGTAATCCGCAGGCGGCGATTAGTTGTTTGCAGCGCGAGGTCCACCTTCCGGGCGTGTGCGTGGCGTTCCACATTGGCCAGCGCTTCCTGGATGATGCGGTAAATGTTGAGTTCCACCTCCACCGGCAATTCGCAGGGTGCGGCCGGCAGTTCGAGGTGGAACGTGATGCCGGAGCGTTCGCTGAATTCGCCCGCCAGGCTGCGGATGGCCGCCAGCAGGCCAAGATCGTCCAGTTCGCTGGGGCGCAGATTGCGGGAGATGCGCCGCACCTCGGTGATGGCGTGGGTGAGGATTTCCTTTGTCTTCAGGATTTCGCGGTGCGCGTCAACATCGCGCGTCGCGAAGCGTTCCGCGATCGCCTCCAGCCTGAATTTCGCCGAAGAGAGTATCTGGTTGACGCTGTCGTGCAAGTCGCGCGCCACGCGGCGGCGCTCGGCCTCCTGCGCTTCGAGGATGAACCGTGGCAGGCTGCGGAGCGTCCGTTCCGCCTTGGCGCGGGCGCGCTCGGACGTCTGCCGCGCCAGCGCCGAACTGACCGCAGCCGGCAGGCGCCGCAGGTTCGACTTGAGGATGTAGTCCGTGGCCCCTTCGCGCAGACATTCCATCGCCACATCCTCCGAACGCGGACTGGTGACGAGAATGAAGGGCACGTTCGGGTGCTTCTCGCGGAGCAGGCGCAGGGCGCTCAGCCCGTCGAAAGCCGGCAGGGTGAAATCCGACAGGACGAGATCGAATGGACCCGCCTCGATGGCTTGCATGTACTCCTCGCGCGTTCGCAGCCGGCGGGTGCGGAAGTGCAATCCGCCGCGGCGCAGTTCATCCTCCATGGCGTCCGCATCGGCCGTGACGTCTTCGACCAGCAGGATGTATAATTCCTCGGGCATGATGAACTGAATTTGCGCCGCGCGAGATCGCGCTCCGACGGAGGCCTCGCCTCTTCCCGCAGCGGTCTATGGCGTAGCACCGCCGGCAATGAGGGTCGAGACAAAACCCGGCGCCCCACCGCTCTTGCGCTCTTGGTCCGTGCAGACCCCGCCCGCGGCTCACGCCACCTTGATGGCCTGAGCCTGCGCCTGGAGCGCGAGTTCAATCGCCAGGAAGGTGTGCCGCTGCGGCATGGCGTTCTCGGTGCGATGCAGACAATCGAGGATCAGTTCGCCAAAATAGGGAAAGCCCACCTTGCCATGCACGGCGAAATGATGCTCACCCTTGTGGTCCACGAGATAGACGTGGTCGGCCTCCTTGTCCCGCGCCACATCGAGATACTTGCGCAGTTCGATGGTGCCGTCGGTGCCGAGGATGACCGTGCGACCGTCGCCCCAGCAACCAAGGCCCTGCGGGGTGAACCAATCCACCCGGCAGTAAAACGTCGCGCCGTTGTCCGTCACCATCGTGGCGTCACCGAAGTCCTGAAATGCCGGGTGCTCCGCGCAGTGGTAATTGCCCACCTTGCTGTGCAGCACGCGCGCGTCCTTCGCCCCGGTGTAAAAGAGTGCCTGCTCGAACTGGTGGCTGCCGATGTCCACCAGGATGCCGCCGTATTTCGGCGGTTCCCAAAACCACGCCGGGCGACTGGGCGCATTGAGCCGGTGCGGACCGAGGCCGATCACCTGCACCACGCGGCCGATCGCGCCCTGCTGGATGAGTTGCCCGGCATACACCGCCGCCTCGACGTGCAGGCGCTCGGCGTAATAGACGGCGAAGATGCGGCCGGTCTCGCTCACCTTGCGGCGCGCATCATCGAGTTGTTCGAGCGAGGTGAACGGCGGTTTGTCGGTGAAATAATCCTTGCCGTGATCCATGACGCGCAGGCCGAGCGGGCCGCGCTCGCAGGGGATGCACGCGCTGGTGACGAGTTGGATCGCCGGGTCGTCGAGAATTTCCTGCTCGCTGCGCGCAGGCTTCACGCTGGGATAGGTTTTACAAAACTGCCCGACCTTTTGCGCGTCGGGGTCGAACACCCAGACCAGTTCGCCGCCGGCCTCGATGAGGCCGTTGCACTGCCCGTAGATGTGGCCATGATCGAGACCGATGGCCGCGAAGCGAAAGTCTCCCGGGCCGCAGACCGCCCTGGCCTGACCCTTGGGGGCGTAATTCATGCCGTCAGATTTTTGCACACTCATAGGATTGGTGAGCCGAGGATGCCAGCCGGGCGCCAACAATCGAGTCGAAAACCAGGGAGCCGACGATTCGGATCAGACACGACGATCCCGGCGTCCTGGGCGATGCCGGCCCGGCCAATCCCTCGGCGGAAGCGATCCTTTTCCGCGTCCCAGCCCACAATTTTCTTTGCGACGCGGGATGCCCCCGTATGCTCGCCGCCGATTTATGAGACGCACGAAGATTGTGGTGACGCTCGGACCGGCCACGGATTCGCCGGAGATGATCGGGCGGCTGATTGACGCCGGCATGAATGTCGCGCGGCTGAACATGTCGCACGCCCCGCACGATTGGGTGCGGCGCGTCGTGGGAGACATCCGGGCCGCCGCCAGGAGTCGCGGGAAGATTGTCGGCATCATGATGGACACACAGGGGCCGGCCATCCGCACCGGCGACCTGCCGGCGGCGCTCGATCTCAAGCCGGGCCAGAAATTCACCTTCACGGTGCGTGGCGCGGCCAGCGAGGAGCTCGCCTCGGTGGATGTAAACTACGAGAATTTCATCAACGACATCAGCGTGGGCGACATCGTGCTGGTGGACAACGGCCAGATTCACATGCGGGTGCTGGCCAAGTCGGCCAACAAGATTGAGTGCGAGGTGCTCACGCCCGGCACCCTCGGCAACCGCCGGCACATCAACCTCCCCGGCGTGACGGTGAGCCTGCCCGCGTTGACCTCCAAGGATCTGGCGGACATCGAGGTCGGCCTGGAGATGAAGGTGGATTTCATCGCCCTGTCGTTCGTGCGCGAGGCCAAGGATATTTTACAACTGCGCGCCATCATCGCACGGTCCGAACACCGTCCGCGTATCATCGCCAAAATCGAAGACCAGCAGGCGGTGCGCAACATCGAGTCCATCGTGGCCGAGACGGACGCCATCATGATCGCCCGCGGCGATCTCGGGATCGAATGCCCTTACGAAGAACTGCCCATCATCCAGCGGCGCATCGTCAAGACCTGCCTCCAGGCCGGCCGGACGTTCATCGTGGCGACGCACATGCTGGAGAGCATGATTCAGAATCCGATGCCGACGCGCGCCGAGGTGACGGATGTGGCCAATGCCGTCTTCGAGCAGGCTGATGCGGTCATGCTCAGCGGTGAGACGACGGTGGGCAAGTATCCTTTGAAGTGCCTCGAGGTGCTGGACCGGATCGCGCGGCGCATCGAGAAGAGCGGGGGGCTTAACTTCCACGAGCAGGCGGTGCTTGAGACGCCGCGGCAGAAGCTGGTCAAAAGCGCCGTGCTCATGGCCAACGAACTGCGGGCCGACGCCATCCTCGTCTTCACGCTGCACGGGCACATGGCCCTGAACGCCGCGTGGATGCGCCCGCGCCACTCGCCGATCTACGCCTTCTGCGAGTCGGAAGAGATGGCGCATCAACTGTCGCTGAGCTGGGGCGTATTGCCGATGACGGTGCCCTTTGATCATGTGCAGCCAGAGAACACGCTGCTGGCCGCGATGGCGAAATTGCGCGAGAGTGGCAGCCTGAAGAAAGGCAATATGGCCGTGGTGATCGGCGCGGTTTCCTCCGACAACCAGATCGTGGATGTGGTGCAGATGCGCACCATCGAATGAACGACGGGGATGGCCATTATGAGTGAGGCGCGTCTTTTCGTGGGGAACCTTTCCCACCAGACTCCGGAAAAGGATCTCGCGGAGTATTTCTCCCAGGCCGGCCTGGTGAGGTCGGTCAACCTCATGCTGGACCAAACCACCGGCAAATCCCGCGGATTTGCCTTCGTGGAGTTCGCAACGAAGGTCGATGCCGCCAAGGCGGTCGAGATGTTTCACGGCAGGGAGTTTCAAGGCCGGGCGCTCACGGTGAACGTCGCGCGTGCGCGTGCGGATCGCCCGCCGGGCCAACGCGAACGGGCATAGTCAGGCGGCGTCTTCCCGTCCGGTGGCTTCGAGCATCCGCGCAGACTCGGTGACCTTGCTCACCGAACTGCGCCGGCTCGGCAGTTCCGGAGCGCGTGCTCAGGCCACGGCAGTTTCATGACGCAGTTCTCCCGAGGCCGTAGGCGACAAGGAATTGCACCGCGCCAAACTGCGCCAGCGGCAGCCAGAAGCCCGGCAGTTCCATTTTCCAATGATGATACGCCACCTGCTGGACCACCAGGCCAAGGATGACGCCCGCGATGATACCCGCACGACGCTTCCGCTCGTTGAGGAACAACACCACGCCCCAAATGAACGCCGCGCTCAGCGTCGCCGCGATGATGTAGCCAAAATGCCGCAGACCGAAGACGATGCTCAGCACAACCACATGCAGCGCGGCGATGACGAACGCGACCTGGATGACCTTCTCACTTTTCATTCACCCTTTCCTTCCGTTACGAGGTTTGCAGCACCGGCATCGGACATCGGGCCGCTCTCATTTGCCGGCCATGCGTTGTCCATGGCGAATGGTCTGCTTATCCTCCCAAACCAAGATGCCCAACATTCCCGCGCAGCACAGAACCAACACCGCCATCAGCGCCGCCACCATCCGGCCTTTCGGTTCGGCCCCCGCTGAAGCATCCCACGATTGGATTGCCTGGCCCACCAACAGGCACGCCACCGCCACCAGCGTCACCAGCGCGCCTCCGTGACAGCGCACCCCGCGCCGTCCCAAGACGCCCCACACGACGCACAGTCCTCCGCCCACCAAACCGGCAGGCAGCGTCCAGCGCAATAAATTCGGTTGCAAGCGTTGCGCCAGAAACGTCAAGCCCGCCAGGAGAAGGCCGCACACCACCAGGTCATACGCCGCTTCCAGGCTCAGCGGCTCGGATCCCGCGGGCCGCGCAGCAGGCGCAGATCTGTCGGGGGATGAAACGCTGCTCGTCAATGGGCGGTCGTCATTCATGGTTCAGCGGGATACATCGGGTGCGTCCACGCAATGAGTCGGGCACGGAGCAATGCTCGACAGTTCCTCGGTGGGACACCCGCCGAACAGTCGCCGCCAAAAGGTGGATTCGCGCCTGCTCAGCACCAGGCGCGCGGCCTCCGAAAAATCCATCGGCACCAGTATGCGCAGGCGTCTGGGTGCAGTGACTTCACTCATCGCGCGTTGTTGCATCCGCCGCTAAATTCGCTGCGCCTTGCTGGCATTGGGTTCTGGTTTCCCGGACGTCGGCGGTTTGGCTCCCCCATCTTTCGCCGGGCTGCCCGGCTGCCCGCTTAACACCACCCCGGCGTAGGCAATTCGCACCAGCATCCCCATGGAGAGGGCCAGGAGAATCGCGATCACCGGCAACGCACTTCGTTGCCCCGGCACTTCCTGACCTCCTCCCCAATTCATCACCGTCTGGGAAAGCATCACGAAGCAGATGGGGATGAGGGTCAAGAGGGGCAGCGCTTTGCCGCGACTCCCCGCGACAGCCCGCACGCCCCAGAGCAGGCAGAGCGCGCCCCCCGCCAGACCCGCGACGAGGGTGGGACGGGCCACACTAGGAGCGAGGTGATGCGTGAGATAACTAAGGCCAGCGAGCAACAGGCTGTAAACGACCAGTTGAAAACCGATGGATTTGTTCATCGCGCAAACGGCAGGTTGTGAATTGCCGCGGCGAGCAGTGAAGCTGTCGGAGGTGGGGCGAACCCCGACGAATGAATAGTTGCACGGGGAGAGGAGGGCTCTCCGCCGCCGGCCATTGGATCCGAAGCTTCATTGCGCCAAAGCAATTGCGTGCTTCGAATGGCGGCCCGACCACCCGGTTTTTCCTCCGATGACACAGGCGCCATCGGACCCTTTAAACGAAAGCGCCAAGCGCTCTAATGGATTTACTTTGGTCTTTGACCCGCGAGGGCGTCAAGCTTCCTCCATCGCCGAAGGTGTTTGACCATGCCGCCTGCACCACGCATCCAGGAAATCGCACCATGGCCTCGCGACCTTGCTTCATCGCCCGGGGATCAGCCCAGCACCCAGAAGAAAAGGATCGCCACGAAAGTGGGCGGCAACGCACCGAGGAACAGCCCGAGCGGGCTGATGCCTTCGTTCTCGAATACCTTGGCGTCTTGCAGGATGCCAACGCCGGCAGGATTCGGGGCGTTGGCAATGATCGTCAGGCCGCCGCCGGTGACCGCGCCCGCCACCAGCGCGTATTTCAGCTCGTCCGAAATGCCTTCCACCAAAGAGCCAAGATAGGTGAGTGCCGCATTGTCCGTGAGGGCCGTGAGTCCCGTGGCGCCAAAAAACAGCGCGTTGCCGCCCAGGCTCTGGATCAGCGGTTTCAGCCAGTAGGCCTGCAAGGAACCGAGCGTGACCAGGCCCGCGAGGAAGAATCCCACCAGCAACCCTTCCCGCAGCTTGAGGGCATCCTGATACTCGCGCGTGGCCGTCGTCAGGCCGAGGAATATCACGAAGACGCCAAAGAACACGTTCGGGTAATGGGCGAAGCCCACGACGAGCGCGAGAAACATCAGATGCGCGGCGGTCAGCCAGGCGGGTATTTGCCCGCCCGCATCCTTTTCCACTTCGATTCCCTTTAGTTCCCTCCAGAACACCGCAGCCACCATTGCGGTGGAAACAGCGCACGCGGTGGCCGCCCGCCAACCGAAGTGCTGGAGCATGAACGCCAGGCCCCAATTCCACTTCGCGGCCACCATCAGCACGGGCGGCGCGGCGAAATGCGTCAGCGTCCCCCCGATGGACACGTTGACAAACAACAAGCCGAGCGTCGCATAGGCCAGCTTCCGGCTGATGCCCCGGTCGAAGTAACGGCGCTTGAGCACCAGCGCCAGCAGCGTCATCGCTGCGGGTTCGGTGATGAATGACCCCAGCAGCGGCCCAAGAAAGAGCGCGGCGATGTAAAACGCCGTGCTTTCAGGCGCGGGCATCAGTCGGGCGGCCAGTGAGATGAGCGTCTCTGCCAGCCTCACCACCGGACGCGTCGCGGCCACGACCATGATGACAAAGATAAATTTGGGTTCATTGAAGTTGAGCCCGTCAATGTAATGCACCGCCTCCGCCACGGATTGCTTGACCACCGCGATGCCCAAAAACAATGCCGCCGCCCATAATCCGAACACCACTTCGGTCTCTGCCAGAAAATGCAACAGGTTCTCGCGGATCGAGCCCGGCGGAAACCGGTGTGCCCAGTGGGCAAAACGCTTGACGCAAAAGGTGTGCAGCACGGCCAGCGCGAACAACACCGTGGCAAGAACCTCTATCGGGAGTGGAGTCATTCAATAATCCGATGCTGCATTGCCGACCAGGCAATTTCGTTCATCGGATGGCGGCCCGACCACCCGCAGTGACCTCTGCCAGCGCTCGCCGGCAGACCCTTAAGTTTCGCCGGAGTCATCATTCTCTCGGCGCGCTGATTCTAGCGTGTTCAGGATGCGACCCGCCAGCTTCTCTTTCCGTGGCGGATGCGAGTGGGCGCATCTCGACACTGCCCCCGAAGGCAACCGGGTTGGAGCGCGACGTTGACGTCGCTTCATCGTTCGAGAGACCGTCTGCCAATGTTTTGCCAACACCGATCGAACGCTGAAGCGGCCTCAAGGCCGCGCGCC
>JBBRWD010000002.1:0-194087 GCA_038249465.1 Limisphaerales bacterium | reverse complement strand
GTGTGTTTCCCCCCCGGCGGTTGGTGTGGGGGGGGGCGGGGCCCCCGGGCCCCCCACCCCCCCCCCCCCCCCCCGGGGGGGCGGGCGTCCACCCCCCCCGCCCCCGGCACGAGTTCCTTGAAGTTGGCCAGCGCGCCCTTCGTGAGCGCCAGCGTCTCGCGATAGTATTTGCCGAGGACGGCCGGGTCCGCGCGGCGATGGCGGCGTCGCCCTTCTCGCCGAGCGAATACGGCAGCTTGCCCGCACTGGGTGGACGGAAATCAATCGCGAGGCTCTTGCCGCCCAAGGCGCATTTGATGAGCAACACCGGTTCGTCGAGCGCGCCGCCCATCACCCAGCCAAAGCCGAGTTCAGACCCGATGGTCTCTCCAGCGCGCGCGCCAAAGCCAACGTTGAGCGGCCCTGTGCGGTCGAGGTAGGAAATCCACACATCGTCGCACGTGCGCCACTGCCCTGCGGCATCCACGAGCGGCGCGAAGTGTTTCGCCGTGGCGGCATCCTTCACGAGGAACTCCAGCGAGCCTCTGCCGCCGTTGCGCTTCGGATCGGCCTTGACCTGACCTGCTCCCTCCATGTTCGACTGGCCGGCGAGGATGAATACCTTGACCGGCTTGGTGGCCGCCGCGACAGGATGGCTCGCGGCCAAGGTGGCCAGGAGGAACAGAGGGATGAGCTGAGTGGTTTGTTTCATGGTTTAGTGCGCGCGGATTTTTGACAGACAAAGGCTCCAAGCTACCTGTGTTCGAGATAGCTTTGGGCAAGCAGTTCCCCCAATTGAACGATGCCCGCCGTGGTAATGACCAGCTTCTCTTCCTGAGTGGGAAGGCCGAAGACCTTGAGGTGGATGAAAGCAGGGGCGGCAGCGGCGATGGCAGCTAGATTCGCGGTGACGTCAATGGCATTGAGTCCCTTCTCATCGGTGGGCGGTTGTTGGCTGACATGCCATTTCAGCGAAGGAAGCGCCAGATCCTGCCGGCTCTTTTCGACCGTGAATTGCAGCCACTTGGCCGCGTCTTTGCGGTAAGGCCCGAAGGACATGTCGTTCTCGCCGACGTGATAGAAGATACCGGCCAGTTCCACCAGATGACCTTTGGCCTGAAGCTCCTGGATGGACTCCTGAATGAAGGCGATGAACTGCGGGTAGAGGTTCCGGTCTTTCGCACTCGTTCCTTGGGGAGTCCAATCGTTCATCTGCGAACCGCTATGCGTGAACTTGGCGATGGCAATGTTGCCGGGCAACTTCTCTTGCAGCGTCTTTCCGAAGCTGAGTTCAGGACCGAAGGTGTCGTAGAAACCGGCAGGGCCTAGCGGCTCCCAGCCCGTCGAAATTTTGTAGCCGCCTCCGATGCTGTATTTGAATGCGATTTTATCATTGTCACCCGCCAATGCCTCCTGTCCCTGGAGTGCTTTGAGTTCCTGCGTGAAAGCCCGCTCGCCTTCCATGTTGCGATGTCCGGCAAGGATAAAGAGTCTGACCGGGCTTCCCTTCGCGTAGGGCCAGACCTTGAGCGGGCGGGCGGTGGCTGGCAGCTTGCCTATCGTTCGCAGGTAGGCGTCCGCGTAGTTCACGCCGTGCTCCAGTTGGCCCAGGGTTCCGTAGTGATAATGCAATCCCTCCCCGCCGCCAATCTCCACCGCGTCATGGGACGTCGGGATGTATTCCGCGAGCGGATCGGTTTCGGTGACGGCTTTCTGGCCGGCCCGGATGGCATACATGTTCTCACGATTGTCCATGCCCCAAATCGTCTTGGTGCAAAGCTCCCCGATGTAGAACTTCAGGCCGGGTGTCTTGAGGTCGCGACCCCAGCTTGCCAGGAAGTTCTTCAGGTTCTTGCCGTAGTTCGGCTTGAACTCCTTGTTGAACATGTCGTTCTCCCCCTGATGCCACATGAAGCCTTCGATCCGGTAAGGCATCTTCTTACGGTCCAGTTCGGCAAGGGATGATTGAATCCACTCCAATGCCAGCGGGTAGAGCTTGAAGCCGCTGGGTTCATCGGGATTCCAATCGCCTCCCAAAGTCGTGCCACCCGCCGCGCACTTGATGATGGCGATGGGAGCATTGATCTCCCGCGAAACTTGTCTGGCAAAGCTGAGTTCCGGCCCGAGAAGATTGTTCACCGGCTGCAAAGCGACCCAACCCTTGGACGTCAGCTTCTCCTCGCGCCCGATGTTGTAAGAGTACAATACCTTGTCCTGAGGCATGTCCAATCCGACAAAAGGTGGATACCGCTTGATGTCCCCCGCCTTCGAATGACCGCCCTCCATGTTGGACTGGCCTGCGAAGATGAAGACGCGAATGGTATTGGTGTCGGCATCGTGTTCTGAAACTCTCGACGTTTCAGCACTGAAGGCTGCCAATGGAGCCAGCAACAGCGCGGCGAGGAGTGTGAGAATGTATTTCATGCTACTTGATTCGGATGAGTTGCGGCGAGTCCGTCGAGGCTTCAATCGCGCTGATCGTTTCGCGGACGCACTTGGCCTTCACGAGCATCAGATTCTTGGGAAAGTCCTTTTCTTCCTTTTCGAAGTAGTGGGCAATCTTCGTCAGTTCCGGAATGACCGACTTGGCGTTGGTGCCGTAGCTGAGGAGGATCTCCATCAGCTCAGGTGTCCGATGCTCACTCGCCCAGGGATTCTGATCGCGGGTGTATTTCACGCAGGCGCTGATTCCTTCCTCGATCCGATGTTTGGCCAGGAGGCGCAGCCCCTCCACGCGAATCGAATCGGCAAACATTTCGCCGCTCGGGGCAGGTTCGATGATCGCTTGGTAGATGGCGGGCAACAACGGCTTGATGTCTTCAGAAGAGAGATTGCGATAGACCGATCCGATGCTGCCCCGGGCGCGACCGTCCTGATTTCTAAGCCCGGCTCTTACCGCCTTGTAGAGCGCTTCGCGATCCACGCCATCCAGCGACCGGCTCAGCATCCCGCCGCCATCGAAAAGGGCAAAGGAAAGATACCGCTGCTGCATGCCGCGCGGATCGTTCTGCGGGTCCACCTGAGCGAGCAGTTCAAGGAGTTGGGGAACCGTCTGCATGGCGGGGGCACCGATGGCTGCAAGCGCCTCGGCCGCCTTGATGCGCAGCCAGAGGTCTTGTTCCGCCAATGATCTACGCAGTGCTTCAATGGCCGGCGCTCCACGTCCGCGCAGCGCAATCAGAGCCTGGCAGGCACCGTAGCGGGAAGACAGCGCGGGAGACTCCAGCATTTTCATTACGGGTGGAATGGAGACCTCCTTGCGCCGGCCCAGCGCCATCGCGGCCCGCTCACGAACCACCGGCGACCAACTACCGAGGCGTTCCAAGAGTTGCTCCGCGCTAAGTTTGTCGTAGGCGCTGTGGCGGTCCTTGTTACTCCAGCCACGGCCATCGAGGAGGAGTGCTTGCGCCGCGGCGGCGTCCAACTGCGGGGCGACGCCCGGGCGTTTGCCGGTTAGATAAATCTTCTTCAGCGGCATCGCGTAGGCCAGCAGGTAGCCGCCGGTGCAGTCCCAACCGCCGTAGCTGTCGTTGTCCGGCTCGGGCGGGCCTTGATGGAGAAATGTACCGTCCCAGCGGCGCGCGAGATCGAAATACCAAGCGCCGAACTCGTTCATCCACGCCCCGGTTGCATTCTGACCGGACTGGGCCACGCCCGGGATTGACCACAGCATGTTGAAGAAATTGCCAGTGTGCCCGGTGTCGCGCTCGGGTCCGTGGGAGGCGGTGCTCATGCGGGAAAAGAACTCCGCGCCTTTCGCCTCGCCCAGCAGGTTAAACAATACGGCGGCCATTCCGCACTTGCCGTTGTCATCGTGGTTCTCGATCCACGGGTGGTGGTCGCCGTAGGGAATCGCACCCTTGCCGATGTAGAATCGCAGCAAGCGGGCGCTGAGTTCGATGGCGCGGGCTACCTCCGGTTCTTTCACGCCGGCCTCGCGGGCCAGCACCAGCGAAATGGTCAGCGGCACTCCCGGAGAGTTCATCATCCCGTAACCGCCAAGTCGTCCATCAGGTCTCGCGAATCCATGGCCCCACGAGCCGACCGCGCTCTGCCCATTGGCGGCTTCCAGCGCGAGCCGCCGCAGGCCCGGCATGACAGATAGGTCGCCGGTCGCCAGCACATACTCGGCGAGCAGCATCGTGACATAGCCGTAGTGCCAGGTCTGCATTGAGCGGGACGTATAGGCCGACGCCCACTGGGCTTCCTTCTTGACCAGCGGGAGGTAGGCAGGATCTCCGCTGGCGAGCAGGGCGAGCGCATTGAGGGAACGCACTATGGGATCCTCTTGATGCAAGGATCTCGCCACTTTTTCGGCCAGCGCCTTGCACCCCTGATCGAGAATGTGCTCCGATTTCGCGCAGTCAAAAGGCGCCGTGACGCTGTAGCTGCCGAGAACCGGGAGTGTGACGACGACCTCTTCCGCCTTGCCCGCCCGCCAGCGGGTCACCGTTAGTCGTCCTCCGCCCGCTTCCGATTCGGCGGTGGTGAGTGCCTTGCCGAATTCGGTGCGTGGGTCGTAGGAAAAGGGCTTGCCGCCGACTCCAACGATGACGTCGCCGACGAGAAAGACGCCATCGGCGGGCGAACCCTTCTCCACTTTGGTAATGGAAATCTGCCGCGCATCGGTGGTCACCAGCTTGTCGCAAAACATCCAGCCTCGCAGCCCCGTGGGGCCGAGATTCCAGTCGTGCTTTGCTTTCGCGGGAATGGCGTCGCCTTTGGTGAAGTCGGGCACCGTCAATAGCTGGTCTTTGCCAGCGGCAAGAGCCGGAACCGGCGCGGCGAGGAGGGCTACGATGGCGAGCGAGAGGAGAGAGGTTTTCATCAGCTTGTATTTTTGAGTTGTTTGAGTTCGGCCATCGCTTCCGCGAGGCCCTTCACAGATTCTTGCTGGCGATGGGATCGCTCTTAGGCCGCTCCGCAGCAATGTCACTTTTTATGAAGCTCGGGTTTCTTCGGTTTCGGCAGTCTTTTCAGACTCTTTGTCGCTTCATCGAAATCCACGTCCACAGGGCGCGGAGCACTGGCGGTGAGCGCCTTGAACTTGTCGTATTCCAGCTCCGCTTTCATCTTCGCCTGCTCGGCGGAAATCTTCCCCGCATGGTCCAGCAACTCGTGCTCGGAGAGTTTCAGAAACTCGTCCAGCTTGGTGATCCAGTCCCGCATGGTCATCACCTTGCGTTGCAGCGCCCGCAGTTCGGCAAACTCGATGTAGGCGTTCACGATCCGGTTCAGCGTGCCGAGTTCCTCGCCGTCGAGGTAGTTCTTGGCGATGGACACGTCCTCCTTGCGGATGATGCCGCCGGGCCGCGTCGTTTGCAGGCCCATGAACGGCTTTTCCGCATTCACCCGCGCATGGATCCCCTCCGCCGCCGTCTGCCCGTGCGCCGCCCAGTGCATCTTGTTCTGCACCGTGGCGAAAAACTGCTGCGACGCCTCCGTGTTCGGCGTGTAGTCCACACTCGTGGCGTAAATATCCAGCACCTTCTGGTAAAACCTCCGCTCCGACGACCGGATGTCGCGGATGCGCTCCAGTTGCTCGTCGAAGTAATCCTTCTGCCCCTTGCCCGGCGGATTTTTCAGCCGCTCGTCGTCCATGGTGAAGCCCTTCACCAGATACTCGTTCAAGCGCCCGATGGCCCACTGGCGGAACTGCGTGCCCCGATGACTGCAAACACGGAATCCCACGGCCAGGATGGCGTCCAGGTTGTAGTGCTCGATCTGCCGGGTGATCTGCCGCGCGCCCTCGGTTCGAACTATTCGATAACATCGAATAGTTGCCTCCGGGCTCAGCTCCCCTTCGGCAAAGATGGCCTTCAGGTGATAATTCACCGTGTTGACGCCAATCTCGAACAGATCCGCCAAGAGAGCCTGCGTCAGCCAAACCGTCTCATTCTCAAACCGGCACTGCACGCGGGTGCGACCATCCTCCGTCTGGTAGAGGATGATTTCGGAATTGGGCAAGGGTTCGTCGCTCATGGGTTCAGCCTCATCTCGGTTTGAGCTGTTGCTAAATCTGCAACAACTGGCCGCTCCTCCTCGGGGATGGCCGGGTTCAGCCGCAGGATGGCCTCGCGGTCTGCCTGCCTCTCTCCGTGGGAGAAGGCCGGGATGCGGGTGGGAGCAACGCGAGTCTGCTCCCCGAACCATTCGAGGGCGGCGTCTTCGACGATGGTTTCGTTGAGGCTCATCCGCATCTAGACAGGGACTGGCAGCGATTCGCTAAATCGCAGTTTGACCCAACCCAGCATCTCAAGATTCCGAATCGCTTCCGCCAAGCTTAGTTGCTTTGACTCGTCCTTCTTCCAGAGCTTCTTCCACTCGAGGATGTAGTTGAACAGGTCTGCCTCGCTAACTTCTTCGGGTTTCCTTTCCTGCTTTAGGTTCTGGACGGCGCAAATGAGCGTGGCCACCTCCTCCGCCTGATCCGTGTTTTTGATCCGGCTGAACAAATCCACCGTCTTGTCGATCTTGCGTTGGAAGGGTTTCAATTCCTCGGCAAGATTCACTCGCGCCTTGGCATACTCAGGACCTACCCGGAGAGCGGTCATTTGGCCGAGTTGCTGCTCTGTCACCCAGTTGTTATTGGCCAGAACATTGATGGCCTCCTTCACCTCCTCTGCAAAGGGGCCATAGCTCTTTCGCTCGAATTGAAAGCCGGTGTCCACTCCCTGCTTCGTAAGGATGTAGCAGATTTTCTGGAAGATCGTCCGACCAACGGGGTTCGCGTAAGGCTGCTGCTCCAACTCGTAAAGCACCTCGACCAACGCCGCCCATTCCGGACGCAACTTCTCCCGGCGGCGTCCCTTGACGCTGAACTCCATCTGCTGGTCCGCTGCGAGAAATTCCTCCTTTAACTGAATGGTTGGGGTGCCGAAGGGCGCATACAACTCCACCGGTATCCCCAGCCCTTTGAGCTTTGCATACATGAGGGGGCCGACGGTTGCCCATTCCAGACCACCATTGCCGCAACCAAGCGGTGGAAAAGCAACTGACGTGATTCCCCAAGCTCGGAAATGCTTCACAAAGTAATCCAATCCGGCCTCAACGTCATCGAGACGCGTTGCCGCCCGCCAGTGACCCTTGGTGGGAAAGTTCACAATTGAGATGCCGGTCAAGTCCTTGTAGTGGTAGGGCTCGCCGAGACGCACTTCTCCACGCGCGCAGCGGTCGGCGTAGTCCTCGAACATGGCCGGATATTCCTTCTTGAAAATCTGGGCGATCCCTTTGCCCATGATGCCCACGCAGTTCACCGTATTCACGATGGTCTGCATGTCGCTGGCGAACATGTCGCCGATGAGAGCCTTGATGGTTGGCGGTGTCGTTTTCATGGTTCAGTGAAAAAATAGGTCTGCGTTAATATCGATGGGAAGCGCGAAACCGAGCGTCTCCAATTTCGCGCGCACGGCATCGTTCAGAACATACTGACAAGACCTTGGGATGGGCTACCAGAAGACGCTTGGTCCCAACCCGCACGGGTAGGGCGCGTCTGTCCCCAGCGCGCCGTCGGGTTGGCCGGGAGTGGTTCGCGGCGCGCTGGGACAGACGCGCCCCACCCAGCCCGGGTGTCGTCCATCCCACTGCCTGGGCAGTAACTCGCAGGACCGGCTTGCGAGCTTCCTGCTGGAAGTGTGCGTTACGGGTCTGTTGATGGAGTGAGCCGGAGGTGCGTGAGGGCGCACGTCCACGTCGCCAAATGAGCCATTGACGGCGGGCGATCCTGCCCTACTCTCCGCCACTCGTCGCCGCAGACAAAACCAATGCTCCGGCTCCCGCGGAGTGCAGGTCAAATTCCCTCCCCGCGCAGCGACGGTCCTCCGTCGGCGGCCAGCTATATTTCATGCTTACAATTCGAGATTTGAAGATGACCTTGGGCGGGCGCGTGCTGTTTGAGGACGCGTCGTTTGGGATCAATTACGGCGACCGTGTCGCGCTGGTCGGGCCGAACGGCGCGGGCAAGACCACGTTGTTCTCCATCATCCTCAAGCAAATGGAGCCGGACTCCGGCGCGGTGCTGCGCGATGAATGGACCATGGTCGGGCATTTGCCGCAGGAGGTCGAGGCGCACGGCGACGAGACGGTTCTGGATGTGGCCACGGGGCGGGTGGACGAGTTGCCGCGCCTGGAGAAGCGCCTGCACGAACTGGAGGCGGCGGGCGACGTGTCCGGCCCGGAATATTCGGAGGCGCACGCGAAGCACGACGCCTTGAACGATCCGCAGGTGGAGACGAAAGCGAAGCGGATGCTGCGTGGACTGGGCTATCGCGACGCGGACTTTGACCGGAAGGCGCGGGAGATGAGCGGCGGCTGGATCATGCGCGCGCGGCTGGCGCGGCTTCTCGTCATGGAGCCCGATCTGTTGCTGCTGGACGAGCCGACAAATCATCTCGACCTGCTCTCGCTGCTCTGGCTGCAGGATTACCTGAAGAACTATGCCGGCGCGCTGCTGCTGATTTCGCACGACCGCCAGTTCATGGACGAAGTGGTGACCCGGGTGCATGAAATCTCGGAGCGGAAGCTGAACGACTACACCGGCAACTATTCGGACTACCTGCGTCAGCGCGAGGAACGTTACGAGCAGCAACTGGCCGCCTACAAAAATCAGCAGAAGGAAATTCAGGCGCTCCAGGAGTTCGCGGACCGCTTCCGCGCCGTGCCATCCAAGGCCTCGCAGGCCATGAGCAAGCTCAAGCAGATTGAGCGGCTGGAGTTGATCGAAAAACCGCTCGCTCCGCGCAAACCGTTCCGTTTTCAAATCCCACCGCCGCCGCGCGGCGGGCAGCGCGCCGTCTCGTTGGAGGGAATCCACATGGCCTACGGGGCGAACAAGGTTTACGCGGGCCTCGACCTGACCATCGAACGCGGCGAACGGACAGTGCTGGTCGGACCAAACGGCGCCGGCAAATCCACGCTGCTGAAAATCCTCGCGGGCGTGGTGGAGTTTCAACAAGGCGAGCGTGACCTCGGACACAACGCCAAGATCGGTTACTTCAGCCAGCATCGTTCCGCCACGCTCGATCCGGACAAAACGGTGCTCGATGAGGTTCTGGCCAGCGCGCCGGCCATGCGCGAGGACGAGGCGCGCGGCGTGTTGGGTTCCTTCATGTTTCGCAAGGACGACATCTTCAAGCCGACCCGGGTGTTGAGCGGCGGCGAGAAGAGCCGGCTGAATCTCGTCAAGTTCCTCGTCGATCCGCCCAACCTCCTGCTCATGGACGAGCCGACCACGCACCTCGACATCCATACCGTCGAGTCGCTCACGCTGGCGCTCGAACGCTACGAGGGCACGCTGGTGTTCATCTCCCACGATGTGCATTTCATCCGCCACCTCGCGACGAAGGTGCTGCACGTCAGCGCCGGCTGGGTCGCGCCCTACGCGGGCGGATACGATTATTTCCTGGAGAAGACCGGGACGGCGGATGACGCCCGCGCCGCGCTGACGGCGGCATGATGCGCGCCGCTTGACCCCTGCAAAGGCAGGCCCAGCACTGCTTGTGTTCGGCAGGGAAGTTTAGGTTAGCCGCCGGGCAGGCGCACGCCGCTGTAAGGGAGCAAGCGCCCTTTGTGGGCCATCTCGGGGGCGAGGCACGCGTGCAGGAAGGCGTTCGGTGCCATCGTTTCCCAAACGGTGAACTCATTTTGCCCGACGACCGACCACCCATCCGTGAACCGCCGCGACGGCGCCAAGTGCGACATGTCGGGATACAGGTGCTGCGTCACCACTTTCACATAAGGAGCCGCGCCCGGTGGTTCGGTGATGCCGTAGATGACCAGACCCGGAACCGGCCCCCGGCCTGCCTGGATGTGGAAGTAGGAGTCCAGGTGAAGCGGATTCAGAGGAGGGGCACTGCCGAGTCCCGAGGTAAAGCAGCGCCCCAGCGGATTCGCCCCGAGCGACCAGTCTGCCAACCGCATCGCACAATTGATGTATCGTTTCTCGCCCGTCAGACGGTAGGCGTGGATCAGAAAATCGCCGTAACGCCCCACGCCAGTCGAGGCGCCCCATGAACCCGTGGACATGGTGGCGAAGCCATCGCCACTGATGGTCTTCAATGTTTCGTCGGCTTTGCGCAGAACGGCTGCACGCGCGGCCTTTACGATGGCGGCGTCGGTCTGGCGATTGGTTTCCAGAAGATAGGACGCGAAGTAGTGCGTGAAGGCGGCACCCTTCTCGACAGTGTCCAGGTTGAAATACGTGCCGTGATATTGTGCCGGCCACGCGCTCTGCCAGCCGTCGAGATTGAAGAAATACCGGGCCTGTTGTTTGAACATGGTGTGGTATCGCGCCTCGCCTGTGGCCAGATAGAGTTGCCCGGAGGCAAACAGCAACGCGCCGGGTGACCACCGGTAGGCTGCGTCCATCGAATGCTTTTCGTAGAAGTCCCAGGCACGCTGAGCGCGCTGCAACAAAGCAGCCGATCGAGTTGGGTCGAACTGTTTCACCAGGCGCGCGGCGTAGGCCATCAGCGCGCCGCCGACCAGCGTGGTGTGTCCATTCCGCGCGAATGTCCGATAAACCAGTTTGTCCGTGGCAGCGTTGACTTCGCCGTAAGTGGGATGGCGGTCCGACTCGAATCCGGCGCGGATTCCGCCGTCTTCCTCCTGCAAACATTCCCAGGCGCGAATGCTGAACAACGCTTCGTCCAGCAAATCCGGAATGCCATTGCCGCTTTCGGGCAGGTCCAGTTGACCATCCACAAACTTGGCGGGAAAAAGTTCAAAAGCGTTCAGCAGCCACCCCGCCACCAAGGTATGGGCGAGGCGCACATCGAAATCACCCGCGTCGTGATGCCCGCCGACGTGAGCGATGCGGCGCGTGCCGTGTTCCTTGATGAAGTCGGGAGGTCTGGCGTCGGTCACTTCCAGTTCCCGATGACAGGCTGGCCGCTCCCAGTCGGTGAACGGCTTCGCCAGGGCGATGCCGCATCGCTGATGGTAGAGGCCCTTGAGGTGAACGTAGAATGCGTGGTGCGCGTAAACATCGCCGAAGCCAAAACCCGGACCGCGTCCCGCTCCGGCCATTCTCAGAAAGTATTCTCCGGGCTCCGACAGCGCCGATAAATCCACGCGCCAGCAAGGACCGCCGTTGACAGCATCCGCGGGCACGGGACGCAGCGACAAGCGCGTCAGGTCGCGGCCGGACTTGGCCTCGCAGAGCCAGACATCGTTGGCGGCGATGAATGAGAATTCGAGATCACCGCACCACGGCGTGAAAAACGCGGCACGTTGACCCGATGGAGCGTGGTAACCGACCTGATTGACCTTAAAGGATTCGCAAGTCATCTCGCGCGACCGGAAGACGAAATTCGTCGTGCCGCCCGGAAAGCGCACTTCGCACCGCTCTCCTTCAGCCAGCGGAGCCGGCAGCGCGAGAAAGAGCCGATGCCCGAGCAATTGCGGATAGCGCTGAGCGCGCCAGTCCACGCAGCGTTCCTCATAGAGCGTGGCGGTTGAGCGCCCGACCTTGCGCGGGGCGTGCCCATTGACTGCGTAGTCCTCGATCGCCTGGGACGGAGGCACGTTCTCATCGTGATCGTGGAAGACCAGCACCAGGATGTCTGGCGTCGCGGTCTCCACCGCGACGAGCCGGCGCTCGGGAATGAGGTGGAAGGATTCTCCGGCAGCCGCCAGGCAGGCAGTGCAGCAGGACACGGCCGCGACGCACAAGTGGATCACGAGCCGGACTACAGGCGCCAGGGCATTGTTCATCGCGGGATTCTTGCCGGGTCAGCGAAGGCTCTGCAACAGCCGCGATGGAACGTCGGTCATGGCCGATCAGATGACCCGGCTCGAATCCGTTCCATGCTCGTGTCCGGCGGAATCGGATGGCGGCAACCCACCTCCCGCGGTCCCCAGGCTGCGGCCGCAGCGAAGCGCTTGCGCAATGGCCTCGACCGTGTATGAAGGCTGGGACTCAAAACCAGTACGATCCCATGAAGACCCTCTTTGCCCTGGCGATTCTGATCAGCGAAACATTCTTGGCACTGGCCGTGCCGGACTCGAACCCGGCGACAAGCAACGTGCGGGACGCGGAGTATCCGCGCATCACGCCGGATCTTCGCGTCATGTTTCGCCTGAAGGCCCCGAATGCCACCAATGTCCAGTTGCGGGGTGGCGCCGGTCTCGTGAAGGACTCCCTCGATCTGGAGCGGGGGAGTAATGGCGTCTGGAGCGTGACCACAGCACCGGCAGTGCCTGGCTTCCACTATTATTGGTTCGTGGTGGACGGCTTCACGGTGAACGATCCCGCCAGTCATGCATTCTTCGGCTGGGCGCGGGAAACCAGCGGCATCGAGGTGCCGGAGCCAGGCGTCGATTTCTACGAGGCGAAGGAAGTGCCACACGGTGAGGTGCGGGCCCGCTGGTACCATTCGCAAATCACAGGCCAATGGCGGCGAGCCAACGTCTATACGCCGCCCGACTACGACAAGAACCCGGCGGCGCGTTACCCGGTGCTGTACCTGCAACACGGGGCGGGCGAAAACGAACGCGGATGGGTCGAACAAGGGCGGGCGAATTTCATCCTCGATAACCTGATCGCCGCAGGCAGGGCCAGGCCCATGATTTTGGTCGTGGATACTGGTTACGCCTCACGCCCCACTAACGGTCCGGCGCAGACTCCACCCGTCCGAGTTCCCGGGCCGACCAGCGCGTTTGAAGAGGTGATGCTGAAGGAACTGATCCCGATGATTGATGCCAGCTATCGCACCCTGTCCGACCGGGAACACCGGGCGATGGCCGGGCTTTCCATGGGCAGCATGCAGACGCTTCAAATCACGCTGAAGCATCTGGATAAGTTTGCGTGGATTGGCGCCATGAGCGGTCCGCCGCGCCAGGGCTTTGATGCGACGACCTCCTATGACGGGGTGTTCAGCAATGCGGTCGCGTTCAACCAGAAAGTGAAGCTGCTCTGGCTGGGCGCCGGCACCGCCGAAACGCAGATTCACCAGAACACCATGGCAATGCACGAGGCGCTGGACAAAGCAGGGGTCAGGAACCTCTTCTTTTCCTTTCCGGGCACCGATCACGAATGGCAGACATGGCGCCGCAGCCTGCATGACCTGGCTCCCCGATTGTTCCATGATGTAACTCCCACCCAGGCCGCTGCTGCTCCTCAGCGCGACATCAAGTGGAACAATCCCGATGGCGCGAAAGTTCCCGGCCTGGAGCACCGGAGCCTGACCAGCCCAGCCATGGGACAGGAAATGGGCTTCAACGTCTGGGTGCCGCCGGCTTACGCGACGGGCCAGCAGCGCTTCCCGGTGATCTGCTTTCTGCACGGGGCGGGCGGCAACGAGAACTCCGATGCCGGAGGTTTCTCTGATCTGGTCCGAAGTGCCATCGAGGAAAAACGGATTCCGCCCGGCGTCTGCGTGTTTCCCATCGGCGGCATGAGTGGTTATCTGGACCAGCCGGATCGGAAAGTAATGGTCGAGACGTTCCTCGTGAAAGAGCTCATCCCGTATGTTGACGCCAACTGGCGGACCCTTGCCCAGCGCCGGTTTCTCGATGGGCGGCGGTGGTGCCATGCAATTGGCGGCGAGGCACCCCGACCTCTTCAGCGCGGCGGGTTCATGGGCCGCGGCCATCCTATCGGCGGCCGGGCGCTGTCGAGGAATTCAGCGCGCAATTGCGACAGAATGCCGAGCGGATCAAAGACCGCGTGCGACGCGGAACCCGTTTACCGCCTGGGCGAGAGCATTGAGCACACCAGCGTGAAGCGGCATGTCCATCCGCCTGCTGACATGGAGAAATGGGCGGCGGTCTGCTTGGGCATTATCCGGCCTTACCTCGAAGGCTGGGCCAACGGATTTCATCACAACATCCGTTACTGGGAGATGTGGAACGAACCCGAGAACCGCCCGACCATGTGGAGCGGGACCGACGACGATTATCTGCGGCTCTATCGCACTGCCGCCACCGCCATCAAGAAGCAGTTCCCCAGCCTGCAAGTCGGGGCCCGGCGCTCGGAGCCAGCGGCAATTTTGTCAAAGATGAATTTCGTCCGACAGACTTCGCCGCAAACTTCCTGACCATGTGTCGCAACGACAATGTGCCGCTGAATTTTTTCTCGTGGCACTGCTACACGGCCGACCCAACGGAACTTGCCGCACGCTCCCGGGCTATCCGGCGGCTGCTGGATGCCAATGGTTTCACCGAAACCGAGAACCATCTCAACGAATGGAATTACCTTCCCGGCAACTCCTGGGCGCCGCTCGACCGCGCGGGAACCCCAAGCATGCGCCAGCGCTGCTATGATGAAATGGCCGGCGCCCCTGCAGCCGCATTCGTTGTCACCTCGCTGTGGGAACTGCAGGACGCACCCATTGATGTCTGCAATTTCCACCACGGGGAATTGGGCGGATTCGGCATCTTCACCGAGCAGGGCGTGCCGCGGAAGGCCTGCCAGGCGTTGCGCGCGTTTCAAGGCCTCGTGGAAACGCCCCGGCGGGTGGAAACCCGCGGAGCGGTGCCCGGAAAACTGGCCATTGCCGCCGGCCTGAGCGCCGCCGGTCGCGAAGCTTCTTTTCTGGTCAGCAACTTCTCCGATCCGCGCTCGGAAATTGTTCTGAATTGGAAGGGCTTCGCCTGGACGGGCGGCGTGACGGCTGAGATCCGACTCGTCGATGCAGGAAACGACTTCTCCAATGCGCGGAGCGAGTCGATCCCGAACGAAAGCACATCGCTGCGCCTGACGCTGAAAGCCCCAGCCATCGCGCTGATTCGATTGCGGCCGCCCGGCGGTGCGTCGGCGAAAACGACACTGTCCGTCTCCTCGCCCGCCAACCGCCTGGTGTATCAGCGCAATAACTCCGGGAGCGCGGTGATTCCCGTGGCCGGAACCTGCGCCTGGCCGGGGGCGGCGGTCGAGGCGCGGATGGTTGACGAGGCCACGGGCAAGGCAGGCGATTGGACCGCGCTGGGAACAGTGCAACCGGATTCGAGTTACCGGGCCCGGCTGCCAGCAGCGGCCGGCTGGTGTTCGCTGGAGGTTCGCGCTCGTGGCGATCAAAACTCAGCCGTCGCGACCGTGGAGCGCGTCGGCCTCGGTGAAGTGTTCGTGGTCGTCGGCCACTCGGTCGCGCACGGCGGAGACATCAATCTTCCGGGAGCGGTGGACGACCGGGTCAGCACCATCACACTGCCGGCAGGCGATAGGGAATCGCAGCGCCGGTCCAAGTTCAGTGGCGACGCGCGGTTTCTGCCGGAAACGGTCGGAAGACATTTCGATGCCAACGTCCAGCCCGCTCCCTCCGGACGCGGCACATATTTCTGGGCCGCATTCGCGGAGCAGGTTGCCCGGGCGCAGAATGTGCCGGTGCTGCTGCTGAACGCCGCCTTTGGCGGCACCAGCCTGGAACAATGGGCCAAATCCGCGCGCGGCAAACAATTCCAGCACCCGTTTGTCATCTCATCGATCCGCATGCCCTCCATCCAACTGGAACACGCACTGATGAAATCTGGCGCGGTCACGGGCGTGCGTGCGATCCTCGCTGACCAGGGCCAGAACGATTGGCCGGAGAAGGCCGGGAACAAAATCACGGCGAACTACCAGGCGTGGATCGAGCAGGCCCGCACAGACACCGGCTTCCCTGACCTGGCCGTGGTGGTGAACCGCCAATCTCCCCCGGGCGGCTTTGGCCAGATTCGCCGTGTCCAAAAGAGCGCATGATCAAGGAACACCCCCATTGCTTCCCCGGCGCGGACTACGACACGCTGGGCAGGGAGGATACGGTCGATGGAATTCACCTCAGTGAATCCGGCGCCCGGAAGGCCGCGCGACTCTGGGCCGAGGCGCTGGATGCGAATTTCTTCAAAGCCTCGACACCCTGGTTGCCGGTGCCGAAAGAGACTCATTCCTGCCGAAGCACCACTGACATTGCACCCTCTTCACACCAAATGAGATTTCTCCTTTTCCTCATGGTCACCCTCGCAGTCCTGGCAGGATTCAATGCCAGGGCTGAACAAGTTCCCATACCGGAGGGCGGCGGCGTTCCAGTAAGTTATCAGCTTCCGACAACGGAACCGTTGCCGCAGACCTATCGAGTCACGCTGGCCATCGTGGATCCAAAGAATCCGGACTGGATCATCAGCCAGTTCGCGGCCGGGGTGGCGCGAACCGTGACGGCGGAAAATGGGGGGAGATTCTCGGAGTTGTGGGATGGTTTGGATGACAACTTCATGCCGGTGCCTCCCGGGAATTTCGCGGTCAAAGGCATCTACATGCCGGCGCGCCGATGGCCGGTGGATCAGGAATGGCACAGCGTCACTCCGCAGTTCGCGGGAGGAGCTTCGTCGTGGCTGCCCTCGCCCGCGCAGTGGCAGAAGCCGGAGCCCTTCGGCGGCGACCCGGTCGGCGCACCACTTCGGGATGTGGCGGTGGGCTCCAATGGCGTGGCCGTGTTCTATTACGAGTACCTGGAGAACGGGCTGAACACTCCGCTGATCGATCTGAACAAGCCGGCGGGTTATGACCAATTCGTCCACGCTTTCGGTTCTGGAGGAGCGGCCGGAGGAACCAGCGTGACCACCGATGGAGAATCGGTCTGGGCGTTCTCGACGGATGGCGGCCCCAAATTTGTTTACCGGGCGGACGGGAAATCATTTGGCACCAGCCCCGGCGCCAATCGCGCAAACTCGTATCTGCCCGACGGCCGAGTTGCTGCGATGGCGTGCGCGCGCGCCGAAGCGACGGGCCAGACGATCGTGTTCGTGGCGCAGCAGGGAAAGATTGGCTCAGGCCGACCGAAGAATCTCGAAGCGGGGACCACCCCAGCAGTCAGTGACAAGATCACCGTCCACGACGGCGGCAACGGTGCCGTCCTTGTGGAACTACCACTGGCCGAACCGCGCGGTCTGGCCATGCACGGGGGCGCCCTCCACGTGCTACACGCGCAGGACACCGGCTTCGCGGTGAGCGCGATGCCACTCACCAACGGTCTGCCTTCGGGCACTTGGACTCGCTTGTTCACCGTGCCGCCCCACATCCAACCAGCCGACCTCGAAGCGGACAGCCACGGACGAATTTATTTGAGCGACTCGGCGGCCAATAAAGTCTTCCAACTCGATCGCGCGGGAAAAGTGTTGCGCACGTATGGCCGGCTCTCCGCACAGAAGCCAGGCAGTTACGATCCGGAAACCTTCATGTCCCCGGCAAAGCTGGCCACCTGGATGGATGCGCAAGGCCAGGACCGCCTCATCGTGGTTGAGCAAGCGGGGCCGAATCGGGTGACGGAATGGAGTGCCGAAGGGAAGTTGCTCCGCGACTTTCTCAGTTTGCAGACCAAGGCCAACGACGGATATGGCAACGATCCTGAACACCCCGAGCACATCTATATTCCCGGCCATGAAGGCTGGCTCACGCGCTTTCGGGTGGACTACACCACCGGCCAGTGGACCGTGGACGCGGTCTGGCCTTACGAGGACAACGAGCCGCGCACGCCGGGCATGGACCGCGCGCAGTTCATCCGCTGGCAGGGCCACGCCTATCTCGCCTGCAGACGCTCGTTCAACATCTACCGATTCGATGGAGACCGCTTGCTGCTCTCCGCCGCCGTGCTGAAAGCGAACAAGGCCAAAGGTTGGCCCTCCGGTCTCTGGCACGATGCCAACGGCAACGGCCATGTGGACGAAGCGGAGATCACACCCACGGCGACGCCCGCCGGAGTGGTCGCCTATCACGGACAGAACTGGCTCGACGACCTCTCGCTCCTCGCGCCCGCCCAAGGCAGTCAGGACGTGTGGCGGCTGGCGCCCGGTGGTTTCGATCCGCACGGCAATCCCATCTTCAAGGAGTGGAAAAAGCTGCTCACCGATCCGGTCTTTGTCGCGCGCAGCGCCGGGATAGCTGACGCTGTCCACGGCGGCAACGAACTCGCCGAGAACTTCAACAGTGACTGGTTTGGCGCGGATGGCTCCATGACCGATGGCTTTTACGTCCAGGCGCGCGGCGGCCGGAACTTCAGTGCAAACGAGGGCGCTCAGCACAAAATCGCCCGCTACGTGTCCGACGGCGCGGGCGGATGGCGATTGAAATGGCGCACCGGTCGCAGTGCACTGCAAGGACTGGCCCGGCCCGGCGAAATGTATGGCGCCATGAAGGTGCGGCGTCCCATCAACGGACTGCTCAGCATTGTGGATCAGTCCCGCTGTGGAGTGTTGCTCTACACCGAGGACGGCCTTTATGTGGACACGATCTTTCCTGATGGCCGCCGCTTCAAACCGGATGCCATCGGCGTCTATGCGCTACCGGGCGAATTCTTTGCCGGCGCCATCTTCCCGAACCAGTCGAACGGCCGGATCTATTTCGCGATGGGTAAATACACGCCCTTGCTTTACGAGGCGGAAGGCTGGTCACTCACCGAAAATCCCGCGCGACCACTGACCATGCTGCCGAAGCTGGTCGGCATCACCGCCGCTCAGACGGCCTCGCCGCCTGAACTGGCGCTCAGCCTGCGGGGTGGCGCAGGCGTGGCGAAGCTGGCGCGCTTCACTCCCGCGCTCGGCGAGGTCGCGATGGATGGTTCGATGCGCGGCTGGGAAACGGGCGAGGCGGTGGTTTTTCAATCCGACAAAGATCACACCGTGGAAGTGCGCTGCCTCTACCGTCCCGAACAACTTCTGCTACGCTGGCACACGCGACTTGCGACGAAGTTCGAGCCCAAACCCTTGCCGCCGATCGATCGAGTCTTCACCCACGATCAACTCGCGGACACGCTGAGCTTCTACATTCAAGGGGACATCAACGCCAAGCCGAACGGCCCGAACGAAGGCCGCCCCGGCGATGCGCGTTTCGTCTTCGGCATCTTCCGCGACCAGAGCGGCCAGGCGCAGCCCGTGGCGGTTGGTTTTCATCCCGAATGGCATGGTGCGGGCGCGGCCAGTCCGCAGGTGTATCGCACGCCCGTGGGCCAGACCCGGTTCGCGCACGTCGGTCCGGTTGCCGGCGCGCAGCTTGCCCAGGCCATTGATGCTGATGGCCAGGGTTTCGTCATCGTGGCAGCGATTCCACGCGCAGCCCTCCCGCGGCGGAACCAGCCATTCGCCGGTGGCTTTCGCACGCTGGTGAACTTCGAAGCCACTTTCGGCGGCCACAACAAGTTCTGGTGGGCCAACCGCGACGGCTCCGCCAGCCGCGAAACCTACGATGAACCGACCGAGGCCCGCCTCTATCCAGGCTCGTGGGCGCCCGCCGAGTTTCAAGGCCTCGACCGTGGGGTGCTGGTACGCCACTGGCTGACCTGCGGCCCCTTCGGCGGTCCGGGGGCGGAGCAGTTCAAGGCCGATCCAAGCGGACTGATCGCCAGCACGAGAAAGGACATGAAACAAGCCGTGCGCGACTTTTGCGACGCCGCGAAATATCCGCCCGACGACGGCAAGGTGGAGGTGAAAGCCGTCTTCAGCGGCGAAATGAACCAAGGCTACTGGACGGATCCGGGGCAGGTCCGTTGGAAGTCCGCCAGCACCGCCGAGCTTGACCCGCGCGTGCGGCTCGGCGGCGGCGCGCAGGTCTGGTATGGCGCGACCTGGGTCCACGTGCCTGCCGCGACCGAGTTAAAATTCCAGTTTCAGAGCCACCACCAGACCTATGTGCGCTGGTTCCTCAATGGTGAGCCCGTGCCGGTCCAGCCCACGGACTATTCCAAGGGGGACGACCACCAGCACCCCACCGCGGCAAGAACGCTCACCCTTCGCCCCGGATGGAATCAGGTTACGTATCGGGGCTACTGCACGGGATACCCGCCGTTCCGCGTCGGTCTCGTGTTGGACGGTCCGGCAGAGAAATTGTGGAGCCTGCAGCTCTCGGGCACACCGCCATGAATCCTCGGCCCACCAGCGGGAAATCCGTCCTCGCACTCATCGTCTCCAGAGATGGTCAACGAGTTTGAGAGAGCTCCGCGATCCGGGCCTTGACCAACTTTTTCACCAATGCAGCCGGCAATGGTTTATCCGTGGCGAAGCGGATCGTGCCCTTGCTGGTCTCGAAACCTTTGAGGCCGGCTTGGAACGTTTCCACGATCCGGGAGCTCATGGGATAGAACGCGCAGTGATCGGCGTTCACGCTGGCGAGATATTCCTCGATCGTCCTGGGTTTTGGTTTCGTGGCAGACAAGGACGCTAAATGGCCATCGGCGGTTTCCATTATTTCCAGGGTCGAGCCGCTTTTTAGCAACTTCCAGCGCCTCGTGGAGGAGGTCTGTCGCGACCGGCAATTTTGCACCGACCCGCTCTCGACACACCTGAATCAGTCGTGGCGGGGGGGCAATCTGCAGCTGTCGAACCAGCGGTCCGCTTCGGAGCGCGATTACGATCCCGGATTCCTCCGGGCTGACAACCACCAGCAACTCGACTGGATGGTGGGTCGACGAACTGCGATCGAATTGTGATTCCGTCAGAGCCACTCTGCCGAAGCTGTCGGCGCAGGAACGACCGGCCGGTGAGGCAGGACAGGCTGCTCCGCAGAACATCGCCCCGGCATCATGCTGCAAGACCGAATTGACATCTTGATTCTGAACAACGCCGCACTCTTCGAAGCGCCGGTCGGACCTTACGACGATATCATCGACGCCCTGGATCCAATTCTCCGGGCCAGGGGCGGCCCGATTGGCGTTGGCGCTCGGGCCGAACAGATGGAACTGACAACCCACCTGTGCGAGGGCTGGGCATCCATCGGGCTGAAGTGCGGGCACGAACCGGCCGCGCTGGGGGTGGTGGCGTGGGAACCTGCTTCAGCCAGCGGACCTGGGACGATACCATTGCGAAGCACAACGAATGGCGGCGGCGGAGGCAACTGCCCGCGGAAACATTCGCGGCCACTCCGCCGCTGGCCCTACCCTGGCTCACGATTTCCATTCTCCCCGGCTTCTTCGCCCGGGCCGATGTGGTTTCGGTTCGCAAGGTGGTGAGCGGCCTCTGGGCAGCCTCCCTCAGCGTGCGCCACTTCAAACTGCGCTGCACGACCAACAATTGAGTGTCCCGACCGGAGCGCGAGGGTGAACGAGTGGGCCCAGCACCGGGGGAAGGCGTGGCACGGCGTGGATGTGCAGACGGAAGCCGGCCAGCTGTTCCGGAAAGCCCGACGCAACTGCCAACCCTGGATAGCCTTGACCGCACACACCTGGAATGGCGGCAAGTCGTCATCCAAGCAGCCAGGCAGCAGGGACTCAGCTTTCCGCATGGCCTGGCTGCCAAGCTCATCAACTGCCACCTCAAAGCGCGGTTTGTCTGTGCCGGCCACCATGACCACGAGCGCGTGAAGGACCTCATCCGCCCATCGAGGCCGTGCTGCTGAATGCTCTGGCAGCGCAGGATGTGGGTGGTTTCAGAAAGCAATGGCGGCAGTTTCATGACCGGCGCTGGTCGAAGTTTGATTCCGCCACCTATCAGGCTGTGATTGACCACATTCGCCAATCGCTGCCGCCCGGCCAGTCACTCTGGACGATTGAAGAACACTGGGAGGTCCCCCAATGAGAAACATCGGGACGGCGGCGGCGGAGCAGCGGCGGGCGAGGTTCCGCGCACTCAAGCGGGCCGTGAGGCAGGAACCGCTCACCGGAAAGACAAGGTTGCTGTAAAACGGCGGGGGCTTTATAGTCAAAAAAGAAAGATTCGCCATGTCAGATCAAGACATCCAACAACTCGAAAGCCAGTTTCCCGCCGTCTCCGGCTCGGCCTTCGCGGCGGCGCGTGAGTGCGTTCTCGCGTCGGGTCAGAGCGTGCTGCAATCGCAAGACGGCGTCATCTACGAGGTTTTCCCCGATGGCCGACGCGTGGCGGTGAAGAAAATCGAGCCGCCCACCCAATTCGTATCCGGGAGCATCTTCACCATCCGGTGAGCGACTCCACTCCACGGCTGAGAATGTTCGCCGGGCCGAATGGTTCAGGCAAAAGCACCCTGAAATCCTACCTGCCACCGGCCTTGCTCGGGGTCTATCTGAATCCCGATGAAATCGAACAGGAAATCCGGCGGCAAAGATTTCTGGATTTCGCCGCTTTCGGCGTGACGAGGACCGCCGACGCGGCACTGTCATTCTTCCAAACCTCCGCCTTTCTGAACTCCGCCGGATTCAGCGCCGCCGCCACACGACTGACTTTTTCCAATAACCGGCTGGAATTCGGAACGGTGGAAGTGAATTCGTATTTCGCATCGGTCGCCAGCGACTTCCTCCGGCAAAAGCTGATGGAACAGAAAATCTCCTTCACGCTGGAAACGGTGATGTCGCATCAAAGCAAGGTGGAATTGGTGGCGCAGGCGCAGGCGGCAGGCTATCGGACCTATTTGTATTTCGTCGCCACGGATGATCCCGCCATCAACATCTCCCGCGTGCAAAACCGCGTGAAGCTCAAGGGCCATGATGTGCCGGAAGAACGGATTGCGCCGCGCTACCATCGTTCGCTGGAATTATTGATGGAGGCGATCCGGCATACGAACCGGGCCTACATTTTCGACAACTCAACAGACAACGCCGACCGCAAGCATACGTGGCTGGCTGAGATCACCGACGGACGGACACTGGAGTTGAAAACAGATCGGATTCCTGCGTGGTTCAAACGGGCGGTCTTGGACAAAATCAAGTGAGCACCGTTGGAAAACCAGAACGCGAAACGCAGAACCGCGTCATCGCGCTTTTCCGCGACGAACTCGGCTACCGCTACCTGGGCGACTGGAGCGACCGTCCGGACAACAGCAACATCCAGGATGATTTGCTCACGGCCCACCTGACCAAGGTCGGCTATGCGCCGGAACAAATCAGCCGCGCCATCTACCTGCTCCGCACCGAGGCCGAAAATTCCAACCGCAGCGTCTACGACAACAACAAGCCGGTTTACTCGCTGCTGCGCTACGAGGAGGCAAATCAGGATGCCCGCGCCGGCCCCGTTCACTCCTCCTCTTCGGTGAATTGGATTTCCTCCACTTCGAAGGCGAATTTTCCATGGGCATTTTGCATGGTTTCTCCTTCGCGCACGACTGGCAGGCGCGATGCGCGCAACGCGCGGTAGAGGGTGGGCAGTCCCTTGCCGCTCAACCTGACCTTCCAATGCTCGAATAGCATGCTGACACTGCTGCCATCCGACATCAGTTGCAGCAGGTTGTTCGCGGGCAGCGCCAGTTTCATTCCCTTGCCCTGCTGCTCAAAACGCAGCAACGGCGCCGCCGCCAGACCTTCGGGCTCCGAAAACTGGTCAATTCTCGGCTCCACCGGCATCGGGCCTTCATCCAGATTGTCGATTTCCGTGCCATGGAATCGAATGTGCGAAATCCGGTTTTTGCCCGGGGAATTGGTGAAGTGCGCCCATCTCCCTTCGCAGAGGGCTGGGGGAGTCGAGAAACCAGGAACGAAGCGGCTCCACTAGATTGCTATTAATTCCCGGATGACCAGCGCGGCTGAATCTCCTCATCGGTGATTTCGTGATGAACAGTTTCACGGGAAGGAATCGGGAGACTGAAGCAACAGTGCAGTGGAATGGAGGAATCTTCGGGTGAGCTCCGGGATCGTGTTTTCTGCGTGGGAAGCATCTTGGCCTTATCGCATCTCCGGCGTTTGCGGGAAAGGGGCGCGACGAAATGAGCCAAGAATGGTTTGGGATAACTGCGGCATCAGAAACCCACGCGCACACGACCCTCGCACGATGGCGCAGCAGAGTTGATTCACCCGGGCGTCCGGCGTGCGCTCAAATCATTGAGACCCACCTGTTGATCGTCGTGTGTGTCGCCAGCCCGCAGGCGCCCCGCCAAATCTCACGGCGCCGGGTCGCGCTCATCAACCGTCATGCCGGTGACCTGCCATCCCTCCCCCGAATCCAGCGGCGGGCGGTTCAGTTGCTGTTCGATGCGGGCCGGCGACGTGGTGCCGACCAGTTCCGCAAAGAGCCGGTCCATCTGGTGGCCGGTCAGCACCACGTTCCGCGACGAAAAGAGGATGCTGAGTTTGCCGGCATTTTCGCACTGGATGTTGATCAGATGGCTCCACGGGAAGAACCATTTTTCCCCGCTGGTTTGTTCCAGTTGCAGGCCATAGAAGGCTGCGGAGCCGTTCGGTTTGTTCGCAGAGGCCAGGGTCATGGAAATTTGATGGTTGGATCTGTATTACGGGACGTAGTCGCGACCGGGCCGGACGGAGACGCCCCACGGGTATTGGGTTCTGCCTGCTGGCGCAGTTTTTTCTGCCCCAGCAACGCCGCGGCCTGCGCCAGATTGCGGTGGGTCCTGACCGGTTTTGCCGGGGGCGGCACTGTCGTCTCGGGGACCGGCCGGGGTTGCTCGACCCGACCATCCTCCGCCGCAGGCCGCAGGATATCCTGCCCCCATTCCAGGCAGAAGGATTCCAGCCGGCGGCGGCGTCCCTCGCCAGGCTTTTTTTGTCGGCGCGCCAGCCGGGCCGAGGCCAGCGGCGGGCGCAGTTGCGCCACGATCGTTTCCTGCACTGGCGCTTCCAGCCGCACCGATTGACGGACCCGCGGCAACCATGAGAGCCAGTCACGCGCGATGCATGGATGGGTTGTCACCATCAGGTGGTCCAGCGCGGCCGGCGGATCGTTCCAGACCGCGCAGTAACCGTGATCAAAGTGCCCGAACCCGGCGCCCAGCGTGCGGCCATCCGTCAGCCCGATGTTGCCAGCGCCATCCACCGCTGCCACCCGGTGCAATTCACCCCGACGACGTGGCTTTCCGCGCCCGGGACAATCCTCCGTCAAACGAAGCAAGTCGCCCCGGGCGATCTCCATTTTGCCTTCCGTATAGATCGAGAACTTCTCCGCCTGATCGAGCGGCAGCGACACCGCCAGTCCGTGCGCGTTCGCTGCCATCCAGAGATCTCCATCCGCCACGCCGATGACCCGGCACTGCGCCCATTGTCGGACCACGCCCGGCGCCGCTTCGTGAAAGCGCACCCACACACCCGGCGTGGTGGCATAGAACTCGGCGCATTTTCGCTGCTCCGCAGAACAAGGGCACGGCAGCAAACGGCGCACCGTGACCGGACGGTTGAGGCGTCCGCGCTTCTTCAAGATCTCGCGGATCTTCGGCGTCCAGCGGGCCACCTCATCTTTGGTCGCGCAACCAACCACCGGGCGGGCATTCCGGCGGTGAAAGAGCCGGACCAGAATTCCCACGATGTCGCCCCGTCGAAGTGTTCTGACCCGCACGCGGGGTGCCAGGCCGGAGTGCCCTAACAATGCTTCCAACTCGGCCGGCCCAAAATCGCGCCAGGTCACCACCCGAACCCCAGCGTCCTCGCGCAGCCAGCGTAGGTTGTCCATCCCGCGGGTGGGCGGCTGCCAGCCCGGCACGTCGTCCAGCAGCAGCCTGCCTCCGGCTTCGAGAACGCGCCGGCTCAGGTCAGCCAGTTGGCGGGAGGGAAGTCTGCGGCACTCCGTCACCCACCAATGCCCCGACCAATCCTGTGATGCGGGATTCCGCAGCAGGTCATCCACCGTTCCCCGCCAGCGGGAGTGACCCATCAGAAAATCCGGACACTGGGTTGCAATCCCCGCCGCCGGGCGGCAGGCGTTAAGTGGCCCGGTCGTCCTGAGCAATCTGGCCAGCGTCTCCCGGTAGGCACCAAATTGCATCGGATCGAGCTGCAAACCGACCACGGCGTCCCGGTTGCCGCTCAAAATCGCACTCATCTCCCGCCCGATCCCGTCCTCCCCATGCCCTGGCGTCAGCCATGGCTGGCGTCGTCCATAACTCTCGCGCAACAGGCGCAGGAAGGCGGACTCCTCGGCGCACAGAGCCTTCGTGGTGAAACAGGGCACATCATGATAATCGAACCGGCACGGTCTCTCGTCGGTGCCTGATGTCGTCGCGATTTTCAACGCAGCCTCAACCGAATCCAGGTCGACCTGTCCCATGCCGGTGACCAGCGCTTCACGCACCAAGGATCCCTCGGGAAAGATGAAGTCGCGCTTGGCACACGTCCGGATTGTTTGTGCGCACACTGCGGCGGCGTCCGTCGGCGGCAACCACCTGGTTGCCGGTTGCCGCGGAATCTGGCGCAGCGCGGCCTGCTCGTCGGCATTGAGCCTGCTCCACCAGAACGGGCGCAGGTCCTGCACCCGGTGCCGTGTCCGCCGGCCTTCGTCCGCCATCCGTCTGGCGGTTGATGGATACACCCGCCTCAGCCGGGCCCGGGTGGAGAACTCCTCGATCATTTCGTCGGACACGCCTTCGATCTCAAAGTTGGCCGGCGTCCGGCGCAGGGAATACCCTGCCTTGCGCAGACCTTCCGCCAGCCTGGCCAGAAACAAGCCGTCCAGTGTCAGCAGGTGTTGGCGGATCCGGGTGGGATCAAGGGCGACAAAGCCGCGCGGATAGTCCCGTGTGAAGTTGAAGACCAGTTGGTGGGCGTGCAGGTGCGGGTCGGGATGTTCCAACGGGTGGGCGCGGCGGCCCAAACCTGGCAAGAGCGGGCCGCTCAGCCCGGCGGGAGCGCCGTGCCCAAGATGTATGTCAGCGCCGATGCGACCGGGGTGCCCATGCGCAAGGAGGAATTGGTTGGGCGTGCCGGCAAGCAAGCCGATGGCAGTGCCAAAACGCGCTCGGCCTGCTTGGGCTGCGTCTTGACCCAGCACCAAACCGATGAGGAGGGCCACCCGGTGCGGGACTATGAATCCACCACCTACGTCTCCAGTTTTGGCGCCATCGACGAATTTGGCCCCCTGCTGCGCCAGGACGCCATTCGCCGGGGCCTGGCCCTGGCCCTGCAGGTGGTCCTGCTCATCGACGGGGCGGAGGGCCTGGCCAGGATGGGGCGACTCTGTTTTCCCAAGGCCCTCCAGATCGTGGACTTCTATCATGCCCTTGAACACGCGGGCCAAGTGCTGGTGGCGTTGTTGGGCAACAAGGAGCATCCCGACTACAAAAAACGACTCAGCCGCTGGGCGCGCCGACTGCTCCACGACCAGGTGGAGTCACTGATTGCGCAAGCCCGGCGGGAATGCGCCGGCACCGCCCGAGCCCTGGCCGTCGAAAAGGAACTGGGCTACTTCGTCCACAACGTCGAGCGCATGCAGTATGGCACCTTCCGCCAACAGGGCTGCTTCATTGGCTCCGGGGTGATCGAAGCCGGCTGCAAAACGGTGATCGGCGCGCGGTGCAAGCAGTCGGGCATGTTCTGGGGCGAACCGGGCGCCGAGCACGTCCTAGCCCTGCGCTGCATTCACAGCAGTCGCCGCCTCGCTGAGTTCTGGAAGGACCGGCTCAACGCCCACGCCGCCCGCAACGACCGCCTGGCCCTCGCGGCGTAGTCAAGACCACATGAAGAATACAGTCTTGCGCCCCTCCTTGTCTTGCAGAGAACCGGTTGCCAGAACGGAAATTCTCGGAAACCACCCCCTTCGCACCGCAGCCTTCCTCCGCCTGCGAGGAGCAGGCGCGGAATCGCAACGACACGTCTGGCGGTCAACCGGCTGGGGATTTTTCAGGGATTGTCACCAAACCTCAAAGCCACTTGAATCAAGCCATGAATTCATTCTCAACGGTGTCCCTTCTCGCGGCGGCCATGTTCCCCATGCTCGCCCACGCTGCGCCGCCGGGATTCGAAAGCGCCGAGCGCTCCCCGCTCTCCACGTTCATCATCGCCCCCACGCGCGTCGTCTGGCAGAGCGAGGCGGGCGTGCAAAATGCCGGTTCACTGCTCAAGCCTCATGCCGGCCAGGCGGTGCTCAAGGAGCCGCAACCGCCTTGCGTGCTGACCGCCAGATCGAATGCGCCCGCCGGCATTCTGCTGGATTTCGGCAAGGAACTGCATGGCTACATCGAACTGATCACGCCGCTGACGAAGGATCAGGCAAAGCTGCGCCACGTCCGCGTGCGCTTCGGCGAGTCGGTCTCCGAAGCGATGGCCGAACCGGGCGGCAAACAGAATGCCCAGAACGACCACGCGGTTCGCGATCAGGCGGTGACCTTGCCCTGGCTCGGCAAGAAGATGGTCGGGCCGAGCGGATTCCGCTTCGTGCGCCTCGACAATGCGGATGCGCCACTGCCGGTGGAACTCAGCGAGGTGCGCGCGGTGTTGCAGATCCGCGACATCCCGCAGATCGGTTCCTTCAAATGCGATGACGAGCGGCTCAACCGCATCTGGCAGGTCGGCGCCTATACGGTCCATCTCAACATGCAGGAGTATCTTTGGGACGGCATCAAGCGCGACCGGCTGGTGTGGCTGGGCGACATGCATCCCGAGGTCAGCACCATCCACGCCGTGTTCGGCTTCAATGACGTCGTGCCGCGCTCGCTCGACCTGACGCGCGACGTGACGCCCGTCACCGAATGGATGAACGGCATCTCCAGCTATTCCATGTGGTGGGTGCTCCTCCACGAGGATCTATGGCTGCATCATGGCAATCGCGCATACCTCGAAGCGCAGCAGCCCTATCTCACCGCCCTGCTGAAGCGCCTCGCGAAACTCATCGGGCCGGACGGCAAGGAGCGCATCGACGGCCTGCGCTTCCTCGACTGGCCGAGTTCACCGAACAAACAGGGCGTCACCGCCGGATTGCAGGCGCTGCTGGTGATGACCCTTGAAAGCGGCGGCCGCCTGATGACCACGCTGGACGACGCCAACACCGCGAAGCTCTGCACGGACGCAGCCGCGCGCGGACGCCAGGTGGTGCCTGAGGTGAACAAATCCAAATCCGGCGCCGCGCTCCTCTCGCTGGCGGGCATGATGGACGCGAAACAAACGGCCGAGACGGTGCTCAAGGTCGGCGGACCGAAGGATGTTTCGACGTTCTACGGCTTCTACGTTTTGCAGGCGCTGGCGAAATCAGGTGACGCCAACACGGCCATGGATTTCATCCGCACCTACTGGGGCGCGATGCTCGATCTGGGCGCGACGACGTTCTGGGAGGATTTCAACCTCGACTGGACTCCCAACGCCGCGCGCATCGACGAACTGGTGCCGCCCGGCAAGAAGGACATCCACGGCGATTTCGGCGCGTATTGCTACGAAGGTTTCCGGCACAGCCTGTGTCACGGCTGGGCGAGCGGACCCACGGCGTGGCTCAGTCAAAATGTTCTCGGCGTGCAACCGCTGGAGCCCGGCTGCAAGCGCGTCCGCATCACACCGCAACTGGGGAATTTGAAATGGGCCGAGGGCACCTATCCCACTCCGCTCGGTCCCATCCGGATTCGGCACGAGCGGAAACCCGACGGGACGATTGCCTCCAAGATCGACGCGCCGCCCGGAATCCAGATCGAGTCAGCGACCAATCCCTGACCGATCTCATGAAAATGCTTCGTGATTGGGCGCAACCTGCGCTGCTCGCAGCCCTCCTGCTCAACCCGCTGGCCGTGCTCCACGCTGCGGATGGCCCGCGGGTCTCAATCTCCAGCCTCAGCAAGCCAATCGCCACAGTCTCCGCTCGGGATTGGCCGGGTTGGCGGGGACCGGAACGAAATGGCATCTCGCGCGAAACCGGCTGGAACTGGCGGTGGGGCACCAACGGGCCTGCCGTGCTCTGGCGATCCTCGATCGGCACGGGCTTTTCCTCCTTTGCCGTGCAAGGCGGCCGGGTTTACACGATGGGCAATGCGGCGGGCACCGATACCGTCTTCTGCCTCGCCGCGGACACCGGCAAAATCCTCTGGCGCCACAGCTACCCCTGCGACCCGCAACCACTCTCCTACGAAGGCGGGCCCAGCGCCACGCCCGCGGTCGATGACGGGCGCGTTTTCACCTTCAGCAAAGAGGGGCATCTGTTCTGTCTGGAGGCAACGGATGGCCGCATCGTCTGGTCCAAGAAATTCGAACCCTGGCCTTACCAGGAAGGCGATTGGCGAAACACCTGGCGCTATGCCGGGTCTCCGCTGGTGATTGGCGACCGCTTGTTTATGAGCCTGGGGAGTGCGGGAATGGCGCTGAACAAGAAAGACGGAACCATCCTCTGGCAGAGCGCCGCGGGTCATCCCGGTTACTCCTCGCCGGTGCCCTACCGCGCCGGTGCGGACGAGGCGCTCGCCTTTTTTTCCGGGCGTGCGGTCAGGGCAGTCGAAGCAGCCTCCGGCCGGCAGCTTTGGGAAATTCCGTGGAAAACATTGTGGGATCTCAACGCGGCGGATCCGGTCATGCACGATGGCAGGATGTTTGTTTCCTCCGGCAACGGCGTGGGCTGCGCCTTGTTCGATCACTCGACGAACCCGCCCCGCGAACTGTGGCGCAACAAGAACATCAAGACCCTGATGAACGCCGCCGCGCTCTGGCAGGGTCATCTCTATGGATTCAACGACACGCATCTGTCGTGCATCTCCTGGGAAACCGGCGTGGAACAATGGAGCACGCGCGACGTGCGCAAAGGTTCGCTCCTCGTGGCGGCAGACAAACTGATCCTGCTCAGCGAAACCGGCAGACTCGTCGTGGCGGAGGCGGCACCCCAGAGCTATCAACCATTGGCCACCGCGCAGATTCTGGAAGGCCGCTGCTGGACCTCGCCTGTCCTGTACGGTGGAGTGCTGTTGGCCCGCAACGCCGCCGGAAATGTTGTGTGTCTCGATCTGCGCCCCATCAACGGCGGCGAATGACGCGTTGTCGTGGGCACTCAGGGCCATGCAGGTTTGCCCTGAATACTTTTTGACACGGCGGCTGGTTTACCTAGTCTCACGCGGCACCAACCCAAATATATTATGAAATTCGGCATCAATACCTTCCTGTTCACCTTCCCGTTCACCAACGACAGCGCGAAATGGTTCAAGACCTTCCAGAAATGGGGCTTCGACGGCGTCGAGATTGCCATTGATGATCCCACGACCATCGACCCGGCGTTTCTCCGTCAGGAACTCGACAAGGCCGGCCTCTCGTGCATCTCGGTCTGCGGCGCCTTCGGTCCCGATCGCGACCTGCGCGGCACGCCGGAAGCCCAGGCCAACTCGGCGAAGTATCTCACCGCGCTCATCGATCAGGCCGTCATTCTTGGAGCGCCCATCGTGGCCGGACCGGTCTATTCAGCGGTGGGCCGCATCGGCGGGGCTGAGCCGGCCGAGTACAAGAAGCAATGGGCGACGGTGGTGAAGAACCTCAAGCCCCTCTGCAAGTATGCGCAGAAGAAAGGCATCTCCATCTGCGTCGAACCGCTCAATCGCTTTGAGACCGACTTCATCAACACCGTGGATCAAGTGCTCAAGCTGGTGAAGGACGTGGGCAGCCCGGCGTTGAAAGTCCACCTCGACACCTTCCACATGAACATCGAGGAGAAGTGCCAGGCCACCGCCATCAAGAAGGCCGGCAAGCTCATCGGACATTTCCACGCCTGCGGCACTGATCGCGGCACGCCGGGCAACGACAGCCTCGATTGGACGAGTATCGCCAAGGCTTTGAAGGCGGTGAAGTACGAGGGCGGCGTGGTCATCGAGTCGTTCACCAAGGACGTCAAGATCATCGCCCGCGCGGCGGCCATCTGGCGGCAGATTGAACCGAGTCGTGAAGAGATCGCCACCAAGGGTCTGAAGAATCTGAGGAAGTTCCTGAAGTAGAATCCAAACCACGGCAAGGGCGGGGCCGCGCGTCCCGCCTTTGTCATTTGGCGCCGGATGAATTCCGCATTTGCCGGTGCCGTCGAACGTCCGCTTAACGAAACCATGATCATGAAAACCACGACTCGATTCTTTGTTGGTGCATTCCTTGCCGGCGTTCTGCTCGCCCCATCAGCCTCGCTCCTCGCCCAGGATCCCGCGCCCGGCTTTACCAGTCTGTTCAACGGCAAGGATCTCACCGGCTGGACCGGCAATCCGGAACTCTGGTCCGTGAAGGACGGCACCATCACCGGCATCACCAAGGCCGACCCGAAGCTCACCCACAACACCTTCCTCGTCTGGACCAATGGCACGACGGGCGATTTCGAACTGCGCCTCCAATACCGCATCGAGAAAGGCAACTCGGGCATCCAGTATCGCAGCAAGGTGGCTGAGCAGGGCAAGTTCGGTCCCATCGTCGGCGGCTATCAGGCGGACTTCGAGGCGGGCAAGACCTACAGCGGCATTCTCTACGAGGAGCGCGGTCGCGGCATCCTCGCCCAGCGCGGACAGAAGACGACGCTCAAGGCTGACCCGGCCAACCCGAAGAAGGTCAAGATCGAGGTCACGGGTTCGGTCGGGAAATCCGAGGATATTCAGGCAAAGATCAAGGACGAGGGTTGGAACGATTACGTCGTCATCGCCAAAGGCAATCATCTCCAGCACTTCATCAACGGCGTGCCCACTGTGGACGTGATCGATGAACACGATGCTGGCGCGGCCAAGGAAGGCGTGCTCGCGCTGCAAATCCACGTCGGCCCGCCGATGGTGGTTCAGTTCAAGGATGTCCAGATCAAGAAACTCTGACCGCATGACTGCTGACTTGAGAGCGTGGCCGCCCGTCGGTCCCCATTCTCGAGACTCCATCCACACCACCAACAGACTATGAAACGAAGTCTTATTGCCATCGGTATCGCGGCGGCTTGCGCGTTCAGCGCCTCGGCTGCCGACAAGAAAATCGTCCTCGTCGCCGGAAATCCCAGCCACGGTCCCGGCGAACACGAACATCGCGCCGGATGTTTGCTGTTCCAGGCGTGCCTCGACAAAATCCCGGGCATCACGACCGTGGTCGTCTCCAATGGCTGGCCAAAGGATCTGGCGGTCTTCGACGGCGCCGCCGCCGTGGTGGTCTATGCCGACGGCGGTGGCGGGCATCCCTTCATCCAGGGCGAACGCCTGAAGACCATTGACGCGCTGGCCAAGAAAGGCGTGGGCATTGGGGCGGTGCATTATGGCTGCGAGGTGCCGAAGGAAAAAGGCGGCAAGGAATTCCTCGACTGGATGGGCGGCTACTTCGAGATGTATTGGTCGGTTAATCCGCATTGGGATGCCGAGTTCAAATCATTCCCGAACCACGCCGTCGCTCAGGGCGTTAATCCGTTCAAGATGCGCGACGAGTGGTATTACCACATGCGTTTCCGGGACCAGATGGAAGGCGTCACGCCCATTCTCTCGGCGCTGCCGCCGAAGGAAACCGCAAATCGCCCGGATGGAACGCACAGCGGCAATCCCGACGTGCGCCGCGCCGTGCTGACCAACGCCGAACCGCAGCACGTCATGTGGGTCGCGGAACGCGCCGATGGCGGACGCGGCTTCGGCTTCACTGGCGGCCATTTCCACAAGAACTGGGGCCAGGATGATTTCCGCAAGGTTGTGCTCAACGGCATTCTGTGGATCGCCAAGATGGATGTTCCCGCAACTGGCACGCCGTCCGTCATCACCACCGAATTCCTGGCGGAGAATCTTGACCCGAAGGGCCAGCGCAAGCCGGCCGCACCGAAACCGCTGAGTGGCGCGCTCGCACCTGCGGCGAAGTGACGTCAATTTGTGGCGCAAGCTTCCAGCTAGCTTTTGTCTCACCACTCCTCCGGATTGGTGCTCCAAGCTGGAAGCTTGGAGGACTATCGCAACCTGAAAGGTTGCGCCACTACCCGATGCTCGAAACTCCAACAATCATGGCATTATGAAACGCACTCCATTCCCCGTCCTCCTTTCGGTCGTCACCACGTTGAGCCTCGCTCTTGGCACGTCTGCGGCGGACAAGAAACTCGTGCTCATCGCCGGCAAGCCGAGCCATCCGCCCGGCATGCACGAATTCCGCGCCGGCTCCCTCCTCCTCCAGCAATGCCTCGCCGGTGTGCCCGGCGTGCAGATGATGGTCTATTCCAACGGCTGGCCGGAGAGCGCGAGCGCCTTTGACGGCGCCGATGCCGTGGTCATCTACGCCGACGGCGGCGGTGGACATCCGGCCGTTCAAGGCGAGCGGTTGAAGTTGCTTCAGGGCCTGATCGACAAGGGCGTCAGCCTCGGCATGATGCACTACGCGTGTGAGGTGCAGGCGGACAAGGGCGGGAAGGAATTCCTCGACTGGATTGGCGGTCATTACGAGCACCAGTATTCCTGCAACCCGATGTGGACTCCGGATTACACCACCTTTCCCGATCATCCGGCTACGCGCGGCGTCAAACCGTTCAGCATTCTCGACGAGTGGTATTTCAACATCCGCTTCCGTCCAGACATGAAAGGCATCACGCCGCTGCTGGTGGCAACGCCATCGGAAAAGGTGCGCAACGGCCCGTATGTCTGGCCTGCCGGACCCTACCAGCATATCCAAGAAGCCAAAGGCCGCCCCGAGACGATGATGTGGGCCGTGGAACAGCCGAGCGGGGCGCGCTGCTTCGGCTTCACTGGCGGCCACTACCACAACAACTGGGGAGACGAGAACTTCCGCAAGATCGTCCTCAACGCCCTCCTCTGGGCTGCCAAAGCAGATGTGCCCAAGGACGGCGTGGTCTCGGCGGTCAGCGGCGAGCAGCTTCAGCAGAATTTCGATCCCAAGGGAAAGAAGTAGGGGAACCTTCCGGAGGTTTTCCCTGATTGCCGTTAAACCGAAATTCCGCAGCAGCCAGCTCCAGCTTGGCAGCTCAGGCATCCTGCCTGAGGTCGTAGGTCAGGCTTCAAGCCTGACTGACAGTGGCACAATTTCTCTCCTCGGTCCCGGACAGGCTGGAAGCCTGTCCTACGGTCACAGACAAGATGTCCGTGCCACTTCACTTTGGCATTCGGGTTTAATGGGATGCGCGGCCCGAGTTGATCGCGATCCGGTTGGCGTGCGTCTCGACTGAATCGGCAAATCCAATAAACGCGGAAAGGCGCCTTGCGCAGCGTGATCCTCCGTTGCTGGAGATGCTGCATGAAGGCCTTGTGTGGATTCATTCCCCGAAACTGGTCTTGCGCCCTGGCGCTGACCCTGGCCGCCACTTCCTGGGCTGCTGATTCCGACGTCGTCCTCAACGAGATCATGTATCACCCTCCCGGCGACCGGGAGGATCTCCAGTATGTGGAGTTGTTCAATCGTGGCGACAGCCCGGTGGATCTGGGCGGCTGGCGTTTCACCAAGGGGCTGAAGTTCAGTTTTCCAGAGCAGACCACGCCGGACGCCGTCGCTTTCCTGGTGGTTTGCCGCAACCTGGAGTCGTTTCGCGATCACTACGGCAAAGACGTCCGCGCCGTGGGTGAGTTCACCGGGCGCCTGAGCCGCGGCGGCGAGCGCCTCGATTCGAACACCACAGCGGCGCAGAGGCAGCAAACAAACCACGATACCATTGCCCTTTTGATGTTTCTCCACCCTCATTCACCCGGCGGCTCCACCAATCGGTGCGGCAAATCCCGCGCGCCGTGCATCAAGCGTACTGCGTTCAACACGTCTCCACTGACGCGGTAGAAGAGCAGAATCCTTTGGAACGGGCGAACCACCTGAAAGGAACGAAGGCCCCGCAGGCGGGGATTTCTGAAATGCCTGAGGCGGCCCAGATCAGGCTGCCGTGCGAGCTTGTTCAAAGTCAGATCGAGCGATGCCTGAAAGCGCTGCGCCATATCCGATCCAGCCTCGTCCACATACCACGTGAATTGGTTCGCGAAGTCCTGCTTGAAGAACTCGGCCGTTTCTACGGCCAAGCTCATTGCTTGCGCTTCTCGCGGATGATGCGCTCGCCAATCGTGCGGAAATCCTCCGAAGAATACGGCGTGTAGGGGCCGTCAATCGCCTTCAGCAACTCCGCCTCCAACTCCGGGCTGTCCTCCTCCAAGTCCAGTGGAGCCTGCGGTTCGAGGGCGACCCGCTTATCGCCATCGGTGAGCACGATGCACTTCCCGCGGCAAGCCTCGGCGACCAGCCGGCCAAGTTGGCCTTGCGCCTCGCCCACTGAAATAGCTTTCATGCGCGCACTTTAGTGTTGGCCTTCAATCCCGGCAAGCGACTTTGCGACGCAATGGTAACGCCACCGCGAAAAGTCACGCCTGATCGGTCACGCCAGAGTCAGCCACCACCCCCAAGCCACCGGCTTGCCTTGTTGGCAACGGCGTTGATCAGAGCATCCTATAACGTTGCATAGAGAGCCTTGAGTCGGAGCACGGCGACGGCTTCCGTAACTTGATCGCGGATGAACTGAGTGGATGCCAATGCGGGTGAATTCATCGAAGCATGACCGCGCAGGAAGCCGGCAGGTAAATCTGGCCAGCAAGCTGAACGAGGTGGGACTGTTGACGAAGAAAGCAATTCGCGTGGTCGAGTGGGCGACCGAGGGAACGTGCCTGCGTCTTTCGATTGCGCCCGAAATTCCATGCCTGAGCAGGCAAGATTGCCATCGAGTTCAGCGCGATGGCAACCGTTGGGCAGGCAACCTGCTGAGGGACAGTCCGTGCATCGCATGACTATGAGCCGAGTCTTTCCCATACTGGGTGCCCTGTGGCTTTCAGTTCTTGCGCCAGAGGCGGCCGAGAGCATCAACCACGAAGGCCGGATCCTGGGCGCGCCGCCACTGGTGACGAACGCGGTGCTCTTCAATACTTCGGCCTCCGACGCCATCCTGGCTCACATGCAGATCTTTCCCCGGGACAATGCATGGAATGAGGACATCTCCCGCCGGCCGGTGCTCTCGAATTCGGCGGCCATGATCAGCCAGATTATCGCTGACCTTGCCTCCGACCGTCGCACCCTGCGCCCATTTTCCGAGATGAACTTCGTCCTGGTCCCGGGCGCGCAGCCTCAGACGCCGATCCAGTTCGTTGACTACCCCAATGAATCCGATCCCAGCCCGTACCCCATCCCATCCAACATGCCGGTGGAATCATGGCCGACGGAGACCTCCGGGCAGGCGCTTTACGACTGGCAACGCGACCTCAATGGCTGGGGCGGAGATCGTCATTCGATCATCGTCCAGCCGGACACGGGAGCACTGTGGGAGACCTGGCAAAGCCTGCTCATCGTGACGAATGGCCACACCAACTGGCAGGCGTCGAATGGCGCGAAGTTCAGTCTGACCAACAACACGCTTCGTCCGGCGGGCTGGACGTCGGCGGATGCGGCAGGACTTTCGATGTTCGCCGGCCTGGTCCGTTACGACGAATGCGAACGCGGCATGGTGGAGCATGCGCTCCGTCTCGTGGTGAAAAGAACGCGCCGCCAATACATCTACCCGGCCACCCATTACGCCTCGACGACCTCCGCGACCAACAGCAGTGTCCCGGCGATGGGCCAGCGCCTGCGGCTCAAGTCGGGTTTCGGGATTCCGAGCAACTGGACCCGGCAGGAGCAGGCCGTCCTGCGGGCGCTGCAAAAATACGGGGCCATCGTGGCGGACAACGGCGGCTTCTTCTCCATCTCCGTTGCGCCCGACGATCGTTTCCCGGCGGGCGCGTTCGGGCGGCTCTCCGGCCTTTCGATCACAAACTTCGAAGTCATCCAGACGACCGGACCTTTGGAAGGCCCGCGATCTCCCGGGGCGCCGGTGGTGGATGCAGGGCCGGATCAAGCCATCGCCCTCGGAACATCCACTGAGTTGCGGGGCGCGGTTCACTGCACCAACACAACGACGCCGAGCATTCTGTGGAAACGCTATTCCGGACCCACGAATGTGACCTTCGCCAATCCCGGACAAACCAACGCCAGCGTGACATTGACTGCTCCCGGCGTTTACACCCTGATGCTTGGTGCCGACGACGGGGTGCATACCAAGGCCTATGACTCCGTGAACATCACGGTGACCCCGGTCATCCGCCTGGAGATGAATCGCAGTGGAAGCAACGTCGCGTTGCGCTGGACGGGCGGCAGCGCTCCCTATCGCGTGGAACGCTCCACCTCCCTCACCTCACCGCAGTGGAACGTGGTGTTGAATACCAACGCCACCACGACAACCCTCCGCTTCGATTCGACCGCCGCCGCCGTTTTCTACCGCGTCCAGGGGCAATAACCGAATCTCCGGACGTCCCCAGAGTGTCCTCCGGGCCGGGTTCGTCTCGTTGTTAAAGCCGGAGTGTCACTATCCCTCTCGGTGCCAAAGCCAGCCGATTGAACAGCTCGATCGACAACCCCGAAGAACATTGCCGAGAGTCACGGGCCTTTGAAAGAATGCCCGGCATGAACCTGCGAGAAGAGAGCGACAGTGGCTTCACATTGATTGAGGTGCTCGTTGTGGTTGGCATCATTGCCGTGCTGGCGGCTCTTTTGTTGCCGACACTGGCAAACGCCAAAGCTAAAGCCCGGGGAGCGATTTGCGCCAGCAACCTCAAGCAACTGTCCCTTGCATGGACGCTCTACGCGGAAGATAACCTGGATCGATTGGTCAACAATCATGGCCTCCAGGAAACCCTGCGCACCCAGCAGAACTGGGTCAACAACGTCCAGGACTGGCTCACCAGCGATGGCAACACCAACCTGGCCGCCCTGACCGGGGGAAAACTGGCTCCTCACCTGGCTCAAGCCACCGCAGTCTTCAAGTGTCCGTCTGACCGATCCGTGGCCGAGAACGGAGAGCGCATCCGCAGCGTGTCGATGAATTCGCTGGTGGGCGACCCGGGAGAGCTGACCAATCGCTTCAATCCCCAGTTTGTGCAGTTCTTCCAATTGGCCGACATCCCGAATCCCGCGAACATTTACGTGTTCCTCGATGAGCATCCCGACACGATCAACGACGGCTTCTTCATGAATCGCTGGGAGGAGCCTCGCTGGGGAAATCTGCCGGCCTCGTATCACAACGGCGCGGCCAATCTTTCCTTTGCCGACGGGCATGTGAAGAGCCATCGCTGGATTCTTGGCGACACGCGAAGGCCCGGCGTGCATGGCGGCGCCAGCGGCACCTTTGCAGCCTCCCCTCGCACAGACTTCGATTGGTTGAAAGAGAGGACGAGCGTGCCGAAGAACTAAAGCGGAGCGGTGGGCTGACCTTTAGAAAGTCCTTTGGCATCTCGATCGGCGGGCTGCGTCCACCGGTTTGTGGCCGGATTGCGCGGAATGACGGCGCTCATAGAGCGCCACCACAATTCTTGAAGGGGCTGGTTCAACAATTGATGCCTCGCTTTTCCGGTTTCGCGACGTCCTCGCGCCTTATTTGGACTTCGCCACCTCGACCGCGTAAACGTGTGTCGCTCCGTGCATGTTGGATCGAAAGACAATCCACTTGCCGTCCGGGGTGAAAGTCACGTTCGGTTCCAGGCGATAGTCGTGTCGCGACAGGTCCACCAGTTTCTCCACATCGAGTCTGCCCACTTGCACTGTTTCGTTTCCAGCCTTCACGGTGTCGAACTCGCTCCGGGGTATGAAAAGGTAGATCCATTGGCCGTTGCCAGGCGGATCCAGCGGCCGACCCTCCGGCAGCGGCGTGCGGTTGGCGACACTGGCGGGCCCGCCGCCATCGCCGGCGAAGAGCCGTCCGTCGCGTGAAATGTTGTAGTGGACCGACCACTGGCTACGCTCGATCGGATAGCGAAGGCGCGCTCCCGTCTCAATGTTCACACCCGCCAGCCAGAACTCCTTGGAACGTGGTGTCTGCAAGTCGTACCAGACCCACCGGCCATCGTGGTTGAAGAACTCGTGCCCGGCGATCTCGTAGGGCATCGTGCGGCGGTGCATCAGCCGCGCCTCGTCCGAGCCTGCGCGAATGGTCCACACGCGATCCAGGTTGTGCCATTTGCCCTCGTGGCAAAACAGGACAAGGCCGGGATCGGTGGGCGAACACTGGACGTGATTCAACCAGTTCGTGCTCGGGTGAAAGGTCTTCACCTCGCCCGTCTTGATGTCCACGGAGAAGAGACGCATCGCGCGCGGGCCGCCTCCGCGGCGAATGGAGTTGGCTCGTGGTTGCGGCGATGAGGTGGCTTGCTGCTGATTGTTGGTGGCACGGGAAATTTCGAGTGGTGGCGGCGCTCCGGCTGGATTGCCTGGGGATCTCTCGGAAAATGCTCCGATCAACAAGGTCTCGTCCGCGCTCACCCCGCCGAAGCTGGCATAAAAGGGAAGTTTCGCGATTTGGCGCGTGGCCTTGGTGTCCAGGTGGGTGGCGAAAATGGCGGTCTCATTCTCGACGCGCCGCGAGTAATACACCTGCCGGCTCTTGCGCCCGACTTCGATGCCGCTGCTGCCGCCCATGCTGTAGCGCGCGCTGGGCACCACCAGTGCAAGGGCGCGCGTCTGGAGATTGACCGTTGAGAGGCCGCCCGGCGTGACGATGAGCAGCTTGTCGCCCTCGGTGGTGTAGGCGTTCTGGTGGAAGTAAAGGCTCGCACTCCCGGGTTCGCGCGAGAGTCGGACGACCCGATGTCCGGTGGCTGGATCGATCCATTCCGTCGGTGGTTCCACCGCCGCCAGAGCGGTCAGACACGACCAGACCAACGTGAGCAGGCCACTGCGGCAAGCCAAGCTGTTCATGGTAATTCCCGGATGCGCAGGTTGCGAAACTCGACCGGCGAGCCTTCCGACTCAAGGCAGAGAAAACCGAAGGCCGGCTTGCATCCGGTGCCGCCCGAGACCTCCTCGCCGTTGACCCAGAGCCGCACCTCACCGTTGATCGCGCGAATGTAGTAGTGGTTCCATTCGCCCACGCCCCTGCTCAGGTTCTTGCGCGGAAAGCTGCGCATCCCATCGGGTGCGACGGGCGGGAACGGCTTCATGTCGGTGCTGCCGGTCGGGAACACATCGCCGTGGGTCGTGAACCAATCAGCCTTCTTTTTGGTCTGGCGCTCGTATTGTTCGGTGTAGCCGTGGTCGAGCATCTGCACTTCGATCCCTTCGGGCAACTGGCCCTTGCCGGCTTCGAGTTGCCGGATGGAACGGTCGGTGGCCCAGAGAAACACGCCCGAATTTCCGCCCGACCGCAGATGGCGCCATTCCACGACCATTTCCAGGTTCGTGACGAAATGGAGCGAGCGAATCACCCCCACCGGTTGGCCGGTGCAATGCGCGACGCCGTCCTGCCAGTTCCAGGTGTTCGAGGCGCAGTTGACATTCACGAAGTTGGTTTCGCCGAGGGCGCGCCATCCCAGCCCCGTGTCGTCAAGGAACGCCCTGGCCGCAGCTCCGCTGGTTTGCGCGTGAGTTGCGCTGCCGAGCAGAAGCGCGGCGGCGGCTCCGGCCATGATGCGCCGCACTATTCGATTCATCTGCGAATTGGCTGTCATGGTCGGATGATGCCTCCTTGTCCGCCTTTCGGCCAATGGGAAAATCAATGTGCAGCCTGTCCAACAGATCCTGGCGCATCAGGCATATTCCAACGGTCGCTCGCGGTGAAGAGGCTGCGGCTGGTCTGCGACACAGCCGCCCTCCGGGCAACAGTGCAGAAGGCGCGCGGCATTGTTGGTCCTGCCACTGTGACGTTGCGCAAACCGGCGTGGCGGAACATTCTGCAGGCATGAATCTCCTCCTTCCGATCCTGGCAGCCGCGGCGACACTTTCTCTTGGCGCAGCCGAGTCTTCCACCCAATGGCGCGTGGCGGACACCAATCTGGCGGACTACTTCGCGCGCGAGACACGGACGTTGTCCGAGCGATGCCTCGCCGAGGTGAAAACCGCCGATGATTGGCGTCGGCATGCGTCGGAGTATCGCGGGCAGCTTGCCGAGATGCTTGGTCTCGCGCCGCTGCCTGCGCGCACGGATTTGCAGGCCAAGGTCACACAACGCCTCGAACACGACACTTTCACCGTCGAGAATCTCCACTTCCAGTCGCGCCCCGGCCTGTACGTCACCGCGAACCTGTATGTGCCCAAGAACCTTGCCCGACCGGCCCCGGCCATCCTCTACGTCTGCGGCCATGCCCCGGTGGTCACGAACGGCGTGAGCTACGGCACCAAGGCCGCGTACCAGCACCACGGCATTTGGTTCGCGCGCAACGGCTATGTGTGCCTGGTCATCGATACGCTGGAGTCGGGGGAGATTCTTGGCGAACACCACGGCACCTATCGCGCGGGCCTTTGGTGGTGGAACGCGCGCGGCTACACGCCGGCGGGCGTCGAGACGTGGAACGGACTGCGCGCGCTTGATTACCTGAGCACGCGCCCGGAGGTGGACACAAACCGCTTCGGCATCACCGGCCGCTCCGGTGGCGGCGCCTACAGTTGGTTCATCACCGCGATGGACGATCGCATCAAGGCCGCCGCGCCCGTGGCCGGCATCACGGACCTGGAGAATCATGTCGTGGACGGCGCGGTGGAAGGCCACTGCGATTGCATGTTCTTCGTGAACACCCATCGGTGGGACTATCCTCAACTGGCCGCGCTCGCCGCCCCGAGGCCGCTGCTGCTCGGCAACACGGACGCTGATTCCATCTTTCCGCTCGATGGTGTGGTTCGGCTGCACAGCAAGGTGCGGCGGATTTACAGGCTGCTGGGTGCAGATGAAAAGCTCGGACTGGTCATCACGCCCGGCCCGCACAAGGACACGCAGGAGTTGCAGGTGCCCGTGATGCGCTGGTTCAACCATCATCTCAAGGGCGACGAAACTTCCGTCGAGAACGCCGCCTTGAAATTGTTCTCCCCGCAACAATTGAAAGTCTTCGAGACGCTGCCGGCCGATGCGCTGAATGCGAATATCCATGCGACGTTCGTGGACGTCGCTCGCGCCAAAGTGGCGGAGTCAAAAGCGGAATGGGCCGTTCAACGGGACGAGTGGGTTGCAAACCTGCGCGCCAAATCATTCGCCGCATGGCCAGGTGACTCAGTCCCTGCGGAACTCAGACCGGCCGCCTACGCAGGTGAACGGGTGGCGGTTGGAGCAAATGCTGCGCAACGCTTCGACATCGCGGGAACAAGCGCCTCGCTGCGGATCGCGCGTCCTGCGGGCGGACCTGCAAAGAGAATCACCCTCCTTGCCGGCGTTCAGCGCGAGGCGATGCCGGATGAAACGACCGCGGTGGTGGAGTTCCAAGGCTTAGAAGGTGTCGAACCGAAGAAGCTGATTCAGATCCGCCGCCGTTTCATGCTCCTCGGTGAAACGCTCGATTCACGGCGCGTCTGGGAAATCGTGCGCATCATTCAGGCCATGCGCAAATCGTCCGACTTCGGCCGGCTGCCGCTTCACCTCGAAGCCGACGGAGACATGGCGGTCAACGCCCTCTACGCGTCCCTGTTCGCGCCAGTCGATGAACTGGTGCTGTCCAGGCTGCCTGCGTCACAGGTCAACGGTCCCGACTACCTGAACGTCCTCCGAATTCTCGACCTGCCGCAAGCCGTCGCCATGGCCAGCGAGCGCGCGAGGGTTGAAATTCGCGGTGCCAACGCTGCCCAGTGGGCTTATGCCACGCAGACCGCGCGCAACCTTGGCTGGGAAACGAACCTTTTGCTCCTTCCCGAGAATTTCGCCCCGCTCACACCGTCGGTCCGGGAATAGCAGGCCGCGCCACCCATCACCAGATGGTCTGACTGCATCGGGGCCCGGCGAGGGCGTGATTTGCAGCAACGGCTGGCGGATGAAGCGGACTCGCTGCTGACATCGTCCACCTTCCACGTCACCGCCAGACCGAAGCACTCGTCGCAAGCCACTCGGGCTATTTCCGTCGTCTCCCTATCGTGCCTCGCCAGCCCTGCTCGTCCCGGCTCCGGCATGGACCCGCACGTAATCCACAGACATGTCGGCCTGTCCGTCATACCGCGAGAGATCAACGGGCCAGCCGCCGCCAGTGGCCAGATTGATCAGAAAGAAACAGGGCTGCTCCTTCGAGGGCGGCAGCGTCGCGTGCCGGCCCACCTCAATGTTGTCGCAATAGTAGATCGTCTCCGTCGCCGTGATCTTGCAGCCGCAGGTGTGGAAGGACTCAAACCAAGTGGAGGGGATGCCGAATTTGCGCATGCGCACGGGATTGAGCAACGGGTCGAAAGCTTTCTTCTCAATCGCCTTGCCGGACTCGCCCTGTTCCCAGGCGGGCGGCCAGGGCGGTTGGTGAACGGCGCACATTTTCAGCGAGTCTGACATTGAATTCTGGCGCGGGCTCGCGAGCATCGGCGCCTGCGCCTAAAAACTGCGTATGAAACCTCGAATTCTTCTCACTGCCGCCATTGCGATGCTGACGTTCAACCCCGTTTGCGTCGCCGAAATCAAAGTCGTTGCCGAGCGGAGCACGGATGAAAACGCCACGGCCCGGTTCAAGTTCAAGAACGTGCCGCCGCCCGCGAAATCCGATGCGGCGACAAAAGCCGCGTTCACGATCGTGGATGGAAGCCGGGACGAAAATGGTGGCGACCTCGCCAGCCTTCACGATGGCAGAGTGTCCAGCGACGAGGATCAGCCGGCGGAGAACTTCTTCTTCCGTCAGGGCTCGGACGGCGGTCGCATTCAGATTGATCTCGGAAACGGCATTCCGATCAAACAGATCAACACCTACTCGTGGCATGCGAGTGACCGCGGCCCGCAGGTTTACCTACTTTACGCCGGCGATGGGCGCGCCGCTGGTTTCAACGCCGGACCAAAGCGAGGCACCGACCCGGAATCCTGCGGCTGGAAGCTCATCGCGAAGGTGGATACGCGGCCCAAGGAAGGACCAGGCGGCGGACAGTACGGCGTCAGCATCTCAGACCCGGACGGAAACATCGGGGTGTATCGCTATCTGCTGTTCGAGATTTCACGCACCGAAACCCGGGATCCTTTCGGCAACACCTTTTTCAGCGAAATCGACGTGCTCGATCCGAACACGCCGGTGGTCGCCGCGACCAGCGATGACCCCAAGCCCATTGTGAAGACCTTCGCGGCCGACGGCGGCCGGTTTCAATTCACTGTCGATACGACGGTCGCTCCCGAGTTGACGGAGTGGGCGGACAAGGAACTGCGGCCGGTGGTGCAGGTTTGGTATCCAAAGCTCGTCGCGCTGCTGCCGAGCGAAGGTTTCACGGCGCGCACGAATGTGACCATCCGCCTCCGCGACAACATGGGCGGGACGCCGGCCTCGGCGGGCGGCGGGGTCATCAATTGCAATGCTGGCTGGTTTCGGCGCGAATTAAAGCGTGAAGCCCTCGGCTCGGTGGTTCACGAAATGGTCCACGTCGTGCAAAGCTACGGTCACGTAAGGCGTGACGACCCGAAGGCCACGCGGATGCCCGGCTGGCTGGTGGAGGGCATTGCTGATTACGTTCGCTGGTTCCTCTATGAGCCGCAGACGATGGGCGCTGAAATCACCACGCAGAATCTCGCACGAGCAAAATATGACGCCAGCTATCGCGTCACGGGAAACTTTCTCAATTGGGTCTCAACACAGCATGACAGCAACATCGTGCAGAAGCTGAATGCCGCGGGACGCGGAGGCAGATATCGCGACGAACTGTGGAAGGAGAACACCGGCAAGACCGTCCAGGAACTCGGTGAGGAGTGGAAGAAGTTTCACGAGCAACGCCTCGCCTCGGCGCAGACGAAAAAAGGTCGCGCTGACGGAAACGCGAATTCCGCTCCTCAGTAAGAGCATAGCGATGGCAAGCGCGATTCCACCCAAGGTCAATCGCGGCGCCCATCGTTTGATGGCCCCGGCCACGGGTGTTTTGCCATCCTGGAATAACCTCCACACTACCGGCACGCCCACCCGCTGGATGTCACGGTTCAGTTTGCCGACGACACCGGGCGGCAGTTCCGGTTGGAGCAGTTCATCAGGCATGTCCGAGTGTTGGCGAAACCCCCAAACTCGAAGCCACGGATTTTAGAAAGCTTTCTGCGGGCGGTTTGCTTGGTGAGCAGGGCCGGCAGCAAACGGATCATCAACCGGACGACTCAAGGATCGCTGGCGAGTACGATTCGTGCCCGGGCAGCGTCTCGAACCACCCACTCAATTGTTTTGTGTGTCCTCGAAAGGCACCTTGGTTGCCCCCCGGCAGGATCATGAGCGATTTGGTTCCACCGAAAGGCGGTGAGGACAAAGAAGAAAGGGGAAGAAGCGATTACTGACCGCTACGGCTGCCGCGAATCGCTAGGATTGGCCGGGCAGCGTTTATGCATGATTCGCAGCGGAAGTGGGGCTGGTAAGGGGCAGAACACAAACCAACAAACGTATAGCTTTGAATAGAAGGCCGGGCCGGCACACCACACGAATGCCGACCCGGCGGGGCACTGAAGAGATTGTTATTACGGCTTGGCGGGCGCTTTGGAGCGGGCCACCAGTTCGACTTGCCTGGCTTGTGTGAGTTTCTGCTGCACCGAGCTGGCGAGTTGCTGCGCGGCGTCAACCTGACCCCGAGCCACCTGGAGGCGGTAAACCTCGACCGAGGGCCAGACGAGAATCCCGGCGGCTACCAGCGCGCGAATGATGTTTTTGCCTTTCATGCGACTTTCTTTCTGCGTCTCTACGTTCTGGAAGATTCATCGGCGGCGGCGTGAAAAAGTTTAGAGCCATTCTCATTCCGACCGGCCGGCGACGCATCTGGAGATTGGCGGCCGGGTTTTTTCCGATTGAATCGCCGTGCGTCCGCCGCGATAAACGCCCCTGCATTATCATGGAACTCCGTCGCACCCGATTTGAATCCGAACTCAGTGTCCGGCCCGACGACATCGACATGAACCAGCATGTCCACGGCAGCCGCTACTTCGATTACGTGCTGGCCGCGCGCTACGATCAGATGGCCCGCTGCTATGGCATGGCCATGGAGGAGTTCGTCAAACTCGGCTTCGGCTGGTTCATCAAGACCGCGCATCTTGACTTCAAACGCCCGCTCGGCCTCGGTGACACGTTCATCGTCCGTACCTGGGTGGATGAACTTCTGCGCGGCGGCGTGAAGGTTCGGTTCGAAATCTCCCGCCGAAACAACAGCAAACTCTGCTGCGACGGCTGGTTCGACTACGCGATGGTGAACCTCAAGACCGGACGCGCGGAAATCATCCCGGCGTGGATCGCCGAAAAGTATGCGGTTTGAGTCGGTCGCCTCGAATCGCATTTCAGCCATGATTCCCCCCACCTTCTTCATCACCGGTACCGACACGGGCGTCGGAAAAACCGTGCTCACGGCGCTGCTCGTCCGACATCTGCGGGACCGCGGAGTCCGCGCGCGTGCGGTCAAGCCGCTCGGCTCCGGCGGACGTGCCGATGCTCGCCTGCTGGCGGCCGCGCAGGATGACGCGCTGTCGCTCGACGAGATCAATCCGTGGCATTTTCGCACCCCGCTGACCCCGCTCATTGCCGCGCGCCTGGAAGATCGCGTCGTTTTGCGCGCGGCGGTACGGCGTTACCTGCGCTCGCAGCAGCGGCTTTGCGAGTTGTTGCTGGTGGAAGGCGCGGGGGGCGTGATGAGTCCGCTGGGCGCCGATTTTGACGCACGGGATTTGATCGCCGCGCTCGGCGCGACGCCCGTGGTGGTGTGCCCGAACCGCCTCGGCGCCATCAATCATTCACTGCTCGCGCTGGCGGCATTGCCACGGCCAGCACGTCTCCGGGCGAAGATCGTCCTCGTGACGCCGCGCCGCCCCGATGCATCGTGCCTCTCCAACGCAGCACTTCTCCGGGAACACCTCGGCGCCGCCCGGGTGGTGGAACTTCCTCATCTGGCGAATCCGCTCAAACCCGCGCGCAGCCTGCGTCAGGCCGGGGTGCGCGCCGCCGTGGAGGCCATTCTTGAGAGGTCGGCGTAAAGAACTTGCTCCCCGGCGGAATTTGCGGAGTGCGACTCGCGACTGGAGAAACGGCGCTGTGGCACGAAGCGATTGACTTCATCTATGCGCCTATTGAAGCCGCTCCAATGCGTTCGTTGCCACAAAACGAACATCGCTGTTTGCCTCCGACAAAGCCGCTCGCAGTGCTTTTAGCGCATCGTCCGAAGCAAAACCAATTCGTCCCAGGGCATCCACCGCACAGAGGCGGACGATCGAGTTCTGATCGGTGGTCTTGAGGACAAGCATTGGAACGGCATTGCTGGCGGCTGGGCCGATGGCAGCCAATGCCTGTGCGGCAACGTAGCGGAGTTGTGGATTGCGGCTTTCGAGCGAAACGATCAACGCCGGAATGGCGCTGCGGTTCTCGGCGGCAGTGGGGTTGCGACAGGCGATGACGCTGATTACCCATGCCGCCTTCGCCTTCATCGCAAGTTGGTTGTCAAAGCGGGCTCGGATTGTCGGCGGAACCAGCGCGTTGGGCAGCTTCGCAGCCACCGAACTCAAGAAATCTGCCTGGCGCAACAGTCGCGATAATTCAGGGACGATTTGAGGACCGGCTTCGTACAGAACTTCGTTGGCATGTGATCTCCCCATCGGCCCGGGATTGCACACCGATTCCCTGAGCCAGTCGTCGAGCGACCGCCCCTGAATAGTTGCATGCGGATCCGGCTTCAATACCCACCAGGCAAGCAGGCTGGCGGATATGACTCCGGCAATCAGCAAGCTCAGATGACGGCGCGCCATAGCGGGATCAATCGACTTAAAACACCCGCGCCCAGAGCACCTTCAGGTAGCGGCTTTCCGGGCAATGCGACATCACCGGATGATCGGGCGCCGCGCCGGTGCGGTCGAGGAATTGCAGTCGGCGGTGAGCGCGATGAACGCCCCGCGTCACGTGCCGTTCAAAGTCTTCCATTCCCAGCAGGCCCGAGCACGAGCAGGTCACCAACAATCCGCCCGGCTCGACCAGCGTCACGGCGAGCTGATTCAAATCCTCGTACTTGCGCCAGCCTTCGTCGGTGTCCTCGCGATCGTGAATCAGCTTTGGCGGATCAAGCACCACCGCATCCCAGCGGCGGCCATTCTTCTGCATCTGGCGCGCCCAAGTGAACGCGTCGCAATGAATCCACTCGACGCGCGCCTGGTTCAGGTTCGCATTGTGGCGCGCCTGCGCGATGGCCTTTTCGTCGAGATCCACGCCGGTGACTTCGGTGGCGCCGCCGGAGACTTTCGCGGAGAGCGCGAAGCCGCCGGTGTAGGTGCAGAGATCGAGCACGCGTTTGCCGCGGGTCCAGTTGGCGAAGTTTCGGCGGTTGTCGCGCTGGTCGCAAAAGAATCCGGTTTTGTGGCCGTCCTCGAAGTTGACCTCATAGCGCACGCCGTGCTCTCGGATGCGCACCGAGCGGACTTCATCCGAGGGAAATTTCTGCGGACGGATGTTTTCGAAGCGGGCGATGGTGGGATCGACTTCCAGCGTCGCGCGCTTGGTTCCGAGTCGTCCGTGGAGCTGCGGCAGCCAGCCAGGCAATCGCTGAAACACGCCCAAGCTGTGAACTTGTATGCTGAGCACATCGGCGAAGCGATCCACGATCAGCCCGCTGAACGAATCGCCATCCGAGTTGATCACGCGAAACGCTTCAGTCGTTTCCGGCAGGCGCAAGCCTTCGAGACGGAGCGTGAGCGCGCGTTCGAGCAACGCCGGGAAAAGTTCCTCGCCGGCAAATTCCGCGCTGTGCTGGAAGACGCGCAGCGGCACGCGGGCCTTGGGATTGAAGAGACCGGTGCCGAGCGGCTTGCCCACCTTGTCATACACCGCCACGAGGCTTCCGGCCCTGGCGTCCGGCGAGGCGCGGCGGATCATCGCGGCGTAGATGCACGGGTGAAAGCTGAAGTATTTCAACTGCACCCAGGGCGTGCGCCAAGTCGAACGGTCGATCGGCGCCGGCGCGGCCGGAGACTCCGTTTCGGAGTCGGCGTCCAGGATCGGTTCGGGAAGTTCGGCTTCGCTCATGGCGTAGCGCGTACACCAGAGCCTCGCTGCTGGCAAACGCGAACTGCCGGATCGCGCGCGACCGGGCGCATCTCGACACTGCCCCCGAAGGCAACCGGGTTGGAGCGCGACGTTGACGTCGCTTCATCGTTCGAGAGACCGTCCGGCAATGTTTCGCCAACACCCGTCGAACGCTGAAGCGGCCTCAAGGCCGCGCGCCGGGGGCAGTGCGCGGATGCGCCCCGCGCGACCCACGGCTGCTTCGGGTGCGCGTTGGGGCGCACGCTTCCAGCTTGCGGCCGTCCGGCGAACCCTCCAGGTTGGCGGCACCGTGAGACGGCTTCGCCAAGCTGGAAGCCTGGCGGGACCGTCGCAAACCGGAGGTTTGAGCCACTATCCCCGTCGTGACATCAAAGACGGCTTCCAGCACGCCCGGCGGCTTGGAACATCGGTGCCTTGGACCTGCTTGAATAAGCCTCCGTCGGGCGCGTCAGCATGAGGTTCGCCGACCTCAAAATTCAACCCGGTGAGCAGACCTGACTCGAATCACATGAAACGCATTCTTCATTTCCTCGCCATCATGGCGTCCGTGTCCGCGCTCAACGCCTTCGCCGCCGATCAACCGGCCATCGGCGCCGCCACCAACAAGCCCGCCGCCAAGGCGCAGAAGCCCAAAGTCGAACACAAGACCTACCTCACACCGGCTGAGGCGGGTCCGGATTTTGTCGATCAAGGCGAATACGTCGGGTCGTGGGGTGGGGCGCAGGTCATCGCGCTGGGCGAGTCACGCTTCCGTGCCGTGCTTTACAAGGGCGGCCTGCCGGGCGCGGGCTGGGACAAGTCTCCGAAGGTCCAATTCGATGGCAAACGCGACGGCGACGCCGTGGTGTTTTCCCCGCCTACGGGCGTGAAGGGCAAGCTCGGTGGCGGCCTGTTTGCCGTGACGCTGGTGAGTGGCGAAGATGTCGCCTTCAAGAAAGCCGAGCGCACCAGTCCGACCATCGGCGCAAAACCTCCGGCGGGCGCCATCGCGCTATTTGACGGCTCGAACGCCGATCGCTGGGCCGGTGGCCATACGGACGCGCGCAACCTGCTTCAAGCCGGCACCAAGACGAAGGAAAAGTTCACCAATTTCACGCTGCATGCGGAGTTCCTCCTGCCGTTCAAACCCACCGCGCGGGGTCAGGACCGCGCCAACAGCGGCGTCTATTTGCAGGACCGTTACGAAGTGCAGGTGCTCGACAGCTTCGGCTTGAACGGCGAGGACAACGAATGCGGCGGCATCTACACCGTGGCCAGGCCGCTGGTCAACATGTGCCTGCCTCCGCTGCAATGGCAGACCTACGACATTCAGTTCAAGGCCGCGCAGTTTGACGACGCCGGCCGCAAAGTGAAGAACGCCACCACCACCTTGAAACACAACGGCGTGGTCATTCAGGACAACACCGCCATTCCGGGCCCGACGGGCGGCGGCGCTCCCGAGAAGCCAACCGGCGGCGCCATTCAATTGCAGGGCCACGGCAATCCCGTCTTCTTCCGCAACGTCTGGATCGTGGCGGAGTAACGGCGCATCTTTCATCCGCAGAATTCAGCCGCACTCGCAATGGGCGCGGCTTCTTTTTGTCTCCGTAGCGGCGTCTCGGAAGAGCGCCGCTGTTCGGAAACTTATCGGAAGAGTGCGGCGGTCTGCCGACGCGCCGCTACGCCGCTTCGTTCAGCGCTCGAATTTCCCCCTCACGTCTTCCGCCGATGCACCTTGTAAACCTCGGCCTGATCGGTGGGTTTGATCACCATCTCGTCGATGTTCACATGCGGTGGACGGCTGGCCATCCAGACCAGCGCCTCCGCGATGTCGGCAGCGGTGAGTGGTTGCACGCCTTCATAGACCTTCGCCGCCCGCGTCGGGTCGCCTTTGAACCGCACCAGCGAAAACTCTGTCTCGACCATGCCCGGATCGAGCGTGCCAACGCGGACACCGGTGCCGTTAAGTTCGAGACGCAGCGCGCGGGTGATCGACAACTCGCCTGCCTTGGCCGCGCAATATGCGGCGCCGCCCTCGTAGGCGGTGCGCCCCGCCACCGAGCCCAGATTGAGAATCACGCTGCCAGGATTCGCCACCAGCATCGGCAGGCAGGCGCGCGTGACCCGCAGCAGGCCAAGCACGTTGCTCTGCAACATCGCCTCCCAATCCGCGTCCTTCGCCGTGGCCACCGGGTCGAGTCCATGCGCGCCGCCGGCGTTGTTGATCAGCACATCCAGCCGCGCCTCCGAGGTGCCCGGCGTGGCCTCGAGAACCTGCTGACGTGCCCAAGCAACAAACGTCTCAACGCTCGGGGTCTGGCTGACGTCGAGTTCGTGGAACAACGCCGCCGACGCTCCGGCTTGTCGCGCGGCTGCGGCCACCGCTTCCAATTTCGCCACGCGGCGCGCGCCCAGCAGCAGGCGACATCGTTCCTTGGCGAAGGCGTGGGCCGCCGCCGCGCCGATACCGCTCGAAGCTCCAGTGATGACAACCCATTTATCGGCCAGATTCGTTGACATGCCCGCAGGATAAAGGGGAAGGCCGTCCGGCTCGCAACACTGAATTCAGGAACATTGAGTGCCAGGGCGCATCTTGAAGAGATCCCTCGGGCGCAGTGGCGCAAGCTGCCAGCTTGCCGCAGTCGCGGCGACCTTCCAGGTTGCTGTGCGGGCTGGCGCAGCGGTTTTGCGCCGCCAAGCCGGAGGCCTGGCCGCACGGTCGCAAGCCAGAGGCTCGCGCCACTTCCGATGGTGGGACCATCAAGATGCGCCCTGAGTGCCAGGGCGCGCGCGTTCCTGGCGAATCCGCATTTTTCTCGCGCTCGATTGGCGGCCTTTGTACATTGCGCCCATCTCCTATGAATACCGAGCAACTCTACCAGGAACGCCTGAACCGTTACGTCACCGCGCTGCGCAACGAAAAGCCGGACAAGATTCCCATCCGGCCGTTTGTGGCCGAGTTTGTGGCCAAGCACGCCGGCTTCACCTGCCAGGAGGTGGTGCATGATTTTCCGAAGGCGTTCGAGGCGGCAGTGCAGTGCGCCAAGGATTACGACTGGGATGCCGTCGTGGCCAACATGGTCTATGTGTGGACCGGTCTCAGCCAGGCCATCGGGCTGCGCTACTACGGCATACCGGGGATCGGGATTCCGCACACCAGCGGCTTCAACTACATCGAACCGCCCGAAGATCAAGCGTTCATGCGCGAAGACGAGTATGATGCGCTCATCGACGACCCGACGGGTTTTCTCTACAACGTCTGGCTGCCGCGCGTCTCGACCGAGGTGTCGCAACTCGGCGCGCCCTCGACCTACCGCAACAACCTCTCCTTCGTGAAGGGCGGCATGGCGATGATGGTTTACTTCATGGCGTTCGGACCGCAGATCCAGCGGCTGCGGCAGGAATGCGGCACCGTCTCGGCCATCGCGGGCATCTTCAAATCGCCCTTTGACATCATCGCGGACAAGCTGCGCGGCTACGTCGGCCTGACGATGGACATGGCCACGCAGCCCGACAAGGTGCTCAAGGCCTGCGAAGCGCTCATGCCGCATCTGTGTCACGTCGGTCTGACCACGGCGGATCCGCTCAAGCAGGTGCCCATCGGCTTCTGGATGCACCGCGGCTGCGTGCCGTTCATCACGCCCAAGCAATTCCAATCGCACTACTGGCCGACGCTCAAGCCGTGCATCGAAGAATTCTGGAAGCACGGGCACCAGACGATGTTTTACGCGGAAGGCAATTGGGACTACCACCTTGACGATTTCGCCACGCTGCCCGAGCGGAGCATTCTCTATCACGTTGATCGGGGCGACATCTTTCTCGCGCACCGCAAGCTGCATTCGAAATTCGCCCTCAGCGGCGGCATTCCCAATGTCCTCCTCAGCTACGGCACCCCGCAGGAAGTGCGCGAGCACTGCCAGAAGGTCATCGACGGCGTGGCCATGGATGGCGGCTACATCATGGACGCCAGCGCCATCATGCAGGACGACACCAGCGTGGAGAACATGCACGCGATGACGGATTTCTGCCGCGAGTATGGCGTTTATTCGGCGGGATCGTACCAGGCTTCGTCGGGCAAGACACCGCTGCGTCCGTGCGATGGGGCCGATGTGTCAACGCTCGCCGGCCTGACCGGAAAGCCATCGCCGCGCGTCAAGCCCGGCGTCTGTTTCCCGTGGGAGGAAAAGGCGAAGGAACTGCCCGAGATCACCGGCGACCAGGATCTGGTGCGGCGCATCTGGGAAAACTGCGACGCGCTCGGCAACACCTACATCTGGCAGTGCCTGCTGAGCTTCTGAGAATTGTGAGGCATTCACTTGAAATGATACGCGATGGACGAAAACTGGGCGGGGTAGGGCGCGTCTGTCCTCAGCGCGCCGCGAACCGCCCCGATCCGCTGAACGGCGCGCTGAGGACAGACGCGCCCTACCCATTGTCCTCCAGAATTGCAGCCATCTCTGCTCTGCATCCCACGGACTTCTCAGTATGAACAAACCACGAATCCTTGCCGGCGTCGTTCTGTTTCTTGCGGCGATTGCCGGCCTGCTGCTTTGGCAGCAGAGAGTGATCCGAAGTTTGGAGTCCGAGAACGCGGGATTGCGTCAGGCTGCGCTGGAGTTGCAATCCGTGCGCGAGGAGAACGCGCGTCTGGCGCAAGGGCGCATCGATCCAGCGGAATTGGAGCGCCTGCGCGCGGGGCAGTCCGAACTGATTCGCCTCCGCGGTCAGGTGGCGCAGTTGCGCCGGCAGGTTGCGGAATCTGCCAACAAACGTCCTGCGGCGGCTCCCGAGACGCCTCCGGCTACCGCGGCAGAACCGTCCGCCCCGCCTGTTGAAACTTATTCGGCCACGGCGCATGCGGTGGTTGGGTGGAAGCAAACGCTCGTCACCGGCGGATGGATTCTGCCGTCGGGTAAACGCGCGCTGGTCTTGATTCAGCCTCACCTTGTTGAAGGAGATCAGGTCGGCCAGGTTGAGTTGCAAACCCGGATTATCGAAATGCCGGATTCAGGCTTCGCCCAATTCGGATTGGACGGAATGAAAACCGACAACAAACTCAGCTCGTACTCGGGACTGCTCACCGTCGAACAGACGGAGGCCATCATCAAGGCGTTGGAGAATATGGAGGGCGTGGACGTCATTTCCGCGCCGAAGATCCTCACCGCCGATGGCCGGGAGGCGCAGGTGAAGATGGTGGATGTGAAGACGGCACCTTCGGGAGAAAAGTATGAAGTGGGTCCGTCGATTGACTTGGTGCCGAAAATCTCCTCCGACGGCAAATCGGTTGAGTTGACCGTTTCGGCGCAGTTGAATCTCCCGTCAAGTCCAGCCAAGTGAACCGCGCGGGATGACCTCCCGGCCACGATCTCGATTATTGCGAAAGTATCCGCAGGTAGCGCGGGTCTGGCCCAGCGCGGCGGAGCGGCAACCAAAGTTGCGCAGGCTTCCAACCTGCTGTCTCGCGGATTTCCAATCCGCCGACGTTGGGAGGTTTGCACGATCTGCCGACTCGAAGCCGGCGACACAGCAGATTGGAAATCTGCGCTGCGATCTCGCCGCCTGTCCTCCTCACCGCAAAATCATCGCGGCTTGCGACGATCTCGGCAGAACCGATTAATCGCGCCTCTGCTTTGGGTTGCAACGGCCGTGAATTTCGAAGTCCGCCCAAGTTCTCGACGGGCGCGCGGTCTCGATGGTGCCCCAGCCATCTTGCTGCAGCGCCGGAGGTCTGCTCGATCCTGTCGCCGGAGCGGAGCGCGCGTCATTCCTCCGCGATCAACGCTGGATCGATGGTGAAATCGCCACTGCCCAACTGGTGGTTGTGCGCCTCGATGGCCAGCACGTTCATGCCGTTTTTGAGATGGCGCTGCCAGCCGCTGAGCATCACGAACTCTGGCTCCTTCGCGTCATGGTTCTTGAGCCCCTGCGCATAAGCGCCGCGCCCGCGGTCGATGCCCTTGCGTGCCACCTCCGCCCCGTTGAGGTAGGCAATGAACGCGTCGTCGTACAGCACCAGCAATCCGAGATCAGTGATGCGATCGACCTGCTCCACCTGGAACTCGCGGCGCAGATACACCACGGTGTAACGGTTGAGCATGTTGGTGAGTTGCGTCCGGTTGTTCGGATAATTGTAGCCGAAGCCCGCCTCGCCGGTCTTCCAGCCAGCGGCGTTGAAGTTCGGATAGGTCCATCCCCGACCGCGCGGCGCGGAGCCCGCCAGATACTGCCACAATCCGTTGGCCGGAATCAGTTTGGTGAAATAGACCGGCGGTTTGGTGCCGATTTCGTCCACGGTGGCCTCGGCCTTCTTGAACTCCGGAGCCAGCCACGGTTTCGGGAAACGCACCGGCGTCACCTTGCTGCGCTTGACGATGCTGAACTGGTCGAGCTTTTCCCCGCCGGTGCCGATCATCGTGCCGACGAGCGTGTCGCCGTTGATGTCAATCAGCGTCGAGCCGTGACTGAAATGGGTGCTGGCCGCCATCGGCAGGGTGGCTTTGCGTCCGAGCGTGATGCCGCCGTGGCCGGTGACCACTTGAATCATGCCTTCGTGTGGATTTAATCCCGGGCTCTTGAGATACGGACCGTCGCCTTGCGGATTCCCATCGCCGTCGTCGAGGATGTAGCCGTCGGCGGCCATGTTGGTGCCGTAGGAGCCGTCAATGAGCATGGTGCGCTCGTAGGTGTGCGAATGGCCGCAGAGGATGACATCGACGCCGCCCTCTTCGAGCAAAGGCAGGTAAACCCGGCGCATGTGAATCAAGTCGGCCTCCTTGTCGCCATCGTGCGAGCCTTTGGTGTAGGGCGGATGATGGAAGAAAGCGATCAGCCAGTCCGAGGTTGTCTTGGCACGCTTCAGGTCGGCCTTGATCCACGCCGTCATCTCGTTGGTGGCCGTGGCGCGCAACTCGTGCGAGTCCAACGAAATCACATGCACGCGGCCATAATTGAAGGAATAGAAACCCTCCCGGTTGGAAGGCTCGCCGCCTGATTCCCCTTTGGCCGGCATCACGTAGGCATCGAAGAAAGGTCCGACGCCGGTGGTGGACTTGGAGGTGCCGGCTTCGTGATTGGCGAAGGTCGGCCAGCAGACCACCTGGCGGAGCGTTGGATCGTAAACATCGAAGAAGCGTGTCTGAAACTGGTTGTCCTTGCCCTCATAGTACGCCATGTCGCCGACATGCAGGATGAAGTCAATCGGCCGCTTCTCGCCGGCCGTCACGTTCCGCATGGCGTCATAAACCAGCCACTGGGCCTTGCGCGCGGTGCCGGTGTCGCCGGTGGACCAGAAGCGCACGGGCTTGTTCGTGCCGACCGGTGGATGGGTAACGAACTGGTAGCTGGCATCCGCCGGAGTCAGGCGCCGCTCGCCGTCGTAGATGGCGTAGTAATAGCGGGAGTCGGGCTTGAGTTTGGCGAGCGTCACCTCGTACTGAAAGGTCCCCGTCGGCGCACTGTGCAGCTTGGGCAGCTTCAGATTCTTTCGGGTGCGCAGCGCCGCGAGTTCGGGGAATTGGAGGTTCTTGTTCGTTTCCACCATGGCGCGCACGAGGGTGGCGCGGGCGGAGGATTTTTCATCGAACTGATTCAGATTTTTCCCAAAGCGAACCACCGGCTCGATGTTCGTCCATGCGGTGCGCCAGACAATGGTAATGGAATCTGCCGTGGCTTTTTGCAGATACGGCCCCCGGGAAATCACCGGGTCGGGTGACGATGCGTCTCGCGGCGCCTCGGACCGGACGGGGAAAGAGGTCGCCAGCAAGAGACAGAAACAGGACCAGCTAAGACGAAACAGCGGAGTTGTCATGCCGTGAAGGATTCCGGGAATCTGGTCCTTCGTCAACCCCGGGCGCGCCCTTCCGGGGGCGCATCTCGACAGTGCCCCCGAAGGCAACCGGGTTGGAGCGCGCCGTTGACGTCGCTTCATCGTTCGAGAAACCGTCCGGCCATGTTTCGCCAACACCCATCGAACGCTGAAGCGGCCTCAAGGCCGCGCGCCGGGGGCAGTGCGCGGATGCGCCCCCCTTCCGGGCTTCAGCGGACATGCAGGATCGCGGGCGGCAGTCGTCCCACAGAGAATTGGGGCAGGCGCAGGTCGAGCGAGCCGGGCAGCGCGGGCGCCATTTCCACATGTCCGTCGCAGAAGACCACGTTGGCGGATTGCTGATGGCGGAAGTGGGCCGTGCGCTCGCTGGCATTCGTGCTCACGTAATAAAATTCCTCAAGCATCGGACGCTCCGGCGAGGCGGGCGGCTGGAAGTCATTCACCTGAGCCGCGTCAGCAAAGAGCGCGACTTCGACGGGGTGGGTGATCTGCGCCAGATTCACCGGTGGCCGGCCGAACGGGGAGAGGCTGAGATTGTAGCCGTAACCATAGGCGGTGCCCGTCGCCTTCAACTTGAACTGTGCCGAGAAATAATCGAGCGATGGACACGTTTCCACGCCCTGGCCCTGAAGATAGGGATGAAGCGCGCCCGCTTCGGGATCGAACCGCCGGTTGCCTTCGCCGGCGCTGTCGTTCTCGATCCAGCCGAACCAGTAGATGCGCCCGTTGTTCGTCGGTCCGACGAGATAGCGGAACGCGGTGCCGTCGTTGTCATCCCAATACATCTGCGCGGCCAGGCCGAGTTGATGCAGGTTGCTCGCGCAACGAACGCGGTGCGCCACCGTCCGGCTGCGGCTGAGCGTCGGCAGCAGCAACCCGGCGAGAACGCCAATGATGGCGATGACCACCAGCAATTCGATCAGCGTGAAGGCCCCCCGGCCGCGCGTGATGACCGGACGATAACAGGGGAAAACTTGAGATGGAGCACACGAACGCGTTTGGTCACAAAACTCACGAGGCAGGGCGCGTCTGTCCCCAGCGCGCCGTTCGGTGGTCGAGAGTGGCCCACGGCGCGCTGGATCAGGATCAGCCGAAACCGCCGCGGACCTTGACGGTTTTGCGGGCAGGAGGGGGGGCGGCAAGATCGTGGCGCAGATTTCCAATCTGCTGTATCGCCGAATTCTATTCGGCAGATCGTGCGACCCTCCCGGCGTCTGCGGATTGGAAATCCGCGATACAGCAGGTTGGAAACGTGCGCTACTTTGGTTGCGGATCCGGCGCGCTGAGGACAGACGCGCCCCACCATGCCGGCTTGTCGTCCATCCCACGGCTTGGGCAGTTTGTGATGGCAACGTGGCATTCATGGCCGGTCAGCCGAAACACGATACAGCCCGAGTGCCGCGGGCGAATTGCTGTCGGTCAGCGTCAGAATGCCGTCGTTGCCCCAGGCCGAATTGAGCGGGGTCCACGAATGGAAATCCTCGCTGCGTTGCAGTGCGTAGAGCCAGTTCGTGCGGCTGGGAAGCGTGACTTGCCAGAGGCCGTCGGTCAGCACGCCCGACAGCGCCAGCAGTGGTGGAGCAGGGATGGTGATCACGACATTGTCCACGCGACCGTGCGCCAGCAGCGAGCCGTCGCTGCCGGCGTCCTGATAGGAGCAGACGGCAAAGGCATCGAGCCGGAAGTCATTGAAGTTCGTAGTCAACCGCGTCGAGTGCGTGGCGAAGATCTGACCGTTGGTCAGCACCGTGGTGACGAGGCCGCGATTGGTCGCCGAGTAAGCCATCATCACATGGTACCACTGGTTCGTGGCCAGTTCCGCCAGCACATAATTACCGCCCAGGTCGCGATAGTTGAACTGGCCGTTGGACGAAATGAGCGCGGGCCAGAGCGTCGCGCCAAAACCGGAGTCAGGAAAATAATCGAACTCGACGAGGTTGCGTGGACCCGAGACTGGATTGACCCCGGCGCCGCGTCGCAGACTGGCGTTGGTGGCGCTGGCCACACGGATGAAGCCGAGAGCCAGTTCGAAGGTGAACGGTTGTTCCGGATTCACGCCGATGGAAATGTCGTCCAGCCACAGGTCGAACTCGACACGGAAATTGTCATTCGTCGCCAGCACGGTGCCGAGAGGTCGGAGGAAGTAACTGTTCGTCTGCGCGGAATCCCACGTGACCGCCAGATTTTGTGCGCCGGCATTCCATGAGAACAGATTCGTCGCGCCGTGAACGCGCCAATCACTGGCCCGCGGATCGCGCGAGAAATCCTCGACCAGCGTCGCCGCCCGGAGTGGCCAGGCGGCGGCGAACCAGAGAAGTAGAATAATAGTGACAGGCGAAATCTTGGAATGGATGACAAAAAAATGTCTGGAGCCATGACTCACCGGGCAGGGCGCGCCTGTCCTCAGCGCGCCGTCCGGGTGCCGGGAACGGTCAGCGGCGCGCTGAGGACAGACGCGCCCTGCCTTGACTTGGTGTCGCCCATCCCGCAGTTGTGGCACTAATCTGCGCATCAGGAGTTCACTTCCTCACCTTTGCAGCGGCGCCTCGTCGGCGGTGAAGGACGAGCAGCGCACCCGCTCCGAGCAACCCGAGCGCCCAGGTGCCCGGTTCCGGCACGGCGGCCAAGGCGTCAATTTCGGCGCGTCCCGTGAGCACGTCGATGCGAACGTAGCTCACTTCGGAGAGCGCGACGCTTTGCCCGAGGCCGTTGCGCGCCCAATCCAAGTCATAGCCGGAGCCGCCGCCCGAGCCGCCGTAGAGAGTGCGCATGCCGGCGAGCCCTTGCCCGGCGAAGCTGCCCGCCGTCAGCGCAGGATTGACCGGCGTCTGGAAGTCGCCCGTGCCATCCGAGGGGAAGAGCGCATCAACCGCCGGCGCGAACGCGGGGTTGAGTTCGAAGAACGTGAGGTTGTCCGCGCTGACCCACACCCGTGTCTCGCCGGGATTGGCGCCGAAGAGCGAGCCATCGGTGATGCCGCCGCCGGTGTAATCGCCGTTGGTGATGATGAAGCCGGCGCTGCCGAAGATGAGAAAGTCGAGGCCGAACGCATTGCCCGGGCTGTTCTGAACCGGCGTGTCGAAGCGCACGGTAAGGCTGCCGCCTTCGCCGACAGAGACGATTTGCGAGGCGAGGTAGGGCGGTGAGAACGGCTCGACGGCCGAGTTACCCCAGACCGGATCGACGGTGATGACTGAGGGCGCGCCGAGTGCAGACGCCGGGATATTGAGATTCGGCTGTGCATCGGTGCCGGCGGTGTAGGAAACCACGGCATCGGCGAACGGGCCGGCCACGGAACGGGTGACGACCAACAACGCGCCGACGACTGCCGGCGCCCAATGATTGCGAGCGAACATGCGACTGACCTTTCAGTTTGGCCCGGGGTGAACCGGGCGGGTTGCCATCTGATTTCTGGCGTTGACTGAGAGACCAGGCGGAGTCGGCGGGGCGATCCTGTCTTCGAGCCCGGCATGTCGGGCCGGCCCGGAAACAAAAAAACCCTTCAGACTCCGACAAAACGGGGCATGAAGGGCACAAAACGTCTCCGACGAAAAACAGTTTCGCCGGCTGGCCTCATCCTTCTCTTTGTCGGAGAAGCTGGCGCTGCGCCCAAGGCGCTGCACCAAGACGAGCACGGCCGGATCGGTATCCTGACTTGCGGGCTTGACCTCGCTCCCGCCTTCCCGAAGCTCGCCGGCTTCAGTGGCTCGTGGGAGTCTGTATCCCGACACAGTGGCGCAACCGTCCCCGAATCTCACGGGGTTCCCGGACATCTGACCGTGTTACTATTGCTGGAGGCAGTTGCGCCTCCAAAGCTGTCAAAGAACGCCGATGTGATAGAATTAGCCGACTGCAATGCCAAGCTCTATTTGCCGAAAACCCGGTTTGATGATGGGCCTCAGCCTCGTGTTGATGCTCTGCGCCGTGGAAGACATCGCTGCGGCTCCCGTGGCGCGCTTTCGCACCGACCGGATACTCATCCAGCCCCGTCCGGCAGTCGCGGCGGCGCGCGAGCAATTCCAGCGGGCCGAGGGTTTGCGGGTGCGGCGCGATTTTCCGCGTTTGGGCGGCATCCAGGTTCTCGAAGTGCCCGTCGGAATCGAGGTGACTCGTCTGGTGGAGCGATTGCGCGCAAGCGGATTGGTGGAAGCTGCGGACCTTGATCACATCGTCCGGGTGGCGGCGACACCGAATGATCCATCGCTCCTGAACGGCCTGCAATGGGGACTCAACAACGATGGCACGGCGGGCGGGGTGCCGGGGGCGGATATCAACGCTTTGGCAGGTTGGGACACGCTCAGTTCCGCCAGCAACATCATCGTGGCCGTCATCGACTCGGGCGCGCGCTATACGCATCAGGATCTGGCGGCGAACATGTGGGTGAACACCGGCGAAATTCCCGGCAACGGCCGCGATGACGATCACAACGGCGTGAAGGATGACATTTACGGCATCAACGCCATCGGACTTCTGCCGGGTGGCAATCCGTTGGATGACCTTGGACACGGCACGGCCGTGGCGGGCGTCATCGGTGCCGTGGGCAACAACGGTCTGGGCGTGAGCGGAGTCGCCTGGCAGGTGAGGGTCATGGCTTGCAAGTTCTTCGATGCCTCCAATTCTTCCTACTCCGACGCCATCGAGTGCTTCAACTACGCCAAGGACAACGGCGCCAGAATCATCAATTTCAGCTTCGTGGATACGGTCTATAACAGTGTTTTCTATTCGGCTCTGCAGGCGTGTCGCAACGCCGGCATCATCGTGGTGGCAGCCGCCGGCAACGACACCATTAACAACGATGTCACGCCGCATTACCCGGCCAGCTTCCAGCTCGACAACATCGTTTCGGTGGCGGCGAGCACGCGCAGCGACACGCTGGCCAGCTTCTCGAACTATGGCGGCACCAACGTCGATCTGGCCGCTCCCGGGCAGGATATCTACCTCGTCAGCCGCGGATCCGATTCGTCGTACGTCTGGAACTCGGGCACCTCCTTCGCGGCGCCGCAGGTGGCGGGCGCGCTGGCGCTGACGTTGGCGCGCTTTCCGACCAACACCTACCGGCAGAACATCGATCGCCTGCTGGCGTCCACCGATCCGTTGCCCGCGCTGAAGGGGAAATGTGTCACGGGCGGGCGATTGAATCTCGCGAAGTTGCTGGCCGGTTGGCCGCCGAACCTGGAGAGGGTGGCGGGCGGGGTGACGAACGTCATGCAACTTCGTCTGCGTGGCGAACCGTGGACCGGCTACGTGCTGGAATCTTCCACCTCGCTGACCAACTGGTCCGGGCTGGCCACGAACGTGACCGGTGCGGATGGAACGACCCTGTTCTCGCGGACGAATGCTCTGGCGCCGAGCGGGCGGTTCTACCGGGCCAGGCGGGTGGAGTGAAGGAGGGATGGAACCTGCCGCAGTTTCAACGCGGCTTGAGGATGCAGTTGCTCAGATTGGGATCGCCGGTGTCCTGGAGGTGGCGCTTCAATCCATTCCCGGTCAACTGCTGCACGCTGCCGTCGCACATGAGCATGTTGCCGGCGCTGCCGTGGATGTCGGAGCCCCAGCGCACGTCCGGGTTGGCCGGATTCATTGTGGTGATGCCAGATGTGATGTCGGCGGTCGTGCAAGCCTGATTTTCGTTGCCGTTCGCATTGCGGTCTCCGGCCAGATGCATGAAGGTGCGTTCCTCCGACGCCTCGGTGCCCACGAAGTAACTCACCGCCTTGTCCCCGAGGGTGGCGTATTCGCCCCACTCAAAGGACTTGGTGCGGGCACTGTCACTCGGGCAGAAAAGCAGCTTCGGCGTGACGATCTCGTTGGAGAGGATGTAGTGATGCTGCCAGGCGTTGGGGATGGTCTTCGTTCCACCCCTGGTCAAGTCCAGTTGCCATGGGTAGCGGCTTTCGTTGTCGTCGGACCACATGCGATAACCCAGCCCGAGATTGCGGAGATTGTTCACGCAGGAGATGCGCAGCGCCCGGCCTTTGGCCTTGGCCAGCGCTGGCAGCAACATGCTGGCAAGAATGCCAATGATGGCGATGACCACCAGCAGTTCGATGAGAGTGAACGCGCACGAACGGGGCCGGAACAACTTCTTCATGGGCATGGCGGAAACTAGAGGGGCGGTCACTCGATTGCAAGTATGGCCATGTCGCCAAAGTGTTGCCAATTCGTAACAAGGAAAGGCATTGCCCTCTATCGGCAAGGTGGCGAAACGGTCGGAGCGAAGCACTGGGAATGAAACCATCGCGCGGCTTTGGAACAACCAGTTTATGGAAGTGATCGAAGAGGAAAAGTCACGATTCCAGGCCCCGTTGATCTAACTGCGGCTGGTGCTGTCCCAACGTATAGCGCATCTCGACACTGCCCCCGAAGGCAACCGGGTTGGAGCGCGACGTTGACGTCGCTTCCTCGTTCGAGAGACCGTCCGCCAATGTTTCGCCAACACCCATCGCACGCTGAAGCGGCCTCAAGGCCGCGCGCCGGGGGCAGTGCGCGGATGCGCGCGTCCCAGCGCGCCGCGAACCACTCGCGGCCAGCCCGACGGCGCGCTGGGGACAGACACGCCCTACCCGCGTGAGGGTTGGGACCAAGCGTCTTCGGGTAGCCCATCCTAAGGTCTTGTCAGGAATCTTCCTCGAAAGCAAAATCGGCACCAGGATTGGTTAGAGAAAGTTTACGAGGATGATTGCGCTGAGGAGCAAGAACCTGGCGCCCCAGAATCCAACAATCGTGGTCAGGATGCCTGGGAGCCGAAATCCCGATTGTCGCCGGTGGGGGGTGGCGCGGTGGAGGCGGTCAGCGACTCGGCGTCTGCGACCAGATTGGCGGGCAATGTTCCTTCGGTCGGCATCTGGACCAGACATCGGCGCACGAGCTGGCCCTGATAGCTGACGCCGGGAGCGAGTCCTTCGGCGATGGGTGCTCCAGCCGGTGCTTCGGCGCCATCCAGCGTTTGATGGATCTTGGCATCGAACGGCTGGCCGGGCAGGGCGTCGAGGACGCCGATACCGGTGCGGCGGACGACATCACGACAGGCATTCTGAAACTGGGTGAGTTGCTCGATGACATTGGGCTGGCCCGAGCGGGCGCCGGCGCGATGGAGCGCGTGGACGTGGTCGAGGAGGTGGACGACCAATTGCAGCCATTCGCCTTCGCCACGGCGGAGCTTTTCGACTTCGAGACGCAGATGGGCTTTCTCGGTGTCATTGGTGCGCTGCATGAAGTCCTGGAACGATTTCGCCTCCGTGGTCATGCGCTCGGCGATTTCCCTGGCGGCTCCAATCGTTTTACCGGCGTGTTCCTGCACCCCCTGCCACTGTCCGGTGGCGGCACGGATATGGTCGGCGACGGTTTCCAGATCGTCGATCTGCGCGACGGTCGAGGCAAGCTCATGGGACTCGGCGAATTTGATCACGCCGCGGTAATCCTCGACGAACGGCCATGCGCCGAGCCAGGCCGCGCCGATCACGCAGGTGATGACCAGGACCTGGAGCCAGAGATCAAGAGGGTGGGGATTGTGGGCAACCAGCCAGAAAGCGGCCCCCAGCAGCAGCACATCGCCGAGGAAGAACGGCCATTTGGTGATTTTGGGCGCACTGCGTTCGATCATAGGCCGACGAGACTAGAGACACCCCCGGTTGGGTGGCGATGGAAAAGTTGGCACATGCCGCAGGTTGCACGGTGCAGGTTGCACGGTTGCCTAAAGGAGGACGTTCGCGTTTACTCGCGCCATGAAATCCCCGCGCTTCTGGCTGCTTGCTCAAGTCAGCTACTTCTCCTCGGCGATGGTCCTCTTTGCGGCCGGAACAGCGTCGGGCGCGTTGCTCGACGATCTCGCGAAGCCGCAAGAAGGCCGGAGCCGTCGCGCCACCTCGACCTTTCGTCAGGGCGCCGATGGCAAATATGATCCCAAGGCTCCGCCCAAAGGCGATCTCGAGGAGCGGAGCAACTCGGACAACTTCCGCGTTCCGCCCGGCGGCACCAATGTGGTGCTGGATGTCCAGGGGCCGGGCGTCATCACGCATCTCTGGTTCACCTTTCTTGGACCCGAGTCGCAGGATTGGGCGCCGAAAGGCTCGGCCAATCATCAGGAGATGTTGCTGCGCATTTATTGGGATGGAAGCGAGAAGCCCGCAGTGGAGGCGCCGGTTGGCGATTTCTTCGCCAATTGTTTTGGGGAACGCCGCGAAGTCGTCAGCCTGCCGGTCGTCGTCGAGGACGGCGATTCCTACAATAGTTTCTGGCGAATGCCGTTCCGGAAAACGGCGCGCATCGAAATCGTCAACCAGAGCGACAAGCCCATCAGCCTGCTCTACTACAACATTGATTGGATTGAGAAGACCAGCCTGCCGGAGGACACGCCTTACTTCTACGCGCAATATCGCCAGGAATACCCCGCGCAGTCGGGCAAGGACTACGTGTTGCTGGAGACGCAGGGCAGGGGACACTACGTCGGCACGGTGCTGGCCGTGCGTTCGCGCAGCCCGTCGTGGTTCGGCGAGGGCGACGAGAAGATTTACATCGATGGCGAGACCGCGCCTTCCATCTGGGGCACGGGCACGGAGGATTATTTTCTCTCGGCCTGGGGCCTCAAGACCACGAGCACGCCCTTCTTTGGCGTCCCGTATTTTGATCAATGGGGCATTGTGGGCGGTCACACCAGCGCCTACCGCTGGCATCTGAGCGATCCGATCGTCTTCAACACCGGCATCAAGGTGACGCTGGAACACTTCGGCTGGATCGCGCCGGATGAGAATCCCAACAACAAATCCACAAGCTGGAACGAGCGCGAGGACGATTTTTCCAGCGTGGCTTTCTGGTATCAGACCGGCGAACCGAACTTCACGGCGCGCGCGCCTCACGCCCGCGAGCGGCGTCTGCCCAGCCTTGAACGGATCATCGCCTATGCGCGCGATTCCGTTGCCGCCACCAATCACGGCGCAGGCAGCGTCACTCCGCAGCAACTGGAACTCTATCCCGGTCCGCAACTCCTCTACATGCCCAAGGCAGAGCAGGGCGCATGGTTGGAGATTCCCTTCGAGGTGCAGAAGAAGGAACCGCTCCGCCTGTTGCTCAACCTGACGAAGGCGGACGACTTCGGCAGCTACCAGGCTTTTCTCAACGGCGTGAAACTCAGCGGACCGATTGATTTGTTCAGCGAAAAGATCGCCAGCGAGGAGGCTCATCTGCTGGATTTCTGGCCCGAGCCGGGTCGCTACACGTTGCGTCTGGAATGCGTCGGGAAGAACCCCCGTTCACAGGGCTACTACTGCGGCATCGAGTCCGTGCGCCTGCGCGAGCGTCGTCCGCGCGTGATGGGCTACGGCCACAACCGCGACAAGGACTGGCGGAAGGAACGGGCGCTCTATCGCTGAGGCGAATTGGACGGTCGAATCCGTCCGATGCGAGGTGCCAATTCGAAGCTCTTCGGTGAACGACCTTGCGGTGTCGGCGTGGTTTTTTATACTGCTCCCGTGCTGGACATTAAATTGATTCGAGAGAAGACCGACTGGGTGCGCGGCCGACTGGCCGCGCGCAGGGCAGGGGACGAGGCGAAGATCGACGCGGTGCTGCAACTTGACGAGCAACGCCGCAAGTGTCTCGCCGAAGTCGAGCAGTTGAAGGCGCAACGCAACAAGGTTTCCAAGGAAATCGGCGCGCTCATGGGCCAGAAGAAACTGGCAGAGGCGGAGGCGAAGAAGGCCGAAACTCGTGAAATCGGCGAACGCATCGCCACGCTCGAACCGGTGGCGGCCGAGGCTGAGGGCGGCCGTGACCAGATTCTTTTGGGCCTGCCCAATATTCCGCACGAAAGTGTTCCAACCGGCAAATCAGCGGAGGACAACCCCGAGGTTCGCACCTGGGGAGCAAAGGCTGAGTTCGCCTTCAAACCGAAGGCGCACGTCGAACTGTGCGAGAAACTCGGTCTCGTTGATTTTGCCCGTGGAGCCAAGCTCAGTGGCAGCGGTTTTCTGCTTTTTACGAATTGGGGCGCGCGACTGGAGCGGGCGCTCATTCAGTTCCTCTTGGATCTTCATACCACCCAGCACGGCTACACTGAAGTGTCACCGCCTTACATCATTCGCCGAGATTGCATGGTGGGCGTCGGCCAGTTTCCCAAGTTCACCGACCAGGCCTATGCGGTACAGGAAGGCGAGGACAACCGGACTCTCGGGGAGCTTTATCTGCTTCCCACCGCCGAGGCGCCGGTGGCGAACATTCATCGCGAGGAGATTCTGAAAGAGAACCAGCTTCCGATCTGCTATTGCGCCTACAGTCCGTGTTTCCGCGCCGAGGCGGGCGCGGCGGGTGTCGGCACGCGCGGGATGATTCGCGTCCACCAGTTTGACAAGGTGGAGTTGATCAAAATCGTGAAGCCGGAGCACGGATACGAGGAGTTGGAAAAGCTGGTCGCCAATGCCGAGAAAGTTCTGCAACTCCTCGGCCTGCATTATCGCGTGGTGTTGCTCTGCACCGGGGACATGGGTTTCGCCAGCGCCAAGACCTATGACATCGAGGTCTGGGCGCCGGGCCAGGAGCAGTACCTCGAGGTGTCGAGTTGCTCGAACTGCGAGGACTACCAGGCGCGGCGCATGAATCTCCGGTTCAAGGCGGAATCCGGCGAGAACCGACTGCCGCATATCCTCAATGGCAGCGGCACCGCGCTGGCGCGACTCTTCGTTTCGCTGATTGAAACACACCAGCAGCCCGATGGGTCCATTCTCATCCCGGAACCGCTCCGACCTTACCTCCGCGCTGACCGGATTCCGGCTCCGGCCGCCTGAACACCAACGCCTCGACGCACCCCACCCGCACGCTCATGCCGGCCAAAAAGAAATCCGCGCCGCTGCGCCTCCTGCTTGCGAGCAGCGAATTGCATCCTTACTCGAAGACCGGCGGCCTGGCGGACATGGTTGCTGCGCTGGGCAAACACTTGGGAAGGGCAGGGCACCAGGTCGGGATTGTCACCCCGCTCTATCGCGGAATCGCGGACAAATATCCCGACCTTCGCAAGCTCGATTACGAGTTGGAACTCCCTTTGGGGGATATGATGGTCTCAGCGGAGGTTTGGACCCGGCAGCCAAGCGAGGGCGTGACGATTTATTTCATCAGCCAGCCGGAATTTTATCAGCGTGCCTCGCTGTATATCGAGAACGGCGTCAGTTATCCGGACAACGCCGCGCGTTTCATCTTCTTCTCGAAATGCGTGGTGCATCTGGCGCGCTATCTCGACTGGCAACCGGAGATCATTCATGCCCACGACTGGCAATGCGCGCTCGCACCGCTGCTGATCCTCGACCAGCACCGGCGGGAAGGGTGGGGCAGGGTGCCTCGGACCGTTCTCACCATTCATAATCTTGCCTTCCAAGGGGTTTTTCCGCGCGCTGACTACGGATTAACCAATCTTCCGGGGGAGTATTTCAACTTGCACGCGGTGGAGTTCCACGGGCAGATGGACTGCCTCAAAGCCGGCATCATCTTCGCCGATCTCGTCACGACGGTCAGCCCGCGGTACGCCCGGGAGATTGTCACGCCGGAATTTGGCTGTGGGCTCGACGCGGCGCTACGCACCCGCGGTGAGTCGATCCTCGGCATCCTCAATGGCGTCGATTACGACGAATGGAACACGGAAAATAATCCATATATCAAGCACCCCTACTCCGCCCGCGATTTGGCCGGCAAGACTGCCAACAAACTGGATTTGCAGTTGGAATTCGGGTTGCCGGTCGGCGGGACGATTCCGCTGTTTGCCAGCATCACACGGTTGGCGGACCAAAAAGGGATCGACATTGCCTTGGGCGCACTCGAAGAAATGCTTCATCGAGACATCCAATTTGTGCTTCTGGGCAGCGGTTCGCCGGAGTTCGAGCGAGCGTTCCTAGATTTGGCGGAACGATTCCCGCACAAGGTTGGAGTCCGCCTCGGGTATGATGCGGGGTTGTCGCATCGCATCGAGGCAGGCGCCGATTTCTTCCTGATGCCGTCCTACTTTGAGCCGTGCGGACTCAACCAGATGTACAGCCAGCGCTACGGAACGATTCCAATCGTGCGTGTGACCGGTGGCTTGGATGATTCGGTTTGCGATTTCACGGAGGTGGAATCCTCCAAGGACGGATACCGCGATGTGGTCGGCATTAAATTCCGCAGCTACACCTCACGCGCGCTGGCCAAAGCCATGCAAAAGGCGCTGGCGGTGTTTGAGAAACCGGATTTGCTGCGACAAATTCGACAGAACGCCATGCGAGCGGATTACTCTTGGGAAAAGACAACAGAGCGCTATGTCACCGCATACCGCGAGTTGGTTGGCCAGCGCGCCTAAATGTGAATATAACAAACAGAGTGCGCACTAAACAGCCTGCGACGCATCAGGTATGTGATCAGGTCCATCTTCCAAGTGGTTGGCCTTCTTTTCCGGCTTGTCTAGAATCGGTCGAGCAACGGCTCTCCAAAACTTTCTTACACGGCGCATTCCTGAATCATCGACCAAAGCTGAGAAGTTCCACCTCGAAGACGAGAATTGAATTTGGCGGGATGGCTCCCGGATAGCCCGCGCTGCCATAGGCGAGTTCGGGTGGAATGGTCAACCTGACCTTGTCTCCGATCTTCATCGTGGCAACACCAAGATCCCACCCCGCAATGACCTGTCCTGCGCCCAGGACAAAAGTGAATGGCTCATCGCGGTCCAACGAGCTGTCAAACTTCCCGCCGTGGCTGAGCCAGCCGGTGTAATGCACGGTGACCCTGTCGCCTTTTTGAGGAAGCGGCCCGTGACCGCTGGTGAGCATGTCGATCTTAAGTTCAGGGGTGGTCATAGAGTGTGTGCCGTCATTTCGCGCGGGTAATGGAGTCCACGCGATGCGAGAGTTCCAGCCGATACCAAGGTCGGTGACTCAGCGAGTCACAACTTCGTTCTTGGTCCCAGTTGCAGCGGAGGATTTCTTGTTCGCTGCAGAAGCCATCTGGCCGTCGATCCATGCGATGCGGCGTTCGATCCAGTTCTTCAACCAGCGCACTTCGTCTTCGTACGAATTCCCGACGTAGTAATTGCATGTGACCTGTTCGCCCAGGATGGGCCAGCGTTGGAAATTGCGTTTCTGAGCCTCGTTCAACTGGGCCGCCAGTTGGTCGATGCGGGTCTTGATGGTGTTGGGATTCAGGACATCTTTGCGCAGCGCAAACCACCGGTCGGCACATTTCTGGGCAAACGCGGGATCCTGACTGAGGCGGCGGTACCAGCCGATTTCCGAGGGACGCAGGTAGGTCCAGTACCAGTTGTTGGGCTGCCATCCACCATAGTAATTCGCGTTTCCGAAGCTGCGGTTCCAGTCCCATGGCGGCTCGGTCTTGAGTTTGCCGCCGCGGTCCTTGGTCAGGTAGGAGCTGTAGCGGAAGCCGTCCACATTCTTCGACACTTCCACGAGCCAGTGAGTGTCAATGAACGAATCGACGTCAAGATAGGCGGCATAACCGGTCTTCGGATCGGCAAAATGCGACCCATTCAACGCCATTTCAAAGGAGTTGAGGTAGCGAACCAGCCAACCCTTTTGCTCCGGAGTGATCTCCTCGCCTTTGGGATAGACGCAATAATAGGGGCCACCTCGCCGCGTGTAAAAGCCGTTTTCGTCGCGCTCGTTGTGATCGCGCTTGATGATATAGCCCCCGGTGATGTCGGGCTCGGTCTTCATTTCCGGATCGAGCTTGGCGATGTTGACGCGTTCCTTGCCACGCTTGATTTTTTCGACGAGGACATACACTCCCGCGTAATCCCGCATGTTAACCGGCCCGCCGTCAGTGTTGAGAAAGAGTTCCACATGGCGGGTGCGCGGCGCATAGCGGCCCATCTTGTTGCACAATTCGTACGCCAGCACATCGCGCATCATCGTCTTGTCTTCGTACGGCGCGTAGAGAACCCAATCTTCCTCCTTGGGCAGTCCGAGGAGTGGCACCTTCACCTGGTTGGTTTTGGCGTCCACGGTGTGAAACGAATAGGATCGCTTCGGCAGCCGAAGGGTGCTGAAGCCCCGCAGCTTCACGGTGCCCAGCCCGTCGTAGTCGGCTGCTGCGCCGGTGACGCGGGAACGGGCGCCGTTGGTGGCGTCGATGACCCGCGCGCTGACGAGGGTGTCGCCGTCCTTGTAGATCTGCTGGCCGTGGGTATCGAGGATGACGATTGGAAGATTGGAAGTGAAATTGGTCACCGGACCTTCCGGAGTGACGCCGGCGGCAAAGGAAAGCGGAGCGCCACGGCGACCGAGTTCGCGACGCATGCGCTCAGGCGGGCGTCCGCCATCAAATTGCTCGGCGGGCAACGCGATGGCCCGCGGAGCCGTTTGAGGCTGCGGTTGGACTGCCCCCCCTCCATTGTGAATGCGGTGATTTGACGTGTGTTGCCGCGGCCAGACAGCGACGAGAAGATAAAGGCTGAGAGCAGTGCTGATGCCCCCCAGACAGGCGCCGGAAATGGCGGAACTGCGCCCTCGGAAGGCGGCAGGCGCCTGCTGGATGAAACGCAACGCAAGCCAGGCGGTGTAAGTTGCCACCACACCCAAGGGCACTGCCAGGACGAGCAACAGCGCCGCTCGAGTTTGCGCAAAAATCACTCCCACAATCCCCAGCGCCAGGCTGAGGGTCGCAAGAGAGGAGTTCTTCCTGTTCGCGGTCATGGCGGTCTGAATCACATTGTCCTGTTGTATGCGCGTTACGATTTGCGGACGGAACTGACGGCACAGCAAAACTCATTGCCTGGGCTCTCTTCCATTGGACCGGTGCAAAGCAAACTGCTCTCGCCGAAAAAGTCAAACCATTCATCAGACGGTGTCGTGCCGATTTTTTCATCAGGAGTTTACCGGTCGGTTCGCGACCAGCTTGATGCGCTGAAGGTTTTGCTCTGCACCTGTGTCAACAGAAGAACGCTGGCCGGACTGACATGTTCTTGCTCGACTCCTGGGACTGGAAATCCAGATGCATCTCCCCTGCCCTGTCTGAAGGAAGGAAGAAATGAAAAAATGAAGCCCAAAGAGAGCCGTTGACAAGCCCGAAGGTTTCGATACCGTTGCGCGCTCTTAATTTTGTAAGCAGAGAACGAGATATGCCGAACACCAAATCCGCCGCACGCCGCGTTCGTAACAGCGAGCGCAAACGCCTTCAAAACCGCAGTGTCAAAGGCCGTTTGAAATCGCTTGAACGAAAATTCGTCGAGGCTCTCGAAGCCAAAAACAAGGACGAGGGCGCCAAGACCCTCATCACCGTCACCTCCGCCCTCGACAAGGCGGTCAAGTCCGGCGTCATTCCGCGCGGCACGGCCGACCGCAAAAAGTCGCGCCTCGCTCTGCGCCTGAACAAGGTCGCCTAGCCCGCTGGTTTTATTTCCGCGATGGCGCCGCACATGCGGCGCCCTTTCTTTTTCTCCAGCACCAACGCCCCGGAGCCGCGATGGAGCGAGAATGCGCGTGCGACATTCCCCGGCCTTCGCTCGCCTCTCAACGCATGTGGTCCGTCCGTTTCCACGGTGCTGCTCATTACGGTTTGTTCCCATCAGCATCTAAATGCGAGCATTCCAGCGCCTCTCGCAATTCGGCCGGCGACCTCAGCCTGTTGGTTTGGTTCACCGCTTCGGTGCCGGTGTCGGTGAAATATTTTGCGTTGTCTGGGGCGAACTTGCCTGAAAGCCGCACTCACCCGCAGTTGTCCGACATGGTTGGCATTCTCGTGCAGGCAGCGAGGTGGTTGGGCGGCAGATTGTCGAGTGTCCGGTTCAACTCTGCGGTCTCTTTCGCCGCGAATAATGGGCTTGGTTTTCGTTACAATTTCGTTACGGTCCAGTTCGTTCTATGAGGCAGAGACTCAGCGCCGGGTTGGTTTTATACAGGATGCGCAACGGACGCCTGGAAATATTTCTCGCGCATCCTGGAGGGCCCTTCTTTGCCCACAAGGACAAAGGCCACTGGACCATTCCCAAAGGCGAACCCGAACCGGGCGAAACCTGCCTCGACGCAGGCATTCGCGAAGTGCGCGAGGAGGTCGGGATCGTGATTGATCCCGCCAGCAAGTTCATTGAGTTGGGATCCATTCGTCAGAAGGGCGGCAAAATCGTGCATGCCTACGGCGTGGAAAAGGACTGCTCCGACCCGATCCCACCGTCTCGCTGCACGTTTGAAATGGAATGGCCGCTGGGATCCAACCAATGGCAGCGATTCCCCGAGGTGGATCGCGCCCAATATTTCCCCCTTTCCACCGCGCTGCGAAAAATCAAAGAGACCCAAATCCCGTTGCTCGACAAGCTGGTGGCGGAACTTGGCCTGTCTCGCTGACCGGACCGCGTTTCAGACCGTCCGCGCTTCGAGAAACGCCTTCAACTCCGCCGCCGCCTTTCCACCAAAACCGGGCACTTCGGCGATCTGCCCCACCGTGGCGAGGCGCAACCTCTGAAGTGAGCCAAACTTTTTCAGCAGCGCCGTCTTGCGCGCCTCGCCGATGCCGGGGAATTCATCGAGAATGCTCTCCGAGATTTTCTTCAGGCGAAGCTGCGCATTGTAGGAATTTGCCACCCGATGCGATTCATCGCGGATGCGCTGGAGCAATTTGAGCGCGCTGTTGTCGCCTCCCAGGCGCAGCGGTTCACTTTGGCCCGGCCGGTAGATCTCCTCGAATTCCTTGGCCAGTCCGATAATCGGAATCGCCCCGAGGCCCAGCTTCGCCAACTCCTCGCACGCCGCCCCGAGCTGCCCTTTGCCGCCGTCCACCACGATGAGATCGGGCAGCGGACTCGCGGATTTCGCCGGCCCGGCAGAATGCGGACGCGGCACCTCCTCCATCGAGGCGAGCACGGGCAACGCTGCCTGGTGATTGGCCATGAGCGTGCGCAACTCTTCGACGATGGGCCGGCCCGCCTCGTCATCCGCCGTCGCCTCGCCTTTCACCTCGCGCAGGAGCCGTGAGTAACGCCGCCGGACCGCCTCGGCGATGCAGGCGAAGTCATCCTGCCCCTCAACCCCCTTGATGCGCATCCGCCGGTAATTGGCGCGATCCGGTCGTCCATGCTTGAAGCTCACCACCGAAGCCACTTTGAGCGTGTCGCTGATGTTTGAGATGTCAAAGCCCTCGATGCGCTCGGGCGGCGCCGACAGGCCGAGCACTTTGCCGAGTTCGAGATTGTCGCGCTCGGGCATGATGGCCACGGGGAGATTCCACGGCGTCCGCTCGAAACGCGTCGTGCGACGGGTCGTGCTCTTCAGATCCTTGATGGCGTCGCGCAACTTCGCCGCCTTCTCGTATTCCTGCGCCGCCGCCGCCTTGCGCATCGCGCCTTCCAGCATCTCCGACATCTCTTCGCACTGGCCGTCGAGGAAGTCGCAGGCGGCCAGCACCTGCTCGCCGTACTGCTCGCGCGTGACATTGCCGATGCACGGCGCGGTACACCATTTCAGGTGGCCGTAAAGGCAGTGCTTGTAATCCTGCTCCGTCGGCGTGAGTGGACGACAGCCGCGCAAGTTGAATTGCCGCCGGACGAGCGTGAGCGTGTTGCGCAGGGCGCCACTGTCGGCGAACGGGCCGAAGTAGCGCGCCCCGTCATCCTTGCGCAGGCGCGTCAGCGTGAAACGCGGTATCGGATCCTGGAGGTTGACCTTCAGCAGGAGAAACTGTTTGTCGTCACGGAAGTCGATGTTGAAGCGGGGCTGAAACTCCTTGATCAGCTTGCCTTCGAGCAGGAGCGCCTCCGGTTCGCTGCGCACCACATGGACATCCAGATCCTGAATGGCATCAACCAGCGCATTGAGGCGCAAATCCCACGACAGCCGGCGCGACGGGTGAAAATACTGGCTGACGCGCTTGCGCAAATCCCGCGCCTTGCCGACGTAGATGACCGTGCCGAGGCGGTCCTTCATCAGGTACACCCCGGGCCGGTGCGGCAGTTCGCTGAGCTTGCGTCGAATGACGTCCGTCGCTGGCATGGCGGCGAATATGCCCGAAGCGGAGGGCGCTGGCAAAGCTGGAGACGCTGGTCATCACGCAGTGCCTGGAATATCTGAAAAGTCCGTCCCGCTAAAATGCCCGGGAGGTTCCTCATCCTATTTTTCATCGAAATCAAAATCGCCCCGGTGATTGGGGGAGCGAGAGGACGATGATGCCAGGTAAGATTCCGACCTCCGCGCAAAAATCGCCTCTGGGAATTCACTTGCCACCTTCCATCCTCGGGCTTAAAAGCTCCGCCTCTTTGCGGGCAGTGAGAAGCTTGGCCAGCAGTCCGACCAGCGCATTTTTAGCGCCGCGGTTGAAACTGCGCTTGCCAAAGCTTTCGCATTGCCGCAATTTTTTCGCCGGGTCGCCTCGGTAGCTCAATGGTAGAGCAGTTGACTCTTAATCAATTGGTTTGCGGTTCAAGTCCGCACCGGGGCACCACTTCGAATTTGCTGGTTTCATCCGTCTTGCTTTGAAACCTATTTCCCCGCCACCCGCTGATTTCGCTGCCGCCAAGTGTGCTTCACCACTTCCGGGCAAGGTTCCGTCAAACCGCATTTTATAGAAAAACGGGGTGATTACTGACAAGACCTTGGGATGGGCTCCCAGAAGACGCTTGGTCCCAACCCGCACGGGTAGGGCGCGTCTGTCCCCAGCGCGCCGTCGGGTTGGCCGGGAGGGGTTCGCGGCGCGCGGGGACAGACGCGCCCTACCCAGTCCGGGTGTCGTCCATCCATCCCACGTCCTGGCCAATGGTCCTCCACGCTGGGATGCTTCATCCCAGGAGCCAGCCGATCTTCTCCGACCTTGAGCTATCCAGTTCAAGCGGTGTCCGCCACACGCTCTGTCAATGAGATCTCTGACCGTGTGGGTTACGCCGGACTGGTCGCCAATCTACGTGGCGATCATCCCGTCGGAAATTCCTTCACGACGGCGCGCAGTGTCATGAGATCCAGACCATCCGCTATGCAACCAACCCCGTGCCTGCTCTCTGGATTTTGGCGGCAGCGCCATGAAATTCTCCGGTGCAGCGTTGCCGTCAGGTTGTCCTGGTCTTTTGTAATGGTGAGAACCACGGCGGATCGAGGAAGCGGCCGTCAATGAAATGGGCCGAGGTGGAGCTGCCTACCGTAATGGCTCTTGCACCGTCTCTGCGTCCATCTCGGACCAACGCACGTCTGCCCGGGCTGGGAAAACAAGCGGCTTGTTTGACCCAGTTTGTTTGACTCCCTGGTGAATGTTTCTGGTCGGCGCACCAACGGACAGAAAGTGATCCCTGGAGTCTTGATGCGCGAACCTGAATTCCAGGTCGGAGTCCGGATTTGATCGAGTTCATGTCACGCCCGCGCTGCTCCAGCCAAAAGAAAACCGCCGGAACCCAGCGGCTCCGGCGGTTTTCAAAATGGATGAAGAGTCAAGGCTCGGCCACAATCCTCGCGCGCTCCAGATGGTACTTCACCGAGTCAATCTGGTCCTTCTTGTAAGCGTCGAGGAGCACGGCAAGACGGCCTTGTTTTCCAGTGGGTTCCACGGGCAACGGCGTTCCGGGTGCGGAGGCAGTCTGCTTCTGAGTCACCGGGGGGGCCGCTGTGGCGGGCGAGGCCTTCGCAACAGCAGCCTTGACTGCACCCTGCTGCGAAGTGGCTTGCTGTTCCTTGGCGGTTCGGGCGGCGGCAGACACGGCTACTGCTTTTTGTTCCGCCTGTTTCCGGGCCTGCTGCCTTTGGGCAAGCTTCGCTTCTTGAGAGGCGCGCTTTTCGGTGACGAGTCGTTCCTTCTCCGCCTGCTTCCGTGCTTCGGTATCTGCCTTGGCACGGGCCTTGGCTTCCTTGGCGGAAACCGCCGCAGGCGCCGGCTTGGCGTAATATTGCCGGAGCAACATCCGTGCGCGGGCTTCAACGCTCGTGTCTGAAGTGGCAGTTGTGGTGGAGATCACCACGGGGGCGGTCGTGGGGGCCACGGTCTTCACGGCCTGTTCGGCTCGGCGCTTCTCGTCAAGACGACGCTGTGCATCGGCTTCGGCCTGACGGCGGGCATTCTCCAACTGGTCACGGCGGGCGGCCTCCTCGGCCTTGATTTGCGCGGGAGTTTTCACGCCTTTCGTTTGCGCGATCTGCTGTTGCAGCAAAGCGCGAGCTTTGGCCTCGGCGTCGGGCGGGAGCGTGGCAGCGGCCGCAGGTGCGACCCGCACGGCAGTTTTGGGCGGGGTCTGCTGTTGCAAGAGAGCGCGCGCTTTTGCCTCGGCGTCGGGGGGAAGCGTGGTGGTGGCAGCGACGGTTGCCGCAGCGGGCGTGCGTTGACGGACCACCGTCGTGGGTGCTGCTGGCGCGACGGGAGCCACGGTCCGGGGCGCGGTCTGCTGGTGCAGCAAAGCACGTGCTTTGGCCTCGGCGTCGGGGGGGAGTGTGGTGGCAGTGACGGTGGCGGCGACCACTGGTGCCGCAGCCGGCGCAGGCGTGGCCGGGCGGACAACTGCTTTGGACGCCGTCTGCTGCTGCAAGAGCGCGCGTGCTTTTGCCTCGGCGTCAGGATTCAAAGTGCTGGCCGCAGGCGGGGCGGCAACGACCGTCGTGGCGGCTTTGCGCTCACGGCCCGCGGCGGCTTTCCTGACTTCCGCCTCGATGCGCTGAAGTTCGCGTTGCCGGGCGGCTTCGTCATTGATGACGACAGCCTTTGCAGGAGCGGCAGTGACCGGCGCCGGTTTCGCCGCCGGACTGGTCGCGAATCCCGACTTGCGCAGGAGATCGCGGGCCTGCTGCTCCTGTTCGGAAGTCATGCCACCGGCGGAGACGGACGCCGTCTGGGCTTTCAGAATATAGACGCCCGCGGAGATGAGGCCGAAAACGAGCAATCGTGAGAAAATGCGCATGGCGTTCACTTACTGGAAAGGCACGGCGGAAGCAACTGTGAAGTCGGCGCGAAGCAGCGTCGAAATGATGACCCGGCAGTAATGGCGGAGGCCATCAATTCCGCACAGGCTCCGCCTGGGCAAACATCCCCCGCCAGGCTTGGCGAAAAGGCAGCCGGACAAGCGAGCGCACCATCACGCTTCGCACTTCGGCGCGGGTGATCTTGATGCGCTGGTTCGCGTCGAGCACGTTTCCGGAACGCAGTCGCGCGAGAGTTTTAACGCCGATGAGCACCGGCCACGCGCACGCCAGGCGCACCCGGGTGCAGCCGTCGGGCAGCGCGTTTGTGTAATCCCAGCCCGCGGCGAGATGCGCGTGCGCGACATCGAGCCAGCGATCGTACACCGGGCGCAGGCGTGCTTCGTGTCGTGGATTGAGCAGATCGCCCGGCGCCAACCCGGACGCCGTCAGTTCGTCCGACGGCAGATAGCAACGTCCCTGGCGCAAGTCGCGCGGCAGGTCGCGCAAAATGTTCACGAGCTGAAGCCCTTTGCCGAAACGCACGCCGGTGGCGAGCAGGAAGGCGTCATCGACGGCGGCGTTCGGAAACAAATGCGCGCGGCACATCTTCGTCCAGAATTCACCCACGCACCCGGCGACGCGATACGTGTAGTCATCCAGATCCGCGCCGCTGGCGAGCGCGACGACCTGCTCTTCATTTGCCTGGCCAAAGCGAAGCAAATCGCACTCCTGTCCACTCGTGATGGTCGCCAGCACCTCGCGCACGCGCTGCTGATCCGGGGAGGATAATTCACCAAGCAAGGCGAGCGCTTCCCCGAGGCGTTCGAGCAATTCGCGTTCGGCGGGCAGTCCTTGCTGCCGGGCAAATTCACCGAGGCGCGCGCGCAGTCCGGTCGTGCCAGTGGCGTCCCCTGCCCTCTCCCGCGAGATCGCCTCACGCAGGGCGCGCAACGCGTCCAGCCGCTGTTCGAGGGAAACAATCTCCGTGTCGGCAATCGTGTCGGTGGCGCGCGCCAGCAGATAGGCCAGACCAATCTGCGGGCGGATGGCGCCGGGCAGCACGCGCAACGTCAGGTAGAACGAACGCGACACCTGCGACAACAGGCGCGTCAGCAAATCCTGGGAGGCGGGCGACACGCGGCAGGCCGGGCGTTACGCGAGGGATTTCTTCCAGCGCGTGATCTGTTGGCGGACTTGTTTCGTGCCGGGCGCCCCGGTGAGCGCGCGACGTTCCATGGCGGCGTCGAGCCGGAAGAGGTCCGCCACCTCGGCGGGGAACCGGCGATCAAATTTCCGGAACTCGGCGAGCGGCAATTGGTCGAGCCGCTGTCCGGTCTTTTCCGTGTGCGCCACGATCGCGCCGACGGTGTGATGCGCCTCGCGGAACGGCACGCCCTCTTTCACCAGCAGATCCGCCAGGTCCGTGGCGAGCAGCAGCGGGTCGCCCGCCGCCGCGGCGCAGACCGCCTCGTTGACGCCGGTGTGCAGGAGCATGCCAGTCATCAGCCGCACGCTGGCGCGCACCGTGTCGGCCGTGTCGAAGACGCGTTCCTTGTCCTCCTGCAAATCGCGGTTGTAAGTCATCGGCAGCCCCTTCAACAGCGCGAGCAGCGCCATGAGGTTGCCGATGACGCGCGCGCTCTTGCCGCGGGTGAGTTCCGCGACGTCGGGGTTCTTCTTCTGCGGCATGAGCGACGAGCCGGTGGTGAAGGCGTCGGCGATCTTGATGAAGTTGAACTCCGCGCTTGCCCAGAGAATGGCGTCCTCGGCCAGGCGCGACAGATGCACCGCGATGAGCGCCGCGGCGGAGTTGAACTCAATGAGGAAATCGCGGTCGCTCACCGCGTCCATCGAGTTCTGCGTGACGCGCGGTTGATTCTTCCCATCCACAAAGCCGAGCAGTTCCGCGACCATCTCACGGTCAAGCGGCAGGGTGGACCCGGCGATGGCGCCGGCGCCAAGCGGGCAGACGTTGACGCGCTCGTGGGCATCGGCCAACCGGCCGAGATCGCGCTCCAGCATCTCCACGTAGGCCAGCAGATGATGCGCGAAATACACCGGCTGGGCGCGCTGCAAATGCGTGTAGCCGGGAATGACGACCGCGCTGTTTTTCTCCCCCAGCGTGACCAGCGCGAGTTGGAGCGACTGCACCTCGTCGCCGAGGGAGATGATTTCGTCGCGCAGCCACAGCCGCATGTCGAGGGCCACTTGATCGTTGCGCGAACGGCCGGTGTGGAGCTTGGCGCCGGCCGGCGTCCGGCGGGTCAGCTCCGCCTCGATGTTCATGTGAACGTCTTCCAGTTCCGGCTTCCACTTGAATTTCCCGGCGGCAATCTCGCGCCCGATGGCTTCGATACCGGTGAGGATCGCCTTGTGCTCCGCCCGCGAGAGCACACCGATTTTCTGGAGCATGGTGGCATGGGCCATCGACCCCATGAGATCGTGCTTCCAGAGGCGCCAGTCGAAGGAGATGGATTCGGAGAACGCGGCCACCTGGACCGCCGGACCGCCGGAGAACCGGCCGCTGCGCGAGACGATTTTTTTCATGCGATTGAGCCCGGACGAAACGGCGCCGCGCGCTATTCCGTCGCCGCGATATCCATCTCGGCCGAGCAATAGAGGATGCGCCCGCAGTTCGGGCAGAGCTGCAGTTCCTGTTCCGCGCGGCACGACACCACCACCTGCCGGTTGAGCGTCATGTGGCATCCGCCGCAAACGCTCCCGTGGATGCCGACCACGACGTTGCCGCCCTTCGATTTGATCAGGCGCTCGTAGCGAAGGCGCACCGATTCATCCACCGCCGAGGCCAGTTCCGCGCGATTGGCCAGCAGGTCGGCCAGCACCTTGCTCAGATTCTCCTCGCGCCCGTCGAGATCGGCGACCCGGCTGGCGGCGGTCTTGCGAATGTCGTCGGCCTCACGGCTTCTTTCGACCACGCTGCGCTGGGCCACATCGGCTTTTTCCATGATTTCCAACTGCTGATCCTCGAAGCCCGAGATGACCGCCTTGCAGGTGTCGATCTCGTGTGTCAAAGCCCGATACTCCTCGTTCTTTTTCGTCTGCAACTGCTGGGTGGAATACCTGTCAATCTGCTGCTTCTTGCCTTCGACATCGAGTTCGAGGCGCTTGCGTTCGGACTCAAGCTGCATGACCAGCGCCTTGGCCGCCTCGAGCGCGGCCTGGCCGGACGCGGCCTTCGTCTGCAGGCCTTTCCGCTCCGGATCAATGCGCGCCAGTTCCTCCTGGAGGGCGAGAATTTTTCGGTCGCGGTCCTGAAGAACGAGCAATTTGGTGATGGCTTCGCGCATGTCTAAGCTTGGATTGAATTCGATTCGGCCGCGAGCCTATCGGCCGGCAAATGCCAAGTCAACCAACGCGAACCGGTCGCAGCGTTCTCCTGCCAGTCGCCCCAGAAAAGCCGCGTCCAGCGGCCGGGAGCCTTGCCGCGCACACGCCCGTTCGATGACGACAAGCCGCCTGGGCCACAGCAGCGACAAACCTCGCGCAGCCCATGACTGCTGGCGCGCCAGGCGGAGTGCCTCACCAACACCTTCGGGACACACTGCCCGGCATTCTTCGCCGGAGGATTGACGGATCGCTCCGGGTTGTTACGTTGGCCGCCGCAAATATATGGCTCTGCAACACACGCCGCTCTACGCCGCCCATCAGAAGCTGGGCGGCAAACTCATTGAATTCGGCGGCTGGGAGATGCCGGTGCAGTATTCGAGCATCATCGACGAGCATCTCGCCGTGCGCAAAGCGGCCGGGTTGTTTGACATCTCGCACATGGGCGAGGCCTCCATCCGCGGCGCCGGCGCGCTGGAGTTTCTCAATCACACGCTCGGGAACGATCTTCGCAAGCTCCCCGTGGGCCAGGGCCAATACACCCATCTCTGCAACGAGCGCGGCGGGGTCATCGACGATCTCTATGCCTACCACGTCGGCGAGCAGGATTTTCTGCTCATCATCAACGCCTCGCGGATCGAGGCGGATGTTGCGTGGATCGAGAAGCAACTCGCCGCCTGGCCGCAGCGCGCGACGGTGGAGTTCAAGAATCTCTCAGACGAAATGGGCGCCGTGGCGCTGCAAGGTCCGCGCGCGGTCGAGTTCATCGACCCATGTTTCACCGGCCCAGCCTTGCGCGGCACACGCGTCGAGCGACCCAGCCATCTGGTCAAAAATCAGCTCGGCGTTTTCACGTTCGAGGGTCACGGGGTCCACGTCGCCCGCACCGGCTACACGGGCGAGGACGGTTTTGAGATCATTGCTCCGGCGGCGATCATCGAGGCGGTGTGGAACAAAATCCTCGCGGCGGGCCACGCGCATTGTTGCCAGCCGGCCGGCCTCGGCGCGCGCGACACGCTGCGCACCGAGGCGTGTTATCCGCTCTACGGACACGAACTCGACGAGGAAACCACGCCCATCGAAGCGGGGCTCGGTTTCTTCGTGGCACTCGACAAGGGTGAATTCATCGGGCGCGCCACACTGGCCGCGCAGAAGGCGAACGGTGTGACGAAGAAACTCGTCGCCTTCAAGATGACCAGCAAATCCGCGCCGCCGCGCCCGCACTACCCGATCTGGAGCAGCGGCCCGGACGCCGCGCCCATCGGCGAGGTGACGAGCGGCACGCAGAGTCCGTCGCTCAGCCTCGGCATCGGGCTGGGTTACGTGAAGCCGGAGTTCGCCAGGCCGGGCACGCTGATCGAAATCGAAATCCGCGGACGTCGCGCGCCCGCCGAGGTGGTGGCCAAACCCATTTATCACAAGTAACCCTGACAACTGATTACTCCATGAGCACACAAGTCCCAGCCGATCTCAAATATGCCAAGTCCCACGAATGGGTGCGCCTCGCCGGCGACGTCGCCACGGTGGGCATCACCGATCACGCGCAGCACGAGCTGACCGATGTGGTGTTCGTGGAACTCCCGGCGGTTGGACGCACCGTGAAGGCGGGCGAGGCGTGCGCCGTGGTGGAATCCGTCAAGACCGCCAGCGACATTTATTCGCCGGTGTCCGGGGAAATCTTGGCCGCGAACAAAGCCGTGTCCGACAATCCGGCGCTGGTCAACACGCAGCCTTTTGCCGACGGCTGGTTCTTCCAGATCAAGCTCTCCAATCCGGCCGAGCTGGCCGCGCTGCTCGACGCGGCGGGCTATAGCCAGTTGATCGGGCAGTAGCCCAGGGGGGTAGAACGCGTCTGTCCCAGCGCGCCGGTCGGGCCATCGCCAATCGCGGCGCGCTTGGGACAGACGCGCCCTACCCTGTTGAACACCTTCGCCAAGGTTGACAGCTCTTCCGCTTTTTTCTGTCTCGCCCGCCGGGGATGGAATATCAAACGCGCATGACCGACCAGAAATTGCGTGCCCGCGTTTTCGCCAGCGACAACTACGCCGGCATCTGCCCCGAAGCCTGGGCGTCCCTCGCTGAGGCAAACCAGGATCACTCCCGCAGCTACGGCGATGATCCGTGGACCGCGCGCGCGGCTGATCTCATTCGCGAGGTGTTCGAGACGCATTGCGAGGTGTTCTTCGTCTTCAACGGCACGGCGGCCAATTCGCTGGTGCTCGCCTCGCTCTGCCAGTCGTATCACAGCATCCTGTGCAGCGAACTCGCCCACGTGGAGACGGACGAATGCGGCGCTCCGGAGTTCTTCTCCAACGGCACGAAGGTGCTGCTCCTGCCGTCGGATGCGGGCCGCATCGATCCCTCGGGCATCGAGCGCATGGTGAAGAAGCGCACCGACGTTCATTACCCGAAGCCGCGCGTCGTCAGTCTCACGCAGGCCACCGAGGTGGGCACGGTCTATACGCCGGAGGAACTGCGCGCGATCGGACGCATGGCGCGGAAGCACGACTTGAACGTCCACATGGACGGGGCGCGCTTCGCCAACGCGGTGACGGCGCTGGGCGTTTCTCCGCGCGAAATCACCTGGCAGGCCGGCGTGGATGTTCTCTGCTTTGGCGGCGCGAAAAACGGCACGGCCATCGGCGAGGCGGTGGTGTTCTTCAACAAGGAACTGGCGCGCGAATTTGACTACCGCTGCAAGCAGGCCGGGCAGCTTTGCTCGAAGATGCGCTTCATCTCCGCGCCGTGGGTAGGGATGCTCCAGGACGGCGCCTGGCTGCGGCACGCGGCGCACGCGAATGCGATGGCTGCGCGCCTCGAAGCTGCGCTGCGCGGTTTGCCCGGCGTGAAGATGCTCTTCCCGAGCCAGGTGAATTCCGTCTTCGTCGAACTGCCGCCTGCCGTGCTTGAAGCGCTGCACGCGCGGGGCTGGTGGTTTTACAATTTCATCGGCGCCGGCGGCTGCCGCCTGATGTGCGCCTGGGACACCACCGCGCAGGACGTGGACGATTTCGCGGCCGAGTTGGCGGCGCAGACCAGGATGGGTATCCCGATGGAGTAGTGGCGGCGATGGAAGCCGTGCCAACGACGTTCCAACATCTCGGAGCCTGACGGTCTCCATCGCTGACGCTCCCGGCCAACCCGTCGGCGCGCTGGGACAGACACGCCCTACCCGTGAGGATTGGGACCAAGGGTCTTCTTGGCAGCCCATCCCAAGGTCTTGTCAGTATTGAATGGTTCGTCACCTGCCGGCCCGAGCGCAGCAATGCCAAAAGCTTTCATCGATGCCGAAGGTGAGGCAGCGCCTGGAATCCCCCTCTCCCGCGCGCACCTATTCGACGCCGAGGCGTTGTTGCATCTGCTCCAGCGGCACGCCCTTGGTTTCGGGCACCATCGTCTTCACCCAGATAAGTTGCAGCACCATCATGCCGCAGAAGAAGAGGAACACGTAGCCGGGCGCGAAGGCTGTGACCATCTGCGGGAAAAACGTCGTGAGCAGCGCGGCAAACACCCAGTGCGTGAAGCTCCCCAGCGCCTGGCCCTCGGCGCGCTGGCGGTCGGGGAAGATCTCGCTGATGAACACCCAGATGACCGCGCCCTGGCCGATGGCGTGCGCCGCGATGAAGGCGAAGATGCACGCCGGCACGATGGCGAAATGCTGGGTGAAGAACGCCCAGGCCGTGAGCCCCAGCGAGGCGATGTAGCCGAAGGAGCCGATGTAGAGCAGCGTGCGCCGCCCCAGCCGGTCGATGAGCCACAGGCCCGCGAACGTGAAGAGGAGGTTGGTGATGCCGATGCCGACAGATTGCAGCAGCGCCGCCTTGGTGCCCAGGCCGGTCATCTCGAAGATGCGCGGCGCAAAGTAGAGCACGGCGTTGATGCCCGAGAGCTGGTTGAAGAAGGCGATGAGAAACGCGAGCAGGATGGGCACCCGCAGGCGCTTCGTCCAAAAGCCCGTCGAGGTGACCTTCTCCGAAGAGGCGGCCATGATCTCGTCGGCCTGCGCCTCGAGGCGGGCCCGGGAAAAATCGGGCTCGATGAGCTGCAGCACTTTGATCCCCGCCGCGCGATCGCGCTTGCGTCCCAGCAGCCAGCGCGGGCTCTCGGGGATGAAGCAGCACAGGAACGTGTAGAGGATGGAAGGGAAAGCCGCGACTCCGAGCATCCAGCGCCAGGCGTTCTCGCCGATGTCCTTGAGGAAGTAGTTCGAGACGAAGGCGACGATGATGCCAAAGACAATGTTGAACTGGAACAGGCCGGCCAGTCGTCCGCGGTAGGCGGGCGGCGCGATCTCCGAGATGTAAAGCGGCGCCACCACGGTGGAGATGCCAATGCCGATGCCGCCAATCAGCCGCGCCACGATGAAGGAGGTCACGTCCCACGCGTAGCCGCAGCCGACGGCGGAGATGAGGTAGAGCAGGCCGATGCAGAGCAGCGTGGCCTTGCGCCCGAAGCGGTCGGTGGGCCAGCCGCCCAAGAGCGAACCCAGCACGGTGCCGTAGAGCGCCGAGGCCATGGCCAACCCGTGCATTCCCGGGCTGAGCTTCCAGAGAGCCTGGATCGTCTGCTCCGCCCCGGAGATGACCACGGTGTCGAAGCCGAAGAGAAACCCGGCCAGCGCGGAGGTGATGGACCAGAAAAAGAGGCGAGGCTTCATGGAAGAGACCGGATCGGGACGGGCCCCCGCGGCGCGGTGCAGGTCGGAGTTCATGGGCGCGGAGAGTAACCAAAGAAGCCGGAGAGACGCCACGGGGAATTTTTGCGTGAGCGGCTGCGAATCGTCAGAAGCGCACCGCGCCAGCCCAGAGAAGACGAATCAACCAAATCCGACCAACCAAATCCGGCGGACCGACCAATGTGATTTCTCTTCGCAACACCGTGGCTTCAACCCGGTGCCGCGAGCCGGCGAAACGGGGTGTGACGCTTTGAAGGCTTGAAACGGGGCGAGCAAACTCTGGGGCCGTTGCAACCCGCATCGCGGCCGCTTGCAACACCCGGTAAACCGGGATGGCCAGTTGCCGGGCCGATCCGAGTCAATCAACCTTGCAGCCGAGACGGATGAAGCCGAGCAGGTAAACGCCCACGCACGCCAGCAGCCACCCAGGATGACCCATCACCGCCTTGAGCAGGCTGAAAATCACCAGCGCACCGAAAGAAATATAGATGGCAAACGCGACCGTCAGTTTCATTGCTCCAAATGATACGGGTAAGCGGGCTTGATGCAAGTGCTGTTTGCGCCGCCCTCCCGATCTCGGCAGCGCGGGGCGCAGCGACTTCCGCTTGCACTTTGTCCGTCGCTCACCATCATTCGGCGCATGGCGAACGATACCTTGCTCCAACTCGACCTGCCCGGCATCACCAAGCTCAAGAGCGGCAAAGTCCGCGAGATGTTCGATCTCGGCGACAGCCTCCTGATGGTGGCCTCCGATCGCATCTCGGCTTTTGACGTCATCATGCCCAACGGAATCCCGCGCAAAGGCGAGGTGCTCACACAGATCTCCCATTTCTGGTTTGATCTGACGGAGAAACTTGTGCCCAACCATCGCCTGCTCCGCGCCAACGATCCGTTGCCTGCGACGTTGCAGCCCTTGGCGGCGCAAATCGCCCGGCGCAGCATGGTGGTGAAGAAGGCTGAACCTCTCGCCATCGAATGCGTGGTGCGCGGCTACCTCGCCGGCTCAGGCTGGAAGGAATACAAGTCGGCGCAAACCGTCTGCGGCATCCAGCTTCCGCCAGGACTCAAGGAATCCGACAAGCTCCCGCAGCCCATCTTCACCCCGGCGACCAAGGCGGAGACCGGCCACGACGAAAACATTCCCTTCGAGCAGGCGGCGAATATCGTCGGTCCGGCCATCGCCGAACAGGCGCGCGAACTGAGCCTGAAAATTTACCAGCAGGCCGCCGATTACGCGCGCCAGCGTGGCATCATCATCGCGGACACGAAATTCGAGTTCGGCCTTTTCGGCGGACAATTGATACTCATCGACGAAGTGCTCACGCCCGACTCGTCGCGCTTCTGGCCAGCCGATCAATATCAGCCAGGCAAAGGGCAGCCGAGTTTCGACAAACAATTCGTGCGGGACTATCTGGAAACTCTGGCATGGGACAAGCGACCGCCCGGCCCGATGCTGCCCGACGACGTGATCGCCCATACCACGAAGAAGTATCTCGACGCCTACGAGCGGATCACCGGCAAGACACTCTGAAGCGGGGGCGTTGCAGCACAGAGGGCAACTGAGGTCCTCCGCGGTCGGTCCTCTCCTGCGGGCCTTGGACGGGCGCGCACGGCATAACAGCCGCCTTGCTTGCTGTAAAACGACGATGTCGAAGCAGTTGCCGTATTGGCCGCCCATCACCAGGTTGCCTTCGTGCTTTTACCGACCCGCCGTAGTTTGCGCGCTCGGTTGGTTTGCGGGAATTGACGGAAGGGCCGCCGTCACTCGCTGCAATGAGTCTGCGGCCGCGATTTCCATTCCATCGGCGAACACGCGCAGGCCTTTGCCCTTGCCATAGCGCGTGCCGGTCTTGTCCCACAGAATCGTCAGCCAGCGCCCGTGGTAGCGGACCTGGTCGAGGCAGAAATAATCCCACGACTCAGGCGCGAGCGCGTTCACTACGACCGTGTCATCGCTGCGTGCGCGCAACCCGACCAACCCGCTGATCACCAGATCGCAGAAGGTGGAGTGGTTGTAGTCCTTCCCGCGCTCGGGGATTTTCTTCCCGCGCTGAATCAGCAACGTGCGCGAAATCCAGTCGCCGGTGAAAGGATTCAGATTCTCGTCAATCCACGGCACCACCTTGCCGTCCTCGCGCTTCAAGCGATGACTCAACGCGTAGTTCCGCAGCACCGTCACGTAATCGCTCCGGTTCACGACGCTCTGCTCCGGTCCATTGAGCAGATTGGCGAGTCCGACCAGCGTGACGGCGGTGGAAAACGGCCAGCTCGGGCCGTTCCACTGACACTCGTGTCCCGAGTAGGCCACTTTGAAACCAGTATGCCGCTGCTCCGCGGTGGTCGGGCCGAACGGCGCGAAGAAGCCTTGCGGGTCCATGAGCTGTTTCCACGCGACGGAGAACCGCTGGTCCGGCAGGTCGAAATACCACGGCGTGAATCCATGCAGCTCGCGCACCGCCGCCAGCGACGCGCTGGTCCCGCGCGGCAGCACCTTGAAGAACTCCGCCCGCTCGTCCCACAGCTTCTCCTGCACGAGCCGCTTGAGACGCGCCGCTTCAGCGCGAAATCGTTCCGCCACATCCTTTCGACCCGCGAGGTCCGCGATGCGCGCAATGGCGAGGGCGTCGCCGAACTGGTAGCTGTTGATGGTCGCGCGGTGGCCACTGCCGCCGATGGACACTTCCATCCCATCGCGGTCATCGATCTGCCAGAAGAGGCCGTTCGCATCGCGCTGGTTTCTCTCCCACGCATCGAAGTTCAGCACGAGATCGGGCAGCAGGTTGGTGAGCAACGACGCATTCGGATGTACAAGATGATTCGCGAACAAGGCATCCGCCGCCCAGAAGCTGTAACGCCGAGGCTCGCCGCCCTTGCGAAACCAGAACGTGGCGTAGTCCTGGAGATACTGCGGGTCGGCGATCCACCGGCCTTCGTAGAAATGATGGCCCGCCGGACAGGAGATCGTGTTGAACTTTCCCGCCCACGACACATTGGGCAGGAACTCCGTGACCACGAAACCCTCGGGCGTCTGCCGGAGATGCTTGCGATACGTCCACCAGCGGAAGAAGTAGGTCCGCTCGATGTCCTGGTCCGGGCACTCGAACAGCGGCACGTTGCGCTGCATCCAGTCCCACGCCCCTCCATTCGGAATGTGCTGAGGGTAGAGATCCTCGTCCTCGCGATTGAAGCCCTCGGCGTAATGTTGGAACGTAGCGGGCTTGAGCACTTTGGGCTGATCCGCTGGTGCAGCGGCAAAAGCGGTGGAGGCACACACGAAAGTGGCAAAGACACGCCAGAATTTCATGCGCCCGAGTGTGCCGGGAAGGAATGTTCTGACGCCAGACCTTTTGCACGGTCTGCCGGTCCCGCCATTCTCGCCAAGTCATCGCGCCAATTTTCGCAGGGGCCGGGCACGCCAATACCCACCTACCTCCTTGATTCACCCTAAACGGAGCAATTGAAATCGGGCGATGAAGTCTTAAACCACGGACGCATACGGATTTCCTGCGGAATGTCTTCCTCACCCTCTGGATGATCCACTGGTTTTCTGCAAGTGCCTGGCATCCGTGTCCATCAGTGTCCATCCGTGGTTGAACTGCGGTTTTTAGGTTCACTCCACGGTAGCTTTGTCCGAAAAGTAACAATTCCCCTTCATGCCCGACCAGTCCCGCATCGATCCCGTGAAGTGGACTCCCCTCACCAAAACGCCCGTAAAAAATGGTGGAGGCGGCGGGAGTTGAACCCGCGTCCCTGACTGAGTTGCCAGCCGCGACTACATGCTTAGCCGGGAGAAATTGTCGGCTGCCAGATAACCTCCCGACACGAATCTGGCTGCTTAGCCGGCATGAAATAGTCTCGGGCCGCCGCACGCCGTCTCCGCGTCAACCCATGCCTGCTATAGCGTTCGTTCGGCGTAGCAGGTGTCCACCGGCGAACGTCGCGACTCTAGGCCGCGAGAGCCAACTCTTCGTTAGCGGTTTGTTTTGATGCGATGATTTACGAGGCCCACGCATCGTCCTCGGCATGCCGCCTCTGGCGCGTCCTTCAGGTCGAAACCAGTACGCCCCCGAACCGACGAGGAGACTATTGACGGTGAACCTGCCTTGGTCAAGGGACGTGACAAAGAATCGCAATTCCAAGTCCAAGGCGAGGGTTCGAAACAATAATGGCCAGTGCAAGAGGCTGATCGGCTTCTGAATCGTCGCCGCTGATCCCTCCAGCCCGGGGCCAACGGCCGCGTCATGGAGCGGGTTTGTGCTGGTCGAGGACTTTCTGGAATTCCGGCATCGCGCGGAGGGAATTGAAACGAGGATCGCTGAGCGCCACCGTGCGGAGGTCGTTGGCATTGGTGTCGCGGGCGCGGCGCTGGCCGCTCAGTTGCAGCGCCGTGTCGAGCGATTTGAACGAATCGGCCGTTTTGTTGATCACCGCCTGAATGGCCGCCAGATCGAACCATGCCTCGGCGCTCTCGGGGCTGACCTGCACCAGTCGGCGCAGGGATTCCTCGACCTTCGGCACGTTATTTAGCTGGAGAAACAGGTTGGCGGCCATGGTGATGACGGTGGGATCCGCCTTCGGGCTTTTGAGGATCTGGTCGGCCATGCCGGCGGCTTTGTCGCGCTGGCCGCCCTGAAGATAGAGCGAGGCGAGTTGATAGGCGGACTGGAGATCCTCCGGGTTGGTGCGCATCGCCTGTTCGAGACGCGGGATTTCACTGGTCTGGATGCCTTGCAGTGGCGGCGGCCGGAATCCGGGCTGTGAAGTCTTCAGGCGCTTCAATTCACTGATCAGATTGTCGATCTGACCATTGTTGGGATCGAGCAATAGTGAGGTCTGGGCCATCAGCAGCGCATCGTCAATGCGGTTGAGTTGAATGAGGATGTTCACGTAGCGGAAGAGCGCTTCGGGGCTGTAAGGGCAGAAGGCGAAGGCTTGTTTAAATGAGAATTCCGCCTCCTTGATCATGCGCTGTTGCTCTTCAGGCGTCTTCGAGTTGGAGATGCGCCACGCATACACGCCGGCGATCGAACTGCGGAGCTTGGAGAAGGCTTTCTGGCCGTCGTTGTCACGGACGAACTTCGGGTCGCCTTGGAATCCGCTGTAGTCACGGCGGAAGTAGGTCTTCTCGGCAAAGGCGCAGATGTTCGAGATGGGTGTGTCGTAGTCGATCCAATCGCCAATGAGTCGCGTCGAGTAATCCTTCCAGAACTGATGGTCGCGATCCGCGATTTCCTGCGTGATCTCGGGCACCGGCTCTCGGTTGATCTTCATGATGATGCCAAAGGGCGTGAGATGCGGATACATCCAATCGAGCGGGAAACTCTCCTCGACGTAGAATTCGTGGTCCGGGTTCTTGTCGAACATCACCTTGGTGAGCAGACCGTTGATGGCCATCACCGCCACCTGGCCGGACACCTGCACCTTGTTGTCCACCACGCGCACATCTTCCCCGGGGCGAATCTGCCGTTGCTCGTGCTTGAGCCGCGGATCGTTGTCGTGGGCCAGGCGCTTCTGTGCGTCCGTGAGGTAGGTGGTGAAACACGCCTGCGAATCTTCTGGCGTGGCGATGGCAATCTCGGTGTCGGGATACACGCCGCCCAAGCTCCGCGCGATGAGTTCCGGATAGGCTTCCTCGAGAAGCCGGCGATTGATCCGAATGCGCATGGGATCGCCGTGGTTTTGCCTGAGCAACATCTCGACGTGACCCGCTAGCTTCACGCCGGCGAAGCGGTTGGTATTGTAGAGCGGCTGGGCCTGCGGATTCTCCAGCTCGGCTTCGAGCAGGATGTTGAGGTCTTTGACCATGGCGCGCTTGAGGGCGTTGGTATCGGCGCCGCCCAGGATATCCTGGGTGGGTTTGCCGAGATTCTCGAAGACGAATTTTGAAACCGGATCCTGGCTCGCGCCGGGGCGCAGCCGAGCAGTCAATGCCGGGAGATCAGTGAAGTCCGTCTCCTTGAACCAGGAGGTGCCAATGCGACGGCGTTTCTCGATGCGGAATCCCAGGCGGGTAAAGAAGTCATCCACCGGCACCATGGCGCGCGCTATGATGTTGGTGATCTCGGTTTGGGCCAGTTCCGCCGGCCCGCGGAACAACTCCGTGAAGAACGGCGTGTCGTATTTCACCTGCTCCGTCTTGTTGTAGTGGGCGCGGATGTAATTGAGATACGTGCCATCGGCCAGGGCGTTCTGCGTGATGAGATAGACGTCGCGACGATCAAACTCGGGATTCAGCCGCTTCGAGGGAGGGATGAAGCTCTCGCAGAAAATCATGTAGGTCGGATTGAAGCGGCCGGGGTCGGTGCCACCGTAGAGCACGGTGTTGCGATCCATCTCCGGGTAAATGAACCGGCCCTGCGGCGTATCCGCGAGTTCCTTGCGCAGCTTCGAATCGTAAACCAGCTTCCCCGTCTTCGGATCCTTGAACGGCGGGGTGAACATGTCGTGGCCAAACCAATAGCCGAAGAGATGGCCGTGCTGCTCGTTCTCTTCCCAGTGGCTCATGATGGTTTCCACCGGCATGAGGGTGAAGAACGCCAGCAAGGCGACCATCGGGGCGCGTCCGGTGGCGGGGCGCAGCAGGATGGTCCCGGCGGCGACGGCGGCCAGGCCCAGGCCGAACAAGGCGGTGTTGCGCATGATCGGATTGGGCGTGATGTCAAAGGTTCTGGCCACACCGTAAATGGCCACCAGCACGGCTACGCCGAAACCCATCAGGATATAACGGCGGTACTTTGCGTAATTCACTGAAAGAAGGGCCGCGATGAGGGTCAGACCGTAGCCGATGGCCATCGCGATCATGACATGCGACGCGGTAAAGAAGGGTTTGTTCAGGTCGCGGCTCTGGCGGTCGGTCGAGGGATTCAGCAGCACGAGGAGGAAGAAGCTCAGGGTCAGGTAAATCGCAAACAGGCCAATCATCCAGGCCTTCTCACGCTTCTGCATGCGGCGGAAGTAGAGGAACGGCACCAGCGCGATGAGGACGTAAATCACATTGAACTCCTCGAACACTCCCTCGCAATACATCCACATCTGTTCGAGATAGCGGCCGAAGCCGGTGGTGGGATGGATGCGCTCGTACTGGCCACGCGTAAAGGCGTGGATGAATCCCTGCACCGTACGCGGGTAGCCCCATTGCATGGGCGGATTGGTCATGCCGGCCAGCGGCATGTAGAGATAGAAAATCGCCCCGAACGCCCACGCCAGCCCGCAGATCAACGCCGCGCTCCACTCGTTGCCGTATTTGCGGGTGCGGGCGATGAGGTACACCAAGGCACCGATCGCGCCCAAGCCGACCATGTTGAACAGGATGAACGCCCCGGTCTTGAGATTGTAAATGTCGTTCGGATAGTAGAAGACCGTCACGTAATGTGTGATGTGCAGGAAGAGCACCGCCACATAACCCATGCTCACCACCAAGGCCGCATCCCGCGCCAGTTCCAGCACCGTCTTCTTGGTCTTGATCGTCAGGTAAATCCACGTGACGATCGAGCCTGCCCCAATGAGGTTGAAGATGACCTGCAAGGGAGGGTTGTCATTCAACAGTGAGAGGCCGCCCTGGCTCATCATCACCAGGCCGGAAAGGTAGATGAGCGTGTTCCACAGAAACAGTTCGCGCCCCAGCCGCGGCCAGGCGACCGCCACCGCCACCTCCATGCCCATGGCGATGACGAGCAGCGACTGATGGTTGTTGAAACAAATGCCGTACCAGAAGAACGCCATGTAGAGATACCGGAATTGCTGCGGAGCATGAATCCACCTCAACAGGCATGCCATCACTCCCGTCAGCGACAACACACTCAGCGTGTAAACCTCCACGATGATTGCCTGGCTCCACATGAAACCATTGAACGCCATCAGTGCACCGGCCACGAAACCGGACACCATGCAGATCAGATTCTCCCAGCGCCGCTCGACATTCTTCAACTCGCTGATGCCCTCGATGATCATGCTGCTGCCGCGCGACACCATCAGCGCGATCAAACCGCACGCCAGCGACGCGGCCACCGCCGACGAGATGCCCACCCGGTAGGCGATGTTCGAGATCGGCAGGAACTCGGTGAAGAACCAGGTGTAAATCGTCCACACCGGATACCCGGGCGGATGCGGAATTCCTGCGTAGTACGAACCCACCGCCAGTTCGCCCGAATCCTGCAAGGTCATGTCCGGCGCCAGCGTCAGGAGGTAGCCAAGGAAGGTGAGCAGCGTCGTGACGCCGAAGCTGATCCAGTCAATGCGGCGATACAGCGGCGGCACCTTGCCCCCTGGAGCCAGGGGCACGCCCCCCGGCGGAGCGGCTGTGGTGGTTTGGGCGGAGACGGCGGCGGGCTTGCCCACAACTGGTTGCTTCGGGGAGTGAATTTTTGGATTCGGATTGCTCATGCGATGTTCGAGTCTTGTGGCGGCCGGCAGCAACACTGCCTCGCCGATAAATGCGTCGATTCAAAACCGGGCTGCTTGCTTGCGGAGGATCATTCCTCAAAGCGAATTCCACCGGGCCACCGGGCGTGCCATCGTGGAAAACACATTCCACTTCAAGGCCGGGCGCCATGGGTGTTGAAAATCAGGGGGTGAGTTGTCAGAGAATGGCTCCCGTTTGTCCAATCAAAAGTGGCCGCCAGCCAGCGATTGCGCTCGCGGCGGTGCGAGTTGTCAAACCACGCTGCGACTTCGGGTTGCGCCAACGCCACCTCGGCCGCCAGCCCGCCCGGCCATGCCGGAACCAGACGCGGCAATGCGGGTGGCTGCGATCCCAGGACAAACAAGCCGAGGACGAACACCGCCAGCGACGGTGCCAGCCAGTGCCACGAGGCCGGTCCCAGCGCCGCCTCGTCCGCCGCGTTTGCCCCGGCATCCTCCACCGCGTGCGACGCACCAAACAGCCGCGCTTCAAGACGGGCCGATGGTCGGCGCGGTGTCCAGGACCGGCATTGATTCTCCAGCCAATTCGAGTCGCTCATAATCGTTTCCTTGCAGACAGGTCTTAAGTTTTTGCATCCCGTAGCGGTAGCGGCCCGCGGCGGTGTTGGGCGACACGCCCTGCAATCCGCCGATGGCCTCGAACGTGTGCCCGTGCCAGATCTTGAGCACGATGACCTCGCGCTGCTCCGGCGGAAGCTCAGCCAGGCAGCGCATGGCGGCGCGTTCCAGCGGGGTTTCCCCCGGTCCGCGTTCGAACCACCGGTGCGACTCGAGTTCGCGCGTCAACCGGCGCCACAGACTGCGGCGGAAGTTGAACGCGTGATTCCGGAAGCTGCGCACACAGTAATGTTCCGGCTCCGCGGGCGGCTCAGGCATCTGCAGCAACGCAGTGAATGTCTCCTGCAAGACGTCTTCGGCCTCGCTGTGCGCCAGCCCCAGCGCGCGTCCGTAAAGCAGGAGGCGGGCGGCTTTCGCCGCATACAGACCTTCGCACCAATGATTCGACGCTGCGTTCACGTTCTTTTCAGCTATTGGACACCGGCCCGGGGCGGATTTGTATGCCCCCCGAAAAATATTTCACGCCGACCCGCCGAATTAACCACACTCGCTTCCGCCGCACAGCCGGAAAATCGGGTGCCCTCCCGGCGGGATTCGCTCCCAGGCCGGCGCAAATGGGCGCATCCGCGCACAGCCTCCGGCGCGCGGCCTTCAGGCCGCTTCGATAGGCGGGAGGACAAGGTGCCATCATTGCCCGGCGGGCTGGCGCACGGTCCAGCGACGTCAACGTCGCGCGCCAACCCGGTTGAATCCGGGGGCAGTGCGCGGATGTGCCCGGCGCACATGGGTGTGAGTACTACCCAGGCAGTGGGATGGACGACACCCGGACTGGTTCGGGCGCGTCTGTCCCAGCGCGCCGCGAACCACTCCCGGCCAACCCGACGGCGCGCTGGGGACAGACGCGCCCTGCCCGTGAGGGTTGGGACCAAGCGTCTTCGGGTAGCCCAACCCAAGATCTTGTCAGTAAAATTGGGTGAGGTTAACCACGAACCGGCGGAAAACCCTGGGAGGTAGGGAGCGTCGCTCCGCGCGCCGCTGGAGCGGTGCCAGCATTCCCAACGGCGCGCACGGAGCGAGGCGCCCCACCTCGCCTGGCGTGGCGGCCTCACCCGCATTTAATCACACCCGGCGCACATTCCGGGACAAATTCAAGGTTGTCACCTCATCGGCACATGGTACATTCAACCGGACAAGCAGAATACGTTGAACTATGTCAGGCACTGCGACAGACACCTCGGCGACCGCCGACTTGGTCAAGAATTCGACGCTCTACAGAGAGTTTCTGGCTGAGCGTGAAGAGATCATGCGGCACAAATGGATCGAATCGGAGAAAGCCGGCCACGACATTGGCTTCGAGCACGCCTTGACCGATTGGATCGTCAAACATCGCACCAAGTGGCGCAAGACCCGCCACGCAGGCGGGGGCGATTCTCACGATTCCAAATCTTGACTGAGGTTTCAGAACTCCGCCCGTGACGATCTGAGGACGGAGTTCTCATTTCCCTGACGCCTGCAAACCATCGCCCGCTTTACGGTTCACCGGCATTTTCCGATCCTCCCATCCGTATTATGCAGAATCCGACTCCGCTCCTCAACGCACTCAACATTCATCGTGTCGTCACCCGCATTGCCCACGAAATCGCCGAGCGCAATGACGACAGCAAGGCGGTCGTGCTCGCCGGTGTCCAGAGGGGCGGCGTCCATCTCGCGGAACGGCTCGCCCTCATCCTTGAAACCATCTGGGGGCACCCCGTGCCCCTCGGTCGGATCGACGTCAACATGCACCGGGACGACCTGAACCAGCACGCCGCCCCCGAGGTTCATCCCACCGTCATTCCCTTCGATGTGACCGGCAAAACCGTCGTGCTTGTCGATGACGTGCTGTCCAGCGGCCGCACCGCGCGCGCCGCCCTGGATACACTCATGGATTTTGGCCGTCCGAACCGGGTCCAGTTCGCCGTGCTCGTGGATCGCGGCCACCGCGAACTGCCCATCAAGGCTGATTTTGTCGGCAAGAACATCCCCACTTCCCGCCGCGAGACTGTCGAAGTGTCCTTCAAAGAAGACGGCGGCGACGATGCCGTGTTGCTGAGGCACTCCTGATCTGCCTGCCCAGCAGCGGTGCTCGTGACTTTTGAAGCTGGCTCAGCCAGAAGGAATCCTGCGGGCGCCGCCTCATCCAATGTCAACCGCGTCGTGCCGAACTGAATTGCCGCGTGCCGTGACGATTGCGCGATTGCTTCTCGTCCGCCCGATTTCAGCGTGAAGTTTCTGGCGGTCCTCCGTCCAACCTGCTATGCAGCGGATCAGGATGCGTTGGAACATCACCTCGATTGGGATCGGACTCTTGGCGGGACTGTGTGCCGCGGCCCCGGCTCCAGCGGCCTCCAAGGGTGAGAAGCTTCGTGCGCTCAGCCATGAGCTTTTCACCAACACGGCCATCCGCCACCTGAGCCTCGAAATTTCGCAAAGCGGCATGAACGCGCTGCGCCGCCATCACTACTCGCGCAACGCCGATCCTGATGACCGCCCCGAGGTTCCCTGCACCGTGCGCGAGGGCGAGCAGGTTTACACCAACGTGGCGGTTCATCTCAAAGGCGCGGCGGGCAGTTTCCGCCCGGTGGATTCCAAGCCGGCGCTCACGCTGAAGTTTGACAAGTGGGTCGAGGGGCAGGTTTTCCACGGATTGGAGAAAATCTCGCTCAACAATTCCGTCCAGGACGCTTCCTTCCTCAACGAGAAACTCAGCCGTGAGCTGTTCGCCAAGGCTGGCGTGCCGGTGCCGCGGTCGGATTATGCCACGGTGGAACTCAACGGCCGCGCGCTCGGGCTCTACGTGCTGGTCGAAGGCTGGAACAAGCAGTTTCTCAAACACCATTTTCCGGACGCCAAGGGCAATCTCTACGACGCGCCGCTGGGCGCCGACGTGGACAAGCATCTCAATGTCGTTTCCGGCGAGAATCCCCAGGATCAATCCGACTTGCGCGCGCTGGCCCGGGCCTGCAACGACCCACAACCAACCAACCGGCTCGCGTTGCTGGAAAAGAACATTGATCTCGACCGGTTCATCTCGCTGATGGCGCTCGATTGCCTCCTGTGGAACTGGGACGGCTATGGGATGAACAAGAACAATTATCGCCTGTTCCATGACAACTCGACCGGACTCCTCGTCTTCATGCCGCACGGTCTGGACCAGTTGTTTTGGAAACCCGAGGGACCGGTCGTCACCGGACGGAATGGCCAGGCTGGGCGGGCGTTGCTCAGTTCTTCGGAAGGACGAAAGCGGGTTCTTGAGCGCGTGGCGCAATTGCGTCGAACTGTTTTCACGCCTGAGACGGTGGACCTCCGCGTCGAGGAGCTGGCCACCCGCCTCAAGCCGGCAGCGCGTCAGGGCGGACTCATCGCCTCCACTCAGCACGAACAGGCGGTGCAACTTCAGAAGCGGCGCATCGCCCAGAGATTTCGCAGCGTCGATGAACAACTCGCCGGCGTGAAAAATCTTCTCGCCATCGGCATCGCCGAATCAACCGCGATCACCAACTGGCGTTCTCTGGTGGTCTCTGGTGGCGCAACTCTCACTTCATCCAACGAACCGCCGGTGCTCGCCATCCGACTCACCCGCCCCGGGACGGCGCGCTGGGTCAGCACGGTGTGGCTGGAGGAAGGCCTCTACACCATCACCGCCCGGATCCGCACGCGCGGCGTCGTCACGGATCCTGCCATGCCGGGCGCTGGAGCCGGCCTGCGGGTCTGGAGCCAGCGCAAACAGACCGACGGCCGTTCCTGGGGTTGGTTTCCCTTCAATGAATCGCGCGACTACGCGCGGCGGGGTTCTGTCTCCGCCACCAACTGTGTGAATACCCGTCTGGTGGCGGACAGCGATTGGGCGGTGGTGAAATACGAGATCGAGTTGCGCAACCCCATCGCCGATCTCGAAGTTTCCTGCGAACTCGCCGGGCAATCGGGCGAAGCCTGGTTTGATGCGAAATCGCTCCGCATCACGCGACGATCAGATTGGTGTCCCTAAGCAACGCGGACACTCCTGTCCACGAAGATCGCCGCCCATTCTGCGCACCCCCGCGGACAGGGGCGTCCGCGTTACGTGGGCAGCGCGGTCAGGCAGGGATGATCTTCAGTCCGCGCAGTCCGTTGATGAGGAACTGCACCGCCACCGCCGCCAGAAGAAGGCCCATGAGCCGGGTGATGATCTTCATGGCGATGGGATTGAGGAAGCGCGTTCCGTGCGAGGCAAACCGCAGCACAAAGTAGCTCAACACCGACACAACCCCGATGCACGCGAAGACGGCGATTTCCTGGGCAAGATTGGCCGCCTGATTGTGAAGCAGAATCACGGAGGAAATCGCTCCCGGCCCGGCCAGCATCGGCACCGCCAGGGGCGTGATGGCAATGTCCGTTTTCTCGGCGCCCGCCTCCACTTCACCGCGCGTTTCCTGCACGCGCGAACGCTGCGCCCGCAGCATGTCGAGCGCGATGAGCATCAGCACCACGCTGCCCGCGATCTGAAAGGCTTCGAGCGTGATGCCGAGAAATTTGAAGATGAACTTCCCCGCCAGGCCAAACGCCATCAGCACGCCCGCCATCACCCAGCAAGCCAGCCGCGCCATCGCCGTGCGCTGCGCGACCGAATCCTCATGCGTCATCGCCAGAAACGCTGGCACGGTCGCGATCGGATCGACGATCACGAAGAGCGTGCCGAATGCCAGGATGACGAACTCGACGAGGCTCATGCGGAACAGGGCGCCAGCACGGCGTCCGTCATGCCGTGAATGATCTTCTTGTCCGCCGGACATATCGTCGCCAGCACACCGCCCAGTGTTGCGCGGGCGGAATCGTTTTCGCCGGTGACGAAGTAATACGGACAGAGCCGGGCGCGCCCCGGCATGGCGGTGAGTTGATGCGAGGCGAAGTCAAAATAGGCGGCTTCGACCTGACGTGGCTTGTGATAGCGCTGGAGCACGTAGGGCGAATGGGCGAATCCGCGCAGCGCCTCATCCACCGCTGCGCTCCAGTCGCCGACGGACAAGTCGCTGCCGAGAAACACGCCGCGCGCCCCCCAGGCCTTCTCGGAGAAGCCGGAGATCTTCAGAATCAGATCGCGCTCCCGCTGGGAAAGCAGTTTGAGTTGCTGCCAGTCCGTCAGGTTCAATTCCGGAATCGCGCCCTGCGGAGGCAGCGGAGCCGGATCAACCAGCCACGAATACGGCACGAGATTCTGGAGCCGCTGCAGAAACGCTTCGCCCAGTTCCTGCCGCCAGAAGCCGCCCAGATTGCGATTCCACAGGAGGGCGAAGAGCATCTTCTCCTCGAAGATCGGCTTCGGCGGCGGTGTCAGGCGGACCATCCCCTGCTCTGCCAGCGAAAAGAGACGCGCGGCGCTGGCCACGTTCGGCACATCGAACAACTCGAAAAATCGGTAAACGCTTTCGCCTTTGGCGAAGTCCGTGAAACGCGCGTCGCGCACGGTGAACCGCGGGCCAAGTTGCGCGCACACCCACTCCATCTCCGGCCGATAGGTCGCCGCTTCCTCCGACACGACGATGGAGGCGCGTTCGACATCGCCGAAGATCGAGGCAAAGCCGCGCAGCATTCCCTCGGCACCGCCCAATAACTGCGGCGCGGCTTGCCTTCCCTGCGCGGAATCTCCCGTTGGCAGCGACGCATAGGTCCGATTCAACCACGCCGTCAATCCGATGCCGCCGGGAACGCTGTCGAGTTCGACAATGGTAAGGCCGTTATCAGTCAGGAGAACGTCTGGACGGATGACGCGCGGCACGGCGTTTTTGAACGCGGGCGAGCGCTGGAGTTGCACGAGCCACTCGGGCTTGCCCTGATCGAGCCAGGCAGCCACCCACGCCGGCTGCCTGCCCGCGGCGCTCTGACGATAGAGAAGATTGACCGCGCGGTAAAACTGGAGAAGGACCCGGCCGAGCGTTTCGATTTCCTTCGCGACACCCGGCTCCAGACGGAACGGATCCGGAGCGATGCGCCAATGTTGCTCCGCAAACAAACCGCCAGCCGGAAGACTTTCACGAATCCGCGCGGCGCGGGTGGCGGCAGACTGGGAGGAATCGGACACAGGCAGGACCAATCACGAGCCGGGTTTCCAGCGCGGCAACACCACCGTGGCGCGCAGACCGTCACGCGTCCAGGTGACACCGGGATTGCGCAGCACGCTCAGGCGGGTGGTTTGGTAGCCGGACTTGGCGATGGTCAACGTGTTCCACGGGGTCAGTCCTCCGGGTGAATTGAGCCGCACGATGAATTCCTTGACCGGCCCCATCGACGCCGGAACCGCGAGAAAACGCGCGTCGAGCCTGACCTTCCCCGCGCCATCGGTCACGACGTTGGTCGTGCCCAGGACGATGGTGCCGTTAAAATCACAACCCCATTCCTGCACGATCTGCGCGCCGGAAACGGGGGCACCATCTGCCCCCACCACGCTCACCTCCCACGGCGGGCACGCGCGCAGGGTTTCAGGGACTACGGCTGCGGCGGAGAAACCGCTCACCAGGCTCGCGGCAAAAAAAGCCAGGAACAGAATCGTTTTCATGCGCGCTAAACTGCGAGGAAGAAGGACGGATGACAAATCAAACTTTCACTCCCGCGCCAAGGCGGGCGCATCCCGACACTGCCCCCGAAGGCAACCGGGTTGGAGCGCGACGTTTACGTCGCTTCATCGTTCGAGAGACCATCCGGCAATGTTTCCCCAACACCCATCGAACGCTTATGCGGCCTCACGGCCGCGCGCCGGGGGCAGTGCGCGGATGCGCCCCTCCAAGGCCGATTAGTTCCGAACCTGTCCGGTCCCGAAGCCGAGCCACTTGTAGCTGGTGAGTTCGTCGAGTCCCATCGGTCCGCGCGCGCCCACCTTGTCCGTGCTGATGCCAATCTCCGCGCCCATGCCGAACTCGCCGCCGTCGGTGAAACGCGTCGAAGCGTTCCAGTACACCGCCGCTGAATCCACTTCCGCGAGAAACTGCCGCGCCCGCGCCTCGTCGCGCGTGACGATGCTGTCTGAGTGCGCCGAACCGTACTGCGCGATGTGGTCGATGGCCTGCCGCACGCCGTCCACCACGCGAACATTGAGCACAGAGTCGTTGTACTCTGTGTGGAAATCCTGCTCGGTGGCGCGCTGGATTGAGGATTGAGGATTGAGGATTGAGGATTTCAGAATTGCTTCCGCCGCTTCATCCACCCGCAACTGGACCTTCGCCTCACCCAGCTTCGCCGCGATGGCCGGCAGGAACGCCGCCGCAATCGGGCGATCCACGAGCAGGGTTTCCATCGCGTTGCAGACGGCCGGTCGCTGGACCTTCGCGTTCATCACGATGGCCTCGGCCATGACAGGATCGGCGTCGCGATCCACGAACACATGGCAGACGCCCTTGTAGTGTTTGATCACCGGAACCTTCGAACACCCGGTGACGGCGCGGATGAGTCCCTCGCCGCCGCGCGGCATGCAGAGATCGACGTATTGCGTCAGCGAGAGCAGCGCGGGGATCGCCTCGCGATCCGCCGTCGGCACGACCTGGATGGCGTGTTCCGGGAACATGGGCAAATGCTCACGCGCCGCGTTCACCATGATCTCGGCGATGAGTTGGTTCGACCGCAGCGCCTCCTTGCCGCCCCGCAGAATGGTGGCGTTGCCGGATTTCAGGCAGAGGCTCGCGGCATCAGCGGTCACGTTCGGACGCGACTCGTAAATGATGACCACCACGCCGATGGGCACGGAGATTTTTTGCAGACGCAGCCCGTTGGGCCGGACACGCTCGTCGAGCACGCGCCCGACCGGATCGGCCAGAGCGGCGACTTCGCGCAGTCCGCGGGCCATGGCGGCGATGCGTTTGTCGTCGAGCTTGAGGCGGTCGAGCATCGCGGAGTTAAGCCCCATCCGGGCACCGTCTTCCATGTCGAGCGCGTTGGCCGCCTTCAAGGCATCGGCGTTGTTTTCGAGTGCGGCGGCCATCGCGAGCAGGCAGGCGTTCTTGTCCGGGGTGGTCAGGCGGGCGAGTTCGCGCGAGGCGGCTCGGGCGCACTTGGCCAGTCCGGTCATCTGTTCGAGCAAATTCATCGCCCGGAAATTAAGTGCAAAGCGGCGGCAGCAAAAGAGCAAATCCGCCGCATCCCGGCTCACGCGCCCCGACGACCGGCGATTGGAAACCATCCCCAATTTCAACCGGCGCCTGTTTCACTGGTAAAAATTCACTTGAGCCGGCGTGCGCCCGGAAGTAGGAGAGGCGGACCAATCATCATGAAAATCACCTCCGCCCCTCTCTTCCGTCGTGTGACGAGCCTGCTGGCCGCGTTCACCTTGACGGCTTTCACCTGCGTTCTCACCACATCCGCTGCCGAGGCCAGCAAAGACGCCGAACCGCCGGTGGTCGATCCGGGTCCGCTGGGTGGACCGCCCTCCGATGCCATCGTGCTTTTCGACGGCAAGGATCTTTCAAAATGGCGAACCCAAAACGGCGGCGAGCCGAAGTGGAAACTGGCCGACGGCTGTGTCGAAACCACGCAAACCGGCGGCATCTTCACGAAGGAAGACTTCGGCGACTGCCAGTTGCATGTCGAATGGGCGGCCCCGACGGTGCCGAAAGGCGACGGCCAGGGAAGAGGCAACAGCGGCGTGTATTTGCAGGGCCGCTACGAGATCCAGGTGCTCGACTGCTACAACAACAAGACCTATCCCAACGGCCAGGCCGGCTCGTTCTACGGTCACTCCGCCCCGCTGGTGAATGCCTGCCGCAAACCGGGCGATTGGCAGGCTTACGACATCATCTTCCACGTTCCGAAGAAAGCGGCGGATGGCAAAATCGCACCCGGCTCATTCACCGTGCTGCACAACGGTGTGCTCATCCAGGACCACGTCCCCGTCGATGGACGCTCCACCACGGCGGCGCCGTTGACGGGAGTGGTCGAGAAGGGCCCGCTGTTTCTCCAAGACCACGGCAATCCGGTGCGCTACCGCAACATTTGGATACGTCCGCTGGGGCCGAAGAATTGATCGAGGTGCCGGGAACGGGACGCCGTTGCCGACGCGCCCTCACGGCAGGCGCAAACGAAAGAAGCTGTTCGGCTGCAGGGATGCTCCGGGAACGCGGTACTCAAAATCAGCACCCATCACCGGGTAGGGCGGCGGAACCGACAGCCATGCCGCCGACGGTGTTGGCTCGTCGGCCGTTTGCAGAACGTAAGGCCACGCCGTGCGCCGCCACGAAACGATCACGTCATCCAACTCGCGTCGAATGGTGAGATCGGGTGGTCGCGGTGGAACGAACACGCTTCCCACGAAGTCAATCGGATCACCTGGCGTGGTGGGAAGGCGCACGGGTGGCGCGCCACACGCGTGACGGTCGGCGGTGAGCGGCACAATCCAGAGGCCATTTACCCCGAGCACAGTGGCGGCGCCCACGAGCGCATCGCCTTCGGGTGACCATCGCGCGCCGTAGCGGAAGCCTTCAATCTGACTAAAGCCGGTGATCGGGTGGAGGTCGCTGCTGTCCTCATCCACGACGTAGAGGTTTTGCGCGCTCGCTGGAACAGATAAGAGATCGTAGTTGGCGAAGGCCAGTTGCGTGCCGTCTGGCGACCACGAAGGCCAGTGCGGTTGCAAGGTGCCCAGCCCCAGTTTCTGCTGGGTGGTCAGGGCTGCATCGGTGACATAGAGGCCCTGGTTGGCGACGGTGCCGCCGAGGTTGTGAAAAGCGAGACGACCGTCGATCGGATTCATGGTTGGCGCGTCATCGTTGCAGTGCGCCGGCACCGGTAATGTCCCTGGCACGCCATCCAATCCGGCCTGCCAGAGGTTGCACCCGTCATCGTAGAACAGGTTGGTTGTGCCGTAGCCCCAGTCGAAGCCGACAATGAAACTTGTCCGGGTCACGAGCCGCTTTTCCGCACCGGTGAGCAGATCGCGCACCCAGATGTTGCCGTTGTTGATGGGTGTCGGAGCGAAGGGATTGCCCTCGCGCAGGAAAGCCAGATAGCGGCCTTCGGGCGAAAGACGGGGGCGCGCTCCGTCCGTGATGTAGTGATCGGCGGTGCCGTCGAGATTGATGGCCCAGATGGTTCCCGAGCCGGCATTGCGCCGTCCGTAAATCACCGTGCCGTAGGCGTACGTGGGAATTTCGTTCGTTGGTATGACGACCGGCGGAATGCCGTTGGTGCCGGTGCCGTTCGTGGTCACGAGCGGCGGGATGGAGTTGTCGGTGAAGGTATAGCTGGCGGTCTGGAGCGTGGTGCGATCCGGGTTGAATCCGGCCGTGCCGTAGAACTGAATCTGGGCGTTGGTGTCCAGCGCGACGGGCGCGGCATAGAGTTCGAATGCCGCCGTTGGCCCAACCCGAAACCACACTTGATCGCCGGGAGCGCCGGTGGTGAAGGAGAGAGCAATAGGATTTTCGTAATGCCCCGCCGGCGGACTGAGGGTGATGATTACCGGCTCGGCGGCCCGGACGCCGGAGTAACTGAAGAGCGAGATGGCTGGATGATACTGGTTGGCCACGCCGTACACCGCGCTGGCTGGCACGGGGGTGAGGTTTTGCGCCACCGGATTGCCAAGTCCATTGGTCACTCCTCGATCCGTTTCCGCCACGACGGAGATGGCCCCGGGCAGGCCGGCAAGCGATGTGATCCAGTCCCCGCCGTTCAGCGAGGCCACGAAGCCCGGCTGGGTGTTCACGAACGGTTCGCTCGCGAAGAGCCACACGTTGGCGCGGGTGGCGTTTGAGGTCGTCTTCGGCAGGCTGCTGCTGCTGGTTTGGACGTAGTTGGAGCCGCTCTTGGTGAAGACCTGCGCCTGGGCGGAGGAGAACGTGTTCGAAACGCCTGAGAGCAACGCGAACTTACCCGTGCCAAGCGGCACCACCCCCGTGACGACATTGCCTGCGGAACCCAGGCCGAAGCCATAAGTCACCTGCACCTGGTCACTGCCGCTGGGCAACCGCGCCCCGACAGTCCCGTCGCCGAACTGAATCACCACCAGCCCATTGGTGCCTTCGTCCACGTAGAAGACACGCTCCACCGCCGAGGCGAACGGGGTGACAGTCGGCAGTCCCAGCGCGATGCCCGAGGCGCCGTTCACCAGGCGCTGCACCATGATATTCGACTGACCTGGCACGTAGAATAGCAGCCGCGCGTAGGATTCGTTGTTGAACCGGCCAAAGACATATTCGCTGCCGGGCGGCAGATTGGACCGGCTCAGGACTGGGCCCAGGGTGTTGGTGTAGGCGTAGGCAACGAAGGTGTCGTTACTTCCCCGCTGCACGGCGGCGAGGAGCGAGACGTCACCCGCGTTTCTGCGAAAGGAATTGCCGCTGCTCAGGTAGCCCTCGGCCACGAGTTGATCTTGGAAAACGGCGAGGCCGTCTCCGATCGAATAGCTCAACAGGTCGAGCAGCGTGATGCCGGGATCGTGCGCGCCGGCGGCGGTCCAATCGAGGTGTTGCGCCGGAAGTCCAGCCGCGCCGTAAGGCACCTCCAATCCCACCAGCATCGTCAACGCAGGATGAGGCGAACGAAACATCAGCGTGGCGAGCGCATTGCTGGGATGGGCAAGATCGAGAACATGAATCCGGTTCAGTTCCAGCGAGGTGACGGCGATGGCCTGGCGATTGGTCTGGAGGAAGCGCCCGACGGCGAGGCTCCCGGCCGGCGCCACGCCGCTCGGTCGCGCCGCCGACCACGTCAGCGCACCACCGGCGTTCTGGTAGCCCACGCGCACGTTGCCGGTCGCCTTGTCGAGCACGACCACGTCATCAAACCCATCGCCATTCACCTCCGCAGCAGTGAAGAACTCAGTCGCGGATTCGTGAACGAACGGGCTGGCACCTTGAGTCACGACCGTGGACAGCAACAGCGCGGCTGCGACGAGCAATCCGAATCCGGCTCTTGGAGCGTTTTTGGAAAGTAGCAGCCGACGGAAGGAGGCTCTGAATTCAGACCCCAGCAACCTACAGAAGCCGAGAAATTTGAGCCTCCTTACGTCGGCTGCCACGACCGAGGTTCGAGTTGTCAAACCGACTTCTCGGTGAGCGCGTGGTTGATGGTTGGAGATGAGAGTCTTCATCGCTGAATGGCCCGTCATGGGTTGTATCGAATCTCCAGTTCGCCCGCCGGGATGACTTCATCCACCTCGTGGTTCGCCTTGAACCGCACCACGAGATAGCGGTAGCGCGCGCCCTGAATGACGGGCTGCTGGTCGCGCACATACATCAGCGAATAGTCATGATCCTGGTGTGTCTCGCGGCGTGAGGCAATCAACCGATCCGGAATCGTCGTTTCTCCGAACGCGGGATCGCGATGCCACGGGATGCGGTCGATGAGCGGCGTCACTTGCACCAGATCACCGGAGACGGTTGGGAAGGCGGCGTTGGTGACCTGCTGACGGTAAACCACGATGGGCAGCAACGGCTCTCCCGCGCGCGACGGGTCGGAGGCCAACCGGTAAAAGGCGTAGAGAACGGGATTCGCCACCGCTGGGTTCTGACCCGGATAATAGTGGACAAAGTCCGTCGTTCCGATGTTTGGACTGGCATCGACCTCGGTGGTGAATTGGCCGATGCGGATGCCGACCGGATAGCGCCGATCCTCCAGCTTGCCGTCGATTTCATTCGTGAACAACACCACCTGCACTCGCGGCGCATAATCCACCGGTGTGGTGCCCGGCGCGGGGCGGTCGAACACCTGCACTGGCGGAAGCGGGCGGGCCGGCCACGGCACCGTGATGCGCGGGATCGGGGGCGTCCACGTGAATGGCCACGTCTCGGAACTCGTGAAGCGATCCCCGGTCGCATTGACCGAGGCGACGGTGATTTCATACGGCACATTCGCCAGCACACCGGCAGTGAGTGTGAACTGCGGACCGGGTCCGAATCCGGAACTGAGCTTCGGCGTGTACTGAATCCCCGTGATTTCAGATATCTTCAGCGTGTTGTTAATCTTCACCTGAAACAGGGGGACCGGCGCGGCCGGCGCAGTCAGGTAGAAGTGAACCGGAGTCAGCAGTGCATTGACAAAACCAGCGTCACCTCCCTTGTCCACGCGCTTGATCATGATCTGGAAGCGGCTCACGCCGGCCGTGGGGCAGAACCAGTTCAACGTCACCTGCGCCGGACCGGGATTGGTCGCCGCCACCGGTTCGGCGAGCACGGGTTTGGGTGGGGTAGCCGGGCCGGCTTCCTTGCATCCGAGCAGAGCCATCGGGCTGCCGTTGCCGTGTTCATCCAGGAGTTGGACGAAATAGCAGAGGCGTGCGGCGGACGGCGGCATGGTGTCGTCGGGAATGGTGATTTGAAAATTCGGCCTGGCCACGTTGTAAGCTGAGGCGCCTTGTGAAATCAGCGAGAGCGCACCGTCGTTGATCTGCTTGTAGAGCCGGTACTCGCGCGTGCGGGGCGTGAGTTTGAATTTGAGAATGATTGGCGCGACCGCGCCGTCGGCGGCCGAGTTGCCCGTAATGTGATCAGGGCAATCCCCGTCCGCCGGCAAGTCAAGCACGCAGCCCCGGAAGAGCGGCAACGGCCCGATGAGACAGGCCGGATAGGAGATCGCATAGCTACCGCTCGCGTCGGGAGTCGCGATGCCAATGTTGAACCAGTTGGTCGAGTTTGGCCCGTTGGTGTTGCCCTGGATCATCACGGGCGTGCGCGGTCCCGGGAAGATCGGAAATTCCATCGTCACGGTGCCGCTGGCATCCAACTGCATATTGGCCGGAGCCGCGCAATTCAAACCGCTGAAACGCGTGTTGATGCCGGCCATCAATGGGTCCGCCGGATCGGCCGCCGTCAGCAGAATGGTTCCAGCCGTGAAGTTGGCGTCCCAGCGTTGGGGCGTGGGAGGCGGGCTCGTGAAGAAGCTGTTCGCCGGTTTGGAGGCGCGCCCAGGGCCAGTGCCGACGACACAAGCCACCGCACTGACGTAGCGATCCGGGCGGTCGAAGCTGGTAGTGTATTCAAAGTCGAGCCGGTCGGAATCCGCCGCGAAATAGATCGGGCTGAGGATCTCCACCTGGCCAAAACTGTTCGTGACCATGAACTGCGCCCAGGCGATGCCTTGATCGCGCCGCTGGCAGACCAGCCGGTAATACAGGCGCGTGGGGAGCCGGTTGGTGTCGGTGTCGCGGCTGAAGCCGGTGTTGATCACCGACGGTGCGCCACAACTGCCCAGCACGCTGCCCGTCGTCGCCTCCGGGCCGCTGCGAGTCCGCAACACTCCCGAGGCGGGTGCGCTGTGCGCAGAGAGCAACGGGTCGCACGCGGCCACATTCACCGCGCGCACCGAGTACCAATAAACGCCCAGGCCGGGGGTGGTCGGCGAACTGGCGCCGTCGTCGAGAAATGAATTCGCGTTCGTTCCCAGCAGATGCGTCACCACGCCGACGCGGTTGCTCAACGGGACGAGGTCGTTCGTCAACGCCATCGACGGATTGGGCCAGCGGTAGATCCAGTATTCCGTCACCACCTGGCTGGAATTCGTGTTTTGCGACCAATGGACGCGCAGGCGTTGCTGGACATTGGTTCCATTCAAGACCATCGGCGCATCCTCCACCGTCACACCCTTCGGCGCGGGCGGCGGAATGCGCAGGCAGGCGCGGCCCAATCCGCCGGGCGAAGGCAGGCCATCGCGCCCCAGAATGTCGCGCGCCGTGACGAAGTAGTACAACTCCGCGCCATCCACAAACGGCACGCCGCCCGCCTCCACGCCGTTGTTGTCGTCGGCAAAGAAATACGTCACGCGATCGGCGGGATCATCCGCCGCACCTGCGCCGTTTCCGGCGGAAAACTCCTTGCTCGCCTGCATCGGCGCGGTATTTACCCGGAAGAGATTGGGCGTGCTGGACAGTTGCGCGAGGGTTGGCGGCGTGACGTTGAACCCTGCGGCCTCCGCCTGTGCGCGCGGCATTCGCCAGAGGTTGTAGCCATAGCTGGCGAGGGCGAGTCGGCGCAGCGCGTCGGTCGTGCCCCAGCGCAACTTGATCTTCAGATTGTCGCCCGGTTGATTGGTCGCGACGTGGAACGGCCGTCCCGGCGGCGGAAGGATGAGTGGCAGGTTGTTCGTGATCGTGACGCGCCCGACCACGTCGCCCGCCACGCCATCGGCTGGATTCACCTCGCGCAACTCGTAGGTCGTGACGCCGGGAATCGGCTCCGTGAACGCCTGCCCCATCGCCAGACTCAGGCCGGGATTAGATCGGGCCAGGAGGCGAAGGAAAGTAGCGGCCTGGAGATTGGTGCCCGCGACGCGGAAGCCCGTGAGAATTTTTTGCGCCAGCGGCTGGTTGCTGATTCCGGCTTCGCGACGCAGGAGCATATTCAGCGAGTCGGCCAGGCTGCCGGGATCCTGGCCGAGCGGCCCGGATTGGGTGAGCAACGCATCAATCTCCGCCAGATTACTCCGCTGGAACATGGAGCCGCGCACCGTGAAAGGGACCGCGCTGGCCGGCGCGCCCGGTTTGCCGTACACCGCGAAACGTTTGCCCGCGAGAAGTTCTGGGGCCGGCGTGCCGAGGAGAAGATAGGAGTAATCGTTGCCGCCGCTCCGCGCGGTGGTGCCCACCGTAAAGATCAGGTCGTTGAGCGGTTGGGCAAGAACTGCTGCAGAGCAGAACAGCCCCAGCGCGATGCTCAACGCGAAGGCTCGCACCATGGCGAACTCTGGAGCGCAGGTTTCCAACCTGCTGTATCGCCGACTTCCAGTCGGCAGACCCTCGCCGAATGCCAAGACCTCGACAATATCGGCGCTCCGCAGGCTGGAAGCACTGCGACACGGCAGACTGGAAGTCTGCGCTACGAAGCTCGGAGCGGCTCCTCCTCTGGCATGGATCGTCAGCGCGTTCATTTCAAAAGTCCACGGAGTAGTCGATGCCGCCGTCGTTCACGACGCCCTTGATGGTGATGTCGGCGCAGCCTTCGAGGCAGAAAGGGCACGCCCCGATCTTGCCGCAGACCTCCGCCTCCGCGCCCAACACCAGTTGCGCCGCACTCACGGTAAAGAAGGAGGTAAACTTCACGCTGCCGCTCAGGATGCAAAGCAGTTCGACATCGAGACCAATGGTTTGCTTTCCGCCAATTGTTCCCAGACGCGGGCCGCCCCGGTAATAGAGGATGGTGTTGGCGTTGCCATCCGCCCGCAGGAGGCAGCTCGCCGGGATCCCGATGATCTGGGTGAGCGGAAACACGCCGCCAAACTGCACGTAGATGCCGGAGAATTCGTTGGGCGCTTCGAGGATCTTTTCCACTTCAGGATCCACCATCTTGAGCGGATCGATGTGGCAGGTCTTGCCGGCGAAGAAACCGACCTCTGCACCAAAGCCATAGCCTCCGGCGGTCGCGGTGCCTTTGGCGCGCGCGACGAAGTAGCTTTCGAATTCTCCAATGGCGAGCGCCGCGCCGAGGTAATCGATGCTGACGCCTTTGACATCGAACTTGCCGCTCAACTGAATCGATCCGCCAATTCCATAGACGACTCCCGAATTGAGGTTCCACCGGGCCGCGACATCCACCGCAAGCGAATCGCCCAGCCCGGCCCATTTCAGCGGCACTTTAATCGCGCCCAGCGTCACCTCCGCGGACGGACCACCGGGCGGCATGCACCCGATCGGCGTGTTGGAGGAATCGAGTTCCCTGATTTCGAGGAACGCCCCGAAGTTCATTTCATCGGGCAGATTCAGGCGCACGTCCGCGTCGAGCCGGATCTTGCGCAGGGCATCGCCATTGAACTCCGGCGCGCCCCGCACCTTGGCCGCGAGCAATGAACCGCCGATCGAGCCCGGGCCCTTCGATCCCTGGAAGACCCCATCCTTGGCGGCGGCAATTTGCGATTGCAGCCCGTCCCGCACCGCCTTGTTAATCTGCTGGAAGAGGGTTTCGAGGAGCTGGTTGACCAGCGCGTGGTCGTCGTAGAGGAACTGCTTGAAGGTCTCCTGGTACTTCGCGGTGATCGTCGAGTTGAGGAACGCCACGATCAGCCGCTGTTTGATCTGCCGTTTCGCCTCCGCCGGATTCGCCGTGAAGAAATCGCCCTGCGATGTGTTGACCAGAAACATCAGGTTCGACAGGGAACTTCCGGCCAGCCCGACGAATTGGTTGAGGTTGGCGGCGCTGCTCGTCGCGGACGTGATCGCCTGTTTGAACTCGCCCGAGCCTGGGCCGAGCTGCGAGCGCAGCTTGTTCAGTTCCGCGCGGGCTTTGACCAGTTCGCCCTCCACTTCCGCGAGCGTGGGCTCCAGCTCGGTCAGCAAAGCGTTCACGATGTCGTCCGCCAATCCGCTCGCCGCATCCACGACGAAGCCGAGGTCAGGCGCCTGGTCTTTGACGATCTTCTGGACGATGATGCGCACGGCCCGGCGCTTGCCCGTCGCCGGATCTTTCCCGACGATGCGGATGAAAAGGCCGATCGTGTCGTCCACATCCGTGAGAGCCTGGTTCACGCCGCCCACCACCGAGTTGGCCTGGCCCGCCGCGCCGTTGATCGATTGCGCGGCGTTACGCAGTTCATTGCCGACGCCCACGACGGTGTTGGAAACCTGGCGCAGGAAAGTCGCCGGATTGGCGGATGTGTGCAGGCTGGCGAGGTCGGAATAAAGCGCGTTCACCGCCGGGTCGAGCGCGGGATCAAGGATGGGACGAAACAATCCTTCGGGCGCGTCCCGCAGCACACGCTGCATGCTCTGGGAACCTTTTGTCAGTCCCGAGGCGTCCGACAAATCCACGAACGCCTCGCGCAACGCGTTGGAGACGGAGAGCAGCGGGCCGTTGAACTCATCCAAGGCGTCGTTGGCCAGATCGAGGAGTTTGATGCGCGGCAGGCTGAGGTTGATGTCTTGCGAGAAGTCGATGTCGATTTTGCCGGGCGTGAGATCCTTCAAGCGGCTGCTCACATCGAGCACCGGCAGCACCACGGTCGAATCCTCGAAGGACGCGAATCGGTGCGTCGTCTTGTTCCAGGCCAGCGGGTAGTCGAACCGGACAATCTCCAGCCACTCGCGCTGGGCGCGCGGATGATAGTCCACCGTCTGGCTGTCGCGATAACTGTTGGCATCGGCTCCGGGGAAGCCGCGGTGCGACGGATCGAACTTGGTCAGGTTGAAAAAGTGTTTGCCGCCGTCCGTCCAGCCGCGGTCTTCGCCGAATTTGTCCGCCGACCGCCAGCCGCCCATCACATGGACATCCGCGGTTTCGCGGGAGATGGGCGTGACATGGAGATGAACCTTCGAGTCCTCGAAGAACGGGAGGTCAAGTTTGCCTGCCAGATTGTAGAAACCAACGGGCGGCCGGCCCGGAGTTTCCCAGTTGTTGAAGTAGCCTTCGCTCCCGGCGGAGAACCGGTATTTCCCTCCGGTGGGACCTTGCAGGGAAAGCTGCGCGGGCACCGGGAAACGCGAATCGACGCCCTGCACGCCCGTCTGCACCGTGACCAGATTGCCGTTCGGGTAAAAGCCCAGCGCCGCGTGCAGCCGTTGGGGGATGAACGGCAGCTTCGTCTCCACGCCGAGCACGAGGAAGCGGTTGCCGAGGTTGCAGCTGTCGCCGTTGGTGGCACGAAACTCCATCGAGAGTGGCGTGAAGTAGGTGTTCCAGTAATTCAGATATTTCTCGCCGCTCGTGTCCGGAATGCGCGCCGAGCCGAGGCCGCCCCGGCAGAGCAGTTTCATCTCGGCAAATTCCTGGTCGAAGCCCGCCGGCCCCGCTGGCGCGTCGGCCGGTCCCGGCAGATGCACGCTGCCATCGGTGCGCGACTGCCAGTTGTCGCTGTCAAGATACGACAGCGCATAGCGGGTAATCGTGAAGTCGTAGCCGTAGAGCCGCAGCTTGGATGGGAAAGAGGCGGCCTGATGGATGCCGCTGATGCCGCCGGGGCGCGCGTAGTATTTGGCTTCGGGAATCAGCGGATAGAACGGCGTGGTCAATTTCGCGAGATGGCTCTGTCCCAAAGCGGGTGCGCGGAAATTCAGGCCGGCGTAGTTGGCAAATCCGTCCGCGTAACCGGCTTCTCCCGGACGCTCGCGGTAGGCGGGATCAATGTCGTTGCCATCGCCGGTGAAGAGCAGGACGGCGGGGCGGTTGGAATCGCTGAGGGTCGTTTGATCGCCGCGCAGGAAAGTGCCCGGCATCTGGAAGGCGCCAGCCTCGACGTCCGACGTGCGCTGCGCGAAATCGGCACCGCCAACGAAACCCCAGGTCAGATTCTGCGGTGGCACCGTGCCGTAGGCGAACAGCCCACCGTCCGGCGTGAAGGCGAGCTGGCCTGAGCCTGTGGTGAACTCCAAGGTGAGCGGGCCGAGGCGCACCACGCCCGCACAGTTCGTGTCCGAACAGTCGCGGGCGTAGCTGACCGGCACCGGGCCGGACAGTTGGAGCGCGCTCTGAATCGTGTTGACCAGGTCGTCGGCAATGACGAGTGGGCCACCGGTGGTGACGATGCCGGGGGCCGACCGCGTCGTGTACGGGAAATGAGGCCGCAGTTCACCCGCGCCCAGATTCAAGTCGAGGCTGAGGAGCGCCGCGCCATTCGCGTCCGCTCGAAGGACCGCCGGCCCATTCGCGGTGACGACGTCGCGGAAGTAACCGTCGTTGGAAACACGGTTCGCGTCGGACGCAACGGCCAGCGTCGCGCCGTTCGCGGTGAGCAGGTCGTCCTCCTCCTGGCGCACAAAATAAAGCGTTGGCGCGTCGAGGGTGATGAGACCCGTGCCGAGATTCCATTCCAGCGAGGTCGTCTGCATCCAGAACGGCTTCGTCTCCTCGACGCCGAAGATCGGCCCGGGCACGACGAGCATCGGACTCTGCGGAATGAGGAGGTCATCCAGAGCCGTGTTGGCGAAAGCGCGCGTAGCAGTGGTGATGCGGTCGGTTGTGGCGGTGCCGAGGCTGAAGCCGGTGGGAAATCGTAAGACGACTGTTCCCCTCAGTCCGCCCGCAGGGCTGATGGTGATGTTGGTGCGATCGAAAGAAATTCCATTGAGGACTTCGCGGTCCGGCACCGGCCCGTTGACCAGCAGCGTGCCCGAGGTCACCTCCGTGTGACCGTCATCGAACAGCGTCACGTTGAGCAGATTGCCGCCGGTGCCGAAGTGATGCGTCGGTTTGGCGACGAGAAAGCCGGAGTTGTTGTTGATGTTGAGAATCGTCGCCAGGCCGCCGCCCGTGGGCGCGCCAGGAAAAGGAGTGTTCGCCAGGGAACTGAACCGCGTCTCCGTGGTGCCGAACAAAAGCGTTCCGTTGAAGTCGAGCAGTTTGACCAAGGGCAGCGTGACGGCTTCATCCGTCACCGCAACCGCACCGTCCTCCGAGTGTGCGAGCGTGACCGTCGTGGCGTGGGTGTTGTTCACCGACGCGAGTTGCACCGGGTCGAGCAGCAAGGTGGAGGTGAGATTTCTCACCGAGTTGGTCGCCGGCGCGTTCGCGTTCTCGGACGGCAGGACAAAGTTGAAGGTGGCTTGCGCGGGTCCGTTCAATGCCGCTGGTTGCAGCGCGTCGTCCGACAAAGTGGCGTCGATCGTCGCATCAATGGTGACGGGCGCAGGGGCATCGCCGAAATCATGGAATCGGCGGAAGGTCGCCGTGGCTGGAATGGGGAACGTGTTCGCGGTGGCACTGAGGCCGAGCGCCCAGAACCGCCCGTAGTCGGCCCGGTCCAGGTTCGCCAGCAAGTGTTGCGAGCCGTCGCCGATTCGAGCAAGCGATCCAGTGCGGGTGAAACCGCCTTGTCCAGTGCCCGGGAAGTTGCCGGTTAGATCCACCACGGCAGTGCCACTGGCCTCGTCCATTTCGTACGCGGCAACCAGACCCGGTTCCCCACCCGTCAGCGGCAAGTGCGAGTATTGGGCGATGTCGCTCGGGCTGCTCGCCACGTTCCAGATCGACACATGATCGATTGACCCGTTGAGGAACACAGCACTTGACGTGTAATTGCCCAGCCGCAACGGCGTCGTCGAGGTGGTCGGCCCGGCCGTGCCCGTCCACGGTTCGGTTCGGACCAGTTGGCCGTCGATGAAGAGCCGCCCGGAATTCGCATCCACGACAAAGGCCACGTGATGCCACTGGCCATCGGCGATGAAGCGATCCGAGGCGTTGGCATAGTTTGGCTCCAGCCCGTTGCCAGACGAGCGATAGTACCAGCAATGCAGCCGGCCCTGGTTGAGTGCCATGCCCCACCCATCCAGCGAGTTCACCTGATATTTCCCGGCAATGGCCGGATACGTGCCGGCGGACTGCGATGTTTTCACCCAGGCCATCACCGTCAAAGGAAAGGCATTCAGGCTGGCGTCGTGAGGAATAACGATTTGATCATCGGCACCATCAAGCTTGAGCGCGCGATCCGCCACCGATGCCAGAGCAATTGGAGCCGTGGAAGCCACCCACGCCGGACTGTTCAACAGCGACCCTGCGGTTCCTCCAGCGACCGCGTTCGTTGTCAATGTTCCCGCGCCATCATCCAGCCGCCACAATCCGACCAAGCCATCTTCCCTGCCGCTCAGGCTGCGGTGTTTGATGTAATTGAGGGTGTTGGTCTGGAGCGCCTGGTTCCAGACGGAGACTTCGTCAATGTCGCCTTGAAAGCGGCTCGGGTAGGTGTGATATCGGCCGATTTGCAGCGGAGCGGTTCCGGTGGGAGCCGTGGGATTGCCGGTGCGCGGAACATTCTTCCTCAACACGCCATCAACAAAGATGCTGCCGCCGCCCGCATCCGCGACGAAAGCGATATGATGCCAGCGGCCGTCCGCAACAAAACCGCCATCGAGATCCACGAAGTTGCCGAAATCGCGATAGAGAAAAGCCCGGACGTTCCCGGCGGAGACAATCATCGTCCAGCCGTTGCCCGAGGCATCGACATACTTGGAGACGATGCCCTGAATGGCGACACCCGTGTTTGTCGTGCGAATCCAAGCCGTGGCCGTGAAAGGATAGGAGTTGAAGGCCGCGCTGTGGAGGACGCTGACGTAGCCGTTGGTGCCGTCAAAGCGAAGGGTGGAACCCGGTCCGACCTGGGCCCGGCAGGGAGTCAGACAACCGGCGCACAGGCCGACGGCAGTCACCCACCGTCCAAGGACGGCTTTTGCTGTCAGAGCGGTTTTCACGCGATCAAAAAGCGAATCCTTCATCACCACCAACCAAACACGGGTGGTGGTCTCTCCACGCAACCAATGCTTCGCGACGCTGCAACCTCAAATATTGACCCAAGACCCGAACCAAACAGCATGAGAAACAACTTTTCCCACGCCCACCATGAACACCGTGACCATGAACCCAACTTCAGTCAATGTTTCCTTTTCCTAATTTTCAATTCCCGGAGAAGATTTCCTCGGAGGCAGAGGGAGGAAAAGCGGACCGTAATGGCGGAGGGAGAATCAAGCATACCTGCCTTGAGCGCCCAACTGTGTAGAACCGGACGAAAGTCTCTTTTGTCTCCTGTTTCCTGGCGACCCGATTGCCTGCATGGGCGTGTCGGCGACTTTGCCGCAGGTTTTCGGCGAGTGGAAACAGCGCCGGCAATTTATGTGAACGACAACTTTGGTGAACGATCTTGCCATCCATTTTCATTCGTGCGAAGTAAACGCCGCTGTCGATGTTTTGCAGCAGGGTTGGCACCTTGGAAATCAAACGCCGCTGTTCGTCATTCGCGGGTTGGCGGCTTTTCTCCCCGTGGAGTGCCGGTTCAAAGATTCCTGGGGCTGTTTACAGCCTGGCCCTGCGCGATGACCGACATAGCCGGCTTGGAAACAGAAGATCGTGCCGACCAAGCCTGCTGCAAAACATGGCAATCAGATGATGCCGACGTGGCGGAATTGGCAGACGCGCTAGACTCAAAATCTGGTACTCGTAAGAGTGTGTGGGTTCGACCCCCTCCGTCGGCACCAACATCAGCACAGGGTTATGCAGGATTGCTTGATGGTTTGTGACAGTGCTCTGGCACTGTGGCGAATGAATACACATGCTGGGGTCGTTTCTCCCCTGTCCAATTCCCCCCAATCACCCAACTGCTCCCCGTCGGCGCGTTCCGCAGCAAGTCTGCCAGCTTCGCAGGGACCGCAAAATCAACCTCGAATTCTGACCAAATGCACCTGCGCCAAGATACGGTAACCGGACGAAGGACTGGTTTGCGATGCCCCCTTTTGTGCCGGTGGCTGGGGTTCCGCCTGGCCACGGCGTGGCTGGTTCTCTCTGCTCCCGCCGTCACCGCGGCAGAGCCGGTGCCGCGAGCCAGCCCGATTGTTTCGAGAGAGGTGGGTTGGCCGCAATTTCGTGGACCGCGCCGGGACGGCGTGTGCGATGAGCGAGGCTTGCTGTCGGTCTGGCCCGATGGCGGCCCCCGGTTGCTTTGGTCGGCCACCAACCTGGGACGCGGTTTCTCTTCGCCGATGATCGTGAATGGACGCATCTTCCTCACGGGCGATATCGGGATGAATTTGCAGGTGTCTGCCCTGGATCTTGCTGGAGCCGCGCTCTGGCGCGCGACCAACGGTCTTTCCTGGAACGAGCAATTTCCCGGCGCGCGTGCCTCGGTCACCTACAGCGCCGGTCACCTCTACCATCTGAATGCCCACGGACGTCTGGCCTGTTTCGGGGCGGAGACAGGAGGCGAGCGGTGGGCGGTGAACCTGCTGGAACTCTTCCACGGCACGAACATCACCTGGGGTTTGAGTGAATGCGTCGTCGTGGATGATCAAGCGGTTTATGCCACAGCCGGTGGACGCGAGGCATTGCTGGTTGCGCTCGACAAGTTAACCGGGCGGGTTCGATGGAAGAGCAAACCGTTGTATGACACCGCCGGCGAGCGCGCATTGGAGAGCGCCGGCTATACCCCGCCGATCTTCGTCGAGTTCGCCGGACGACGTTTGCTGATCGGCTGCTCCCTGCGGCACCTGGTCTGTGCCGACGCGGATTCCGGGCAAATTCAATGGGTCCAACGCATTCCCACGGCCTACTCCGTCCTGGCCATGATGCCGGTGCTGGTGGGGAACGCGGTGTTCGTCACCGCGCCTCACGGGAAGGGAGGAAGATTGTTCGAGCTTCTCGCTCCGGCGGGACCGGACGAAGCGGTCGGAGCGAAGGAACTGTGGAGCACGCGCCTCGATTCACTGCAAGGAGGCGTGGTCCATCTGGACGGCCGGATCTATGGCTCGTTTTATCCGGCGCGCAAGGGCTGGGCCGCCGTGGATGCGAACACCGGTGCGGTGCTCTACGACGCGCCCGATTTCACCAAAGGCGCCGCGCTGGCCGCGGAGGGCCGGTTGTATGTGCTGTGTGAAGATGGCTGGATGCTGCTGCTGCAACCCGGTGAAAAGTCTTTCGAGGTCAAGGGACGCTTCCGTCTCGCGGACGCCAGGGAACGCGATGCCTGGGCGCACCCCGTCATCCATCAGAGCCGTCTCTACCTCCGCTATCACGAGCGCTTGCTTTGCTACGACCTCAAGGCGCGCTGAGGCGCCGGTGGAGGGCAATGGGCGCATCTCGACACTGCCCCCGAAGGCAACCGGGTTGGAGCGCGACGTTTACGTCGCTTCCTCGTTCGAAAGACCGTCCGGCCATGTTTCGCCAACACCCGTCGAACGCTGAAGCGGCCTCAAGGCCGCGCGCCGGGGCAGTGCGCGGATGCGCCCGATGGCGATGGCTTTGGCACGACGGTGTTGTAGCATCGGCGGAAGGTTGTTTTGATGATCGATTCGTAGTCATGAATGACCGCTTGGGCCGGCACACGACAAGATGACGATGCCGCTCGGCGAGGCGGCCATGCGCGCGGAGTTCGATTGCCTCGTGCCGCTGATGAAAAGGGGCGGATTCATCCGAAGCTTCGATCATCAGACGCCGCCCGGTGTTTCGCTCGCGGACTACCGGATCTATCTGCGTCTGTTGCACGAATACGCCGACCGTCACCATCCGTGAACCGCCCACGACTGGCGCGCCATCGTTGGAATTGCTGGCGCAATTCTGGCGCCGCTTACACCAGATAACACACCGCCCGCTCGCTGCATACCATGGCGCCGGCCGTCTGCGTTTCCCGGGCGCAACGCGCATCAATCTTGTAGGCCACCACCCTGTCCTCGTCCTCGTCGATTTCCTCCAGCAGCTTCAGCCAGAAGTCCGTGAATTCATCCTCCTCCAGCAGGCACTCGAAGATGGAGTATTGCACCCGGACGCCAAAATCCTCGCACACCTTGGCCACACGGCGCAGGCGTTTGTCGTCCGTGATGTCGTAGGCGACAATGGTCAGCATTTCACCGGCTCCAGGAGCCGATCCTTCGTAGGGGACCACGGGAAAGGCAGTGTGCCACCAATCGGCTTCGGGTGACATGGGGCGTCTTCAATTCATCAGGAACGGTTCAAAGCGTTCCGGGTTTTCGAGCGCGGCTTTGTAAAGCACCGCCTGCTGGTCGAGTTGCTGGCGCAGGCAGGTCCGGTGCCCCACCGCTTCGCTGAGAAACTGCCGTTCCATGCGCCGCTCGTATTGCAGCAGGAACTTTCGCCGCCCCTCCTCGTTCAGATACACGCCGCAGTTCTTCGGCTCAAAGCTCTCCGCGTTCAGCATCTGGTGGCTGAACAGGTCCAGCGCAAGCGCCTCGACCAGGATGGGCCGGAACGGCTCCATGAGATCCAGTGCAAGACTCCAGCGACCATCTTCGGTGGCGTGCAACAACCCGAGCGCCGGGTCGAGGCCATGCGCGTGCAGGCAGGAAACCGCTTCGGTATAGACCAGCGTCGCGCCAAAGCTGATGCACGCATTCACTGCGTTGAGCGGGGGGCGCGTGCTCCGGCGTTCAAAGGGAAACGCCGCCGGTAGGAATTGTGCCCAGGCCTGGAAATACCTCGCCGTGGAGGCGCCTTCAAAGCCGCGCAACTCATCGATGGTCCGCGAGGTTCGCAGCGGCGCAAACAGCGCATCAAGCCACTTCAGCGTGTCTTGAACGGTGTGCGCTGCCTCCGGGGAACCGCCCCCGGGCTGCGCTCCATCCGCGCATGACGCTTCTTCACCGCGGCCGGCGCTCAGGCGCTGGAGCACGCGCCGCTGATTGTAGAGTTTGGCGGTGATGATGCGCCCGGACATTTGCAGCGCGAACACCGGCTCCAGTGTGCGCTGGTATTGCCGCAGGCGCGCCAGCCCGTGGTCCCGGGTCGCGGGGAGGAACCCGCCGAGGAACTGCCCGTTCCAACTGAGCCAGCTTATCGGGATGTTCCCGCGGAACAACGCTGCCATGGCTTGCGAGGTGAACTGAACCGTTTCCGCCGCGATGACCCGGTCCAGATCCCGGATGGGAATCTCGCGCAACACCTCCTCCGAACCGCTGCGCTCGGAGCGTCCGCGGACTTCGAGACGTTCACGGTTCAGGTGAACGCGGCAATCGGGGTGAAGAAGGCAGGCGGTGGGCATGAGATTGAGCTTCAGGTTCCGGATTGATTCAGGCGTGTCTGATTCCAGGTGATGTGTTCCGTGGGAGTTTCGAGTGGCACGTGCATGATGCGATTCTTGCTTGGTTGTCGGCGTTTTCTGTTTCGCGAAGTTGCGCCGGGCGGCAGGCGGCGCGGGTCCGGGAGAGAACCACCTCCCTGGCATCGGCAAGCCATGACCCTGACCGCTTCTGCTCCCCGACCCGCGCCGGCTGCCGCCGACATAACCATCACGGGCAGCAGTCTGGCACCGGACCGGGCAGCACGCACGGAACTGAACGTCGGCGGACGTCCACCTGGCCTTCCGGGGTTTGGGCCGGCAGGCCCGAGCGAGGATGGGGTGTGAACCCAAGCCGTCACGATGCGGCGGGAAATCAACGCAAAGGCGCGAAGACTGCAGAGGCGCAGGCGTTTCAAAAATGGGTAGTCCTCACCCAACGGGTGAAGTCGATGCGGAAACTGACCGGGAGCCAATTCCCTTTTCTCTGCGCCTCAGCGCCTTTGCGTTAACTGCGGTTTCTGGGTTCAACCTGGATAAAGCAGTTGAACCGCAGATAGATGCAGATGAACGCAGATAACCAGTGGTTTACAGAGGCAAATCCACTCACCCCGCAGGTGAAGGCCCGTTTCCGTTCATGACCCCGGCCCTGATGAATTTATCTGCGTTCATCCGCGTTCATCTGCGGTTTTTAGGTTCAACGCTTTCGCGATCTGGAAAGCGGTCTCCATTGCCTTTCCGCGTTCAGGCCACTCAGGCCCCGAAATTGGCAGGGGAATGTGGGGCAGTGGAATGAGTGTCTCCTTTGCTTTCCGGGGTTCGGGCCACTCATCAGGCCCCGAAATTGGCAGGGGAATGTGGGGCAGTGGAATGAGTGTCTCCTTTGCTTTCCGGCGTTCGGGCCACTCATCAGGCCCCGTGTCTTATTCCTCTGCCCTGCATTCCTCTGCCATTCCGTTTCCATTGCCTTTCGGCGTTCAGGCCACCCAGGCCCCGAAATTGGCAGGGGAATGTGGGGCAGTGGAATGAGTGTCTCCTTTGCTTTCCGGGGTTCGGGCCACTCATCAGGCCCCGTGTCTTATTCCTCTGCCCTGCATTCCTCTGCCATTCCGTCTCCATTGCCTTTCGGGGTTCGGGCCACCCGGCCCGTTGGGACACTGGAATTTAGTTGAGGAGGCGCACGCCGGCGTCAGCTCCGGAGGAGCGCGATGTTTATAGCAACGCCCGGCCAGGGAAGGCCCAAGCCCCAGCGGGGCGGAATGATCCTGTGCGGCGGCCGATCGAGGCGCTTGACGGCAAAAACCATGACGCCCCGCCGGGGCTTGAGGGCCTGTTCGAGTTGCCGTTGGCTATCCACATCGCGCTCCTCCGGAGCTACCGGAAACCCAGCCAGAGGGACGTTCTTCGTGCCGCTCGCTCTTGATTAAACGGCAGTGGCCCAATGGGCTGGCTCCTGGAGGGCGAAGGCTTGGACGCGTCTCCATTGCCTTTCAGCGTTCGGGCCACTCAGGCCGCCCAGGTGTGCGACCAGTTCACACTGTTGATTTCCCGGTCTCCATTGCCTTTCGGCGTTCGGGCCACTCAGGCCCGGTAGTGGATCGTATCGGGCAGGGCGGCAGCAAGTCGCGGTCTCCATTGCCTTTCGGCGTTCGGGCCGCTCAGGCCTGGTCAAAGAAGAGACGGCGAAGCTGGTGGCGAAAATTCCGGTCTCCATTGCCTTTCGGCGTTCGGGCCACTCAGGCCCTGCGACCGACGGCAGAAGACGCATGAGTTGCGCAAGGTGTGTCTCCATTGCCTTTCGGCGTTCGGGCCACTCAGGCCGCGGGAGTTCGTCGAGGGGCAACGGCTGGAGGTGCTCGTCTCCATTGCCTTTCGGCGTTCGGGCCACTCAGGCCCGCGTCACTTTTTTGATCACCGAATGCCGGGCGGCCCTGTCTCCATTGCCTTTCGGCGTTCGGGCCGCTCAGGCCCCATTACCCTTGGACGTGATCAAGTCGCGGTTGCCGGTCTGTCTCCATTGCCTTTCGGCGTTCGGGCCGCTCAGGCCGTCCGAACGTCCTGGCAGTGCGGCGTCGTCGGTTCGTGCGGTCTCCATTGCCTTTCGGCGTTCGGGCCGCTCAGGCCAACAGACCACGCTGGAAAGAGTGCTAAGAAGCAATCTGTGGGTCTCCATTGCCTTTCGGCGTTCGGGCCGCTCAGGCCCCCGGTCATTCTCGACGACGACGGGAACGTGATCGATGTCTCCATTGCCTTTCGGCGTTCGGGCCGCTCAGGCCGGGGCGGCGAGGTGTGGCATGAAGATCAAATCGTCAAATGGTCTCCATTGCCTTTCGGCGTTCGGGCCGCTCAGGCCGTTCTGCGAGTGGCTTCGCCAGCCCCAGCCGGCGCTTGGTCTCCATTGCCTTTCGGCGTTCGGGCCGCTCAGGCCCCAAGCAGCGATCAGCAAATACACCTTCAGCGCGGAACTGTCTCCATTGCCTTTCGGCGTTCGGGCCGCTCAGGCCTCCGGCTTTGTAAGTCGTTGTGCTCGTGCTGCCAAATCCTTTCGCAGGTCGGGAGGCTGATTTTGGGTGGGGCGATCCGCTGCGGTGTCGCCCCGGGGCCGGCCTGCTTTTGGTGCAAGTGCCTTCCCGGGAGCCGATTGCCGACCAGGTCGCGAGACCCCCTCTTTGCGGGGTTTCCGGCTCGTGACCTGAGACGCCGGAGCGCCCGCGGCGCACGAGGGGAAGGTGACGCGTTCGAGAACGAAACCCACCGGGCCGCGCGGCGGCAACAGTTGTGCCACCAGCCGTCCCAGGCCCGCGTTGCGCAGCCGGTCGCGCAGGGAGTTGAGCCGCTTGCGATAGTCTTCCGGTTCAGGCTTCCGCTTGCGCCAGTCAGACCCCGAGTGTTCCAGGTTCACTCCCGGGTGGCGGAGCATCCAGCCATCGAGGAAATGGTTGAAGGGCTCCTCGGCGGCCAGATGATGGGTGAAGGGCGGGTGCCCGGCCCGAGCCCGTTCAAGGAGGAACTCAAAGAAAGGAATGTCGCGGCTGGTCAGCTCGACGGGCTCGCCATCGAAGCGGGCGGTCCAGGTGCCGCGGTCGAGTTCAATCGCCACGGGCTGGGCCAGCTCCCCCACGAGGTCGGTGGCCGTGGCCACGAGATCGAGAAAGCCGCCGGCGAACCGGCCGAGTTGGTCGCGGAAGAGATAGCGCAGCGGCACAAACGGCACGTCGGCGAGTTGCAGGGTCGCTTCAGCACTGCTGACCACGCGCTCCAGTCCGGTGCTGGCGCCGAGGCGGTGGGATTGAGGCGGGTCGGCCGGAAAGTAGAAGCGGGGCTGGAGCGACGGGTGGTCGAAGGGGTCGTTGACCAGGACATGCGTGAGGCGATCGTGCCGCCGACCCAGCAGCGACATGGCCGCCGTCACCAGGGCGCTCATGGTCTTGCGCCCGCCGGCCAGCGAGGCAATCAACCGCGTGTCGTCATTGGCGGTGATGCGGCGGACTTCATCGAGGATGAACTCGGCGGCGGCGGCGTTCTCCTCCGGGGTGCGGATGTCTTCGAGGTGGTCCATGCAGCCGGTGGAGCGATTGGGAGCGGTGATGAGCCGCACGGGTTCGAGGAGGAGCCGCGGGTCGCGTTCGGCGTCAGGGCCGAGCACGGCACGGCGCAGTTGTGTCCAGACGGCGGGTGCGGCGCCGCGAGTAATGCCGGATGCCTTGTCGGGCGAGAGTAGTTCCCGTTCCAACGCCTGTTTCCCGACGGTGGTGGTGAGGACGACCACGCGGTCGGGGACGACCGGCGGATTCTCCCGGGCCAGTGCCCAGACGGTTTCGGTGAGCACCGCGGGCGACATGCCGGTGACGGAGAGAAGGATGGTGGAGGGTTGAAGGTGGAGGGTTGAGGGACTGGCGCGCCCGACCGCGGATTCCGCGGATGGCACGGATGGGCGCGGCAGGGATTTGTTCTGGCCGGGTTTCATGGATAAAGGTTCGTCATTCTCATTTCGCACGTCGGACTTCGGACTTCACCTCGGGTCGTGATTGAACACCTCGACCGGGCCGGTGACGGGCGAGTCGTAGAACAATTTGCGCGCCCGGCCGTGGAGGGTGTGGGCGAGGCGGAGATAAAGCCAGACGGGGCCGTTGCCCGTGAGCGTGACGTCCGCGCCGGGCGGCACGAGTTCCTTGACGCGGGCCTCGTAGGCCGGGAGCTCGGCGAGCTTGGCGGTGCCGGTGGCGGCGTAGAGGGTGGCAAGGTCGAGGGTCATTGGCGATTTGAAATTGCAGAATCCTGTCTCAACGCGGCCGGCGCCCGGCCAGGATGGCAGGAAGGCGTTTGACGAGATCGGCCTTCAGCAGAACTTCGACCTGTGGGTGCCGGCTGGCGGCAAACTCCACGGCTTGTTGCGGAGGTTTGGTGCTGCGCACCGCCAGCGCACAACCCAGCAACCCGCCCACCTCGGCGATTTGGAGCAAGTCTTCCCGGAGAATCTTGATGTCGCGATCCTTCAAGTCGTTGGCAACGCTCTTGAGCAAGTCTTCGGTCTGGCGGTTGAACCCGCTTGCTCCGAGCAGCGCCGTCCGGAGCGCCTCGATCTTGGTCTCGCCGCCGACACGGTCTTTGCAGTCCACCACCCAGAGCCGCCCATTCCAATTGAAGATCAAGTCCAGTTCCCCTTCGGAATTGCGGGAGTTGGGGAGCGTGGACAACTCGACGCTGCGCCGGACTGCCGGCACGCGCGCCATGAGCAGAGCGCACGCGGTGCCGTATTCGAGGTTGTCGCCCTCGTTCGTTTGCCGGGCAGACGGGTTCTCGATGTGAAGCCATTTGCGGAAATCGAACGCGCCGCGATCCAGACGGGTTTCGCCTTGGAGCTTCGCGGCGAGATCCTGCGGGACAACCTTTGCTCCCTTCTCACTAAGCGTGAGCCGTTCGCCTTGGAACTGCACCACCTCATCTCCGAACTGGCAGGAGAGCAACGCAGCGGCATCCAGGTGGTTGGTGGTGGCAGCCGGCAGCGGCTCGGCGTGCGTCAGCATGTCGCCGTCGCGCGGCTCGAACCAGGTGATGATATTGCCACGTTCGAGGTAGAACGCCCGCACGCCGCGCCGGGCCACGCGGCGGAAGACGGCGGTGGCCATGAGCTTGTTGCCGCCCGTGAAGTTGACGACGCACTCGCCGAGATTGAGTTGGTGGGCGGCAATGATCTCATCGAACCGGCTCTCGATGGCGGAGAAATCGGTGTGCGAAACCAGTTCAAGCTGCGATCCGCCTTTCGGGACCAGGCCGGAATCGTCGAAGAACCGTTTAAGGCGCTGGGCCGGGCCTTTGGACTCAGCCAGGTCTTCGCTGTGGAGCAAGAGCACGCGGTCGGGCTTCAAGTGCGCGACAGCCAGCACTTGCGGCCAGATTTGCTTGGAGGCGAGGGAGAGAAGGGTCATGGGGATTGTGGTTTCCGGAGTGGCGGTTCTTCTTTGTGGTTTCTGCGTTCTTTTGTGGCGACCCAGGATTGCAGACTGTCGGTCAGGCGGCGCCGCAGCATTTCTTGAATTTCTTGCCGCTGCCGCAGGGGCAGGGATCGTTGCGGCCCACGGGCGCAGAACGCGGGGCGGCGGGCGCGAAGGCGGGCGGGAGCAGCGCTTCACCTTCGTCCAGGCCATCGCCCATGAGATACGAATAGGGGCGCCTAGCCTGGGGCCGGCGGGACCTGGACTGGAACCGCCGGCCCAGATGCTGCAATTGCCCGTGCCGCCGGCGGAGCAGGCCGGGCAGGTCAGGCAGCGCGGCCCGCAGCGATGGCAGTAGCGCATCCGGGCCGGGGCTACCGGGCTGCGCCGTGTCCACGCGCGTCTTCCCAGAGACGTAATCGTGGAAGAGGAGAGTGACGCACTCCAGCGGCTTGGCGGAAGGCTGGCCATCGGCGGTGCGCTGGAAGCAGCCCAAACCCACCTCCGTGCAGTTGCAGCCGGGCCGCGCGCAAAACTGGTCCTCCGCGAACCACTTCCTGCCGCCGTGCTGGAACTCGAGCGACTCCGCCCACGGAAACACGTCGCGGTAGCTGACCATGGTGCCCGCATCGTCTTTGAAGTCGGCGGGCAGGTCCACGGCCACGGTGTCCAGGTCCATCGCCTCCATCTGCAGGCGTTTGGTGTTGAGGAAGAACTCGCAGAGCCAGACCCATTCCGGCTCCTGCGCCTCGGCGAGAAACGCCCGGCCCAGCGCGACGCCTTCGGGCGCAGATTGGACCTGGGTGGTGAGTTCGCGCTGGAAGAGATCAAGGTCGAAGCAGCGCGGCGGCAACTCCGGCGCGGCCTCCGCGCGGCACTCGAACGTCACCACCCCGCACGGACAGCACGGACTGCCGCACGCGCGGAACGTCACGCCGAAGCTCTCTCCGGCGAAGGGCGGTTGGCCGAGGGTGAATCGGGCGGTGGGGGGGATGAAGCCGTCACTGCCGGCGGCTGGGGTGTGTGGCTCAAAGGTCATGGGCGGTGGCCGGACGGACGAAGGCATTTGCGAGCCGCTATGCCAGAGGGCGAGGATTCGTCGGATGCGTCTGCTGGGCAAGAGGGTTGGGGGATCATGGGAGGAGGTGTTGCCAGGGGCCATGGGCCTTCCAGCGAGGCTTGGGCTTCAGGAGATTCTCGGCGTGGTGGAGTATGCGCTGGGTGGAGCCGCTGACGGTGACCTGCTCAGCGGGGGCCACGGCAAGGAGGCACGGCTGTGGCGGTTGGCCGGGTTTGGCGGCGAGCCGCGCTATTTTGAATCTGGAGGGCGAGGGTTTGCGGTGCGGCTTGATGCCACCGAACACCTCGCTGTTGCCATCAAGGGTGTCGGAGGCGGTTTCGCGCAATTCGTCCTCGTTCCGCCCTGCGCCCAGGCCGATTAAGGCGACGGACCAGTTTCTGAGGCCAAACGTCCGCAGAGTGGTGTTGAGCGAATCGGCGGTCTGTGGCACCCAGTCGCCCTCGGGCCATACGCTACCGGCGGCGCGGTTCGAGCGGAGACCCAAACAGCCCAAGAGCAACCACAGTCTCACGGCGCGTTGGGCGTGGTCCCAGTTGTCCCCGGTACAGCCGACCAAGCGTTGAAGGACGAGCGAGTAACTTCCGTTGGCCGGCACAGCAGACTGTTTGCTCTCCGCCTTACGCCGTTCATGAAAATCCCGGCTGGCAGGGTCAGCATGGGGCAGCAAGTGGGCTTTAGTCCGGCCTTCCATTGGATCACCTGTGAGCCGAAAGCCCACCCGGCTGCCTTGGCCCTCGTCCCCGTTGGTGCTGCCCCAGACACGGTTGGCGTCGTTGGCACCGAACAAGGCGCGATGCCAGAAGCGGACATGGCCTCGGATCGGGGGGATGCGCATCTCGGCGTGGTCGTCGTGTTTGCCGAGCGCGGTGCCGCTGAAGCACGGCGTCAGCAGCGTGAAGGGGAAATCAACGTGGTGCAGTTGCATGGCGATGGGTCATTGGGCCGGGAGCCAATCTTTGGGAAACCAGTCCTTGTCCCGGAGGCGTTTGCGGATGTCTTTGTAGTCCCGGCTAGCGAGGAGCTTCTTGAATTCGTCGAGGCGGGCTGCGTTCTCCGGCTTCTCCAAAAGCGAGATCTGCGGCCGGAGTTGTTCGAGCAGGCCGGGCGAGAGCTTATCGAGCACGAGGTTCTTGAACATGGCCGGGTTCGGGTAATCCGACTTCATCGCAGCCTGGGCAATAGCCTGCTGACTGGCCTTCTCCGCATCCACTGCGGCTTGTTTGGCGGCGGCGGCCTGGGCGGCGGCGATTTGAGCGGCTTGCTGCTGTTCCGCGGCCTGGTCGGCAGCGTTGGGCTGACGGAAGCGGCCATAGCCGGCGGCGGTCTTGGCTCCGATGCCGGTCTGGGTAAGGGCTTCTTCGATCCATGCCTTGGTGCGGGCCAACAACGCGGAGGCATCGGACGCGCCGGGGCGGACGAAGAATGCGAAGCGCCAACGAGTGCCAGGCTCGACGCAGAGGAAGGCGCTCGGAGTCAATCGCGTCTCAATGGTGCCGTCCGCCTTGTGATGCGGGTTCACGATGTCCAACCCCAGCCGTGGCGGGTTGGTGGGGAAACCGCCGAGGAAGATGACTTCGCCGGAGTATTCGGAACCGCTGGCGTTGTCGTCGCCGAGGATGCGCTGGGCCAGCTTCGCTTCGCCTGCCGTGAAGTTGCGGCGCTGGGTGCTGTCCTTGCTGAACTGGCGGAACGAGCCGTCCACCGAGTTGAAGTGATCCGCCCAGCAGGCCCAGGTGCTGACGACACCCTTCAGGGCAGTGCCGGGAATGATGGGCAGGCCGGTAGTGCGCTCGGCGTAGAGACCGACGTTCTCCAGCACGTTGGCGCGGCTCAAGTGGAGCAGCAGTCGGCTGTCGGCCACCAGCTCGACTGTGCCGAAGCGGTCGCCGTGCTGGCGCTTCAGGGTGGTGAGCCAGGCGAGTGTTCTGCGACAATGTTCATTAAGCCGACCATCGTTGGCCAATGCCGCCGACACCGCGAGCGCGGCGGTTTTGCCGGAAGGGATGGAATCGGCTTTGTCGCGCAGCAACCGCTTCTGATCCCTGTCGTCGGTGCGCTTTGCCTGTTTCTGCCAATGCTCCATTGCGCGGTCACAGCGAACGGTCCAGGGGTAGGACCACTTGTCCAGCCACAAGTGCCATGGTGCCCTTTGCCGAGCCAGTTGCTCGCGAGCTTCGAGCGGCTTGAGCCACGGGACTAGATCCAGTGCCACCGCCGAATTTGTGCTGATGCGATTGAGATCGAGGTTCATGGTCAGCCAGCAAAGCGTTTCATGTAGTTGAGCAGCGCGAGCGACTCTGCCGTTGCTCGCCGCAGCAGGGTTGCATCGCCCGCCGCCAATTCCTGAACTAGGCCGACGACCTCCGGACTTTGCGTGATGGCGATTCGCTCCCCCTCTGCTTGATGCGCCAAGTGCTCGGCAATCATGCGTGCCACATCAAGATGGTCGTTACCCTTCTCAATGCAGAATGCCAGCGAAGCGAGCAATCCGTCGTTCCGGATCCGGGCGGGGAGTTTCCTGATGACCTCGCCTCCTTGGTCGCCGCCGAACTCGCGTCCATAGCACTGGAGCGCTTTCGCAGCGCGGATTTGAGCAAGTGTCTTCACGGCAGTTCCTCCCGTTTGGTTTCGCACAGTCCGTGGCCGGTGGTTTCATCGCCGCCGATCTGTAGGATGGGCGGGTTCTGCCCCGGCAGCAGTTCGGCCAGTTTGGTGTTCGGATCGAAGTCCGCGCCCGCGCCGTTGCGCCGGGGCGGCAGGACAGTGAGCACGCTGTAGAAAAGTGCCTCGCAGGGGACGTTTTCCTGGTTGAAGAGGGCGCTGCCGTCCACGGTGCGCTTCTCGGGGTCAATCTTGATGCGGGCGACGACCTCGGTGCAGGTGGTGACGAAGTGCTGGAAGTTCTCGTCGTGGACGATGGCGAGGCGGGCGGCCAGTTTGCCGGTCCACAGCGGGTCGGCAGTGAGGCCAGCCAGTTTCTTCAGCAATTCCCGTTCGGTGTCGGTGGGGCTGAGAGTGCGGACGACATCCATGGCGTATTCCTCCAGCACCACCTGGTTGTTCACGATCAGGTCGGCACCGGCGATGGCTTTGTCCTTGGCCGGTTCTGGAATGGGCAGCGGCGTGCCATCGGCGCGTTTCAGCAGGCCGGTGTCGCGCTGAAATCGCTGCACTGCCGCCGGGCAGGTGAGCCAGGCGAAGCAGCCGGCCAACGAGCGCACGGGGAAGGCGAGGAGTTTGGCTTCCATGATTTGCACGCAGCCAGCGTTGCTGACCTGCTTCTTTTCACCGCCTTCGATGACTTCAACCACCGCGCCAAACAGGAATTTCGCCGCGTCGGGGATTTCCTTGTTGGAGCGGGCGTGTTTGCCGCCGTCAAAGGTTTCCCGCGCATGTTGCAGGAGCACGCCCTTGAGGCTGCTCGCCGGGATGACCGGGAAGCCGGTGATGCGTTCGCGCATGATGGGCAGGTCCACCACGTCCACCGAGGTGCCGCTGCCCACGTGGAGCGGTGTGCGCGTGTAGAGCGTTAACAGGTGTCGTTTCATGTTGTTCGTCATGGTTTTGTTTTTAGCGATTAAAGAGTTCGCGGGCCAAAGTCGGGACGTCCGCGGACGTGCGGTGCATCTGCACATCGAAGCTGACCAGGCCGTAGCCGCAGCCTTTCTCGCCGTAGAAATCGGAGCGCGGACGCCAGTGGAGTTCCCTGGCCAGGGCTGCGGCCGTTTCGCGGTTTTCGCAGAGGAAGTAGTAAACGCCGCCTTCAGGCGCGGCGAGCAGGGTGGGCTTGGCGCGGCCTTCGACAACATCCCAGCCCGAGACGGTGCGCGGTCGGCCAAGGCACCAGGAGATGAGTTGAGCACGACCGGGCAAGTCCAGGCAAACGCGCCCAATGGGGAGCAGCCCTCCTGTGCGGTCCTTCTTCGTGTCGGCGCACCATCCTGGCAGGCTGCCGTGGGCGAAAACGGCGGGCGTCACAAGCACCCACTTCAACAGGCATGGTCCGTCGGCTGGCGGGGGTGCAGGCGGGCGGCCCAGCGTCGCCAGAAAGTCAGGCATGTCTTTTCCGTCGCCTTGCTTGTGCCAAAGCCGGGCAATCCGAAACTCGCCCCCGAGGAGAAGCCAATCCAGTTTCGACAGTTGTTCGCGCTCGTGTCGGCGGGCATCGGCTTCTGCCTTCTCCGCCTTGGCCGGGTCGGCCACTTCGGTCCAGGCGACGAAGCGCGTCTCCTGGCCAGGGCGCAAATAGCTGCCGGCATAGAGCTGGCCTTCTTTGGAAGCAAATGAAGAGGGGTCAATCTCCACGCCGATGCGCTGCTCGACCCTCCACAGTGCCTCTGTCGGCGTCGCGGTGAAACCATGGTGGGTGCGTGGCACCTGGCCGCGCAGGTAATCGCTCATTTGGTCCGTCGTCCACCAGCCATGAACCTGGCCCTTTTTATCAGGTGGTGTCACGGCGACCGGCAAACAGGGTGCCAAATAACTCGCGGGCGTCTCGGGCTGCTGTGCTGCAGGCACTGAGGAATCCCGCCAAAGTTGCAGCCTTATGGTGCTGTCACCGTGGCGGACGACATCCAGCGGCACCGGGAGAAGAACGCCCGTGTCCTTTCGCCACGGCAACGGACCGATGGTTCGCAGTGAGCGAAACGCTTTGGTGGCGATGAACGTCTTTCCATCGTGACCGTTGGCGTGCCAGTTGCCCTTTCGATCCGCGCTGTGCGGCCGGCCCAGTTCTGTCTTGCCCGAAGTCATTTCCCCATTGGCCCGGAGCAAACTGGCCCGGAGGGCTTCATGCAAGGTGCTCGGGAACGGCAGCCGACACCCGGCGCCTTTTCCCTGTCCGGCCGACATCGGGATGGCGTCGCGAAAGAAGAGAACGTCTGTGGGTTCGATAAGGACGGTTTTCATGGCTGGCGGGTGGTGTCAGGTTTGGCAAGCCGGTCAATGAAGGCCCAGGTGAGCCAGAAGTGCAGGAAGTCGCGCGGGCACAAAGCGGAGGTCAGACAGATGCACCAGCGTGCCGCAAGCTCGTTGGCCTTCTCTGCCTTCAATTTCCCCTGCTGGCGGAGAACGTGGCGCAACTCAGCTTCCACGGCTTCACTGAGGCTTGGATCCCACGACTGGGCGTAGCGCGCGCCAGCTTCGCCGCCGCCGATAATGACCAGAGCTTTGACCAGCGCGGCATAGCGATAGGCGAAGCGACCGCTGAGGTCATGAATCTCCGCTTGGAGTTCACCCCAGACGGCGACGGCGCTGTTCCGCCAATGGGCAGAGAAGCCGACGGCTTCCCCGGAACGTTTTATCACTTGCAGCGAGAACGCCCCCTTGTCGGGCATCCCCTTCGCAGCCGCTTCGGCTTCGCGTGCGGCTTGGATCGTGTCCTGCATGGGCGAGCGAACGTGTCCGATGGCGATGCCAACGGAAACCGTGGCTTTCGGTCCCATGACCATCAGCGGCCAGTTGGGTTTGAGATGTTCGGCACGGCCCACGTCTCCTTTCAGCATCAGGAAGCCATCCGCGTGGCGCGAGTAGTCGAACAGGTCGCTGAGCACGCTCTTGACCGCAGTCGAAGCGTGGGCGTCAGCCGCCTCGGGGTGAACGCCGCGAAAGGCGAGTTGCAGGGCCTGGGCACAATCCAGGGCGGTGCGGGCGGGGGACATGGCCAGCACATCATCGCCACCGGCGTAGATGAGTTGCCCGCCGAATGCTTCAACAATGGGACGGGCGCAGTAGAGGCTGAAGTTGGACAAGGCTTCGGAAAGCGCCGCGTGGTAGCCGGGGGAGAGTGGTCGCGGCGCTTCGTCGGCAGGCGGTAGTTCCTTCGAGTCCTTCGGCCAGTGCTGATGGAAGTAGTCCTGTGCTTGCCGGGCCAGGCTGTTGACCAACGGCGCCGCCTTCACGCCACTCACCCACTGGCCCATGTCGTCGCCATCCATCGCAAGGACGGCGTAGTAGGTTTCAGATTCGCTCCCGTCGGCGTCAATGGCTTCGTCAATCTGGGCGATCTCCGGCACCGAACTCAGGTTTGGCTTCCAAGCATCCCAACGGAGGTCGTCTCGCAAGTACGCCTCAGGCCAAAGCCGCTTGATGACGGAGATCGCGCCGTAGCGCTGCGAGCCCTTGAACTGTCGGGGACACCTTTGACTCAAAATAGTCCAAAAACGCTCGTGTTCGGCCCCGCCCAGCACTTCGTTCTTTCCGTCCAAATGATCCTTGGGCACGCCGTCGAAATCCAAAAGGCCGGTTTGCTGCCAAGGTGGGAAAGAGCGGGCGTTCTTGCGGGCGGCGAACTTCCAGTCGGTGGCCGCGAAGTGCAGCGACCAGGCAAAGCCGGAGTTGGAGCGCGGGCCGTAGCTCGCCCTTTCCTTGGGTGGAATGAACTCCTCAGCCCAGCGCAATGAAAGATGCAGCGGGTGCTTGTCCCAGCCCCCATGGAGAGGCGGACTGCCTTTTGCTGCCTCTGTGAGTGCTGCCGGAGTTTCGACCCACGGATGTACCACCCAATCGACAACGGGGAAACGCTTCACTTGAGCGTCCCAGTGCTTGTCCCAGCCGGCGCACTCCCCGTTCATCTGGGATTCGAGGAACCCCTTCACCTTCCCCGCGATCTCCTGCCAGGTAGCGCGGACGGCTTGCTCGGCAGAACGCGCCAGCGTTTCGGCGCGGTGGGCCGGAACCAATGCGAGGAAGCGATTGGGCAAGTTCGGAGTCAGGAGTTCGTTCGGATGGCTGGCGCGAAACTTTTGGTCGCCGAGGTAGCCCTTTTGCCACCAGTGGTAGTCCGCGAGCGGCAATCCTCGCAGTTGGGGAAAGGCAATGGCGTCCGGGCCGACACCTTCGATTGTCCTGCCATCTGGAAGTTGGCCTTCATCGGCGATGGCCAGCATGGCTTGAGCGATGAGAAAGCTGAGCAGGTAGCTGGCAGACCACAAATCTTGGGTCTTGCGCGCTTGGGCGATGAACTCCTGCACCGGACCGATCTGGAACATCAGGAATGCCGGTCGGCCCTCACACGCGGTAAAGGCGGCGGCCAGGGCGTTGTGATGCCAAAGCGTGTGATCGGGAATCCGAGTGTCGGCCACCAGATAGGCAAAGTGCGGATTACGCTCGCGAGCAGCAAACTCCGGCCAGAGCCGCCAACCAGCGATGAACTTCCGCTTCCAATCTTCGGCATCTGCCCCAGCAACGGCGTTCAAGGCACGGGTGAGTTCTTCCTCCAGTTTCGCGGCGGTCGGCGGGAAGCACGATGGGGTCAACGGCTCGCCGCCCAGCGGATGGCGGAACTCCATCCAGCTTTCACCCCAGTCCACGCACAGGCTGGACTTGGCCGGATCAGGAAAAAGCAACCGGTCAGCGGCGGCAGCCTGCCAGTCATTGGTGCGCTCGAATTCAAAAATGGCCTCGGGCGGGAGGCCGAAGCGATTCAGGAAGGACGTCCGCTGGTCTTCGTGGCCCTGAATCCTCGCGGGCTTGTGCGGTGGATCGTGCAGGTAGGCGAGAAGTTTGTTTTTCCAGTTGGTCATGGTCATTCAGTTCCTTCTGAGCGCTTGAGATTCTGTTTGGGCACCAGCGTTGTTTCCATGCGGCCGAGATTCGCCGACGGGCGAACAATGCGCCATCGAGCGGACGTCCGCGGACGTGCCGCGGCACTCGGGCAGGTGTGATGAAACATGCAGGCCGCTCCAGGATTCGTTCCGTGAATAGCCCAGACGGTCGCGCACTGGCAAGAACAGTTGAGTGTCAGGCAGCAATTTATTTCCCCGCGGCAAAGGCAATCCTGTCCGTGCCAGGTTCCGCCACATTCCGACAAATGAGCACGGAATGGGATGCCACTTCCCCTCGAATGCGATGTCCGCCGAGTTCGTCGGTTCCTTTACTAATGAAGGCTTTTCTGGGTGATCGTTCCATCGGCTCGCTGATCATGCGACACTTACTCATCCGTGAATCCGCGCTGAATTCAGCGCTGCGCGCGCTTCTGCTCACCACCGCCATCGTCTTCTTTGGTCCAATGATGGCGCGGGCCGGCGAGAGCGCAGTCATCGGGTCCGCCGCTTCCTCCGGCGCTTTCACCAACGCCTTTTTCGCCATGGACACCGGCACGCGGGGAACGCCGGAAGCGGTCGCCGCCATGCTGGGCGAAATCGGCTACGCCGGCCTCGGCGGGAGCGGCTACAACGTCAAGCCCATGCGGCAGGCGCTCGCAGCGCGCGGCCTCCAGCTCTTCAATGTTTATCTCACGCTCAAACTCGACCCGACCCATTCCGCGCTCACCCCGCCGATGAAGCAGCTCATCGCCGATCTGGCAGGCAGCGGCGCGGCGCTCTGGATCGCGGTGGACAAGGTGTCGAACGGCGGCGCGCCGTTGCCTCCCTCCTCAACGGAAGGCGATGCCGTGGCCGTGGAAAAGTTGCGCGAACTCGCCGATTTCGCCGGGCCGCATGGGGTGCGCATCGCGCTCTATCCGCACACCTGGTTCTGGCTGGAACGGACGAGCGATGCGGTCCGCCTCGCCAACCGGCTCAATCATCCTGACGTGGGCGTGACCTTCAACCTGTGCCACTGGCTCAAGGTCGAGGGAGAGGACAATGCCGAGGCGACGTTGCGCGCTGCCCTGCCCCGTTTGTTTTTCGTCAGCATCAACGGCGCGGACGCAGCGGACACGCAGAAGCTCGAATGGAAACAACTCATCCAGACTCTCGACCAGGGGAGCTATGACGTAAGCGCGCTCCTGCAAACTCTGCGTCGCGTCGGCTACACCGGGCCCATCGGATTACAGGCCTATGGCATCAGCGGCGAACCGCGCGAAAATCTCACCCGCTCGCTCCAAGCATGGAAGCGCTTCACTGCCGCAGCGGACAACCCGCCTCAAAAGAAACCGCTCCCGCCCGTCAACCTCCGATTCGTGCAATGATGAAACACTCCTCCTCCAGTTCATCGCCGCGTTCTGACGCCGTCACTCGTCGCCACTTTCTCGGTGGCACGCTCTCGGCCGCCGCGTCAGCGTCGCTGCTGGATGCGTTCCCTGTGCTGGCCGCGGACGTGCCGGCGCCCGCCGCAACCGCGCCGCCGAAGTTTGATCGCAAGATCAAGCTGGGCGTCGTGGGCCAGGGTGGTCGCGGCGCTTGGATCGCGAACCTGTTCCGCCAGCACGGCGGCTACGAGATGTTCGCCGTGGCGGATTATTTCCCCGACGTGGCGGACACAGCGGGCGACTCACTTGGCGTGGACAAGGCACGGCGTTTCTCCGGTTTGTTGGGATACAAAAGGCTGATCGAAAGCGGCGTGGAAGCCGTGGCGCTGGAGACGCCGCCGTATTTCTTCCCGGAACACGCCAGCGCGGCGGTGGCGGCCGGGTTGCATGTTTACCTGGCCAAGCCGGTCGCGGTGGATGTGCCCGGCTGCCTGGGCATCGAAGCCGCCGCGAAGAAAGCCACGGCGAACCAGCGATGCTTTCTGATCGACTACCAAATCCCCACCGACCCCCACAATCGCGAGGTGATGAAGCGTGTTCACGCCGGCGAAATCGGACCGGTGGCCGTGGTGAACAGCCACTATTACGCCGGCTTGTTCGGCGATCCCCCGTTCACGGAGAATCTCGAAAGCCGGCTGCGCCATCTGATCTGGTGCAATGACGTGGCGGTGGGCGGAGGCTATCACGTCAACGCCTGCATCCACGCGGTGGACGCCGCCCTCTGGGTCACGGGTGGCCGGCCCATCAGCGCAACCGGTGTTTCCCGCCGGATGCGCGAGAATCCCCACGGCGACAGCCACGACACCTTCTCCATCCTGTTCGAGTTCGCGGACGGACTGGTCATCAACCATCGGGGCAAGCATCTGAACAACCAGGCGGGCTTCGACGTGGTCTGCCAGATTCAGGGACAGCAGGGCTTCGCCCAGACGTGCTACGGCGGCAAGGCATCGATCAAGAACCGCGAAGATGGCTACAACGGCCAGGTGGAAAATCCTTACGAAGCAGGCGCGGTGCGCAATATCGCCACGTTCTACCAGAATGTCGTCAACAGAAGCTTCGAGAATCCCACCGTCCGCCGCTCGGTGGATGGCGCCTTGACCACCATCCTCGGCCGCGAGGCCTCCGCCCGCCGCACGCGACTCACGATGGAGGAGTTGCTCAAGGAAAACAAACGGCTCGAAGTCAGCTTGCAGGGTTTGAGGGCGTAGCAACCTCAGCACTTTTTTTGGCAGTGCTCTGCGCGGGCCGCCTGTCGCGTAATCCAAAAGAGATCTGGGGACCCAACATCATTCGCGCTCGTTCGGCATCGGCTGATGCCGCAGGATGAGTCTCCATCGGGCTTCAGCGCAGTTCTTGCAGGAGGCACATCCGCGAAATCCCCCGGCGCGCGGACACGCCCCCCCCGGACGGCCTCGCTCCTGATTGAATTCATCGCCACCCGTTCAGTCAGATTCAGGCAATGAAATTCACTGCCATCCTCGTCTTCGGCCTTGCCCTGCTTCCCGCAGATGTCCTGCGCGCCCAGATCCCGGTGCTCCAGCGTTCGGACGTGGTGTTCATGTATCAGACCAGCCGGCAGGTTTATCAGGATTACGGCGCCACCGCGCTCGCCTGGGGCGGCAAGCCAACCGCGCAATCTCTGGCGGAAGCGCGCGGCCTGAAATTCTTCGGCAGCGTCGGCATGGTCACCGAGTTCAGCCGCTACTACCAACGATTCCCGCAAACCTACGAGCAGGGTCTCTGCCGTGACATCGAGGGCAAGCCCTACAAGGTTCCCTGGCTGGTGGATCACCAGCACCAAGGCGTGCCGTACTGGTGGTGTTGCACCCGCCAACCGCTCTTCCGCAAATACGTCGAGGAGCGCGTCGTTGAGACGGTCAAAGCCGGCGCCGATGGCGTGCATATCGATGACCACCTCGGCACCGCCGGTGGAATCTGGGAAGGCGGCTGCTTCTGCGACCGTTGCCTCGCGGAGTTTCCGGCCTGGTTGAAGACACTGCCGCCGGACGAACTGGACAAACTCGGAATCCGCGATCCCGGCAGCTTCAATTACCGCGATGTCCTCCGCGAGTGGATCAAGGCCACGCCGGGACGCAAGATTCAGCAACATCCACTCTGGTCGCAATGGCGCGTTTACCAGTTGCAGGGCGCGGCGCAATTCATGGCGGAACTCCGCGCGCTGGCCGCGGCGACCGTGGGGCGCCCTGTGCCGATGGGAGCCAACGCCTGCCTGCTCTGGGGGCCGCACCTCGCGGATTATCTGAGCGTCGATCTCTTCAGCGCGGAGATTCCGCATCATGCCGAGGCGCGGCGCTTCAGCGATGATCCGATCGTGGCCTACCGTCTCGCCGACGCCGTGGGGCGTCCGCTGGCTTCGACCGCCAGCGGTGGCGACTGGGCTTTCATCAAGGAACAAAATCTCCCCGGCCTCGTGCAGGGGTGGATCGCCCTCAGCTATGCCGCCGGGCATGGGCTGATGGCCCCGCATCATCAATGGTGTCACACTCCGCAAAAAGGCACGCACTGGTATGACGGTCCGAAAGAGAAGTTCGTCCCGCTCTACCAGTTCGTGCGGCAGAACGCCGCGCTCTTCGATGGCTACCAGAATCATGCCGACCTCACCGTGGCCTTTGCGCAGCGCACCTTCGACCGCGATGGCGCGAAGGTGATCGGCCTCTGCAACCGGCTGGCCGCCGCCAACCTCTCCTACCGCCTCGCGCTGGGCGGCAACGACGTCGTGAACCATCCTTTGCCGGCGGCGGATTTGCGCCAGGCAAGCCGATTGCTGGTGATCGATCCGAAGGACTTCTTGCCCGCAGACCAGGAACTAATCGCCAGCGTGAAGAGCGGGCCACGCTTCGAGAACGTCGCGCACGCCTTGACCAACGTGACGCCATCCGTGCGCGTCCAAACGCCGGGCACACTTCGCGTCCTGCCGCGGGTCAAACCCGGCGCGGCGGTCATCCAACTCGTCAATTGGACCTACGACGCCAGCCGCGACGGCGTATCGCCCATCAAGAACGCGCGGCTCTGGTTGGATCTCGCGGCGCTCGGCGTGACTGATGCAACCGAGGTGAAATTCTTCGCGCCGGGCGTTCCATCCGTGACGCTGCCCATTGAGAGGGCCAGCGTCACCGTGCCGGAGTTCGGCCTCTGGGCAGTGCTTGAACTGCGAGCTAGGTGACAACACCACCGGCATCGGCACACGCAAAAGCCACGGAACCTACCGCGATGGCTACTTCGAAGTGCGTCCGGCACAGAAGCGGCGGCGCTGATGGATTTCGGCGCACTGGGATTCCGTCGAACTTGACACAAGCGCATCTTCGGCGGAAAACCGCTCCCCAAGAGCACATGAAAATCCACTCTCGATGGCACCGACGGGGTCTGCTCACGTTGCATCTCACCTTGCTCGCTGGCTGCGTGGCTGGGTGGGCGCAGTCGAGCCCCGGCAAGGTGAAGCTGGTGACCAGGGAAACTTCGCTGGGTAAAGTGCCGTTGATGGCGCGCTTTACGAACCTGGTGGTCAGCGCCGATAACCGGCACGTGGCTTATCCGGTGATGCGCGCCGGGCAATGGACCGTGTCGCTGGACGGGGCTGAAGGAACAAAGTTCGGCTGGGTCACGCGCCTCACTTTTAGTCCTGACGGCCAGCGTCTGGCTTACGCGGTGAGGCGCGTAGAGAAAGCGTTGGTGGTCGTGGATGGCAAGGAAGATCCCGTGTTTGACGACATTGCAAGCGGATCGATGCGCTTCAGCCCGGACAGTCAGCGTCTGGCATACACGGCTGAGCGAGGCAAGAAATGGTTTGCGTTCGTGGATGGCAAGGAAGGGCCGGCGTTTGATGATATCGCAAAGAGTTATCTCATGTTCAGCCCGGACAGTCAGCGTCTGGCATACCCAGCGTGGCGTGGCCGGAAGAGACTCATGGTCGTGGATGGCCAGGAATGCGGGGACTATTCCAGGTTTGTCAGCCCCCCTGCTTTGATGACTCAAAACGCGTCCGAGTGGTAGTCGTCCGCAATGACGAGTTCTTAAATCGGGAGCTGCTGCGAGTGGAGGTCGAGATCGTGGACGAGAAGTGAGTGGGCCTCGCTCCGCGTCTAGCGGAACACCGGTGAAAAGCGGCGAGCCGACGGGATTCCCGTTGCCTACCCGGCGTCCAAAACCTATAACCCCGCCAGTAAAAGCACCGCCGTATCCATGCACCAAGGCGAATCATCACCGCACCTGCGCCCGGCTCCGCTCCCAGGCGTGCGCTCCGTCGCCGGGCGTTGTCCAAGTCTTATGCGCTTGATGCTCACCCTTCTCTGGCTGGCGCTGGCGGCATCCGCTCCGGCCGCGAGCCAGGTGCGGTTCGACGTGTTCGTCGGCTACGACGGCTTCGTGCCGCAGGCCGGCTGGTTCCCGGTGGTGTGCGAGGTCGAAAACACCGGCCCCGCCTTCAACGCGATCTTCGAGTTTTCACCCACGCAATACGGCGACCGCAACCAGCGCCTCATGCCGGTCGAACTTCCCACCGGCACCACCAAACGATTCGCCATTCCCGTGCCTTCCTCGGGCGGCTACGGCTATAGCTGGTCCGCCCGGCTCCTCGATGAAAAGGGCCGCGTGCGCGCCGAGTGGACCGGGCGGCAGGCACGCCGCATGGTGTCCTGGCAAATCCCGCTCACGGCCGCCCTCACCCGCACCTCGGCCGGCCTGCCGGTCTTTCCGGAGATCGCCTCGAAGGTCGATGACCTCAAACCCGCCGTGGCCCGCCTCCTGCCGCCGGTGTTTCCGGACAACCCGATCACGCTCGAAGGTTTGCGCACCATTTACCTGAGTTCGGAACGCGCCCTCGAATTGAACGCCCGGCAGGCGGCCGCGCTGCAAGCCTGGCTCTTCGGCGGCGGACATCTGATTGTTGGCGTTGATCAAATCGGCCAGGTCACTGGCAACGAATGGCTCGATCGATTGATGCCCGTCGCGTTGACCGGCTCCGCCGCGGCGCGCGCGCCCGACGGATTGCAGGCGTGGGTGACGGGCGCAAGGCGATTTGACGGTGCCACGCAGCGCTTCACGGAAACCGCCGCCGCCATGCCCCCGCAGGCGCAACGGCCCAATCGCCCCGGACAGAATGTGACCTCCAATCCTGGGCGCAATCCGTGGGTGAATCTCACCCCGGATCCCGCCTTCGAGTCCGCGCGTCTGCATGTGTCTCATGCCACGCTGCGCGACGGTCAGGTAATCGCCGGCACGGAGGCCGAACCGTTGGCCGTGAGCGCACCGCGCGGGCGCGGACAACTGACGGCGTTGCTGTTCAGCCCGGAGCTGGAGCCGTTTCTTTCGTGGTCGCATCGCAGCGTGTTCTGGGCGCGCCTGGCGGATCTGCCGCCAGAGTTGTTCATCAATGAAAACTATACGCGCTCCGGCTGGCGCGGCCTCGACAGCGTCTTCGGCGCGATGCTGGACAGCGCGCAGATCCGCAAGCTGCCGGTCGGGGTGCTGATGCTCCTGCTGCTGGGTTATCTCGCGGTCATCGGCCCCATCGACCGCTGGTGGCTCAAGAAAATCAACCGCCCGATTCTCACCTGGATCACCTTCCCAATCTACGTCGCGCTGTTCTCTGGATTGATCTACCTGATCGGCTACAAGCTGCGCGCGGGAGAAACCGAGTGGAACGAATTGCTCGTGGTGGATGTGACGCCGCATGGCGAGCGCGCGGACTGGCGCGGGCGCACGTGGGGATCGGTGTATTCGCCGGCCAACGCGTCGTATCGTTTCGCGGGGACGGAACGGTTCGCCACGATTCGCCCGGAATACCTCGGCGGTTACGGTGGCCAGAACACCGGCCGGATGAAAGTCATCGAGAAGGAAAACGGTTTCGAGAGCGAAGCGTCGGTGCCGGTGTGGACGAGCCAGCTCTTCGCAGCGGACTGGTGGCGTCAAGCCGCAACGCCCCTGCGCGTGACCCTGCGCGCCGGCACCAAAGAGCAGGCGGACCGCTGGACCATCGAGGTGGAGAATCGCCTCGACCGGCCGGTCGCCGACGCGAAACTCGTCTGGCACGATCGCGTTTACAATGTCGGACGCCTCGCCGCCGGGCAGACAACAAATCTCTTCCTCGACGGCGGATTTGAATCGGTGTCTTCCTTCGTCAGCCGCTATGCGCAGACGTTCGATCAGGCCGCCAACCAGCGCCAGCAAACCTTCGGCAACAACGAGCGCCAGGTCATCCGCGACCTGCCGCAAGTCGCGATGGCCACATCCTTCCTCGGCGCGTCCCGGGGTGGCCAGTCCCAGAATTTCATCCGGTCGCCGGGCTATGATTTGACGCCGCTGCTGGAGCGCGGCGACGCGGTGTTGCTCGCGTGGGTGCCCGACTATTCGCCGGTGAAACCGCTCAACCAATTCAGCCCGCGCCGTTCGCGCCGCGACACGCTCTTTCGTGTGACCGCCCCGGCTCCGGCTTCTGCGCCAACCAAGCCGGTTTCCACAACGCGCCACACGAACTCAATCGATGCCGCGCGGATATTGGCGGAACACTTGCCATGATTTATCGCTCAATCGAAACACCGGATGTGGGGAGCACGCACGCCCCGGGCGTCGCGGGACGCGCCCTCGCGTCCAGCGCCTTCGGACCGCGCTGGGATGGCGGCACCGGGCACATGGCCACGCCTCCGGAGTTTTCCGCGAGGGCGCGGAAAACAGCGCCCGAGGCGGGCACGCTCCCCATTCACTTTCCGTCCTCGTTTTCAATCTTCTCGCGTTTATGACCGCACCTCCTCCTCCCGTGCCCGCCGTGCAGACGATCGGATTGACGCGGCTCTACGGCCAGATTGCCGCGCTCCAATCGCTCGACCTCACGGTGCAACGCGGCGATCTCTTCGGCTTCATCGGCTCCAACGGCGCGGGCAAAACCACCACCCTCCGCATCCTCGCCACCTTCCTCGCGCCCACCGCCGGACGCGCCTTCGTGCTGGGCAACGATGTCGTCACCGAGGCCGACGCCGTCCGCCACATCATCGGCTACATGCCGGACTTCTTCGGGGTCTACAAAGACATGGAGGTGACCGAATACCTCGATTTCTTCGGCGCGTGCTACCGCATTCCTGCGGCGAAGCGCGAGCAGACGGTCAGCGACGTGCTCGAACTGGTGGGCTTGAGCGAGAAGAAGGGCGCGCTGATCGGCGCATTGTCCCGCGGCATGCAGCAGCGCCTCGGACTGGCGCGCGTGCTCATCCACGACCCGCAACTGCTCCTGCTGGATGAACCGGCCAGCGGCCTCGACCCGCGCGCACGCATCGAGATGATGGCCATTCTGCAAGAGCTTCAGCGCATGGGCAAGACCATCATCATCTCCTCGCACATCCTCAGCGAGCTGGAGACGCTCTGCAATCGCGTGGCGATCATTGAACGCGGCGAGTTGATCTACTGCGGCCCGGTGCAGGGCATGCGCGACCAGATGGCGGCGGGCCGCATCGTCTGGGTTCGGGTGAATGGTGACGCTGATCAAGCCGCCGACCTGCTCCGCGCGCGGCCCGAAGTCGCATCGGTCGAAGCGCTCGACGGCAAACTGAAAATCACGCTTCATGGCCACGAGGTGGATCACAGCTTGGTGGCCGAAGTGCTGGTGCGCGGCGGCGTGAAACTGCTCGAATTGCGCGAGGACGAACTCGGCCTCGAGGAGGTTTTCCTCCGCGTCACCCGAGGTGCGACGCAATGACTACTCGCCGTGAACTTCGCCTCGTAGCGGCGTCTCGGCAGAGCGCCGCAAACCTAAAATGTTGGAAGAATGCGGCGGTCTGCCGACGCGCCGCTACGGCTGCGCCATGACCTTCCTCCCCATCGTTGATCGTGAACTGCGGGTGGCGGCGCGCAAGCGCTCGACTTGGTGGTCGCGCTTTGGCGCGGCGGTCGTGGCGTTGATCATCGGCGCCTTCATCCTGCTCATTCCCGACTTTCGCCGCCCCGGGATCATGGGACAGGCGATGTTCATCCCGCTGGCGGTGTTCGTCTTTCTCTACAGCCTGTTCGGTGGCCTGTGGGCGACCGCCGACAGCTTGAGCGAAGAGAAGCGCGAGGGCACCCTCGGTCTGCTGTTCCTCACCGACCTCAAAGGCCACGACGTGGTGCTGGGCAAACTCGCCGCCACCTCGCTGAATGTGTTCTACGGATTGCTGGCGGTGTTCCCGGTGATGGCCATCCCGCTGCTGGCGGGCGGCGTCACGCTGGAAGAATTCCTGCGCGTGGTGGCGGCCTCGCTCAACTGCCTCTATTTCTCGCTCGCCGCCGGATTGCTCTGCTCGGCGCTGTGTCGCGAGGAACGCAAGGCGGCCGGCTTTGCCATTGCCATCGTGCTGGGTTTCACATTGCTGCTGCCGTTCGTGGGGATGATGTTCGTCAACGACTACGCTCGCGGGCACCCATCGCCCAGCGGCCCCGGCGCAGCCCGGGAGTTTGAACTCGCCCTGCCTTTCATTCTCCCGAGTCCGGGCATGGCATGTGTGACGTCTTTTGACGCGATTTACCGTTCCATGCCGTCGCAGGGATCTCACTGGTACTATGTCTCGCTTGGAGTGGTGTTTGTCCTCGCCACGCTGATGCTGCTGCTGGCCTGCCGCATCGTGCCGCGCTCGTGGCAGGAGCGCACCGTCACGCCGCAGGGTTCGCGCTGGCGCACCTTCTGGGAAAACTGGCGCTTCGGCCGGCCGGAAAGGCGGCGCCGATTTCGCGCGCGCGCGCTGAATGCGAACCCCTTCCACTGGCTGGCCTCGCGCGAGGTGAACAAGCCCTTTCTGGTCTGGCTCTTCCTCGCCAGCCTTGGCCTGCTGTGGCTGTTCTGGCTCATTGACTGGGAAGCCATGGGACAGGGAGATCTCCACTTCACCCGCGCCTACATTGGCTCCGAAAGCCGCATCGCCTCCGCGCTCATCGTGCATACGTTTCTGAAAATCTGGATCACCGTCGAGTCCTGCCGCCGTTTGTGCGCCGACCGCCGGAACAGCGCGCTGGAACTGTTGCTCACCACGCCGCTCACCGTCCGCCGGATCATTGGCGGACAATTCCTCGCGTTGGAACGACAGTTCGCGCTGCCGGTGCTGGCCGTCCTCGCCACCGACATTTTCTTCCTGCTCTCCGACACGAGCGACAAGGAGGTGTTGGCGGTCTGGGTGTGCGGCATTGTCGTCTTCATCGCCGACATCATCACGCTCCCGATCATCGGCATGTGGCAGGCGTTGCGTGCGCGCGACGCCAATCGCGCCGCCGCCGCCGCGATGGTGCGCATCATGGTGCTGCCGTGGCTGGCGTGGGCCATGATCATGATTTGCTTTGCCGCCATGGCATTCAGCCTGCGCACCAGTGCGCTTGGCAGTCTGCCGCGCTGGCTGGAAAACTATGGTCCGCTCGGCCTGTGGTTTGCCCTGAGCCTGACGGCCAACGTGATCTTCGGCATCCCTGCGTGGCTTCGCCTGCACAGCCAGTTCCGCGACATCGCGACCCGGCGCTTCGAGACGAAACGACGCTGGTTCTCGCGCGCCGACAAACCGCCCGCCATGCCGGCGGGCTGACGATTTCGCACGATGGGCGACATCATCCAGCGATACCGAGAACGCCTTCCCTTTCCCCTCAATGGGGAGAGAATTCGCCACAACAGAATTTCGTGCGTTGAACCCCTGAACCCGAAGCCCCTCCTCGCCTGGCCTTCGGCCACCCTCTCCTCCATTCCGAATGGAGAGGGCCGGGGAGAGGAGTCGCTCAGATTCATGGGCAGGGCCGGGGTGAGAATTCCCCGAACAAGTTCTCGTTTTGAACCCCTGAACCGGGTGCGCCCCCTCTCCCTTCCCTCTCCCCCGCTGCAAGCGGGGGTGAGGGTGGCCGAAGGCCGGGAGAGGGGGAGGTTCATGGGAAGGGGTGAGAACAGCGACAGAATCTTGATTTCATCAGAGCGCATGACGGCAGTTCCCCCTTACCTCACCCTGCCCTCTCCCCTCCCTCCGGGAGCGGAGAGGGAAACCACCGCGTCCGTCCGCAACTTCGCGCGCGGTCCTTCCAGGAAGCCTCGGTCAGTCTTCGCCTCGTGAACACCCTCCTGCCCATCGTGACGCGCGAGCTGCGGGTGCGCGCCCGTCAACCCCGCACGTTCTATGTGCGCGTCGGCGGCGCGGCACTGGTCATCCTCATCGTCGGCGGCCTGCTGGTTTTCGTCAGCGGTTTCTCCGGCGCGGGCATGGCCGGGCAGGGATTGTTTCGGACCCTCGTCTGGGGCGCGTTTCTATTCTGCCTGACGGAAGGGCTGCGCAGCACCGCCGATTGTCTGAGCGAAGAAAAGCGCGCGGGCACCCTCGGCCTGCTTTTTCTGACGGACCTGCGCGGCTACGATGTGGTGCTGGGCAAACTGCTCGCCGCCGGGCTGAACAGCTTCTACGTGCTGCTGGCGATTCTGCCGCCGCTGGCCGTGCCCATCCTGCTCGGTGGCGTGACGGGCGGCGAATTCTGGCGCTCGGCGCTGGCGCTGGTGGTCACGCTGATCTTCTCGCTCTCGGTCGGACTGATGGTTTCCGCCATCGCCCGGGATGAACGCCGGGCGTGGACGGTGACGCTGTTCCTCCTCGGCCTGCTGTCCGTTGGACCGCCGTTGTTCGAACTCGCGGCGGGAGTGGTGACCATCCTGCCTGCGGGCGTCGGCGCGTTCAGCCCCACGACGATGCTGCTCTCGCTTTGGGATGCCAGCTACTCTGCAAAGCCCGGATCGTTTTGGAATGCGCTCACGGGCATGACTGTCCTCAGCCTGCTGGCGCTGGCCGCCGCCAGTTGGATCCTGCCGCGGGCGTGGCAGGAGGAACCCGTCTCACCATCGAAGACGACAGTGCCGCGAGAAGCCGCAGGTGCCACCCTGGCGACCCTCGCGCCTGCGATGGTGCGGCGAGATCGTCATCAACTCGCCGCCAATCCCATTTTCTGGCTCGCCAACAGAACCACCGGCGACGCGGGTTTTCTCTGGGCCATCACGGCCGTGGGAGCCGTGATTGTGGTGGCCGGCATTTACTTTGCGCGCTCGTCGCTCGCCGGCACCGTCCTCAGCGCTTTATGCCTGCTGGGTTTGCTTTATCTGATGGTCGCCCGCATCGCGTGGGAAGCGTGTCATCAGTTCGCCGGCGCGCGCGATTCGGGAGCGCTGGAAATCCTCCTCTGCACGCCGCTGACGCCGGATGCGATCATCAACGGCCATCTCAACGCCGTGCGCCGCCTCTTTCTGCTGCCCTCGTTGACCATGCTCGCCCTGGCGCTGGTCTTGTTCGCGGTGCATTCCGGCACCACGGTGGCCGCCCGGCAGTCGGGCGCGGGATCCGCCTTGCTGACCATTGCAGCGCTCATTGTTTGGAGCATTGCCTTCATGGACCTGCACGCCGCCGCCCAATACGGCCTCTGGCTCGGACTGAAAATGCGCAAGCCTTCGCAAGCCCTCTCGCGCACGCTGCTGACCATCGTGGGATTGCCGCTGTTGTCGGCGGCGTGTTGCTGGGTCATCTGGCCGGTTGTCGCGCTGGTGAAAAACCTCGTGGCGATGAACTACGCCCGCGACCAGTTGCAGCGCCATTTCCGCGACATCGTCGCCGCCCGCTACGAGGCGACGGAGGACGGCTTCTCCGGCACGTTGCGTCATCTCCTGCCTCCGAGGGTTCGTCCATCGGACGCGCTGCCATCGGTGCTGCCGCGCAAACCGGAGTGAGCGGGAATTCAAAAGCCCCATTCTACAACTATCAAAGTTCGCGCACGAACGACGCAGCTTGGGAGTGCGGCGAGTTCTCGCCGCTTTCGCGCAGGCGACCTGTCGCCGTCGAAAGCGTGATGGCTTCCGCTTGCGGCGCGGGCCGCTGGACGCGGTTGTGCCTTCGCGACAAGTCGCCAACGCGGTCAAAGCGGGTGACAAGTCACCGCACTCCAAAGCCTCTGGTTGCGGCGTCAGCCACGCCAAGTATGGCCACCAGGGTCAATGGCTCGCGAGACGCGCCAGGAACGCCGCACCGAGCACCGCCAGCAAGCCGCCCAGCAGCGAGCGGCGTGTGGGGCGCTCGCCTTCGAGGAAGCGTGAGAAGGGGATGATCACCACGGGCGTCAGCGCCAGGATGGGCAGCACCACGCCGGTCGGGGCGATCTTCAGCGCCCATTGAAAACAACTCACGCCCAGCGCCGGACCGACCAGGCCGTTGAACAAAATCCACGGCGTCGCCCGCCGCCAGCGGTGGGCGCCCAATCCGCGGGCCGCCGCGTCACGCCGTTCCCACCACCACGCCAGCCAGAGGCGGTGTCGCGCAATGATCAGGAAGACCAACGCCACCGCCACTCCGCCGACGATTCGCTGGTAGGCGGCGGTCGGTCCGCCGATGTCCTCCCCGGTCATCGCGGCGAGAGAGAACGCTTTGCGACTGAGCACCGAACCTCCCGCCTGGCAGGCCGAGGCCACCATGCCAAACGCGGTTCCGATCCAAAACGTCCGCCGGGGAATCTTCTGTGTCCTGTCCGGCGCCAGCGCGATGCCGACGCCCGCCAGGATGAGCAGCGCGCAGCCGATTTCCGGCAGCGAAAGGCGCGTCCCCATCCAGAGCCATTCCGCCACCGCGGCCATCGGAGGCGAGACGCAAAGGACGAGGACCATGGTGAGCCGAGAGCCGATGCGCGGCAGGGATTGAAACACCGCGGTGTCACCCACCCCAAAGCCCACCGCGCCGCTGAACAAAAACCACCAGAGTGATCCACCGCTGAAACCGCCACCCCAGAGATGCGCGGCCAGGCCGAGCAGCACCGTGCCAAAAAGCAGCCGGCAGAAATTCGCGTTCATTCCGCCAACCAGGCGCGAGGAGATGCTGCCGCTGACGGCAGAGAGCGAAAACAGCACGGTCGTGAAGAATGCGGGCAACACGGGCCACCGTTGGTAAAGGCCAACCGCCAGATTGTCACGCCCGGAAAGCCGCGATGGCGATGGTCCAAGCCGCTGCGCTCTCCATTACTTGGATCGCCGGCTTGCAGTCGTGACCGCTGCGATAATCCTCTTTGAGTCCATCGCCACCACCAGCATATTCTGGCCCTGCTTGGGGCGAACACCCCACCAGGGCCGCAGCCCCACAAGCAATCGTCTCCCCGCCATGCCGGGCCGGGATAAACACACGGAATTCGTCGCTTGGGTGCAAGCGGACCTCACCAGCGCACTCGACGTCATTTAGCCGGCGAGGCGACGCCACCGATTGGAAATCTGTGCTGCGCCTCCCGGTGCCGGCATGCCAAGGAGATAGGCGAGTCAGATCTGGTCCGCCCGCAGCCCCGCCCACAAGTTCGGACTGCGCTATTCAGTTACCAATTGTGCTAAAGTTTGCTCGGGTTAAGCCGATGCACCACGCATTGATAGGCACGCGCAGGTCGGTCGTGCTGGTGAATACAGATCCACCAGGCTGTTCCAACCTGCCCACCCTCCCCGCCGGGTCGCGGAGGTCACGTCACGAAATTCCATAAAGATGAAAGATTATCATTTCACATCCCTGATGCGAAGGTTCGGGGTTCTCGGGCTCATCGCCGGACTGTTTTCCCTGCCCGCGAGGGCCGCGCTCACCAGTGTTGGGGATTATGCCGCGCTCGTCAGCGCCATTTCCGCTAGCGCCAGTGGCGACACAATCGCCATCACCAACAACATCACCGTGAGCGCAGAAATCTCCATCAACGCGAAGGAGCTGACCATCGAGGGCAACAATTATTCGATCTTCGTGCCGGTGCCGGGGCTGGACGATTCGGGTGTCCTCAATGCCAGCCCGTCCACCTTCCGCGTGTTCAACGTCAGCGCCGGCGGCCTGACCAACACGCTTCGGAACATGATTGTCAAAGGGGGTCGCCCCTCCGCCACCGGCGGGGGGATTTTGAACACCTCCGGCACCTTGATCCTGGAGGGGGTGACCATCGCTCAGTCCGGTGGAGGTTCGTTCTACGGTGGCGGTGGAGTGGTGAACAGTTCCGGCACTCTCTTCCTGCGCGAATGTAACATCAGTCGTAACGCGGCCAGATACGGCGGAGGCTTTCTCAATACCGGGTCGGGCGCCAAAATGTTTATTGAGCGCTGCACCTTCAGCGAAAACCGCAGCATAGCCAGCAATGGCGGGGGTGGCGCGGGGGAGAACAACCAGTCGCTTTACGCCAACAACTCCACCTTTGCGAACAACAAGAGCACGGAGCTGGGCGGGGCCATCAACAACACCTCCTCTGGCGTTGCCTATTTCGTCAATTGCACGTTCGTCGGCAACATCGCCTATGGCACTTATCAAGGCGGGGCCATCGCCAACAACAACGGCTTGGTCACCCTGGTGAATTCTCTATTTGCCTACAATTATCGCAACAACGGCGGCACCTATGTGCTGGATGATATCAACACCTACAACGGCACCAAACCAACCGCCTACTCCTGCATCTTTCAATCCACCACGAACCAATTAAACGTCAACAGTGTCGGCACCAGCCTTTATCCCGGCAATGCCAGCGGTTCGGACGATTCGCTGTTTTGTGCCGGAGCCACGGCCAAGGTGCTGGGACCGGATGGCACGGAAGTCGGCTCGGGCACCATTTACCAGCCGTTCCTGGCAAAAGTCGGTTCCTCACCAACGCCAACCGTGGTGTTGCAGACCAACAGTTATGCTTTCGGCAAAGGGGTTCACACCGCGTTTCCTCGGCCACAACCCCACCGGTGGTGGGCTACTATAATGGCAGCGCCTGGGTAACCCTGTCCGGTTCAGACCCTGACAGTTATGAAGTGACCACCGGTCAGGATGGCAACCCGCGCGGAGAGTCCTTGACGGCTGGATCGACGGGTTCGACGGCCATTGACTTGTTCATGTTAAAGGTGAATTCCGCCGCCAACGGCACGGTGTCTGGCGGCACCATCTATGGAGATGTTTATCCAAGCGGCACAACGGTGACGCTGACGGCCATCCCTGATTCCGGCTATCGGTTCGCCCAGTGGAACTATGTGCTCGGCGGCAGCGGCGTGGCTTCCACCGCCAACCCCTTTGCCCTGACGCTGACCAACGATGTCACCTTGCTCCCGGTGTTCACGCTCTACACTGGTTTTACCGTCTCCTATGCGGGAAACGGTTCCACGGGTGGTATCGTCCCAGCGGAACAGGTGGTCGATTCGGGCGGCAGTGCGACCCTTGCCGGCACCGGTACCATGGTTCGGATCGGTTACGCGTTTTCCGGCTGGAACACCCGGTCCGATGGCAATGGAATGGATTACGTCTCCGGCGCCATTTACAGCGGGCCGGGCAACCTAAACTTGTATGCCAAATGGACGCTTGTCCCCAGCCCAACGATCACCACCTCCCCCTCCAGCCAAACGGTGGCCGTGGGAGCAACACTCAATTTGAGCGTTGCCGCCACGGGCAACTCGCCGTTGGGCTATCAGTGGTTCAAAAATGGCGGTCGGGTCTTGGGCGGAACCAACATGACGTTGACGCTGGCCAATGCAGGCGTGACCAACTCCGGTGTTTACTACGTCGTCGTCACCAACGCCCTGGGCATGAGCATCAGTCAACCGGTCACCGTGACGGTGGGCACGCCGCAATTGATGGCGTGGGGTTGGAACGACAATGGCCAGTTGGGCGACGGCACGGTGGGCGTTCAATATTCGCCCGAATCCGTGGCCACCAACGTGGTCATGGCGGCGGGGGGATTGTATCATTCACTATTCGTCAAGGGTAACAACACCTTGTGGGCGATGGGCCACAACAACGTCGGCCAGTTGGGCGACGGAACCACGAACGACACCTATTTGCCAAAGTCGGTCGCCAGCGATGTGGTCACGGTGACGGCTGGAAGCTCGTTTTCACTGTTCTTGAAGCAGAACGGATCGTTGTGGGGAATGGGCTACAACGGATTCGGCCAGTTGGGCGACAACACCCTCATCGACCGGAGTAATGCGGTGGCGGTGCTGGGTGGCACCAACGTGGTGGCGGTGACCGCGGGCTGGCGTCACGCCCTGTTTTTGAAGGGCAACGGCACTTTGTGGGCCATGGGCCTGAACAGCGATGGCCAGTTGGGCGATGGCACCACGATTAACCAAGACACGGCGGTGTCCGTCGGCAGCAATGTGGTGGCGGTGGTGGCCGGACGCACACATTCCCTGTATGTGAAGCGCGACGGCACCTTGTGGGCCATGGGCGACAATTCCGCCGGCCAGTTGGGCGACAACACTCTCTTCAACCGCAGCAATGCCGTGGCCGTGGTGGGCGGCAGCAATGTGGTCGCGGCGGCGGCGGGACAATATCATTCCCTGTTCTTGAAGAGCGACGGCACGCTATGGGCGATGGGCGACAACGCCTACGGCCAGTTGGGCGACGGCACCACGAGCGACTCCCATCTGCCAAAATCCGTCGCCAGCAATGTGGTGGCGGTGGCGTCGGGACGCGGATACTCCCTGTTTATCAAGAACGACGGCAGCTTGTGGGCCATGGGCACCAACACCTTCGGCCAGTTGGGCGACGGCACCACAACACGCCGCACCAGTCCGGTGGCCGTGACCGGCATGGCTTTGGCCCATATCATTGCCGGCAGTTCCGCCCATCAAACCTTCGGCGTCGGCCTGCCGCTGCTGATCACGACCCAGCCCACCAATCAAACCGTGGTACTTGGCAACAACGCCACCTTCAGCGTCACGGCCAGCGGCATTGCCACGGTGGGTTATCAATGGCAATTCAACGGCACCAACCTCAGTGGCTCGACCTCATCCAGCTACACCCGCACCGGCACCACCGCCGTTCAGGCCGGTAATTACACCGTGGTCATCACCAATCTTTACGGCAGCATCACCAGCAGCGTGGCGGTGCTGACGGTGAGCAAACTAACGCCGAACGTCACAAGCTGGCCGACCGCTGCCACAATCAATTTCGGCCAGACCCTGGCGGCTTCCGCGCTGAGCGGCGGTTCGGCCTCCGTGCCTGGCAGTTTTGCCTTCACCACGCCAAGTACTGCGCCGGGCGCGGGCACGGCTTCGCAGAACGTCACGTTCACACCGACCGACACAGACTACTACAACACCGTCGGCGGCACCGTCAGCGTCACGGTCAATGCCACCGGCCAGGCACCCGTGGCCGTTGACGATACCCTCGGCACCGTGAAGAACCGCGTCGTGTCTAACCTGTCCGCCGCCAAACTCGCGGCCAACGACACGGATGCCGAGGGCGACCCGCTCACCGTCATTGCTGTCAGTGCAACCAGCACGAATGGTGGCACCGTGACGCTCGTTAACGGTGTTGTCAGATACACCCCTCCAAGCGGCGTTACCGGCGCCGACAGCTTCACCTACACCATTGCCGATGGCCACGGCAACACCGCCACCGGCACGGTGTTGGTGACGATTGCTTCCAGCTCGGCCGTCTCACTGAACATTGTCTATGGACCGGTGAAGACGGACGGAGAGTTTGTTGTCCGTTTCGCCGGCACTCCGGGCAGCGAATACACCGTCGAATACAGCACCAACCTGACTACCTGGACGTGGCAGGCCAACCGCACCGCGTCCATCACGGCGGGGAGCTTTGGCAGGGGGGTGTTTGAGTTCCGCGAGACCACCACCGCAACGGTGCGGTATTTCCGGACGGTGTATCCGGCCTATGTCCCGGTTCCTCCCAACAATTAGACCGCCAACGCCGCTTTTAACCATGAAAACCATCATTGCCAGATTGCTCCTGCTGCTCTGGATCACCAGCCACGCCATCCCGGCTCCGGCCGCGTTGTTCTCCAGTTGGACCGGCACACAGGCCATTCCCGACAACAACGAATCGGGCCTGGCCTACAGCTTCAACTTGAGCGACCCAGCCACCGCCGTCGCTGACATCTCGGTGACGCTGGATATTTCCGGCGGCTTCAACGGCGATCTCTACGCCTACCTGTCGCATGGGAGCGGGTTCGCCGTGTTGCTGAACCGGGTGGGCCGCACCAGCGCCAATGACATCGGCTACGCCAATACCGGCTTTGCGGTGACTTTGACCGGCAGCGCGAACGCGGACATCCACAACTACCAAACTCTCACGCCAAGCTACAACGGAAGCGGTCAACTGGTGGGCACCTGGGCGGCGGACGGGCGTGACGTGAACGCTGCCTTGGCTTTCGACACCACCACGCGCACCGCCACACTGGATACCTTCAACGGCCTGAACCCGAATGGAGACTGGACGCTCTACTTTCGTGACGCCTCCCCCGGAGGCATCTCGACGTTGAATGGCTGGTCAGTGGAAGTGAGCGCCGTTCCGGAGCCCGTCAACGTGGCCTTGGGAGTGTTCGCGGCCGTGGGGCTGATCGTCCAAGGCGGGAGAACTTGGTGGCTCCGCCGAAAAACCTAGCCGTCCGAAGCGATGCTCCGGGTCGTTGACTTCACGAAGACCTCGACATCCAAGTCATGGTCGTTCCTCGCACCGCGAAGTCGGTTGGGGCTGTGAATGCGGTGTAGCTCAACGGTATTCCGGGGAACTTGCTTTCGCCCCGTCGCCTGGAAGGGGTCAGTCCAAAGTAGTGACAACTCACGCCAGCCTCCGACCCCAGTCCTGCACAAGGCCGGAGAAACTGTTGCCACAAGAGTGCAACTGGCCAGCGCTCCCGTGGCGCGCGTCGGCAGGCCGCCGCACTATTCCCGCTCAGTCAATTTGCGGCGCTCTGCCGAGACGCCGCTACGGGGCACGGTTCATGGCAAGCGAATGTTCGCACACCGCACTGTTTCCGTTCAGGCGAAGAGGCCGCGCGCGTAGTCGCCGTTGCGTTTGGCGTCGGCCACGGGATCCTTCGATGGGTTCGAGGTCTCCAGCACAATCCAGCCGCGATACCCGATTTCCTTGATGGCGGCGGCGATGGGTTCGAATTGGGCTTTGTCGTGGTCCAGATAGTTTCCTCCGTTCTTGAAGTGGAACTGCACCGTGCGATCCCGTAACAAGCGGATGTCGGCGGGAACGTTGTGCCCCTTGGTGGTGCCCGTGTTGTAAACGTCGAAGTAGTACCGCACGGCGTCATGGTTGATGCGATCCAGGATGCGCATGTTCTCCTCGCCGTTGAGGTAGTTCTCGATGGCCAGGATCACACCGGCATCCTTGGCTCGCGGGGCGGCGGCCTTGAGGCGTTGCACCGCCACATCCACGTCCGCTGTCTTCACCTTGCCGTCGGGACCGAGCAGATCGCCGTTGCCAAAGAAGGCGACCAGGATGACGCGCGCGCCCATGTCGCGAGCCGAATCGATGCTCTGCTCCAGCCAGGCGGGCGCGCGCGGGTCGCTGGCCAGCGGATTTGAGTTGAGCAGGCCCATCATGAGCGAACAAATCGGCAGACCGGTCTGCTGCATCTGTTCCTTGTAGCGGGCGCGGACTTTGGGATCGGCGATCTCCAGCCGATCCGCGGCGCCGCCCACGTTCACTTCCACCCCTGCCAAGCCCGCCTGGCGGGCCTGCTCGAGCCCCACCACGCAGGTGCCGATGCGGATCGGCTGGCGTGAGGCGGGACTCGTTTCGGCGGCGAACAAGGTGGGCGACAAGACGGTGCCCGCCACGACGGCGGCGCTTTGGTTCAGAAAGGTTCTGCGGTTGGTGGTCATGGTTGAGTCTGAAAACCGAAGTCTGGGGAGCACTCCCGCCCCGGGTGTGGCTGGACGCACCTCGCGTCCAGCCTCTTCGCGCGCGATGGAAAACAGAATTCCCGGAACTCTGCCGCGCGTTCGATGTTTTCCGCGAGGGCGCGGAAAATAGCACGCGGGGCGCGTGCGCTCTCTACGGGCAACTTCGGATTTTGGGTTGAGTTATTCAGTCGAGTTCGAGGTTAGCTTCTTCCAGCAACGGGCACGACATTTTCTTTTGGAATTGCGACCGTGCGTTTTTCGAAGTCCTCGGCGGTGGATTTGAGGGTGAGGTTGTAGAGTTCGGGTTTCCGGTTGGGGTTGCCCATGATGTCGTCCCCGAAGATCTGCTTGCCGGGGTAGGCGGAGATGCGGCCCAGCACGGCCGTGGCGCTCGATTCGGCGACGGCCCGCGCCTGGTCCAGCGGCACACCCTTGTTCACCGAGAATCTTGCCGGCCTCCAAAGTATCCTGTGCCGCGCCCCGTCCACGGCCACCGCAGCCGATGAGACCAACCTTGAAGAGCCTGCCCGATCCCGTGGCCTCGGCCCCGGGAAGATTTGGGACACTCAAGGGGGGGCATCTGCGCACTGCCCCCGGCGCGCGGCCTTGAGGCCGCTTCCGCGTTCGACGGGTGTTGGCGAAACATTGGCGGACGATCTCTCGAACGATGAAGCGACGTAAACGCGCGCTCCAACCCAGTTGCCTTCGGGGGCAGTGTCGAGACGCGCCCCACTCAAGGCAGCACCGGCGATGGGGGTGGTCTGGAGAAAGCCCCGGCGGGAGACTGCGGAATGTGGATTGAGAGCGGGTGGTTGGCGAGTTTTCCTACGTTGTTCGATTCGAGACCTCGCATGGAAACTCATCCCGTTCCACCGTGTGCTGCGGTGGATCGCACGCACCTCGACCATCGACAACATCCCCGGCATGGGCGAACTCGAGTAAGCTATGCGACATTCCGTCGTTGGTCGTCTTCCGGTTTCGTGATTTCCGAAACCCCGGATTCCACTTCAGTTGCGAACAAGGATTTGGTATGACAAAGCCACGCCCACCAAAACGCGACACACATTTTGTATGAATCTCAAACAACTCCTCGCTCTTCTTACTCTGGTCTTGCCTGGCCTCGCCGCGGCGGCCGCGCCGGTCGGCACCGCCTTTAACTACCAGGGCCGTCTCAACGTCGGTGGCACGTCCGCCAGCGGATGGTATGACGTGCGGTTCACCCTTTTCGATGCAATCACCAACGGCAGCGCCGTGGCCGGGCCTCTGACGACCACGGCGGCCGGCGTGAGCAACGGGCTGTTCACCGCCAGCCTCGACTTTGGAAGCACCTTCGACGGGAGCGCCCGCTGGCTGGAAATCGCCGCGCGCACCAATGGCGCCGCCACGTTCACCAGCATGTCCCCGCGTCAACCGCTCACGGCCACTCCTTACGCCACCTATGCGCCCAGCGCGGGCTCGGCGACGCTGGCCAGCGGAGTGGGCGCCGGGGCTCACGTCCGCCATGCTGGCCGATGGCGCGGTGACCACAGGAAAAATCAGCGCCGGCGCGGTGAAGCCGGTCAATATCGACGATGGCGGCAGCGCCGCCTATGGCGAGTTGATGGACATGGCCAGGGGACTGAACACCACGGAGCCGCTGCCCTTCAATGGCCTTTCGCTGGTCACCTCCAACAGCGGGGTGGCTCCCACACTGACGTTCCGGCTGGACGGTTCCTCCTTCGGGAAGGTGCTGGGCTTCACCGGTCGCGAGGGCATCTCGGAGGTCTATGAATACGTGGTGGAGGTGCTGACTGGCCATCCTTCCTTGGAACCAGAGTCGCAGGTGGGCCGTGAAGGCGGCTTGTTCTTCGTGCGGAATGGCCGCTCCACCGTCTTTGCGGGCGTCGTCACCGCTTGCACGCAGGCTTCTTACGGAGGCGATGGCACGCTCTACACCTTTCGCCTTCAGCCGGCGCTGGCGTTTCTGGGTCTCTCCAGCAATTACCGCATCTATCAGGATCAGACCATGCCGGACCTGGTTTCCGCCCTCTACCTGGAGGTCACGTCCAACAGCCTGAGCCAGGCCTTGTCGGGATCCTATCCGCAACGACCCTTGACGATGCAGTTCGCCGAGACGGACCTGAATTTTTTCAGCCGGCTGCTCGAATACGACGGGGCTTTCTACTTCTTTCGACAAGAGGAAGCGGCGCCAACCCTGGTGTTGGGGGATGGGTTCTCCTCCTTCCTGCCGACGCCCTTTGGCGGGCTGCCCTACTACGGCAACTTCCCCACCAACCCCCATCCTGCAGAGGAATGCCTTCGCGCGTTCCAGAAAGCCACCCGTGAATCTACGAAGGCTGCCGCCCTAAACGGCTATGATTTCACGGCTCCCAGGAAAAATCTGTTGGCACGGTCCAGCGTCTCCCCTGGACGCGGGGAAACTTTCGAGTTCGATGCGAGGACCACTGAAACCAGCGAGATGCAGGGGCGGGCCCGCGTGCGGTTGGAGAGCCAGCGAGCCGAACGCAACCTCGCCACCGGCGCCGGCAATGCGCCTGATTTGCGCCCGGGATACACCTTCAACCTCGAGGATGCCAGCGGCTCGGGCTTGAGCGGCAGCTACGTCGTCACCGCGATCCGCCACGCCGCCTTCCGCCGCATCACCAACGGCTGGGCAAGCCTCTACTACGGCAACCAGTTTGAGGTGCTCCCGGCGGCCACGCCGTATCGTCCCGCGCGCCAGACTCCCCGGCCCATCGTTCCCGCCTGCACGGCGGTGGTGGTGGGCAAGGCGGGGGAGGAGATTTGGACGGACAGTTACGGCCGGGTCAAGGTGCAGTTCCGCTGGGATCGCTACGGCGCGGCCAATGAGACTGCGAGCGGATGGGTTCGCGTGGCCAGCCCGTGGGCCGGAAAGAACTGGGGCGCGATCTTCGTCCCGCGCATCGGACAGGAAGTGCTGGTCGAGTTCGTCAATGGCGATCCCGACCAGCCGGTGGTCACCGGCAGCTTCTACAACAGCGACAACATGCCCCCGTATGCTTTGCCGGCCAACGCCACGCAAAGCGGGATCAAGACGCGGTCCTCCAAAGGTGGAACCTCCGACAACTACAACGAAATCCGCTTTGAAGACAAGAAGGGCTCGGAACAGTTTTTCATTCACGCCGAGAAGAACTTTGATCGCGAAGTGGAAAACGACATGACGTCCTGGGTGGGGCATGACCTGACGTCTCGGGTGGATCACGACGTGCGGTCGATGGTTGGCAACGACCTGACGATTACGGCGGGCCACAACCTTGCCATCTCGGCCAGCAACATGACGATTTTCGCGAACCGGGGTCTCGGCATTAACACCACCAACGATCCCGCTTTCACCCTGAGCATCGGAGGAACGCTCGGGGCCGGCGGATTCCAGGGCAGTGGCGCGGGATTGAACAACCTGCCTGCCGCAGCACTGACCGGCACCATCAGTGACGTGCGTCTCTCCGCCAACGTCGGCTTGCTGTCCGGCAGCCAGATTTTCACCGGCGCGAAAACCTTCAATAACGCCGCCAACAGCTTCACCGGCAATGGCAGCGGCTTGACCGCCGTGAACGCCGATTTGCTGGACGGCCAGCACGGAGCGTTCTACCAGAACGCAGCCAACCTGAATGCCGGGACTTTGCTCGACGCGCGGCTTTCCTTAAACGTGCCCCGCTTGGATGGTTCGCAGAGTTTCAGCGGCAACAATACGTTCCTCGGCCGGATCAGTGCGGGCGGCGCGATGGGACTGGACACGTTGAACATCCACGGAACCGCGCGGCTGTATAACAACGACCTCTATCTGCGCGATGGCGCGGACCTCAACCACGGCCTCGGCTGGCGCGGCGATTACAAGCTCTTCGGCGGCCTCAATCCCGACGGCCCGGCGCTCTTCGGCTGCGCGGGCGGCGCGCTCGGCACCGTGTGCAACGGCGAGAAGATGGCGCTCAAGTGGGATTGGTTTGGCCGGGTGGCCATTGATCCCCATAGCCAGAACGCCGGTTCCCTGGCGTCCGGCGCCCTCACCTTTGGCGCCAGCCAGACGGAAGGACTCGCGTCCGCCCGCAGCGGCAGCGCCAATTTGAACGGATTGGATTTCTACACCGCCGGCAGCAACCGCCTCTCCATCACCGCCGCCGGACAAGTGGGCCTTGGGATCAGCAACCCCAGCCATCTGCTCCAACTCCACAGCGGCACCTCGCAGAACCTGCTGCGCCTGACCGGTCCCGGCCTGAATTACGCCGGGGGCAAGATCAACTTCGGCGATGGCGACTATGTTTACCTGCACGAGGCGGCCGACGACCTTCTCCGTATCCAGGCCATTCGCATAGGCATTGGCCGCACCCCGATGACGAACCGGCTTGAACTCGAAGGCGAAGCCTCCAAGACCACCGCCGGCGGTTGGCTGGCCAACTCCGACGCCCGCATCAAGCAGGACATCCAGCCTGTCCACAACGCGCGGGCGGTGCTGGACAAGGTCCGTCCGGTCAGCTTTCGCTACACAGACGAATACCGGAAGGAACATCCCGGCGTGGCCGACCGCCGCTACCTCAACGTGGTGGCCCAGGAATTCCGCGAGGTCTTTCCCGAGCACGTCAAGTCCAGCGGCGAGCGGCTTCCCGACGGCAGCGAAATCCTCCAGGTGGACACCTATCCCCTGACCATTTACTCCGCGGCGGCCATCCGCGAGCTGGATCAGGAATTACAGGCCAAGGACGCCCGGATCACCGATCTGGAAAAGCGCCTGGCTGCGCTCGAACAACTCCTCCAGCGCCAAAGCAAATAAGGCGCGCACGATCGGAAGTCTGAGAGTTGATTTCAAAAAACCCTCCACATCCCTGCTGACAGGCGCCCCGCCAGCCCGACCACTGGCTGGCCGAATACACCACCGAATTGATCAACGTCCTGAACGTGCTCGGCTGGCTCGTCGATCTCGAACCCGCTCAAGCCGCCCTGCTGGAGAAGATTTGCTCCGGCCCGACGATCTCGGCGGAAGAGTTACGTGCGGCGGGAGCGTTTGCATTGCCGGTTGCAGCAAAACACCAAGCCAAACATCAGGCAACACCGGACCTCTTCGGCGGCCATCCGCCCAGCGAACATCCGAACCCCACGCCTTTGCGGAAACCCATTCCCGAGCAAGCCGAGGCGGATGCGGCGCATTTCTACTCCGCGAAAGAAGAAGGCCCGCCATACCGCACCAACGAATGAGAATGGTCTCAACGTGCCTCGCGGATTCTTCGAGGAGTTTGTGGAAAGGATTCGCCCGGTACCGCCCCATCTCCCGCCTCCAATTCTGATCAGGCTGAAGCAAGCCTGAGAATTTTGCGCGGTTTGACGCAATCACCGCAGTGGCGGAGACGGGGCGGAATTGCCAGGCGGTGTTGTGCCCCGGCGGACGCCGGACGCAAAAGTCACCGTTTCGTAACACTTGCGCCCCGGGTTCGTAACAACCATCCTCAAGCCTGACGACTGTTACGTAAATCAACCCAGCACAACAGCAACAAACATGAAACAACCCAGATATACCAAGGCAACAGCGTTCCTCGGAGCCGCAGCCACCCTGGCCTGCGGACTCAGCGCCCCCGCCCAATCGGTGGACGGCCTGCTCGACAAACTCGTGGACAAAGGCGTGCTCAACGTGAAGGAGGCCAACGAACTTCGCGAGGAAGCCGACAAGGACTTCACCCGCGCCTACGCCGCCAAAAGCGGCCTGCCCGACTGGGTCACCAGCCTCAAAATGGGCGGCGACTTCCGCGGGCGCTTTGAAAGCTTCAACTACGGCGACATCCCCGGTTCCACCGATCAGTACCGCTGGCGCTACCGGATGCGCTTCGGGGTGACGGCACACTTGTGGGACAACTTTGAGGTGGGTCTGCGGCTGGGCAGCGGAAATGCTGACAGTGGTACGACCGGAGGCATCGATCCGATTTCGCAGAATCAGACCATGCAGAACAACGCCTCGAAGAAAGGCATCTTCATCGACCTTGCCTATGCCAAGTGGGCTCCAATCAACACCCCGACCTGGCAGGGCGCGTTCACCATTGGCAAGATGGAAAATCCGTTGATCCTCTCCGACATGGTCTTTGACAAAGACTACACCCCGGAGGGCGCCGCGATGAACTGGGCATACACCGTCAATGATTTCCATTCCATCAACGTGAACGGCGGCGCGTTTGTCCTCGACGAATCGAGCAGCAGCTACGCCGACCCCTACATGTTCGGAGCTCAGGCGCTCTGGAACGCGATGTGGCATCGTGGCGAAGGCGGCACCAAGGAGTTGAGTTCCACGCTCGGTGTGGGCGCGCTCAGCATCATGAATTCCCAATCGCTGACCAGCACCTCGGTGCCCTACGTCAATCGCGGCAATGAACGCAACGGCAACGCCCTGGCGGATTACTACAATCCGATCGTGGCCAGCGGTTCCCTGACCTACAAGCTGCCTTCCATGTTTGGTTATAGCGGTTCGTTCCCGATCTCCGTGGGCGGCGAATACATGGTCAACCCGGCGACCTCTGATCAGAACACCGGCTGGAACGCTGGCATCACCTTCGGCAAGGCCGGCAAACGCGGAACCTGGGACATTGGTTACCGCTACAAACACCTCGAGGGCGATTCCTGGTACGAGCAGGTGGTGGACTCGGATTTCGGCGCGTATTATCAGGATCCCTCCAACCGCAGCCTCACCCGCGGCTACGGCTCGGGCACCAACGTGCGCGGCCACATCGTCAAGGCGAACTGGTCGCCCTATGATGCCGTCACGCTCAGCGTCACTTATTTCCTCACCCACTTGATCGAGGCTTCACCAGAAGGCTCTTTCAGCCAGAGTTCGCGCCTGCAGGTGGATGCCACCGTCAAGTTCTGAACCTTAAACAATCTTCACTCAAACGTCACAACGACACCACGTCTCCCCGGATATATTCTAAAACTATGAAACGCTACATTACGACTATCGCACTGGGCGCGGCCGTGTTTGGCTTCGGCACCGCCGCTCGGGCTGACATCACCGTCAAAGGCTCGGATACAATCGTCATTCTCGCCCAGAAATGGGCGGAGACTTACATGGGCAAGAATCCCAACGTCAAAATCCAGGTGACCGGCGGCGGCTCCGGCGTAGGCCTGGCCGCGCTGCAAAACCAGAGCACTGACATCGCCAACTCCTCGCGCAAGATCAAGTCGGCGGAGATCGCCAACTGCCTGAAGAGCTTTGGGCGGCGACCAACGGAATACAAGGTGGCGATGGACGGTCTGTCTGTGTTTCTCCATGAATCCAATCCGGTAAGCGAACTGTCCATCGAACAGCTCCGCCTGATCTTCACCGGCAAGATCAAGAACTGGAAGGAAGTCGGCGGGCCTGACGCCAAGATCAGAGTCTATAGCCGCGAGAACAGTTCCGGAACGTATGAGTTCTTCAAGGAACACGTCCTGCTCGGGCGCGACTTCGCCGCTTCCGCGCAGACCATGCAAGGCACCGCCGCCGTGTTGCAGGCGGTGGCCAAGGACAAGAATGCCATCGGCTACGGCGGGGCCGCTTACGGTGCCGGAGCCAAGCATATCAAAGTCAAGAAGGACGACAATTCGCCGGCCATCGAGCCCACGGAGGAAACCGTGGTGAAGGGCACCTATCCCATCTGGCGTTACCTCTACGTGTATCTGAATCCAGACCTCGACAAGGGCGACGTCTCTGCCTATCTGCGCTGGATTCGAAGTGATGACGGCCAGAAGGTCGTCAAGGATATCGGCTACTTCCCCCTGCCAACGCAATTCCGGGAGAAATAGGATCTTCAGACCCGGTTGCTCGTTCCTTCGGCACTCGGGTTACATCGGGCGGAAGGATGGCATGATGTCCCGCCAATCTCATCGCCGCCTTCCGCCCGGTCATTTTTGAAACGTGCATTCATGGCTAAAGCGACTCAGCAGAATCGGTCGGTCGGTTGGATGGGAATCAAGCGGGGCCACAAGGCACGCCCGCTGGAATGGATCGTGGAGAAATCCATTTTTCTGGTCTCGCTGACCGCGATCCTGATGATTTTCCTGATCTTCTTTTTCGTCGCCCGGGAAGCCTTTCCCATTTTCACGGGATCGATGAACAGCGCTTCCAAGCAGGATACCATCTCCCTGGCAGACATGAACAAGGTGGCACCGGCTGTCCTGGCAAAATACCTGGACGTCTCGCCCAAGGAACTGGCGGACATGACCACCGAGGTCAAGATCGAGTTGATGAAACTCAAGCTCGAAGCGGGTGTCGAAGCCTCGCAGGACAGGGACGCGGCCGTGAATACGACCTCCTGGCGTTATCTCATCGAACCTTACCAATGGAGCGAATATGACCACCCGGTTTCCATCTGGCAGCCGGTGTCGGGGGTGCCCAAGTACAACATCATTCCGCTGATCATCGGCAGCCTTAAGGCCACCTTGGTCGCGCTGCTCTTCGCGGTTCCCCTGGCGCTGGGCGCGGCGATCTATGTTTCCCAACTGGCCAGTCCCAAGGTGAAGGAATTTCTCAAGCCGGCCATCGAGATGCTGGCTGGCATTCCCTCGGTGGTGCTGGGTTTCTTCGCGCTCATCGTGATGGCCTCGGTGCTGCAGGCGGTTTTCGGCTACGAGAGCCGGCTGAACGCCTTCGTGGCGGGCATCGCGCTCGGACTGGCTGTCATCCCGGTGGTCTTCACCATTGCCGAGGATGCCCTCACCAGCGTGCCCGGCAGTTTCGTGCAGGCCTCACTGGCGATGGGTTCATCCAAATGGCAGACCGCGTGGAAAATCGTCCTGCCCGCGGCGCTTCCGGGCGTTTTTGCGGCGGTCGTGCTCGGCTTCGGCCGCGCCATCGGCGAGACGATGGTCGTCCTGATGGCCAGCGGCAATGCGAGCATCATGTCCTGGAACCTGTTTGACTCAACGCGCACCATCACCGCCACCATCGCGGCGGAGCTCGCCGAGACGGTCATCGGCGGACATCACTACCGGATGCTTTTCATGCTGGGGGCGCTTCTCTTTGTGGTCACGTTCGCGGCCAACTTCCTCGCCGATGTCATCATTCACCGCTTGAAAAACCGGCTGGAGGGCAAAGTATGAGAACCAGGGCGCCGGCGCCAACCGAGCCGTTCCAGAGCCGCGTGATCAAGCGGCAGCGCTGGAAGAAGATGCTGCTCAAGAATGAGCAGTTGCCGTGGAACATCCATTCCAGCGGCATCGAGCCACGCTCGGCGTTCTTCACCGGACTGACCGCGACGGCCACGTATCTCATCCTGGCGATTCTCGCCGTGCTGATGGGGATCATTCTCTGGCAAGGCTGGGCGGGGCTGTCCTTTCGCTTCGTCTTCTCCGGTACGCAGCAGGACATGTTCGATGTGAACAAGGCGGGCATCTTCCCCATGATCTTCGGCACCACCGCGCGGGTCATCATCATGACGATCTTCGTCATCCCAATTGGGGTGATCACGGCCATCTATTTGACGGAATACGCGCACGCGACCTCGATCTTCACGCGGGTCATCCGCGGTGCGGTGAACAACCTCGCCGGAGTGCCTTCGATCGTTTTTGGACTGTTCGGTCTGGGTTTCTTCATCGGATTCCTCGGCGGACGCATTGACGAGTTGTTCTATCCGGGCTCCGCCGAACCGGTCTGGGGCAAGCCGGCTCTCATCTGGGCCTCCCTGACTTTGGCGGTGATGACCTTGCCGGTGGTGATTGTGGCGACGGAGGAATCACTGCGGGCCATCGCGCCCGGCTTGCGCGAAGCCAGCCTCGCCCTGGGCGCGACCAAGCTCCAGACCATCATCAAAATCGTCCTGCCGCAGGCGCTGCCCGGCATCCTGACTGGCGGCATTCTCGCGGTCAGCCGTGCCGCGGGCGAAGTCGCCCCGATTCTGTTCACCGGCGCGGCCTATTACATGGCGCACTTGCCGACCGCGTTGAACGATCAGTTCATGGATCTGGGATACCACATCTTCGTTCTCTCGACGCAGTCGCCGAACATTGAGAAAACCCGGCCGATTCTCTTTGCCACGGTCGTCGTGCTCATCCTGCTCACCTTCAGCCTGAACACCGCGGCCATCATCGTGCGCTCCCGCCTGCGCCGCAAGATGCGCCAGTCCCACTGATTTCATTTCTTCGTATGACGCCATCCCAATCACCAGCGCTCAAAATTGAAGCCTCGCTTCCCCCGGCGGACACGGCGTCCGTGCCGCCCGGCGTGCCTCTGATCGAGGTGAAGAACCTGTCGCTCTGGTACGGCCGGGAGAAGGCCCTCAAGGACATCTCCCTCACCATCAATGAGCGCGTCGTCACCGCGTTCATCGGCCCCTCCGGCTGCGGCAAATCCACCTTCCTGCGCTGCTTCAACCGCATGAACGATCTCATCGACAGCGTGCGCATCGAAGGCTCCATCACCGTGGCCGGACAGGATCTCTACAGCCATGAGGTGGACGTCATCGAGCTGCGCAAGCGCGTCGGGATGGTCTTCCAGAAATCGAACCCTTTTCCCAAATCCATTTACGAGAATGTCGCCTATGCGCTGCGCCTGCACGGCTTGGACGACAAGAGTGACATTGAGTCCGTGGTGGAGCAGAGCCTGCGGAGCGCCGCCCTCTGGGACGAAGTGAAGGACCGGCTGCACAGCAGCGCGCTTGGTTTGTCTGGCGGACAACAGCAGCGCCTGTGCATCGCCCGCGCCATCGCCATCAAGCCCGAGATCATCCTGATGGACGAGCCGGCCTCGGCGCTCGACCCGATCGCCACCGGCAAGATCGAGGACCTGATTCTCGACTTGAAGAAGGAATTCACCATCGTCATCGTCACGCACAACATGCAGCAGGCCGCGCGCATCTCCGACCACACCGCGTTCTTCTACATTGGCGAACTCATCGAATACGACCTGACCCAGAAGATTTTCACCAACCCGGCCAGGAAACAGACCGAAGACTACGTCACCGGCCGCTTCGGTTGATCCCGCAGCACGCCATCATCCACTTCACCCCCTATGTCCGTTCATTTTTCGCAGGAACTCGACGACCTCAAGCAGCGCCTTCTCACCATGGCCGGCCACGCCGAGACCGCCGTCAAGCGGGCCATGCAGGCGGTTACCGATCGCGACGACGATCTGGCGCGGCGGGTGAAGGAGGACGACAACATCCTCGATCAGTTCGAGATTGACCTCGATGAACTCTCCATCCACCTGCTCGCCAAGGCGCCGCTCGCCTCCGAACTGCGCCTCATCACCGTGGCGATGAAAATCTGCCACGACCTCGAACGCGTGGGCGATGAAGCCACCACCATTTCGCGCCGCGCCCTGGAATTGAACGCCGAGCCGGAGTTGAAGGTGGAAGTGGACCTGCCGCAGATGTCCGAGATGGGCCTGCAAATGCTCAAGGACGCGCTGTCGGCCTTTGTGCAGCGCGATTCCGTCGCAGCGCGCGCGGTGATTCCCCGCGACAAGAAGATCGACTCGCTGAATAAGCAACTGCATCGCGAGCTGGCCAGCTACATGGTCGAACGCCCCTCGACCATCAGCCGCTGCCTGAACCTGATGACCATCTCGAAGAGCCTCGAACGCATCGGGGACCACGCCACGAACATTGCCGAGGAAGTCGTTTATCTCTTCGAAGGCGAGGACATCCGGCACAACCCGGCCGTCAAAAGGGGCGAACCCACGGCCTGAGCACTTCTGCGGCGCGTTCTGATTGGCCTACGCCTCCGCACTGCGCCGCAATTGCAGTGCTTTCCTGAGCATGAACCGGTGGCTCGTGGGATGGGTTTGCACCCCGTCTCTGAGGCCGAGCGACAGCCCGACGGGTGGCAAACCCGTCCCACGGTTCAGGGGTGCAAAGCGCGAAATTCTGTTCCGGCAAATTCTCTCCCGGCTTGAAAGGGGAGGGAGAGAACTTCCAGGCTTCGGAAGACTCCTCTCGCTCCGCAACAACCCGGCTGTGAAGCAGACCCACCGCCCGGTTGACATCCCCTGCTCTTCCCTCAAGTCTCCCGGCGGTTTGGTGCTTGAAACGCACATCTATCTCGGCCTGTTTCTCGTCGCGCTGGCGGCGGGCTTCGTGGATTCGATCGCTGGCGGCGGTGGACTGATTACCCTCCCGGCGCTGTTGGGCGTCGGACTTCCGCCGCAGATCGCTCTCGGCACCAACAAACTCCAGGCTTCATTCGGCTCAGGCAGCGCAGCGTGGCACTTCGGACGTGCGGGGATCATCGACTGGCGCAGCATGGCCGCCGGTGTCGTCTTCACTGCGGCCGGCGCGGCCGGCGGCACCGCGCTGGTGCGCGTCCTGAGCGCCGACTTGTTGCGACAATTGATCCCGTGCCTCCTGGTGGCCATCGCGGTGTTCATGCTGTTCCAACCGCGCCTCGGCGAAGTCGATGTTCATCCGCGCATGGCGCCACACTCGTTTCTGCCAGTTTGCGGTTTCGCGCTCGGTTTCTACGACGGTTTTTTTGGTCCCGGCACCGGTACATTCTGGGCGATGGCCTTCGTGCTCGGGTTGGGCTTCAACCTCACCAAGGCCACGGCGCACACCAAGCTGATGAACTTCACCAGCAATATCGCGTCGCTGGCGGTGTTTCTCCTCGGCGGACAAGTTCACTGGCGGCTGGGTCTCACGATGGGAATCGGCCAGTGGCTCGGGGCGCGGCTGGGGGCTGGATTGGTCCTGCGGCGCGGCGCGCGTTTCATCCGCCCCATTTTCATCCTGGTCGCGCTCGCCATCACCGCGCGGTTGCTGTGGAAAAACTGGGTGGGGTGAGATGGGCGACCACGCCGCCCTACTTGGTCAGCAAATATAGAACCTGTTCGCCGCCGGCTTCGCCGACGGGAAGAATCAGCCGCCCGCCGTCACTCGATTGCGCCAGCGGAGCCGAGACAGACCGCGGAGGACGATGGCGCTGTCTCCATCATATAAGGCGGCAGAGGCGCTGGGCTGGGTGCCCGGGTTCCGTTTAGACGAACACAAACGCTAACCCGTAAGGATGGCATTGACCTGAGCACGCGCCGAGGACGTTGGAATTCAAACCCGGTCATACGACCCAGGCAGTGGGATGGACGACACCCGGACTGGGCAGGGCGCGTCCGCCCCAGCGCGCCGCGAACCACTCCCGCCAACCCGCCAACCCGACGGCGCGCTGGGGACAGACGCGCCCTACCCGTGAGGCTTGGGACCAAGCATCTTCTGGTAGCCTATCCCAAGGTCTTGTCAGTAGTGCTCCGGTTCCAATCGCCGCGCTTCGTGGTCGCCGTCGGAGATCTTGGGTCGTTCGGCCGACAAATTCACCCAAGCGTGAAGCGTCAACGCGCATCCGCCTGCTTGCCTGTCATCGGCACGAAGCGCACCGGCAGCACCGCCCGCTCCACGACATTCGTGCCCCGCTTCGTCAGCAGATACAGAACCTGTTCGCCGCCTGCTTTGCCCACGGGAAGAATCATCCGCCCGCCATCACGCAACTGTTCCACCAACGGACGCGGCACCTGCTCCGGCGCGCAGGTCACAATGATGGCATCAAACGGCGCCGCCTCCGGCCAGCCGGCATGACCGTCGCCCGCGCGGACCGTTACGTTTTTCGCGCCCAGCCGTTTCAAATCACCGGCAGCCCGACGGGCCAGCGATTCGACAATTTCGATGGAATAAACCTCGCCCACCAGTTCGCCCAACACTGCCGCCTGGTAGCCGGAGCCGGTGCCGATTTCGAGAAAGCGGTCCTTAACGCGCGGCTCCAGCGCCTGCGTCATGAAGGCCACGATGTACGGCTGGGAGATCGTCTGTCCTGCGCCGATGGGCAAAGGATGATCCGCGTAAGCAGCCTCGGCGCGCAGACGCTCGGGGACGAACTCGTGTCGCGGCACCTTGCGCATCGCGTCCAACACCGCGCGGTTGGTGATGCCGCGCTCCGGGGATGCGAGTTGCTCGGCGACCATGCGCTCGCGTTCGCGCGCAAAACGCGCCTCCGCCACCTCCGCCGGGGAAGCCTCGGGCGCGCCGCCGCCGCATGACCACCAAGCCGCCATGGAAAACAGGGTGAACAATCTCATGCTGGAACCTCGCGTGTCGCCAACGATTTTCCAGCGCGCGTCTCACGCCATTTCGAGCACGGCCTGGACGAGCTTGTTGATGCCCGCCTCGGCTTCGGTGATGCGCGACGCCAGCATGTAGGCGGGCGTGGTCACGACCTTGTGCCGCTTGTCCACGACGATGTTAAAGACATTGCAGGGAACGTGCTTGGCGCCGGCGGCCTCAAGAGCCTTCGCCGTGGAGGCATCGTTGCCGATGGTGAACTCGACATGGTCCGGCCCGAGCAACCGGGCGCACACCGCGGGCGCGATGCAGACGAAGCCAATTGGCTTGCCCGCCTGGTGCGCCTCGTAAACCACGCGCGCCACATCGGGATTGACCTTGAAGTTTCCGCCCACCAGCGCGAAGTCGCACAGGTTCTTCGCCGCGCCGAAGCCGCCCGGCAGAATGACCGCGTCCAGATCGGCGACCTTGAGTTGCTGGACCGGAACGATGTTGCCGCGCGCAATGCGGGCCGATTCGACCAGCACGTTGCGCGACTCACCGGGCACAGGCTGCTGGGTGAGATGATTGATGACATGATGCTGCGGGACATCCGGCGCCGCGCAGACGACGCGGGCATTGGCGCGATCGAGTGCGAGGAGCACCAGCACGGATTCGTGAATCTCCGCACCATCGAAGACGCCGCAACCCGAGAGAATTACCGCAACCTTTTTCATGGGCTCAGGATAGGGAAATTCCGCCGGATTTGGCAATGCGCGAAAGCCGCACGCTGATCTCCAACATCTCCCCTGCCCTGCACCGTACAAGAACAAGGACCGGCCACGACAGCCGGTCCTCTGCACTACTGTACTGAAGAAGGTGGGGACGCGTTCTACCCGCGTCCCTGATCTCTCTTCGTGGGCGTCGCGCGTTCCTCCTCATCCCATCCTTCTCCTCCACACAGGTGAGGAGAGATGCCCGGCACAGGGCGGGAGCGGAGGCGCTTGGGTTGTGGCCCCCAATGCGCGATTCGGGAATCGTGGAGGCTTCCCGTGAACCTTGTCCCCGTAGCCGCGCCAAGGTGAAATAGTCGCTGCCACCGGGCACCAATGCCCGGGCACGCGGCGGGATTTTATTTCCGCGACGAATTGCATCGTAAGCTTGCGCCTGAACCGGACGTCCCTATTCTGTCAATCATGTCTGCTCACATCATTGACATGACCACGCACGAACGAATCGAGACCCTCGGCCGCCGGGTGCTCGCAGGCGGCCGGATTGAACGCGAGGACGCGCTCTGGCTTTTCAATCTGGAATCGTCCACCGACATCTTCGATCTGATGTCGTGGGCGAACCGCATCCGCGAACATTTCAAGGGGAACAAGATCCACCTGTGCTCCATCGTCAACGCCAAGGCCGGCGGGTGCTCGGAGAATTGCAAGTTCTGCGCGCAATCCTCGTCGTATCAGACCGAGGCGCCACGTTACGGCTTCATCGACCGCGAGCCGATGCTGGAAGCGGCCGCCGAGGCCAAGAGCAATGGGGTGGTCGGATTCGGCATCGTGGCCGCGTGGCGCGGGCTGGATGAGGGGCCGCTACTCGACGAGGTGTGCGAGCGCATCCGCGATTTGAAGGAGACGGCGAAGATTCGTCCGGACGGATCGCTCGGCATCATCCGGAAGCAGGTGGTGGCGGATCGGCTGAAGGACGCGGGCCTCGAATGCTACAACCACAATCTCGAAAGTTCGCGGCGGTTTTTTCCCACGCACTGCACCACGCACACTTACGAGGATCGCTTGCAGACGATTGAGTTTTTGAAGAATGCCGGCATCAAGGTTTGCTCGGGCGGCATCATCGGCCTGGGCGAATCGCGCGAGGATCGCTGCGACCTGGCGCTGGCCCTGCGCGAGGTGGGCGCGAACATCGTCCCGATCAACATTCTCAATCCGATCGCGGGAACGCCCTTTGAGAAGAATCCACCAATTACCGTGCCGGAGATTCTCAAGACCATCGCCTGTTTTCGGTTCATCCTGCCGCGGCAGGAAATCATGATTGCAGGCGGCCGCGTGGCGAACCTGCGCGACGCGCAGAGCCTCATCTTCGCCGCCGGCATCAGCGCCATGATGGTGGGCAACTATCTCACCACTCTGAATCAGCCGGTGGAAAAGGATCTCCAGATGATCCGTGACCTCGGCCTGGACCCGAGTTGGGAGAAGCACGGCTTCAGCGATCAGCCGGGCTGCGCGACCGAACCTGCGCTGGCGGCGGCGCCCTGATTCGCGCGGACGCGCCCGCGAGTTCGCCGGCCAGAAGCCTGCCCTTTGGTCTCCATGCAACGCCTTCGACTCAATCACGGCGCGTATCGCGGGGAGACCATTGACATTGATCGCGTGCTGCTTGAAAGCGGTGCCGCCGCACGTGCGCACGGATGGCGCGTCGAGCAACTCCCGGAGTCCGGCGCAACCCCCTTGCTCGTCTTTCACCGCGATCCACCGGCCGCGCAACGCAACCTCTATCTCTCCACCGGCATTCATGGCGATGAACCGGCCGGCCCGCTGGCGGTGCGGCAGTTGCTCCAGGAGAATCAATGGCCGGACGATGCGAGCGTGTGGCTTTTTCCGTGTCTGAACCCTGGAGGTTTCCGGCTGAATTGCCGGGAGAACGAGGATGATTTTGATCTGAACCGCGATTACCGGCATCTCGATTCGTCGGCGATCCGGGCACATGTGACATGGCTTGATCGACAACCGTCCTTCGATCTCTGCCTCTGCTTGCATGAGGATTGGGAAGCGCACGGCTTCTACCTTTACGAACTGAATCCCGATGGCCGCCCGTCGCTGGCGGAAGCGATGATTGCGGCAGTGCAGCCGTTGTGTCCGATTGACCTCTCGCCCGAAATCGAGGGTCGTGAGGCTCACGGCGGAATCATCCGCCCGAGCATCGATCCAGCAGTGCGCGCGCGGTGGCCGGAGGCGTTTTACCTGATCCAGCGCAAGACGCGGCTGAGTTACACGCTGGAGGCGCCGTCGGATTTCGCGCTCGCCAACCGCGTGGCCTCGCTGGCAGCGGCGACCCGGGTGGCGTTGAGCCGAGCCTGCTGAGCGCGAAGATACAGGCTGGATTTCGCCATGCCGGAAGGGAGACTGCGGCCATGTGCGTTTGGATTACCTCCACGCAGGCAGCCAGCCGAATCCGGCACACGCTCGCCGTTCTCCTGCTGATTGCCGCCGGAGGGTGCTGCCCTGCCCTGCCCTCGCGTGCTGGCGAAACACCCAGGTTGCTGGAGTTCACCAATGCCGTCCTGTTCACTCCGGCCCGGACGAACATGCAGGACCGGCTCTTCGCCTTCGCGCCGCTGATGGTGATCGAAACCGCCGCGACCGATCTCGCCGGATTGCCAGCCTCGGATCAATTTGGCGCGCTGGAAAAGGCGGGCGAGCGAGTGACAGTCAATCCAAAGAGGCCGACGGTGTACGCACGGCGCGAGGTGGTCATGCTCCGCGGCCGGCCGTATGAGCGTTACAGCTATGTCTGGTGGCATCCGACGCTGGAACGCGCCACGACCATTGCGTCACAGGGTATTCGCATCACGGTCACTCCCGCCGGCCAATCGATTGCGTTCGAGATCCAAGGCGACGCGACGAATGCGGGCGCAGTCGTGGTCTCGCAGGCGATGGAGGCGGCGGCGATGCAGGAATTTCGCAGCCCGCTGCCGGGACGAAAGTTTGCCATTGAACGAGCGGTCGGCACGCCATTCGCCGCCACGGTGGATCGCGTCATCGAGGATGGCCCGCTTGAACTCGGGCCGGCGGTCTATCTGCGCGCCAACGGGCGCGGCGTGGGCACGGTGATCTGCCGTTGCATGCCGGCGCAGACCAGGGTCATCGCGGCGACTGGTTACTACGATCTGGTCGAGTGGAATGCTGCGGACGCGGGATTGCTGGGCGAGGCAGGCGGACAACATGGAATCAAACTGCTCCGGTGGCTGGCGCAGTCCGAGGAAGAACCCGGTCTGGAAAAAATGCTGCGCCTTCCACAGCATTTTCCCGGCACGCCTGCCACGCCCTGAAAACGCCTGCGGCGTTCAGCCGATGAACTGTTCCGCGGCGGCATCGGCGAAGCGCATTCCTTCATCGGTGAGGCGGAAGCCCGCGGCATCACGGCGGCCCCAGCCTTGCGCGATCAGGCCATCGATTTCGCTCCCCCAAGTCTCCATCAAATCAAATCCGGTCGTCTGACGAAACCGCGCGAACGGCCAGCCTGCGGCCATGCGCAGGCCAAACGCGGCAATTTCTCCAGCGCGGCGCCGGGGAGGAAGTGTTTCGCAGGATTGAAACGCGCGCCGGCCCTGTTCGAGTTGCTCGCAATAGAGCGTGGTGTTGGGCCAGTTCTTGGTGCGCACGCCACCGACATAACCGGAGGCGCTCGGCCCCAGGCCGTGGAAGCTGCCGCCGCGCCAGTAATTCACGTTGTGCCGGCAGGCGTAGCCGGGGAGTTCGCCTCCATCCACGAGCATCGTATCCGCCGCTGCTCCGGGGGGCGTTGTGCCGTCGGGGGTGGTGCGGGCGAAGTTCGAGACTTCGTAGCGGGCGAATCCCCGCTGTCCGGCGCGATCCACGAGTTCCTCGTACATCTCGCAGACGAGATCTTCGTCCTCCACCACTTCGCCGCGTTTGAGTTGTTCGAAAAGCGGGGTGTCATCCTCATAGGTGACCTCGTAACAGGCGACATGCTCGCTGCCAAAGGCCATCGCTTCGTCGAGGGTCCGCTGCCAGGTTTCCATTGTCTGCCCGGGAATGCCGAACATGAGGTCGAGGTTGAGATTGGCAAAGCCCGCGCGCCGCAGCAGATCCACGGACTGAAAGACCGCCGCGCGGCTGTGAATGCGCCCGAGCCGGTCGAGGAGCGATTCATCCAGGGACTGCACACCGAGCGAGATGCGGTTGATGCCGTGGTCGCGCCAGAGGCGGGCCTTGTCCATCGAGACGGTGGCGGGATTGCATTCAATGGTCCATTCACAGGCCCCCATCAACGCAAGCCGGTCGAAGGCGTGGAGAATCTCTTCCCACTGGCGGATGGTCAGGAGCGAGGGAGTGCCGCCGCCAAAGAAGACCGTGGCCGGCCGAAGGTCGGGCGCGACCATTTCCAACTCGCGAATCAGGGCGTGGACGTAGCGCTGGATGGTGCCGCCATCGGTCGGCTCCGAGTAAAAGGCGCAATAGTCGCACTTGCGCGCACAAAACGGGACGTGGAGGTAGAGGCTCCGCACCGAGCCCGCGACCGGTTCATTCATTGACCGGGTTTATACGTGGGGAAAGAAAAACTGCGAGGGAAAAGGCATTTACCCTCGAAGCGACCCTGGGGCGGCGAACCGCCGGAAGTTCAGACGGAGGAACGCTCGACGTTCTGCGCCTTGGGCCCCTTGTCGCTTTCGACGAGCTCAAAGCTGACCACTTCGCCTTCCTTCAGGGTTTTGTATCCGTCGCCCACGATGGAGGTGTGATGCACGAAGATGTCCTTGCCGGAATCATGCGCAATGAACCCGAACCCCTTTTTATTGTCGAACCATTTGACTTTGCCGCTGGCCATAACTCATTCCTTGATTGGAGCTGGAGATTGAGAACTCTGTTACATGGTTGAAGTGAACGATAAACATCCGTTGGCAACGTGCTTTCTCAAAGCGTCTCCGCTGTGCTCTTTGTTGGCTCCCTGCCAAGCTAGAAAACCGGCCCTGCGGCGTCAAGGCGCAGTTTTGAAAATCGCGGCCACCTCCGCGACTTATCTCCGGCCTCCGTCAATCGAAGGCCAGAGCCTGATCAATGAACTGCGGCAGATGTTGGAGAATCACCGTGTCCAGCACCACCAGATTGGCGGCGGCCTGGCGCGCGGCAGCTTGCGCGGCGGCATGGCGCGCGGGAACCAGGCCGATGACGGGAATGTGCGCCGTGGCTGCCCCGCGTTTGAGCGCCGCCACGGCCAGCGCCACCGCGTCGAATTGCGGTTCGAAATCCACGATGATGAGCATCGGTTTCTCCCCTTCGGCCACCCGAACCAGTTCAGTGGGCTCCGTCAAGGACTGCACCCGATAGCCGAGATCCTCCAACCGGCCAAGCAATTGGCCGCCTGGCAGGAGCTTCTCATACAGCAGCAGCGTCAACGGTTTCAACGTCATCGCGGCCAAGCTTGTAAAAGCAGGGCGCAAAAAGCAAAAAATATCACCGGAGCCTCTCCGGGGGATCGTGCCTCCACCCATCTGCAAGGGAAAGCGAACCGCCTCTTTGCGGAGACACGGGATGGACTATTCTCGTTTTCTGGAGGGTGGAGCAGGTCAGAGAAGCAATCGTCAGGAAGCGGACAGCAAACGAGGAGCCTGCCGGGCGGTGCGGTGCACTGGCAGCGGTAAGATTGGAACGAACACGGTGGCGTCGTGGGCGGCTGTGAAGCGGGCGCACGCGTCAGAACTCCCTGGGTTGCGGAAGCAGAACCGCCCCTCCACTCGGTCGCCCCCTGAAGCCCGGCAAGAGGCTGGCCGGGTTGCTTCATCAAATACCTCTTCGAGTATCCCCGCTCCCAAACCGATCGTCCTGCTCCGCAGCCGAGTGTTCAAACCGCCCTGCTGGCAGGTCATCGCCGTCGAGCGCGCGTCGCTCGATTTGATCCAGCCCGAAGCCAAACCGACGGTCGAGGTGGGCTATTGCGCCAGAAAACCACCAGAAAACCACTTGCCACGCTGCGGGATTCGTGCGATCTAACGCCCCCGCTGAATTCCACAGCGGATCGGCTGGCAGACTTGCCCGCAACCAAGGGCCTGCGGAAACTGTCGGCACGAGGGCACCCATAGCTCAATTGGATAGAGCATCTGACTACGGATCAGAAGGTTATAAGTTCGACTCTTATTGGGTGCACCACTCTTCTTCAAGGACTTGCGAAATCAGGTTTGCCGGCAATTCTCCCCTGTCCAGACACTCTTTGCCCTCTGTTCGGCCTATTTGACTTCCAAAGCTTTCGGAGGATTTGCCCCGATATGGCGGCCTTGGATCTGGAGGAGCCAGAGCGTCTTGCCAAACGACTTTACACGGGCGCCCGGCCAACGGAACAATCCGCCATGCCAAACATCCGCTGGGCTTTCTGGATCGCCGGCCTGTGGCTGGCCCTTCTCGCAATGCCGCTCCCGGCAGCGCCAAGTCCCGGCGCACGCGCCGACGGGAATCATCTCATCGATGTGTGGGAGACCGAGGATGGCCTGCCGCAGAATTCCATCATCGCCATCACGCAGACGCGCGACGGCTATCTCTGGCTGGGCACGGTCAAAGGTCTGGTGCGGTTCGATGGCAGCCGCTTCACCGTCTTCGATGAAGGCAATACGCCGGAGTTGGGAGGCAGCCCGATCGTGCGCTTGTTCGAAGACAGCCGGCGGAATCTCTGGATTGGAACCGACAATGCCGGCACGGCGGTGTTACGCGACGGCCAGGTGCAGCGGCCCGCGGAAATCGGTCTCGGCGGTCGGGAACGACGCTTGCTCGCCGCGTGCGAAGACGCGGAGGGGGCGGTCTGGCTTTACAATGCCAATGGCGAGATCTGGCGTTTTTTCAAGGGACAGTTCAATCCCCTGGTCCTGACGCCAAACGATCCCGGCGATTGCCCGGCGATCATCGCGGAATCATCCGGCCAAGTCTGGGTGGGCACCGGCCGGCGTTGCTGCGCCATCGGCCCGGTGGCGGGGGATGGCTCGATTCAGCCCGTCCCGGTCGTCGAGGAATTGCCGGTGCAGAAACTCGACTTCCTGCTCGCCAGCCAGCAGGGAGGATTCTGGCGTCTCGCGGATGGGCGTATCCAGAAGTGGCGGAACCGCCAGCTTGAGCGCGACGGGGGGCCGTATCCCTGGGGTTCGTTCAAGGTCACCTCCGCTTGCGAAGATCGCGAAGGCAACCTGGTGGTGGGAACGCTGGGCGCGGGACTGTTCTGGTTCGACGCCACGGGAAAGGCGACCACGCTGTCCACCAACGAGGGATTGTCCCACAACCTCGTGCTGGCGGTGCACCGCGATTTTGAAGGCAACGTGTGGGTTGGCACGGACGGTGGCGGTTTAAATCGGGTCAAACGGAAGGAATTCCAGACGCTGGCCGAATCGCGAGGCATGGTCGTCCAATCGGTCACGGAGGATCAGGAGGGAGACTTGTGGTTCGGCTCTAATGCCGGCATTCAGGGCTCGGGAGATGGCGGCGTCAGCCTCTGGAAAATGGGCAGACTCCAGCGGTATCTGGTGAATTTTCCAATCCGTGCTGTTCTGGCTCTCCCGCAGGACAAGGTTTGGGCGGGCACGTTGGGCGCCGGATTATTTGAGTTCGAGGGTGATGGGCTTCCCCGTCTCGTGAGTCCCGGAATCATCCCGCCGTTCATTCAAGCCATCTTCCGGGACAAAGGCGGATTGCTCTGGCTGGGAACGCAGAACGGACTTATCTGCAGCAACCGATCGGGATGGACCGTATTCACCACCCGCGACGGTCTTTCGTCGGAGGCCATCCGGGCCATCGCCGACGACGCCGCGGGCAATCTCTGGGTGGGCACGGCCGGCGGCGGATTGAACCGGCGGCGCGACGGAAAGTTCACCGCCTTGCGCAAAAGCGACGGTCTGCCGAGTGACAATATCTCCGCGCTCTTGATGGATGCAGACGGCGTGCTTTGGATCGCGACGGACGGCGGCGGTCTGGCGCGCTGGCAGGATGGGAAATTCACGCGCTACTCGACGCGCGAAGGTCTCGCCAGCAACAACACCGGCTACCTGCTGGAAGACGAGATGGGCAATTTGTGGATCGGATCGAACGCCGGCTTGATGCGCGTGCCCAAAAAGGCGCTGAACGATTTTGCGCGCGGCCTGACCAATTCTTTCCCTTGCCGCGTCTTCGGCAAAGCTGACGGACTGCCGACCGGCGAATGCACCACCGGCTCGCAGCCCGGCGCCTGCCGCACGCGCGATGGACGCCTGTGGTTCCCGACCATCAAAGGTCTCGTGTCGGTGAACCCGGCGCAGCTCAAGCCGAATCAGTTTCCGCCGCCGGTGACGGTTGAATCGGTGCTCATCGACGGTCAGACGCAGATCACCGACGCGCTCGGCGCGAGACTTCCGCAGACGGTGCTGGTGCCGGCGGACAAGGAGCGGCTTGAGATTCAATTCACCGCGCTGAACCTCGCCGCACCGGATCGCGCACGCTTTCGCTATCGCCTGCATGGTCACGAGACGGCGTGGACCGACGCGGGCAACACGCGCGTGGTACGCTACAGCAAACTGCCGCCGGGCGATTACCGCTTCCAGGTGACGGCCAGCAATGAAGACGGCGTCTGGAACGAAACCGGCAGTTCGCTGGCGATCACCGTGCTGCCGCCCTTCTGGAGAAAGTGGTGGTTCCTCACCGGCGCCGGCGGGTGTCTGATCGGCGCGATTGTAGGAGCGGTTCACTTCGTCTCCACGCAGCGTCTGAAACGTCAGGTTGAGCGGTTGCGTCAACAGGAGGAACTGGAACGCGAGCGCGCCCGCATTGCGCGCGACTTGCACGACCAGCTCGGCGCCAGCCTCACCCAGGTTTCGTTGCTCGGTGAACTCGTCGAGAGCGACAAGCATTCCCCGGCCGATGTCGAGGCGCACGCGCAGCAGATTTCCCGCACGGCGCGCGACACCACCCGCGTGCTCGACGAAATCGTCTGGGCCGTCAACCCGTCGAACGACACGCTCGACAGCCTGATCACGTACGTTTGCAAATACGCCCAGGAATACCTCGCCGTCGCCGGGCTGCGCTACCGCATCGATGTCCCGGCGGAACTTCCCGCCACGCCCATTCCGCCGGAGGTCCGCCACAATGTTTTCCTGGCGGCCAAGGAAGCGATCACCAACGTCGTGCGCCATGCGCACGCCACCGAAGGGCGGCTGCGACTGCGGCGCGGCCCCGACTGTTTCACGCTCGAAATCGCCGACAACGGCCGCGGCGTGGCCGGGCTCGACCCCGATGCGCCGCGCACCCGCAACGGATTGCGGAACATGCGCCAGCGGATGGAGGACATTGGCGGTAGTTTCTCGATCAAACCCGATCCAGACGGGGGTGCCATCGTGAGCCTGACCTCGCCGCTGGTGGCGGGACGCAACCCGGCAGCTCCGGCGCTGTGAGATTTGAAATCTCCCATTTGGAATTGCCCGGCGCCGCGGCGGTTTGGAGTTTGACCTTCCGGCCTGGAATCTTAACCTTCCCGCGACACGCGTCAGAAACATGGACGTTACGACGAAACATTTGAACGCCACCGTGCCGGCGGTGGCCTGGTTTGCCCTGCGCTCGCAGCCGAAACACGAGCACATCGCGGCCGGTCACCTCGCGCAGATGGAGGGAGTGGAGGCGTTCAATCCACGCATCCGCTTCAAACGCTCGACCCGTCACGGGCCGGTGATGGTCACTGAGTCCCTCTTTCCCAACTACCTCTTCGCGCGGTTCGAGTGGGAAACCACTCTGGCGCGGGTGAATTTTGCGCCGGGCGTCGGTGGCGTTGTCCATTTCGGCACCCACTGGCCCATCATTCCCGACCGGGTCATCGAGGAACTGCGCGCCTCCCTCGGTCAGGAAGACCTTCATGTCGTGCCACCGGATCTGGCTCCGGGCGACAATGTGGACATCTCGGGCACGGCCTTCCACGGTCTTCAGGCGGTGGTGCAAAGGGTCATGCCCGGTCCGCAGCGTGTCATGGTGCTGCTGGATTTCATGGGACGGCAAAGCACCGTCGAGGTGCCCATGAATGCCATCATCCGCAAAGGCACCTGGCGATGAATCGAGCGCCGCTTCCTCCACCGGCCTAAGCATCGGCCAGCCATTTCTGGACGAAGGCCCGCGAGAGTGACGTTTTGGCAACAAAGCAGGGATTTTCTGGAATTTACCCCCAACCTCTTGACTCCGTTAATTAATCAAGGCACATAGTTCCCAACATCACACGGACCCCGTAGTTACCACTCAAAGACCAAGCAGTTTTATGAAAAAAAATCTCCACACGCTCATCGCCATCGCCGCCCTGCTGGCGCCGCCGGTCCAGGCGGCCATTCCCGTCGGCCCGACCGGCGTCGGACCGCTGACCTTTGACACTCCGCCCATCGTTTCAGAATGGTCCAGCCTTTCGGTGCTTCCCAGTTCGGCGGGTAATATCACCAATGCGGCGGCACTGGACATAGCGGTGCAGACAAACCTTGCCTCCACGATCACGACGGTCCTGCCGTGGACCTCGACTCTGCCGCCCAGCACTTCTGGCGATTCCCGATGGAACTCAAACGCAGCCGCCCTGTTCCTCCAGGCGCGCCCGACCGGCAACTCCTACACGCTGTTGATGGCAACTCTGCAAAACAATGCCGGGTCACCGGTCAGCGACATTGCAGTCTCCTACCTGCTCAACGCCCTGACCTCCTCGGACTCGACCATCAACGAAAGCATTTATGGTTTCCGCGTCTATTGGAGCCGGACCGGGGCGGCGAACTCCTGGAAAGTGATCCCCAATATCTCCGCCGGAAGCACCGCACTGGCGGCGTATCCCGCGAACATGACGGCCTCCATCAATTTCGTGACCAACGGAGGCACCTGGGGCGTGGGAGCCCCGCTTTACCTGTTGTGGGCCGATGACAACGGTCCCTCCAGCGATGCCGCCCCCTCCAAAGAAGGCGCCTACACGATTGACGACTTCTCCGTGGTGCCGACGCTCACCAACGAACCCGCGAACATTTTCATCGTTTCCCCCACAAACAACGCCGTCTATCCGCAATCAAAGGTGCTGACCGTGACGACCGAAGTCCGCGGATCGATTGCCAGCGTTGATTTCTTTGTGGATGGAGGCGTGGTGCAAACCATTGACGTGCCGCCGTTCAACGCTGCGATTGACACAACATCTCTAACGCCTGGCACCTATACTTTGAGAGCCCAGGGCCAGGTCAGCGGCGGAGGCACCGTTACCACGACCAATCAGAACTTCATCATCCTGGCAAATCAGCCCCCGACCATCGCCATCACCAACATCTCCAGTGGCAGTGTCACCGGAACCACCTTCCTCGTCGGTTCGCCGGTCACCGTGCAAGCCCGCGTGAGCGACGACGTGGCGGTGACCAACATCGAGTGGTACGTGGACAATGCCTTATACGTCAACCGCGCCAGCAACAGTCCGACCTTCATTATCATCGATACGCTGGTGGGCAGCCACACGATCTACGGCGTGGCCGTGGACAACTCCGGAGGCACCACCACCTCACCGATCGAGACGATCACCATCACCAACCCGGCGCCCCAGGTGACTTTGCTGATCAGCAACGGCAGCGAATGGTCTTACTACAACACCAACATCTCCATCACCCCTGAAGGCGCAACCGTCTTCCCGCCTCCTCCAAAATTCGGCACCTGGACCGAAGCCTTTTATGATGTCTCTGACTGGACCCCGCTCTTCGCAGAAATCGGCGGAGGAGACACGGCGGAATATCCAGAGAAATCCGTGGTCGATATCGGACCCACCGGCAACCGCTATCTCGCCCACTACATGCGCAAATCGTTCTTTGTGCCAGGTGACGCCGCCTACGACAACCTGCAGATTCGCCTGCTGCGCGACGACGGCGCCATCGTTTTCCTCAACGGCATTCCGGTCTGGACCAATAACATGGTCACCGCCGCGCTCGATGTGAATTATCCCACCCCTCCGCCCTGGGTTTTTGCCTACAACAATGTGGGCACCAATTCTGATGACGGCGTGAACTTCCAGGTTCTCAACATCATCGGCGCCGCCAACATCTTTGACAACAATCTCCTCATCCGCGGGCAGGATAACATCGTGGCCGTCGAGGTGCATCAGCAGAATCCCACCTCGTCCGACTTCAGCTTCGACCTGATGCTGTGGGGCGAGTCCGCGCCGCCGCTGCCGCCGGTCATCACCATCACCACCCCGACCAACAATCAGAATTATTTTGTCGGGGACGCTGTGGCCGTCACCGCCACGGCAAGCACCATCTTCGTCACCAACGTCACCTTCCATCTCGACGGTGTGCCCCAGGCCACCGACGGCACCCCGCCGTCGCCCTTCACCGGCACCATTCCCAGTGTGCCGCTCGGCCAGCACCAGATCACCGCCGTCGGGCAGGACACCCTCGGCAATGTCGTCACCTCCGATCCGATCACCATCATCGTCAATGCCGACCAACCGCCCGCAGTGGCCATTTCCGCCGTCTATAACGCCGGCGTCACCGGCAGCGTATTCCTCGTGGGCAGTGCCGTGACCAACGCGGTGACGGCCACTGACGCTCTCGGCGTGACCAACGTTGCTTTCTATCTCAACGGACGGTTCCGCTCTCAGGACACCACCTCGCCGTACGGCCCGTTCATCGTCGGCGACGCGCTCGCGGGCACGAACGTCTTCACCGCCGTTGCCACTGACAACAAGGGCCAGACCAACTTCGCCACCGTGCTGGTAACCATCACCAACCCGCCGTACGCCCTGATCCTCACCAATGGTTCCACCTGGAAATACGACGACACCGGAGTGGCGCCGCCGGCAGACTGGATGCAACTGGCCTTTGATGATTTGAGCTGGAGCAACGGCGTGGCCGAACTGGGTTTCGGCGACATTGATGCCTTCAATCCAGAGCAGACGGTGATCCGCCGCACGAATGAACTCCTCGGCGTGGCCACGACGAACTTCTATTATCGCAAGACGTTTACGGTGGCCAATCCTGCGGCCTACAACAATCTGATCGTCAGCCTGCTCCGCGACGACGGCGGCCAGGTCTATCTCAACGGCACCCTGGTCTTCACCTCTCCAGCCAACTTCCCCTCGACCACCGCCACCCCGGATGACGGCTCCATCTACCACCGCACCAATGTGGCTCCCGCCAGCCTGGTGGCCGGCCCCAACATCGTGGCGGTCCATGTCGCCCAGAATAACACCACCTCGAGCGATACGAGCTTTGACCTCATGCTCTGGGGCCAGACAGGCACCATCTCGGTTCCGTCACCTCACATCGTCAACAACGGCACGCAGATCGTCATCACTTGGACAGGGAGCGCGGTGCTGCAGCAAGCGGTTGCGGTGACGGGTCCGTTCGTGGATGTCCCGGGCAATCCCGGATCGGGCTACACCATCCCTCTGCCGGCCCCGGGGAATGCCCAGTTCTACCGTTTGCGGGCGCCGTAGGATCCGCAAAATAGTCCTGTGATCTAACAAGCCCTGCCCGGACTCCGGGCAGGGCTTTTCGTCTGGAGGCTACGCTGCTGCAGCCGCGCCGGGGAGCGAGGCCGTGCGGCGGCGCCGCCCTCGAAATCATCCAGCAAAGGCACCCTTCGTGGCAGTGGGAGGGACGACACCCGGACTGGGCGCGTCTGCCCCAGCGCGCCGCGAACCACTCCCGGCCCACCCGACGGCGCGCTGGGGACAGACGCGCCCTGCCCGGGCGGGTTGGGACCAAGCGTCTTCTGGCAGCCCATCCCAGGGTCTTGGCAGCAGGTTCATCTCTCCTCCATGCCGATGCGTTCTCCTTTACCCAATCGCGGCAACCGCGGCCTCTCAAAAAGGGTTCGCCAGCCCCGGGTCTCCGGCCTAATCTTTCCTCACATAGGATTGAATCATGAAACCACGCGTTCGCTTCGCTCCGAGTCCGACGGGCTTCCTCCATATTGGCGGCGCCCGCACGGCGTTGTTCAACTGGCTTTTCGCCCGCCATACCGGCGGCACATTTGTGCTCCGCATCGAGGACACCGACGCCGCGCGCAATTCCCAGGAGGCCGTCGAAGTCATCTTCAAGGCGCTGCACTGGCTCGGCATGGACTGGGATGAAGGCCCGCTGACCGCCGACGCCACCGGCCCGTGCAAGGGCGAACGTGGACCTTACTTCCAGAGTCAACGGATCAAGAACTACCAGTTGCGCGTCGAGGCGCTGCTCTCGCACGGCCTCGCCTACGAGAAGGACGGCGCGGTGAGATTTAAGATGACGCGCGAACCCATCGTCATCAACGACCTCGTCATCGGCGAAGTGAGGCGCGAGTTGACGGACCGCGAGGAGTTGGACCCGGATTTCGTCATCCTGCGCTCCGATGGCCTGCCGGTGTTCCACCTCGTCAACGTGATTGACGACCTGGAAATGGGCATCACCCACGTCATCCGCGGCGAGGACCATTTGAGCAACACCGCCAAGCACCTCGCGCTCTTCAAGGCCTTCGATGTGCCGCCGCCGCATTACGCCCACATTCCACTCATTCTCAACACCGACGGCAGCAAGATGAGCAAACGCGACACCGGCGCCTCGATGGCCTATTACGTCGAAGGCGGCTTCGTGCCCGAGGCGGTGGTGAATTATCTCTGCCTCCTGGGCTGGTCGCCCAAGGATAACCGCGAGAAAATGTCCCTGGCGGAAACCATCGAGCGCTTCGAGCTCCCGCAGATTCTCCGGCACAACGCGCGCTTCGACGCCGCAAAACTTCTCTGGCTGAACGGCGAATACACCCGGGAACTGCCCGACGACCGTTTCAACGAACTCTCCGTGCATGCGCTGGCCAAGGCGGGCATTGACACCAACGCCCTCCCGCTCAGTTATGTGAAGGCCGCGCTCGACACCTGCAAAGGCAAGATCAAGGTCTTCAGCGAAATCCCGGCCTACGCCGGGTTCTATTTCCGCGACACGATCGAATACAACCCGGATGCGGCCAAGAAGGATTTCGTCCCAGAGAACAAGCCGCGCCTGCAACGATTGCGCGAGGCTCTCGGGCACCTGACCTCGTTCGACGCGGCCAGCATCGAGTCCACCTTCAAGGGCATCGCGGCGGAACTGGGCGTGAAAGTGGGCGCGCTCGTCCATCCCACCCGCCTGGCCTGCGCCGGCGCGCCGAATGGTCCGAGTCTGTATCACCTCATGGAAGTGCTGGGTAAAGACAAGGTTTTCGCCCGAATCGATCTCGCGATGCAGCGGATGGGCTGAAGAAGCCTTTCGTCTCTCCGCTTGGATCGTCAACAGTTCACACCGGCAAACCCATCCGCGCGGCTGCGGCAAAAGTCTTCTCCGGGTGTTCCTGCACGATGCCCTGCCAGCCGCGCTCGATTCCGGCTGCGACGTTCTCCGGGCGATCATCGATGAACACCAGTTCGTCGCCAGTCGCGCCGGCCATCGCCTCCAGGGCCGCGTAAATCTCGGACTGCGGCTTCATCGCCTTCACTTGGTAGGAGTAGATGTAGCCGTCGAAATCCGAGAAGAACGGAAAGTTCCGGCGGATGTGTTCCACCGCCAGGTCGTTCGTGTTGGAGAGAATATAGGTGGGGAAGCCGCGCTCGCGCAGCAGCGCGTGCCATTGAATCATCGGCTCGATGGGGGTGAAGATGTCGGCGAAATACTCCGCAAAATCATCCAGCCCGGCGCGGAAGCCCGTGATCTTGCAGATCTCCGCGTAAAATTCCTGGCGCGTCAGCCGCCCCGTCTCGTAGCGGAACAGCAGCGGCGAGTGGTCGATGTAATCCTTGACCGCCTGGGCCGTGAGCGTTCCCTCCGCGGCAATCCGCCGCGCGGCGATGCTGAAATCGAAATCAACGAGCACCTTGCCCAGATCGAAAACAATCACCGAGGGTTTGCGGAAATCTTCCGGCATCTTGAAATTCACCTCCACCGTCGGAGCGGCCTTCGTCATCCCGCGAGCCTACATCTCGCGACGCCCTTCCAGCGCGCGGCTGAGCGTCAGTTCGTCGGCGAACTCCAGGCCGCTGCCCGCCGGCAAACCGTGGGCGATGCGCGTGACCTTCACGCCGCGCGACGCCAGGCGCTTCGCGAGGTAATGGCTGGTGGCGTCGCCTTCGACGTCGGTGGCCAGGGCGAGCACCACTTCGCGAATTGGTTCAGTGGCGAGGCGCTTCTCCAGTTCAGCGATGCGCAAATCCTCGGGCTCGACGCCGTTGATGGGCGAAATCCGTCCGCCCAGCACATGGAATTTGCCGCGAAACGAGCCGGACTTTTCAACGCTGAGAATATCCACGGGACGCTCGACCACGCACACCAGCGTCGCGTCGCGCGACGGACTCTGGCAAAGCCCGCACGGCACCTGCTCGGTCAGTGCGCCACAAATCGGACAAAGCTGGATGCGTTCGCGGGCGTGAAGAATGGCCTCGGAGAGTTGCTTGGCCTGAGCGGGATCGCCTTGCACGAGGTGCAACGCCAGACGCTCCGCCGAACGTGGACCAATCCCCGGCAGCTTGTTCAGCGCCGCGAGCAATTCGATGATGGGATCGGGAAGTGACGACATGTCGATGAGCACTGGCGAGACGAGCACGCTTCAACCCAACAGGGCGATCTCCCGCATGGGGCGTTGCAGGACGGAAGCGGAGCGGATGAATTACATCATCCCCGGCAGACTGAAGCCGGAGGTGACCTTGCCCATTTCCTGCGATGAAATTTCCTTCGCCTGGGTCAGCGCCTGGTTGGCCGCGGTCACGACGAGATCTTCGAGCAGGGTCACGTCGGCCGGGTTGGCCGCCTGCGGATCAATCTTGATGGTGGCGATGGTGCCATCGCAGCGCGCCACGACTTTGACGGCGCCGCCGCCGCTGGTGGCGTCCACGGTGCGCTGCGCGAGCTGCGCCTGGATCTGTTCCATCTGCTGCTGCATGCGCGCCGCCTGTTTGACGAGTTTGCCGATGCTGGACATGGGATAGGGAGGTTGAGGTTGAAGAGGGGATCAGCCGCCGACGTTGACGATCTGACCCTTGAATTCTTCGAGTGCTGTTTGAATGAGCGGATCGTTTTTGAAATCGGCCTCCGTCATCTTCATCGGCGGCGGCGCGGCATGGCCTGCTGGCTTCTTCACCTTGGCGGGCGTGGTCGATGCCGGGAACAACGGGCGCGGAGCGGTCTCCGGCGCGGCCACCGGCGCAGCTTGCAGCGGTGCGGATCGCAATTCGCCCGGGCGCTCAGCCTTCACGAACTTGACCGAGACGCCGTGGTGCCCAAGTTCACCCAGCTTCGTCTGCATCAGGGTGACGGTCGGTGGCGCGTTGACCAAATCCATCTGGTCGGCAAATTCCGGATCGAAACCTACCGTGAGCAGATTCTTCGCAAACGACACGGGAAAGGCCTGTGCGAAGTAGCCCTTCATCATCGGACGCGCCCGCGCCACGGCCTCCATCAGTGCCGCCCACAGCAGGCTCAGGTCAGAAATGGGTCCGGTCGGAGCGCCAGTCAATGCCGTCGGTGCAACCACCGGGGCCGGTTCAATCGCCGCCGGTTGTCGCGGCGGAGGAGTCGCCTCAACTGGCCGACTTGGTGGTGCTGCGGGAGGAGGGGTCGCGGTGGATGGAGTGCGCGGCGGAAAGTTTCCGGCGGATGATGCAGCCGATGATCCGGGACTCGCCTCGCCGCCCGGTTGCCGGAGCAGGTTCAACTGCTTGAGCACGGCATCGAGGCTGACGGAATTGCGCGCCTGGATTGCCCGGAGCAGGGCCACTTCGAGGAAGATCTTTTTCGATGTGGCATCGCGCAGGCGGCTCTCCGCCTCGGTCAGCACCTCCATGATGCGCGTCAGCGTCTCGGTGGTGGCCGCGGCTGCGTTATCCTTCAGGCTCGCGGCTTCGGCCTCCGAGACTTCCAGCAGGCTCAGGTCGCCGCCGGAAACCTGGTAGATGAGAAGATTGCGGAAATAGTTCAGCAGATCGGAAAGCAGCCGGCCCAAGTCTTTGCCGTGCTTGGCGAGATCGTTCAATTCGCGCAACACCGACGCCGCGTCAGTCTGGAGCACGCCATTCACCAATCCGAGCACATGGCCCTGCGCCGTCAGGCCGAACATCGACAGCACGTCGTCCTCGGCGATGGTCTCGCCGCAAAAGCTGATGAGCTGGTCGAGCGCGCTTTCCGCGTCGCGCATGCCGCCGTCGGCCCCGCGGGCAATGGCGTAAAGCGCCGCGGCGTCGATGGTCACCTTCTCCTGCTGCGCGATCTGGGTGAGATGCTTGACGATCAGCGTGACCGGAATGCGCCGCAGATCGAAGCGCTGGCAGCGCGAGAGAATTGTCGCCAGCACCTTCTCGGGGTCGGTGGTGGCGAACATGAACTTCACATGGGCCGGCGGTTCTTCGAGCGTCTTGAGCAGCGCGTTGAACGCCGCCGCCGAAAGCATGTGGACTTCGTCGATGATGTAGATTTTGAACTTCGACGAGGCGGGCGCGTATTTGCAGGTCTCGCGCAACTCGCGCACCTGCTCGACGCCGTTGTTGCTGGCGCCGTCGATCTCGAGCACGTCCATCGAGCGGCCCTCGGTGATCTCGGCACAGCGCGGATCGGCCTCATCGAAATGCACCTTCGGACCGTCGGTGCAGTTGAGGCACTTGGCAAAGATGCGGGCGATGGTGGTCTTGCCGGTGCCGCGTGGGCCGCAGAAAAGATACGCGTGGGCGATGCGGTTCTGCGCAATGGCGTTGGCCAGCGTCTGGGTGACGTGCTCCTGGCCGACGACATCCGCGAACCGCTGCGGACGGTATTTTCTAGCTATGACTTGATACGACACGGAACGAACAAGGATGAGGCATGAATGATGAGGTATGAATTTCGAACCGCGTCCGGCGGTTTGCTGAGTTCATCAATCTTCATCCCTCACACCTCATAATTTTGAAAGAAATGCCAGGGTGACCACGGCGGATGCGGAGCAAACTGCCGTTGCTGCCTTCCGGCCCTGGCGGGGTTCGTAAGTCCACACTCCATGGGCCCTGGCAAAAATCGCGGGCGGAATTAAGCCGCACCCCGCTGCGGGCAGCAAGGATTATCAGCCGGATTTCAAGAGCCACCTGGAGCGGATGGACGACGGCGCGGGGTTGCGCCCACCGCGTGCCCGTCACCAAATTCGTGCAATACTCCAGCACGTCGCTGTGTCCCGGCTGGCCGCGGAGCGTAAGCATGGGCGGCGAACCGTGCTGCCCGAGCAGCACCGGTTCGCGCCGTGACAGGGTGCCAGAGGAGAGCAACGCGCACGAGAAACGCCAAAGGATCAATGCCGGTCTCCCCGCGCAGGCAAACGGGAAAAGCCGTGCGCTCCAGCACGATTCCAGGTAAGGCTCGCCGCCACAACGGATCATGCAGCAACTTGTCGTCATTCTCGGGACCAATGCCTCGGGCAAAAGCGAGCTTGGCATCCGCCTCGCCCATCATTTCCGCGGCGAAGTGGTGTCCGCCGACTCGCGCCAGGTCTATCGCGGCCTCGACCTCGGCAGCGGCAAGATCACCCCGGCGCAGGCCGCCTCGGTCCGGCACCACCTCATCGATGTCGCGGAGGTGTCCGAGGTTTATTCCCTCGCGCAATACCAGCGGGCCGCCTACGGCGCGATTGACTCGATTGCGGCCGCCGGGAAGCTGCCCTTCCTCGTCGGAGGCACCGGGCTCTACGTCAGCGCGATTGTCGAGGGGTATCAACTGGTGGATGTCCCCGCAAACGACGCGTTGCGTGCGGAACTCGAAAGTCTCCCGCCGGATCAATTGGTCCAGCGCCTCCAACAGGCCGACCCGGAAGGCGCGCGCCACATCGACCTGCGAAACCCGCGCCGGATCATCCGGGCCATCGAAGTCGCCCACGCCGGACACGGACACGCGGCGGCCCACCAACGCACCCCGCGCTACCATTGCCTGCAACTGGGCCTGACCTGGCCGCGCCCCATTCTTGAGGAACGAATCGAAAAGCGACTCCGCGAGCGCCTGGCCGGCGGCATGATCGAGGAGGTCGCCGGGCTCCGCGCCAATGGGGTGTCTGACCTGCGGCTGGACAAACTCGGGCTCGAGTACCGCTACATCTCGCGGTATCTGCGCGGCGAACTGGGAACACTCGACGAACTGCGAATTCAACTCGGCATCGCCATCCGCCAGTTTGCCAAGGAGCAGATCACTTGGTTCAAGCGCGACAGCCGGATCCTCTGGCTGGAGCCCTTTGGAGACTATTTCAAGGAAGCGTGCGACCGCATCGAGGAATGGCGGCAGGCGGCATCGGCCACTCCGCCGGTCACGATGTCCCATGATTCGATGTGACAAGGCCATCAATCCGGTTGGGATGCGCGGCGGGCTGGAACGCGCGGGAGAGATACAGGATCGTCACAGAGTAAGAGGATGTCCATTCCGCGAAGCCAAGAAGTGTGAACGCCAACGGCGTTTTTCGCGAGGGCGCGGGCCCATCTTTCAACTGCTACCATCGCGAATCGACGAGACGACACTTGCTACAAGAGAACTTTGACTACGCCATATCGCCCGGAGCTTGTCGGGATTAGAACAATGTCTCCTTCGACGGCCTTTATTCGCTTCGTCATGGTCTGGGTGTTTGTCTGTCGCACTGTGAAAATAGTGGCTTCGACACGGAAGATCAGAAGGACGCTGTATTGGCAATTGGAGATTCGTCGAGGCTCTACATGAATTGACTACTCCTGCTCTCCCGCCAATTTCAAAATGGCTTCGCGTGTTGGTGCGTCGAGACGAAAACCAAGCCGCGTAGATCGACGCCTTGCTGTCGGCCGGCGGCAATTTCGCGGACGACGGCTTCGGGCACCGTCACACTCCCGTAGAGGTCGCGCAGGAGATGGAGCAACCCCAACTGATGGAGATATTGGAGCGCCGAGGTGTTGCAGATGACCTCAGGCATTGTCCAGTTCCTCTCTCAACTCCGCTTCCGTCTGGCGAAATGCGGGCACGCCATATTCGGATAGTTTCGAGAGGAACACCGGCTTGGGCAGCCCGGCCAGTTGCGCCGCCGCGCCGCTGGAGAGGCGTCCCAGTTCATACAGTTTCACCGACGCGGCCAGGAGGACTGCTCCCGCCAGCGATTCGAGCGGGAGCTTGAGTGCCACCAGCGTCTGATCGGGGACTGACAGGGTCACTTGTGTCATGTCGGCATCCTACGGCCCGGCGGCCGGTGGGTCAATTGGCATGGCCGCCGGGTCGGAATTTGGAATTGTCCTCTGCGGCACCTCTGATCAACGCCCCTTCACATCCGGCTTCCCATCCCCGTCCGCATCGAGCGTGTTGAGATCGAGGAAGACGTAGGGGCGTTGATACGCCTCCTGGTCGCCCTTGGCGTAGGACACCCACATCCGCAGCGCGGTGGCGTCGTACACCACGTTCTCCACGTTGCCGCCCTTGATCGGGATGCGGTTGGCCAACTGGACGAGTTTCTCGCCGTTGAGCCTGCCGTGCTCGCTCTTGAGCGTAGGGAAGGCGCCGCGCCCTTCGTCGTTGTACACCACGCAGGAGAGCACGTTGGGCGCGAATTCGTCCGCCGCGTCGTTGTCGCACCAAATCGCCACGCGCCGGTCGGGCGGCTCGGGGGAATGCGCGCGAATTTTCACCGCCCGGCGCTCGGTCTGTCCGTCGCCAAAGACGTAGTGGTAGCGCTTGGTGAGCGGCTGCGCCTGGAAGATGTCGAGCGCGCGCGTGAGCGAGTCGGCGTCGTAGAGCATGGTGCGGAAGAACAAGGTGAAGTGCGGCGCGTGGACCTGGTAGGGCATCTCCTTGCGCGAGGCGTCGCCCATTTCCGCGAGCGCGATGCCGCGGAGGTTCATGCCAGTGTGCGCGCCAATCATGCCCGCGAAGGTGGGAACGACGTGCGGGATGCCCTTGTCCGGCACATACACCACCACCACGGGGAATTCGTGCGCCTTCACTTCGAGGCTCCAGTCAAGGTTGCGCGTCTGGTAGAGGTGACCGTCGTCGGTGGCGTTGCCCCACGCGGCGATGCTGCTGCACGAATAGGGCTTGAGCAAAGGAACCGCGTGCATGGCCTGCAGGAGAGCGAGCGGCACGCCCGAGCCATCAGCCAGTCCGGCCATTTCCTGCTCGACGCGGTCGTCGCCAAACGCGGCGGTGCGCGCCCAGACTTCGCGCAACAGGTCGTTGGAGACTTTCATCTCCGCGGTGATGCCCGCCATGGCGGCCGGGATAAAGGTCTGCATCTCGGCACTGATGATCTGGCCGAGTTGCCGGCCCATCTCGTAAGGCGTGCCGCGCACCACAACGACGGGCAGGTGCGCATCACCCTCGCCGATCATGATGCGATGACCGCTGCCACTGCTCACCACTGGTCGCAGAAACATATCGGCGCCAGCGGCTGATTTGCCGGGTGCGACCTCGTTGCGCAGGGTGGCCGACTTCTCATCGGCGAACGTGACGTTGGTCAACAACGTGGAGCCGAGAGCGACAAGCGCCAGCGTGCGAAAGATAAGTGGGAAGTGCGCGCCAGATGCCCGGCTTCTTCCAGGGGACAACGCCCGGGTATTCATACGCCGTGCATCTTAATCGAAAGCATTATTTCCGCAAAGACCCAAGAAGGCAGACCTGCCCGCCCGGGCGCATCTCGACACTGCCTCCGAAGGCAACCGGGTTGGAGCGCGACGTTGACGTCGCTTCATCGTCCGAAAGACCGTCCGGCAATGTTTCGCCAACACCCATCGAACGCTGAAGCGGCCTCAAGGCCGCGCGCCGGGGGCCGTGCGCGGGTTCCCCCAGCCCCCCCCGGCCCACCCCCCCATATGGCGAAACCCCGCCCCAAATTTTGTACAACACGCACCCCCAGATT
>JBBRWD010000001.1:0-202424 GCA_038249465.1 Limisphaerales bacterium | reverse complement strand
TCAGCGCTTTGGCCGCGTGGAAATTTCTACGAAAACCACGTCGGTCTTTTTGTGTTACTGCGACGGCGGCGCACCAAAAACAGACCCGTTCAAAACCCCAATAAACTCGGGCCTTCGCCGTCAGCCATGTTTCTTACGAGGATGGCGATGGGCAGGTAGTCGGGCGAGTCAGCGAGGTTTGGCGCGGCGTACTCGGTCTCATCCAAATCCGCCAATTCGATGACGTTGCCTTCCGCCACCAGTTTGTCCACCCCCTGAACCAGCTTGAAGGTGACCGGCGCACTTGGCGCCGTTGGGTTGGAATACTCAAAATGGTCTGCATCCACCACCTTGGTCAGCTGATAGAAGCCAACCGGGTTACCGCTGCTCAAGACTTGAATCCAAGCTTTGGCATACAGGTTGTGCGGAAACGGCGTCGTGATGGTGACGATATCGTTGGTCTCGCTCGCGACGACAGTCCCGCTGGCATTGCCAAGCGCTCCCGCCTTCCAATACGGCCCCGTCACCACGTTCTTGTAGGTGTTGTTGCGGATGATGATTTCCTTGGTATTTAATACGCCTGCGTAGGGGCCGCCCAGCCAGACATTGTGAATCTGGTTGCCCTCCACGATCCCGCCGCGACAGGAGGTGACTGAGATTGCCCGGATTTCTGCTCCGCAGGTGACGAAGTCACTCGCGGTGTTGCCTGCTGCCGAACTCAAATCGACTTTGAAAGCATTTGCCGGTGTGGCCAGGATCTCGCTGATGCGGTAATGTCCGTTCCACATGCTGCCGGCAGGGCCAGTGAACCATGCGTACTCGTTCACGGATCGATGATGAGGGCGCTTGCCGACAAACGTGCCAGTCGTACCGCTGATTCCAGTTCCGGTGGTGGCAGTTAGGATGGCCAGTTCTCCGCCCGCCGCCGACGCGCCATCCACATAGTTGTTCCGCACGAAGGGACTCCTGCCGTAACCCTGGACCCCGTTGCTGCCTTCGATCCCGCCAATGTGCAGCGCCACCGCTTCGCGCTTGCTGTTGTGGGAAGGCAGAATGGCGATGCAATTCTCAATCCCCGAATTGACGGTTTCCAGTAAAGCAGGCTCACCTGTGGCGACAATCAGCGACAGGGCATGACACGGTTGCACCGTGGTCTTGGTGCCCCAATTGATGGCCTTCACCCGGTGAATGCGGCAGTGGCTGCCCATCAGTCGCACCGCGCCACAGGCCGCCTGATTTCCGGCGGCGTCAGCATTGCAGTCAATCGTCAGGTCGGAGATCTCCACGACGTCCAGCGGATTGGGGCGTGCGGGGCTGCCAGTCGTGAGGGCGTGGCCAATGGCAAAATTCTGTTCGTCATTCGTCGGATTGACCAAGCGCAGAACGGTTACGTCGATGCCCGAACCGACAAGCTTCATTCCGGAGATTGGCTGCCAGCCGGATGCATTTGGATACCCGGTGGTCTCGAAGGGAATCGGATTGCCACTGCCATCGCGCGGGGAGGGACCGAGGTGAACATGGACCTGGCCGTGGGGAAACAACGACCCCAGGCTGCTCATGATGGCATCAAACCGCGCTGGAGTTTTGCCATCGTAAGGATCGTTGGCTGTGCCCGAGCCGGCGCCATCGCCGCGGTAGGCGATCCAGACGTTGAACGGCGCGGAGTCGAGAAGGAATGCGTCAGTGAGGGACATAAAGCCTATTTGGTGCGGTGGGTCTGCCGACGGGCGATGAACCCGATTGCGGCGGCTCCGCAAAAAAGCAGTGTGAGAGAGTTTGGTTCTGGAATTGGCTCAATGGAAAACTCGGTGACCAAACCCGCCGTGGTACGGCTTCCCACCTCCGGTATCACGGGAACCTGGACAGCAGTAACAACGCTGGAGACCGTATCACCAAAGACACTGACCGCATCAAACGGAGACGTGACCCCGCCCGCGAAATTCTTGATGTCCAGGAGCAGGTTCCCCGCCGCCGGGTTGTAGTAAAATGGGTTGCTTTGCAGATTAATGACAATGTTTCCAGCAATAACAGGAGGAGATCCGTACAGAAAAAGCGGACCCGGTCCGATGACCGTCTTGACATCCGGTCCCACGTTATCCGAGAAAACGGCACTCAGGCCATCTGGAGCCGTTTGGATTGTGGAAAGATCGATCTGAATGTTTGCAAGGGTGGTGAAGAACTCGCGTCCAGTAATGTCAACGCGGAAAACGATATACTCGATCAATCCGCCTTCCGGGGGCAGGGTGGAAAACAACGATGCGCTGTAAACCTGCTGAAAACGCGCGGCAAACGGGCCGGTGTCCAGCGGAGACAGACTGGTGTTTCCCCAATTCGTGCCGAAACCCTCAGGTGCATAGATCACTTGGTTCGCACCAAAGGCGGCGCTAGGCAGGACCAAACAAACTAAAGCCAGACACAAGTATTTCATAACAATCCACGTCTTAAAGGAAAGACAACACCATCGCCTCATCGAGGGCCGCTCGAAGCGTTGTTTCGAGGTCGCCTATTTGAACCCAGTTGCCCGAGCCGTTTGCTGAAATGTCTTGAAAGGCGCGCAGCTCGTCTCCGGCGGGAGTCTGGTTGTTGAATGGCACGACGTGTTCGCTTTTCCAGGCGTGAAGTGTATGTGGATTTGGAAAATCGACCACGTTCCCATCAACGATGGCGCCGTCCATGCTGATGATCCTCATGCCCAATCCGTAGCCGCCAAGGTCCGTCGGGAACTCGGGCGCGTTATCTAAATGGCGCATGAAATTGTCCCGGATGAGCCATTGCGCGAACATATACGGCGGAGGCTCATGGTAGCCATCCACAATTACGCCGCTTGCTGCCCAGGCTGTGTCTTCGTCCGTGGCATAACCCTCGAAAACATTGTTTTCGACCAGCAGATGCCTGGTTTGCCAGCGCACGCGATATACGGGACTTGGCGTATTATCCGCGTCGCCATCCGCAGGGTGAATCATCTTATAGGTGAATTTGTGGTCGGACAGGACAGAATCCACAGCGAATGTGCCATTGAAGGCGACACTCGGTTGCCCGCTTACACGCGCATTATCGACTGTGACGGCCTGCCCTGGCATCAGGCGATGCGCTCCGTCTGTCTCCAAAATCGCGATCTGGTGATCACCCGAATCACGTTTCAACGAGATCACTTTCTGCGACTCGCTCAAACCGCCCGAGAAGTCTTGCAACACGCCTGTGCCGATATTGGAATAGTAATTATCCCGCAGCACAGCATCTCGACTGCTCCCGGTGTCGGAGTAACACGGCCGCTGGGCGTCATACACGGCGTTGCCCTCGGTGACGCACGCCGTGCCGCTGGCGTTCGGCCCGTGAAACCGCGCGCCCAAGAGCACATGGTTGGTGTTTTCCCAGAGCGACGGCGGGCCCGGCCACCGGCAGGCAAGCCGGTGCGTGTCGAACACCGCCACGATGGGATAGGAGCCCTCCCTCCAGCCGGTGGGGCGCCAGGCCGAGTAGTCTTTCCAAATCAACAACTGGGCCAGTTGTCCCACGACGTGCTGATGGGGTCGCCGCGTGGTCACCGTCACCAGCACCTCACCGGGATCGATGAAGAGGTCGCCTTCCCGCGCTTCCAGGTCCAGCCAGGAAATCAGGCCCGGGTCGAGATACTCCGCCGTGAGATAGGACGCTTCGAACGTCTCGAAGACGGCATTGTCGCCGATCAAATCCTCGGAGGAGAGGCCGAATCCAATATAGGTCTGCCCACCCGCGCCCTCGCCCGCCGGAGCATCCTTCGTCATCCGAAACGTCAGCACGGTGTCCGAGACGATTTGCGCGATGGGAAAGACGCCATTGAAGCCCGGATTGGCCGCGCCGCGCAGCACCAGGCGTTTGGACGGGATATGCCCGTGCGGTTCGTAAGTTTCCAGCCGGACCAGCTTCAGGTCGTTCGCGTCCCGCAACAGCGATTTGACCGCGATGGGATGGCTGGCCGTGCCGTTGGAGTATTCGAAGTTGAGATAGTTATGGCGCGCCACGCTGCCCCGGTTGTTGCCGCTGACGTGGTCCGGAGGGGAAATGGCGATGCTGGTGCTTTCGTGCGCGTTGCTTTCCGACGGTTTCTCGACAATGCAATCCTCGATCGCATTGTCGCCCGCGCCGGCAGCCTGTTCGCCGCCGAGATAGAACACAAAGCACTCTGGCAGGGCTTGATCCCCGAAGTTGATGGCCCGCACACGGCAGATCCTCAGGTGGCGTCCGCCGCCCCAGATGGCACCACAGGTCACCCGGGGCACCCACACGCCGGCACAGCAGGGTTGGCCGCCCAGGTTGCAGTCCACCGCCAGATCGGAAATGGCGACATCGTCCTTGGGCAAGAAGGTCCGGATCGCCACGGTGTTGTCGTAGGGATCGACGGCCTGCACCAGCTTGACGGTCGTGATGGCCATCCCGGAGCCGACAATCGTCTGCGCGGGCTTGACCACGAATCCGACGGACAGTTCATCGTAATTATATTGGGCGGTGATATAGCCGTTGGCCGCGCCGCGCGTCTCAAAAGTCCCCGGCCCAAGGTGCAGGCGGGAGTGCGCAGGAAGGGATCGCATAACTTCATCGAGACCATAGATCAGGCGGGTGCTGACGGCGCTATTGCCCGCTGCGCTGGTGGGCCAGCGGGTCAGCAGACACTTGAATGAGCTTGGGTTGCTTGGTGCCGCCGTTCCCACCCCGACTGCCACCAAGTCCGCGTTGAACGCGGGATCAGCCGCTCCGGAAATCCGGATCGCCTGATAGGGGAGATAGCCATGGTTCCCGCTGGTCACGCCGCTGGCGACCGGCCAGAAGAGCCGCGCCAGCGAAGTGTTGCCACTGGCATCCTCAAACCAGATCAGGTGGTTCCATTGCGGCTGATCTGACGGTCGTGGCGGGGAACTCAAGATAATGCTGAAGGCGACGCTGCTGGCCCAGTGAACAGTAAATGTCCCGCTCCACGGTGCCGGCACGATGGCCCCGGTGAAGTTGTCCGTCACCCAAACCTTGACCTGGCCAGTGCTTGAACTCAAACCGTGGGCTTGAGCAAGCCACCCCACGAGAACGACCTCGCGGCTGTCAAAATCCAAGCTGTCCAATGCAACCGGAGGATCGAACCGGACACTGCCATTGTAAGGATCGGCCAGACTGCCGGAACCAAGAGGACCATCGGGCCCACGGAGAGCGATATGCACGTTCCGCGCCGAGGCGGGGGTGTCGTCGAACCCCTCCAGCAGCAAAGCATCCATCAGCGACATTGGCCGCCTCCTGCTTTCCCCGATATGAACGAACCACGGTTCATCACGTCCCCTGTTTCCTTGGAATGTACGTTTCCTCCCATCGGCCCAAGGCTCCGGTCTTTTGTTGAGTGAACGGTTGATAAGTAACTGAACAAAAAAAGCAACGCAAGAACAATCTGTTAATTTTTGAAATAATCGTGCGCACGTCGGATCTTGCCGTGACCAAGGGTGCCTCCTCTCACCGGAGCCCCCTCACCCAGTGGGGGAGAGGGTGCCCGCAGGGCGGGTGAGGGAGCGAACCATGGGAACAGCAAATCCGCTGATCGCGGAGTTCGCATTGCAACCGGTGTTTTGTCGCAGCATACTGGATTTCAGCCGCTTACGCGCTCGCCATGGCGCAAATTCAGGGTCTCGTCGCGCGCGACGACCACCCCATTTTCCGTGAACCAATCCTCGTCACTCCGACCGAGAATCACCTTGACCGCAAACCGATTCTCGCAACGGGCGACGAGCACCTGCGGCGTCGGAATCCGGAACGCGCAACGGGACGCGGGCAGTGCCTCGCGCGGGAACCGATCCTCCTTGCGCCTCTGGCGGACTAATCCGCGCGAGGCATCGGTTGCGAAAGTTCCGGAGGACCGTATTTCGCGAAGGGAGCAGCTGCTAAAACGCCGATGGGCGGGTTTCCTGCGCAGGGTTCCTCACGCGGCTGGCGCCGCAACCACACTCTCTCCTCCATCGGATGGAGGAGAGGGAGAGGGAGAGAATTTCCCGAACGAATTCGCGCGTTGATCCCTTGAACCGGTTGGCACCCCCTCTCCCTTCCCTCTCCCCCGCTGCGAGCGGGGGAGAGGGTGTCCGAAGGACCGGAGAGGGGGTGGTTCTCCTCGGTCCTCCCCATGAACTGTGGGACGGGTTTGCAACCCGTCGGGCGGTCGAGGGGCCTCAGAGACGGGTTGCAAACCCGTCCCACGGTTCATGGGTTCAAAGCGCGAACATGATCGGGGAAATCTCTCCCCGCCCCTTCGTCGCGGGGCGAGGAGGAAGCAGTCGCAGCTTCGAATTCTTTGCCGGAAATGCGCAAACTCTCGGCATTGTTCCTACCCGGCGAACGGCGCGCCCTGTCCTTCCGGGTTACGAGCCAGCGCTACGGGGTGGTGTGTTCGCGCTTTTCCCACTCGGCGAATTGGTGGCTCAATTCATCCCATGATTTCTTCTGGTGCGGACCCTTCACCCATTCCACCTGGCGCCCACGCCAGAGCGAGTAAATCGCCGGCACAATTTCCAGCGTGAGAATGGTGCTGGTGATGAGTCCGCCAATCATCGGCGCGGCGATGCGCTGGATGGCTTCGCTGCCGGCGCCGTGCGCGAAGAGCGCGGGCACCAGGCCGATGGTGACCATCGACACCGTCATCAGCTTCGGGCGCACCCGTTGCACCGCGCCGTAGGTGATGCACTCGAACAGGTCGTGCTGGGTTTTCATGCGGCCGGCGCGCTGCCAGGCGTGGAAAGCTTCGTCGAGGTAGATAATCATCATCGTGCCCGTCTGCGCCGCGAGCCCGGCCAGCGCGATGATGCCCACCCACACGGCGATGCTGAGGTGATAGCCCAGCAGCCACAGCAGCCAGATGCTCCCGGTCATGGCGAAGGGAATCGACAGCAGGATGATGAGCGTCTCGGGGATGCTCTTAAAGTTGAGGTAGAGCAGCACGAAGATGATCAGGAGCGTGAGCGGCACGACGACCTTGAGGCGTTCGCGTACGCGCAGCATGTATTCATACTGGCCGGTCCATTCGAGGCGGTAGCCGGATGGCAGCAATCCGGCATTCTCGATCTTGGCGCGAACGGCGTTCTTGGCGTCCTTCACATAACCGCCGATGTCGCGTCCGGTGACATCCACGTAAACCCAGCCGGTGAGCGCGCCGTCCTCGTTCTTGATCAAAGGCGGGCCGCTGGTGACGCGGAATTCCGCTAGCTGGCCGAGGGGAATTTGCGGCAGCGGCTTCGATCCGCTGGTGACGCCACCGCCATTGGACATCCCATCGCCCGCAGAACTTGCGCCCGCGCTCATCGCAGCAGGGACCAGCACTTTCTTCAGCTTGTCCATGTCGTCGCGCAGTTCGCGGGCGTAGCGGACGTTGATGGTGTAACGCTCGCGGCCTTCGATGGTCCGCGCCACCGCCATGCCGCCGATGGCCGTTTCGACCTGCATGAGCACGTCCTCGACATTGAGTCCGTAGCGCGCGATCTCGCGGCGGTCGGGGATGATATCGAGATAAAGCCCGCCGACGGTGCGCTCGGAAAAGGCGCTGCGGGTGCCGGGCACCTCGCGCAACACGGCTTCGAGTTGCTCGCCGATGCGGGAGATTTCCTTCAGGTCGCTGCCCATGATCTTGATGCCAACCGGCGTGCGGATGCCGGTGGAGAGCATGTCGATGCGCGCCTTGATGGGCATGGTCCAGGCATTGACCTGACCGGGGATGGCGAGGGCGTCGTCCATTTCCTGCACGAGTTCGTCCCACGATATCGGTCGGATCTCGGGCCAGACCTTGCGCAGCTTTTGCGCGGACCATTCCGGCGCCCAGCCCGAATACCAGCGTTTCTGTGGCACAGTGCGCCACTCATTCTCGGGACGCAGTTGCACCACCGTCTCGAACATTTCCATCGGCGCAGGGTCGGTGGCGGTCTCCGCCTTGCCCGCCTTGCCGTGGACGGTAAGCACCTCGGGGAATTGTTTCAGAATGCGATCCTGGATTTGCATCAGGCGCGTGGCCTCGGTGATGGACACCGTCGGCAGTGTCGTTGGCATGTAGAGAATCGTGCCTTCGTTGAGCGGCGGCATGAACTCGGAGCCCAGCTTGAAGTAAATCGGCAACGCCGAACCGACCGCCGCCAGCGCGATGATGATGCTGAGGAAGCGGCGGCGCATCAGCGCGCTGACCCAAGGATAATAGAGCCGGTGCAGCAGGCGGCTGATGGGATGACGATGCTCGGGGATGACCTTGGCACCGGTCATCAACACGATGAGTGCCGGCCCAAGCGTGATGGACAGCAGCGCCGCCCAGCCCATGGTGAAGGTCTTGGTGAAGGCGAGTGGCTTGAAGAGGCGGCCTTCCTGCGATTCGAGCGTGAACACCGGCAGGAAACTCACGGTGATGATCAGCAGCGCGAAGAACAACGGTTTGCCGAGCTGCTTGCAGGCGCTGATGATGATTTCCTGGCGCTCACGCCGCGTCAGGCCAGGCGGGGCGTGTTCGAGACGTTTGTGGACATTCTCCACCATCACCACGGCCTCGTCGCAAATCGCGCCGATGGAGATCGCGATGCCCGCCAGCGACATGATGTTCGCCGTGAGGCCGAGGAAATACATCGGGATAAACGCGAGCACGACCGCAATGGGCAGCGTGATGATGGCGCGCGCCGCGCCGCCAAAATCGAGCAGAAACACGATGACGATGATCGAGACGATGATGCTTTCCTCGATGATGGTGCGCTTGAGCGTGTCCATCGCGCGCCGGATGAGATCCGAGCGATCATAGGTGGTGACGATCTCCACGCCCGGCGGCAGAGACGTCTTCACCTCCGCAAGACGTGCCTTCACGCGGTCGATGACCTGAAGCACATTCTGTCCGTAGCGCACCACGACGATGCCGCCGACAGTTTCGCCTTCGCCGTTCAAATCGCCTGCGCCGCGTCGCATCTCGGGACCGAGGGCGATATTGCTGGCGACGTCCTTGAGCAGAACTGGCGTGCCTTTGGCGTCCGCGCCAACCACGACGAGGCGGAGATCGTCGAGCGCCTTGATGTAGCCGTGACCGCGCACGAGATACGTGGTGCCGAAGCGCTCGAGTTCGCGGCCACCGACATCGTTGTTCGCGCTGCGAATGGCACTGACAATGCGGCTAAGCGGAATGTTGTAGGCGAGCAGTTTGTTGGGATCGATCTCGACTTGGTATTGCTTCTCAAAGCCGCCGAAGGCCGCGACTTCCGCGACGCCATCGACGCTTTGCAGCCAGTAGCGGAGATGCCAGTCCTGGAACGAGCGGAGATCCGCGGCATCGTGTTTGCCTGATTTATCCACGAGCGCGTATTGGAATCCCCAGCCAACGCCGGTCGCGTCCGGGCCAAGCGTGGGCGTGGCATTGGGCGGGAGGCTTCCAGAAAGACCCTGGAGATATTCCAGCACCCGCGAGCGCGCCCAATAAATGTCGGTGCCGTCCTCGAAGACGACATAGACGAACGAGTAACCGAAGAACGAATAGCCGCGCACCACGCGCACCTTCGGCGCGGCAACGAGCTTGGTGATGATAGGGTAGGTGATCTGGTCTTCGACGAGCGTCGGGCTGCGTCCTTCCCACGGCGTATAGACGATGACCTGCGTGTCGGAGAGATCGGGAATGGCGTCGAGCGGCGTGTGCTTCATGGTCCAGATGCCGCCGACCAGCAGCGCGCCGGTGAGCAGAAAGACCATGAACTTGTTGCGCGCGCTCCATTCGATGACGCGCTCGATCCAGGAGTCCTGGTGCGATGGGTTGGTTAATTGCATGATGACGATCAGTTCCCGGCGAAGTCGGGAGAGCGCGGTGAATGGGGTGTCGGCAATGCAGTGGAATCTGGGGAAGTGGGTGATCGTCGGGTGTTCCCACCCCTCACCCCGGCCCTCTCCCCGTTGAGGGGAGAGGGGGACGCGGAGAGCGACTCCTTCACTTCGGAGGGTTGCCGCCGCGTGCCCATGCACGCTTGCTTCTTCGAAAGCCAGGGAATGCGCAGATGGGCCGCTGAAACACTGAGGGTGTTCACCGTGACTCCCTCTCCCCTCAACGGGGAGAGGGCCGGGGTGAGGGGTGAGGCTGGAAGAAAGATTCCACCCTTCCTGTGCTCCGCCAGCGCATCATTCAACTCAGAGATTCCGATTTGGCAGTTCATTCCCACTCCCTCGTTCAATGCTTAGGTTCCGCCGCCGCCCCCATCCCGGCGATGGCCGACTTGAGCTGGCTCTCCGAATCGACAAGGAATAGAGCGCGTGTCACGACTTTCTCGTCGGCTTTCAGACCGCCTTCGACCTGCCACCAATCGGTGGTGCGCGCGCCGATCTTCACGTCGCGCGGTTCGAGGTGATTATCTTCGCGAAGAACAAACGCCACGAAGCGTTCGCCCGTATCGAGGATGGCGCTGGCCGGAACGGTGAGATGTTTGCCGAGGTCCACCTCAATCTCGACCTGCGCCCACATGTCGGCGCGCAGGGCGTGACCGGGATTGTCGAGTTCGAGGCGCACCTCGCCACGACGCGTCTGCGGATCGATGTGCGGCGAGATGAAGGTCACCGCGCTCTCGAAGGTGCGATTGCCGAGGTAGGGAAACGTCACCCAGGCCTTTTGGCCGAGATGCACGTTTGGGAATTCGGACTCGGGAATCGACGCCAGCAGCCAGACGCGATGCAGGTCTGCCAGTTCGTAGAGTGTTTCGCCGGCCATGAACGACTTTCCTTCGACGGCGGTCTTGGTGACGACGTGTCCCGTGAACGGCGCACGCAGCAACAATTCGTCGCCCGGCTGACCACGGGTTTGGAGTGCATGGATTTCCTCGTCGCCGATCTGCCACAGTTCGAGCTTGCGCCTTGCGGAATCGAGCAGGCGTTTCGCGCCATCGCGTTGCGCCGCATCCGGACTGTCCTTCAACCGCTGTGACTGGCGCCAGGCGAGCAGGTATTCGTTCTCCGCCGTGAGCAACTCCGGGCTGTAAACCGTGAACAGTGGCGCACCCTTCTTGACTTCGGCACCGGTGAAATTGACATGGAGCTGCTTCACCCAGCCGGAGAAGCGCGGGGCAATCCGCGCGTAGCGAGTTTCATCGTGCTTCACCACGGCGCTGGCATTGATGGAGAACGACAGCGCACGCTCCTCGACCGGCGAGGTTCGCAACCCGATGGTTTGCTGTTTGTCGGGCGGGATCATCACCATCACGCGTCCGGGCACCGCTGCGGCATCATTGGTTCCCGCCACAGCGGGCACGGCGGCACCCTCCTTGACCAGCTTCAGCGCCATGTTGCAGATGGGACAGTCGCCCGGGCGATCGCTCGTGTAGTGGGGGTGCATCGGGCAGAAATACTTCGCCTTCCTGGCCCCGCCGGCGGGGGTGTTCGCATCGTGACCCGCGTGATCGGAATCGGATTTGGTGCAGCCCGGGACCAGCAGCGCCAGCCCGAGCAGCGACGCGAATAGGAATGGGACGATTTTATTCTTCATGGTTCGTCGTCAAGGGATGGGTTGGAGACGGAGGGGATTCGAATCGGGGAAGAGCAGCGGAGCCTGCGCAGGCGGCTGGCCAAGAATGAGGAGCGAAATCTCGGCCAGCACCATTTCGCGCTGCAGACGCGCTTCGACCGCCGTCAACTCGAAGGCCAGCAGCGCGCGCTGCGCATCGATGAGATTCAGGAAATCCGTCTTGCCGGAGAGATAGGAGGCGCGCGCCACTTCCAGCGACATGCGCGCCTTCGGCAACAACCGCTCGTCGATCAGCGCGATGGCGCGGCTGTTCTCGCGGAAACTGAACAGCTTGTCGGCGAACTCCACTGCGAGCGCAATCTGCTCCGCGGAGAACCGGGCCTCGGCGGCACTCTTGCGATTCTGCGCGGAAGCAAGCTCGGCGGCGATCTTGTCGCGCCAGATCGGCAGCGTCATGCCGCCGCGCGGACGAAACATCACGGGCGCCGTCTTGAAGTCCGCCTCAACGCCGGCCGCGAAATCGGGCACGCGGCTCTTGTCGGCCACGGCAATGCCCGCTTCCGCCAGCCGAACCTCGGCTTCCATGGCGCGCAGGCGGGGGTTGCGCAGCAGCGCGGTGACGAACAACTGATCGGAGGTCAGATCGAGCGGCGTGGTTTCAAACCGCGCGGGCACCGGAGGATTCGCCACGCCGTTGTTCAATCCGAGGGCGCCTTTGAGCTGGGCGATCAGCGGATTCCTGGAATCACTCAGATTGACGAGTTCATTGGCAATCTGGTCCTGCTCGATCTGGGCGCGCAGCACGTCCTGCAGCGTGCCCTGGCCGACGTCGTTCTGCTGTCGGGCGATGGCCTCAAGGTCCTCGACGAGGTTCGACATGGAGCGGTTCACGCGGATTTTGTCCTCGAGGAAATGGAGCTGGAAATAGGCCTTCTTCACGTCGAACGCCGCCTGGAGCACGGCGGACTCGAACTGGAAATACTTCATCGCGCTTTCCGAGGAAGCCAGGCTGGCCCGGGCGGCGAGTTTGCCGGGGCCGGGAAATTCCATCATCAACCCCGGCATCAGCGACATCACCACGCTCTGGATATCCATCTGGAAGGTGAGTTGCGGATCGGGCAGCGAACGCTCGACGGTGATGCGCTCAATCGAGGCGGACCAATCGTAATAGGCGGCGGCCACCTGCGGCCGGTTCAGCATCGCGTGGTTGAGCAGATCGCCAAGTGACGATTGCGCGGTGAGCGCCGGCAAAGCGTTGGTGCCGGCCGGACGGAATCGCGCTTCAACAGCACGAAACTCGGCGCGGGCGGCGCGCTCGGAGGGCTTGGGGGTGCCTTTGCATCCGACCAGGACCAGCGCGCTGAGGAGCGCGGGCATGGCGGCGGCGCGATTCAAAAGGATTCGGAACATGGGACCTATCGTGATTGTAACGTGGCACTGGGAACTGACTTTCCGGCGACCCGATTCGGAGCGGTGAAGCCAACGCACTGAGCACCGCGAATCGAGCGAGCGAGCAAAGAACGCCTCCAGGCGCGCCGCATGTGGACACACCTCAGGCGTGCAGCGGCATCGGCTCAAATCACGTAGGCGCAATTCCACTGATATAGCGGAATGGCCACGCTGCGGAGAGAGGGGGCGGCGGGCATCGCCAAACGGGGCGCCAGCGCAGAGGGAGTCAGGCAGAGGGAAAAAGAATCGAGGAGCAACGCCTGCCATTCGCAGGACGAAGCGTTGCTCGCAGGAATTGCGGGAGTCACCGGCGCGTCGGGAACCGGCGACTCAACGCAGCACGAACAATTCTTGCACTGGCACGCGCCACAACCTGCCGCAACTTTTGCACTTCCACCGGCCGTGATGACAGACGGGAGGAGCAGCGTCAGGCTGCACAGCAGAATCAAAATGGCGCGGGCAAGTTTCACGGGAGGCGCGAACCGGCTTGAAGCAAACAATTACTTGGCCTTGGGCGCCTCAGCGAGCTTCTTGAGGTAGGTCGCCGGCTCTTTCTTGAAGTCCTTCAGGCAGCCCTTGCAGCAGAGTTTAACCTCCTGGCCTTCGTACACGAACGAATACGGCTTCATGCTGGCGTCGGCGCCCAGCTTCTCGCCGGAGACGAGGCAGGTATCGAGCGGGTAGGGTTTGGCCTTGGCTTTCTCGGCGGCAAAGCCGGCGAGCGGTGCGGCGACCAGGGTGGCAGTGAGGGTGAGGAGCGTAAGTGCTTTCATGATTTAATGATGAGTATTTTGTTTTCGACTGCGCCTATAATACGCCACAAGCGCCCGAATCCCTCAAGAATTTTCAGCCCGCCTCGGCTCCTGCTTGGCGCGGCCTGGAGCCTCGCGGCTCAGGCGGCAAGAGCTTCGCGAGCGTTTGTCGCAGTTGCTGTCGCGCCCGGTAGATCCGCATCTCCACGGCTTTCGCCGAACAGTCCAGCACCGCGCCAATGTCGGCCTGCGATCTCCCCTCGTATTCCGCCAGCACCAGCGGCACGCGCAGATCCTCTGGCAACGCCGCGACCGCCGCGCGCACCAAGGATGCCCGCTCTGCAGTGTCCGCCAATTCCGCAGGTCCGGGTGAATCATGCGGCAGAATCTCCGTCGCGTCGCCGCCATCCTCGCCGATCGCGGCGTCGAGGGATACCTGCGGATGCCGGCCCTGCCAGCGCTGGCGATCGCGCGCTAGATTGGCGGCAATCGCGTAGATCCAGGTGGAGAATCTATTCGCCGAGTCGAAGCGCCCGCGATTTTGAAACACACGAACAAAGGCCGTCTGCGCCAGATCAGCGGCTTCCTCCTCATCCTGCAACAAGCGGATCAGAAAACGACAAAGCGGCCCGGCGTGGCGCGCCATGAGGGCGTCGAGCGCGGCATCGCGCCCGGCGCACAACGCCGCCATGTCGGCGCGATCGAGCGCGTCCGGGTCAGTGGCGGTGTCCGGCGGGTGCATCGGCTTGGGCGGAACCGGAGTTGGTGGAATGACCGGTGCCGTGGTAGGTCGGCAGAAGCGTCTGCTGCTGGACCCACGCGAGGTAGCGACGCCCCTGTTCCGGCGGCATCGCGCGGCTGACCTCGTAAAAGTGGTCGAACATCATGCCCTGGCAACTCGCGCGGATCTCCGCTGCTTCGGACAAAGCCTTCGCGATCTCGGGCGTCACCTGGTTGGTCGCGTTTAACAAGCCGCGGAGACGTTCATTGACCGCCTCCACCTGCGCGCACATCGCGCGGCAATGCGGCAGGTAGGTGGCGTGGAGCGATTGAATGCGGGCGAACTCCGGCTCGCTCAGGCGAAATTCCTGCTTGAGCCAGCCCAGTTCATCCAGCGCGGAACTCGACACGCCATCCGCCAGATGCAGGCGCCAGACATAGCCGATGCCATAGGCCACCGCCGCGCCCAGCAAGCCCAGCAGCAAAATAAGCCGAAGACGCTTCATGGAGCGGCGGGATGCTGCGCGGCCACGAAATACGGATTCACGCTTTGCAGGTATTGCGAGCGATGTGCCGCCGAGGCGTGTTCGACCTTGTCCTCAGCCTGAAAGAATCCAAATGCCAGGCCGGCCGCCAGAAGCAGCGCCACGTAGGCACTGGCAAAAACTGGACGTGCCAGCCAACCGGAGAGGCTTCGCCCCAGCACTGTCCAAGGAGAGATTTCCGCCCGCTGCTCGCGCTCGATGCGCCGCCAGACGCCTTCCGCAAACCGGGGCGGCGGGGCGGTCTCGACCCGCCACTCGTGCAACACCTGCCGGAGCGGATCGTTCGCCGGATATTCTCGCTGGTCTTTCATATTTTCGGCGGTTCTGCGCCCAGCAGTGGAGATCGGGTGCATCTGGAACCTGCTCATGATACGCCGCCGTCGGAAAAATCCCTCAGAAAAATTTCTGGGCGGGCGAAGGCGGCGTTGTTGAAGGAGTCCCCTGCCCCTTCGCCATGGTTTGTGTGTTCGCAGGCAGCGCACGGCGCTTGACTGCGTCTCTCACGATGTTATCAGGGCTGCATGAACCTTCCACGTTTCGCGGGCTTCCTGCTTTGCTGGCTTCTCTTCGCGATTGTCTCGGGGGCAGCGGAAGCACAGCGACTCCCTCCCAAGCTCACGGGCATTGTCCGCATTCAAGGCAAGGAGCTCGCGCTTCTCGAACTGGCACCGCTCCGCGGTTCCGGATACGCGGAGAAACAAATCCTGAAAACAGGGGAAGCAACGCAGGGAATCGAAATCCTGAAGGTTGACGAGATGCGATCCACGGTCACGCTGCGTGAATATCCGGGCGGCACCACGAACCTCACGCTGCCACAATCGAGCGAGATCCCCGCCCGAACGATGCACCTCGTCAACGCGAGTTCCAGCCAGGCGCTGGACATTCTCCAAATGCTCTCTGGCCGGACGGTGATTCGCGAACCAGCTTTGCCTGAGACCCTCATCAATCTGGAAACCGACGCAAATTTGACAGATGAACAAGCAGGCCAGCAACTCGAGCAGGCCCTGGCTGCTGCCGGCATCGTCACGGTCGCGAAGGGTGAGAAGTTCGTGTTCGCCGTTCGCGAAACAGAATTGAACCGGCTCACGTCGATTCCAGACCCACCCGCCGTCGCGACTGGGGCGAACGCCACGGGCGAGGATGAGATTGTTTTTCAGCCGGGAATGTTGAAGCTAAATGACGCCGACACCGTGCAGATTCTGGATATCTATCAGGATCTGTCCGGCCGAACCGTTCTCCGCCCGAACGACCTGACCGTTGCCAAGTTAACGGTTCGCAGTCAGACCGCCCTGAGCCGTCGCGAGTCTCAATGGCTGCTGGCCGTACTGCTCCAACTCGGTGGGATAGATATCGTCCCGGAAGGCTCGAAGTTCGCCTTCGCGATTCCCTCCTCGCATCCGTTGCGATCGCAGTTGCCAAAATTCGATGAAAAGGCGGCGAGCATCAAAGCGGGGAAGACTGGCGCACCCGGAGCGCTGCGTTGTAACTGGGCGACGACGGCCCAGTTTCTGGATATTTATGCGAGCCTGACCGGCCGCCAATCAGTCGCCCTCGCTGCAAACACTCCGAAGACGACCTTCACCCTGCGTTCGCAGAGCGAACTGTCGCCCGCGGAAGCCATCTTCGCGATGGAAGCCGTTGCGCTGATCAGCGGCTGCCGATTGGAATTCGTCGGCGAGAACGGGGTGCAAATCGTACCCGTCGGGCAGGCCACGCGGCCTTTCCGTCGGCCGACGCAATGACCCATCCCACTCGGTCCACTCAGCGTTTCATCAACGTCTCAATCTCATCCGCCTCGATTGGAATGCCGGCCATCAAATCCTCCTGACCGTTCTCGGTGACGAGGATGGTGTTTTCGATGCGCACGCCGAAGCCTTCCTCGCGGATGTAGATCGCCGGTTCGCATGTGAGCACCCAGCCGGGCGTGATCTTCTGAAAGGTGTACACCACGTCATGCACATCAAGCCCGATGGGATGCGCCACGCCGTGCATGAAGTACCTCTTCACCGCCAGATTGTCGGGCGTCTGCTTGCGGACCTCGGACATCTTGAGCAGCCCGAGATCGACGCATTCCTCGGTGGTGAGTTCCTCGCACTCACGCCGCAGATCCAGAAACGTCTTCCCCGGCACCATCGCCTTGGACACCTGACGGAAAACGCGCAACACCGCGTTATAGACCTGCTTTTGCCGGCGCGTGAAACGACCGCTCACCGGAATGGTACGCGTGAGGTCCGACATGTAATTACCCAAGCCCGCCGCAACATCCAGCAGCAAGAGCTGACCGGCGCGACACTCCTGATCGTTCTGGCCGTAGTGCAGGATGCAGTTGTTCGCGCCCGTGGCGATGATCGGAGGATAGGCGAACTGGCCCTTGTTCCGGATGAATTCGTAGGCGAAATCCGCTTCGATCTCCGCCTCATTCGTTCCCGGCTTGACCCGCTTGAGCACGCGACGAAAACCGCGCCCGGTCAGGTCGCACGCCTGCCGGATGATTTCGACCTCGTGCGATGATTTCACCACGCGCAGTTCATGCATGATCCGCGCGAGGCGATGGTAGCGATGCAGCGGATACTGCGCCTGCACCTGACGGATGAACCGCGCATCGCGCGACTCGACGGTGACCACCGCGCGGTAGTGCTCGTTCGAGTTCAGATAAACGTTTTCGCATTCGCACATCAGCCGGCGGAAATCGGCCGCGAACTCGGACAGCCACTTCACGTTGCGGATGCCCGAGACGGCGCGGGCCTCTTCCTTGCAAAGCTTGTGCCCCTCCCAGATGAGCAGGTGCTCGCTCGGTTCGCGCACGTAAAGCACCTCGCGCAGGTTTTCATCCGGCGCAGTGGGCGCGAGCAGGAGCATCGTCTCCTCCTGGTGAACGCCCGTCAGGTAGAAGAGATCGCTGTTCTGCAAATGCCCCATCGAACCGTCCGCGTTGGTCGGCATGATATCGTTCGCGTTGAGGACGGCGAGCGAGTTGGGCAGGAGCAGCGGCGACAGGCGCGCGCGATTGAGGACGAACAATTCGGGATTGATGGCAATGGGTTTCATGATGGTTTCGTGCGGCGAACATACCGAAAGCCCGCTGTCAGTTCAGCAAAATCTGCGCAGTTTTCGATGGCCATCCTGGTCCGAGGAGACTCCTTCTGACCCACGCTTCGGACGTCCGCCGGAGGCCAGAACCGAAATCGATTTGAACAATTCGCCCGCGGCGGGATTCCGGTTGAAGCCGGCGTCGCCTCGCGGCTAGACTCGCCGCCATGTTGCCCGCCTCCCAAACTCAGGATCACCCTGCCGTGGGCGCTATGTGCCCGCGAAGGTGACTTCTCCCCCAATCATGATGAAACGATTCCTGCTCGTCTGTCTGGCCGCATGCATCGGTGGCGCGATGCTGCTCCTGCCCGGTTGCGCCTCTGATTCATCCCATCAGGCCGGGACGACCGTGCCAAAATCCGCCTACCCGGCCGCGCGCCAGAATGCGCAGGTGGATGATTATCACGGCGTCAAGATCGCGGATCCGTATCGCTGGCTCGAAGATCCGGACTCGACGGAAACGAAGGCGTGGGTCGAGGCGCAGAACAAGGTCACCTTCGCGTTCCTCGAGGAGATTCCGGCCCGACCGCAGATTCGCGCGCGGCTCAAGCAGCTCTGGAATTTCGAGCGCTACGGCGTGCCCTCGAAAATCGGAGGGCGCTATTTTTACACGCGCAACGACGGACTCCAGAATCAAAGCGTGCTCTACACGGCGACCTCGCTCGTCGCGCCGCCCGTGGTGCTGCTCGATCCGAACAAGCTTTCCGCCGACGGCACGGTGGCGCTCTCGGGCACGGCCGTTTCCGACAACGGTGAATGGATCGCCTACGGTCTCTCCGGCGCGGGCTCGGACTGGCAGACGTGGCGGGTGCGCGATGTGCGCACCCAGCAGGATCGGCCCGACGAACTGCGTTGGATCAAATTCTCCGGCGCCGCTTGGACCACCAACAACCAGGGCTTTTTCTACAGCCGCTACGACGAGCCCAAGGGACAGAACGAACTCAAGGCGGTCAACGAATTCCAGAAGCTCTATTATCATCGCCTCGGCACACCGCAGAGCGCGGACGAATTGATCTATCAGCGCACCGACCAGCCGCGCTGGGGCTTCGGCGGCGATGTCACCGAGGATGGGCGTTATCTCATCATCTCCGTTTCGCGCGGCACGGATACGAAGAACGCGCTGTTCTATCGCGACCTGGCGCAGCCCGGCGCGCCGGTGGTGGAATTGCTCAACCAGTGGGACGCGGATTACGGCTTCATCGGCAACGACGGCCCGGTGTTCTGGTTCCGCACCGATCTGGATGCGCCGCGCGGACGCGTCATCGCCATCGACATTACCCGGCCCGGGCGCGCGAGTTGGAAGGAACTGATTCCACAGAGCGCGGACACCTTGGGCGGGGTTTCAGTGGTCAATAATCTGTTTCTGGCGAACTACCTGAAGGACGCGCACTCGGCGGTGAAGGTATTCAAGCTCGACGGCTCTTACCAACGCGACATCGAACTGCCCGGCCTCGGATCAGCGGGCGGCTTCGGCGGGCGGCGCAATTACACCGAAACCTTCTTTTCGTTCACCAGTTTCACCGCGCCGACGACGATCTACCGCCTCGACCTGACGACCTTTGCACGCTCGGTGTTCCGCGCACCCAAGGTGGATTTCGATCCGGCGAACTACGAAACCAAGCAGGTCTTTTATCAAAGCAAGGACGGCACGCGCGTCCCGATGTTCATCACGCACAAGAAGGGTCTCAAACTCAACGGGCGTGCCCCGACCTATCTCTACGGCTACGGCGGTTTCAACATCAGCCTCACGCCTGCTTTCTCTGTCGGGAATCTGGTGTGGATGGAAATGGGCGGGGTCTTTGCCGAGCCCAGCCTGCGCGGCGGCGGTGAGTATGGCGAAGACTGGCATCGCGCCGGCATGAACGCGAAGAAGCAGACGGTGTTCGATGATTTCATTGCCGCGGCCGAGTGGCTCGTCGCGAACAAATACACGCGGCCGGACAAAATCGCCATTGGCGGCGGCAGCAATGGCGGCTTGCTCGTCGGCGCAACGATGACGCAGCGACCCGATCTGTTCAGCGCAGCGCTGCCGGCGGTGGGCGTGATGGACATGCTCCGCTTTCACAAGTTCACCATTGGTTGGGCGTGGACCTCCGAATACGGATCCTCCGACAACGCCGAAGAGTTCAAGACGCTCGTCGCCTATTCGCCGCTGCACAATCTCAAGCCAGGCGTCAAGTATCCCGCCACGATGGTGACCACTGCCGACCATGATGACCGCGTGGTGCCGGCGCACAGCTTCAAGTTCGCCGCGCGCTTGCAGGAAACACAGGCCGGGCCGGCTCCGACGCTCATTCGCATCGAGACGAAAGCCGGGCACGGCGCAGGCAAGCCCACCGCCAAGCTCATCGAAGAAGCGGCCGACAAGTGGTCGTTCTTGGTGCAGGTGTTGAAGATGAAGCCAGTCCTGCCTCCCATCACACCAACCCCATGAATTGCAGCATGGCTTTCATTTCTGCCCGACGACGTCCAGCACACACCAGGTTTTAGCACCACCCAACTTCAACATGTCGAAACCAGCCAGCTACCCAACCACTCCGGTGGACACCGACAAGATGCCCTCGGGCATTTCCTTCATCATCGGCAACGAAGCCGCCGAGCGGTTTTGCTTCTACGGCATGCGCACCATTCTGGTGGTGTTCATGACGAAGTATCTGCTCGATCGCAGCGGCGCGCTCAGCGTGATGAGCCCGGAGGATGCCAAGGGTTGGTTCCATGTGTTTGTCTCGGCCGTGTATTTCCTGCCCGTGTTTGGCGCGATCCTGTCCGATGCCCTCTGGGGGAAATATCGCACGATCCTGTGGCTTTCCCTTGTTTACTGCCTGGGCAGCTTCGCGCTGGCGGCCGACAGCACGCGTCTGGGATTGCTGCTCGGCCTGGCGCTGATTGCCATCGGCTCTGGAGGCATCAAGCCGTGCGTCTCGGCGAACGTGGGCGACCAGTTCGGCGAGCGCAACCGCCACCTGCTGCCCAAGGCGTTCAGTTGGTTCTATTTTTCGATCAACTTCGGCTCGTTCTTCTCCACCCTGCTGACACCATTTCTGCTGGAACCCTATTCGGATTCGGTGAAGCAGTTCCTCGCAACGAAACCGGGATGGTGGGCGGCCTTGAAGACGATTGATCCCAACTCCATCTTCGCCTTCCTCGAAACCAGCTTCTTTCCGGCCATCATCCCGATGCACGGGCCGAAGCTCGCCTTCGGCGTGCCCGGCGTCTTCATGCTTCTCGCCACCGTCGTCTTCTGGATGGGCCGACGCCGCTTCGTGCGCGTGCCGCCGTCGGGCATGGATTTCGTGCGCGAGACCTTCAGCAAGCCGAGCCTCGCCATCGTCGGCGGGCTGATCCCGATCTTCCTCGCCGAAGCGATCTTCTGGTCGCTGTGGGATCAGACCGGCTCAGCGTGGGTGTTGCAGGCGGAGAAGATGAACCTGCGTTTCATCTTCGACTGGCGCGCCTCGCAGGTGCAGGCGGTCAATCCGCTCTTCATCCTGATTCTCATCCCGGTTTGCACCTATTTGCTTTATCCGGCCATCAACGCGGTCTTCCAGCTGACGCCGCTGCGCAAGATCGGTCTGGGACTTTTCCTCACCGTGCCGTCGTTCCTGCTGACCGCGTGGGTCGAAAGCCAGCTTGTCCAGGGGTTCAAACCGAACATCGGTTGGCAGTTCCTCGGTTTCGTCATCATCAGCCTCGCGGAGATCTTGGTGTCGATCACCTGCCTGGAATTCGCCTACACCCAGGCGCCGAAGAAGCTCAAGTCGCTCATCATGTCACTGAACCTCCTCTCGATCTCGCTCGGCAACGCGGTCACCGCCGGCATCAATTTCTTCATCAAGAACGCTGACGGCACCAGCAAACTGCCCGGCGCCTCCTACTTCAATTTCTTCGCCGGAATGATGCTGGTGACCGCGGTGGCATTCATCTTTGTCGCGATGCGCTACAAGGAACCCGACCTGACCGTCAGTCAGTCCCGGCCGCAATGAGGACGCATTGCGACACTGCCCCCCAGACCCAACTGGGTTGGAAGACGACGTTTACCTCGCTTCATCGCTCGGAAGCACGTACGCCAATCGTTTTTCCAGTGCGCCTCGAACGCTGAAGCGGCCTGAAGGCCGCGCGCCAGGGCGGATGCGCCGCCGCGATGTCAGCGGGCGACAATTGGATTGCCGAAGCGTGCCGGCTCGCCTACGTTCAGCCTACTTCGACAGTGCGCGCGTAGCTCAATTGGATAGAGCGTCTGCCTCCGGAGCAGAAGGTTGTGGGTTCGATCCCCGCCGCGCGCACCAAACTAAGCCCCATTTCCCGTCCCGATCATGAAAGCGTTTCAACTGCTCGCCCTCGGCGCACCCGGTCAATTCGCCCTCCGCGATGTGCCCGAGCCCACGCCCGGCCCCGGTGAAGTCGTCGTGGAGGTGGTCGCCTGCGGATTGAATCATCTCGACCTGTGGTTGGAAGCCGGCGCGCTGCCCGTCCCGGTGCAACTCCCGCGCACGCCCGGGTGTGAAATCGGCGGTCGTGTGGCGACCGTGGCGCCCGATGTCGGCGGCTGGCAACCGGGGGACCGGGTGGCGGTGCAATCCAATATCTTTTGCGCCGAATGCGAGGATTGCCTGCGCGGCGAGGAATCGTTCTGCCGCAACTCGATCATGCTCGGAGTGCAACGCGATGGCGGCTTCGCGCAAAAGGTGGTCGTGCCAGCGCGAACGCTCATCCGCCTGCCGGACGCCGTCACGTGCGAATCCGCCGCGGCCCTCGGGCTGGCGGCCAGCACCGCGATGCACATGTTGACGAAGCGCTCGACGGTGCGCGCCGGCGATTGGGTGCTGGTGATGGGCGGCGCCAGCGGGGTCGGCTCGGCGGCGATTCAGATCGCGCACAGCTTCGGGGCGCGGGTGATCAGCACCGGCTCCACCGAGTCCAAGCGCACCCTCGCCCGTCAACTCGGCGCGGAGTTCGTCGTCGATTCTTCAAGCGCTGCGTGGCCGGGGGAAGTGCGCCGGATCACCGGCAGGCGCGGCGTCGATCTCGTCGTCGAGCACGTGGGCGGCGCGGTGCTGCGCCAGGTGTTCAACTGCCTCGCGCGCGGTGGCACGGTGGTCACCTGCGGTGCCACGGCCGGGCGTGAAGTGAGTCTCGACCTGTGGCCGTTCTTCGTGAAGCAGCAGCGGCTCATCGGCAGTTACAGCCGCGACAACTCGGACCTGCAAGCCACGCTCGATTGGGCCGCCGCGGGTAAATTGAAGCCGGTCATCGACACCATCTTTCCCCTCGACCGCGCAGCCGAAGCTTTTGCGCGTCTGCGCGAGCGGCGGATGCTGGGCAAATTGCTGGTGACGCCGTGAGACCCGCCGCGGAGGGCGCGCCCCGGAACACGCACACCGGGTTTTCCGCGAGGGCGCGGAACACTGCACCCGGGGCGGGTGCGCTTCCCATCCAGCTTCGGAGTTCGGGTTCAAACCCGCGCGGTCATGGGATGGGCAGAGGAGGTGTTCCGTGGATTCATGGGAAGGTAATGAACACGCGATAGAAACGGGCGCCATCGGTGGCGTTGACATCGCGCACCGTGCGGGTGGGACCATCATCGGTGATGACTCCGCCGGCGAGCGGAACGAAGCTGCCCGAGCCCGGGTTGGTGGCGTATTCGACCGAGTAGGTGCGCGTGACGAAACGCGGATTGAAGGCGACGTCCTTCCGCCCCGGCGAAACATCCGCAATGTTGAGCGAAAAGAGCGACAGGGCATTCGTCGGGATGGTGCCGGCGATGTACTCGAAGCCATTTTGCTGGCCATCGCCATCGGGATCGATTCCCGGGAAGGCGTTGCCATTGCCGAGACCGAAGTATTGGACCTGCCAGGCATCATCGATTCCATCGGCCGCGTAGGTGCCATAGTTGTCGAGGTTGTTGTTCAACACCGTCAGGCCGAGCGTGCCGAGCGTGCCACCGTAGGCGCCCTGCACGGCAGCGGATTCGTTCTGATACACGAGGCCCGCGGTAGCCAGGCCGTTCAGGTCGATGGAGGTGATCGGACCGTTCACCACGCTCCAGGCGACTTGCGTGGCAGCGACGGAATTGCTGGTGGCGTCGTCGTTCACCACGAAGGTGGCAAGCTGCCGGGTGGCGAGTTCGTTCACATTCGTCGGACTGGCGGCAACACCAAGACCAAGCACCTGAAAGAGCTGCCCGACATAGCTGTGCTTGGCCAGGACATCCGGTGCGGCCGCGGTGCCAATGCCGCCAATGCCGCCGAGGCTGGCGTCGATGGCGTAGTTCGCACTCGCGGTGCGACTTCCCCCTGCATCAACCGTGTCGGCTGGCACGAGGTAGTTGGCGCTGCTGCGGGAGGCGGCGGAGGCCGGCAGCGAAACCAACACTGCCAGCAACAGGGAAAAGAGATCGGTTTTCATATTCGTGCGGGATTGCGAGAAAGACAGATTGAACGGAGTGAGATCGTCTGCATGGTCGTCTCGTTCACTATTCTTCAATTCAAGACCACGCTGCCTAAGGGAGCGCGCAGCGTCATCGCCTTCGTGTGCGTGCCCACGGCGGCGTAGGTGCCGGGCTGAATCCAGAGCGTGCCGCCCGTCGGCGTGAAGGCCTTGCCGTTGATGAAGTTCTTCGCCGGAAGGAGAAAAGTTCCGACTTCGATGATTCCGGTAAAGGTGCGATCCAAGAACCGCCAGTTGCTCTCCGGATAGAGGAACGACAGGGTCATCGCGTCATATTTGCTGAGGTGATCGCGCTGGCCGATGGCGTCCTGCCACTCGGCGGCGTAGGCCGGTTTGACGGTGATGGTGCGACAGGCGACGGAACAACTGGCACAGGTCGTAAAGGAGCACTGGTCGTAGTGCATCACCGAGTCGAAGTCGTAGGGTCCGTAATGATCGGAGGAGGCTGCGATTTCGAAGTTGTGATCCTGGCCACTTTCGATGTTGGCCGAGTTGATGGTCACGTAGGAATCACGATCCGTGCGGGACTGCTCGTGGTAGAGTCCCATGGCGTGGCCCATTTCGTGAACCAAGCGGTAAGGGGTTCCCCAACTCACGTAGTTGATGATCTGCTCGCCACCGCTCATGCCCACCGCGGAGTTGTTGACGGTGCTGTTCTGGATGTGAACATAGTTCGCCTCGCCGCTGCGGGCGCGCCAATCGACATTGGCGACCGCCTCCCAGACCGCCATCGCATTGATCGCAATCGTGCGGTTGGCGGCGCTGACATTGGCGTCAAATTCGTAGTAAACGATGCCGTTGGGCCAGAACTGCGTGGTCTTGAACGTCGAAGCCGGTTCGATCTCACCCGGCGCGGGCAGGCGCACCAAGATGTCACCTTCCACCACCTTGTAGCCCGGCGGCACCGCTTCGGCCGGCGTTTCTTCCGATCTCCAACCATCCGGCTCTGCCGCGGTGGCGCACCAACCCGTCAGGAGCGTCAGCGCGGTCAGGCTGCTCCGCACCCGGGAAATGAAATGAAATGTCTTCATGGCGTGGCTCCCCTTCAGTTATTGCAGCGACACCAGCACGAGCACCAGTCCCTTGCCTGTTGGCAATGAGGACATGGCTTTGCCGATGATGGCTCCGGAGGCCCGCGCGGATTCGCCCACTTTCATGCCATGGCCTGCGGTGTTGGAAGTGGTGATGAGATCGCCGGCTTCCACGGGACCACCCGCGTCGGCATCGACCCAGCAATAGACGCGGCCGGTGAGGGCGACGGGATGTTTGCCGTCGGCCTTGGTGCCGGCCTGGCCCATCAACATGCCGGTCTTGACGCCGCCCGCGCCGCTGACGATGCCGGCGACTTTCTTGTCGAAAGCCTCGTGGCAGAGGACAAGTTCGCCAATGTTTTTCGAGTCGATGCTGACGATCATGCCGGGCAGGAGAGTGTCCCTTTCCACGTTGATATCGAAGTTTTCGGAAAGATCGGAACCGCCGGTGATCTGCAAGACTTGGGTGGTGATCCGTCCGTCGCCGTTGACGTCGGCATCCAGGATGATGGGCGCTGAGCCGTTGGTTGTGTAAAGCGCGAGGTAACCTGCGCCGCCGGCGTCGCTGTCCAATTGGACGGTCTGCGCCCCTGCTGCGTTTCGCATCAGAATCTGGGCTCCGCCAGAGCCTTCGCCCGCCTGCATGGTGATGGTTTCGGTGCCGGTGGATTTCTTCAAACCGATCTGGCCATCGCCCGAGCCGTCGGATTGCTCGCCCCAGAGGTAAATCGTCTCGGTGCCAACGCTGTTGCGCACACTGACCACGCCGGAATCGGAGACGTTGTGCAGCCAGATCGTGGCCGTGCCATCTTCCTCGTGCACGACTAACGAGCCACCCTGAGTATCGGCATCGGCGACCACCGCGGCCCCACCGTCGCCTGAATACACCGCCGCAAAGCCTCCGCCATTCACTCCATTTTCGGCGTCGAATTGAAGCGTTCGCACTCCGTTCGATTGATACATGTTCAACTGGCTGCCGGTGGTGCCTTCCCCACCTTCAGCCACAAACGTCAGCCGGCCCAGGTCGCTGTACAGTTCCAGGCTGCCGTCCAACGGGCCGCCGTACGCGCGGAAGCGGGCACTGCCGTTGGTGTTGCGGAGGCTGAGTGCGCCCGCGCCCGCGTCATTGCCATAGAGGACAGCGCCGATGCTGCCGTCGGCGGCGTAAAGGGTCAGCAACCCGCCCGTGTTCTCGCCCTCGAGCAGGGCACGATTGGCGCCGTTGGTGTTGGCCAACGCCAATTGTCCGCCGGTTGTGCCTTGGGCGCTCAGGTTCACGGCGGTCGCATTGTTGGCGAGGCTGTTTCTCAGCACGAGCTGGCCAAAACCAGTGCCCGAGAGTCGAATCTGCTCCAACCCATCATCGCCATAGGTGCTGATCTGGCTGCTGCCGCCCAAGAGGCTGATCCCCGGCGTCCCGGTGGCATTACGATAAATGTCCAGCCGCCCGTCCACTGCCGACGTACCCAGCCCCAAGGAACTCGCCAGCGCATTGCTGGTGATGGTGCCGGGCGCGAGCTTGGCACCCGTCACCGCGCCGTCCGCCAGCTTGGCGCTGGTGATGACGCCATCCGGCACATTGGCGCTCATCATGGCGTATCCGACCGCGGCGATGCGCTGGTCGGGCGTGAGTTGCTGGAAGCCGCTCCCGCCATTGAACCACACTCGCAGACGCACGTCCGCGTTGGTGAAGACCGTGGCCGGAATGACGGTCATGTTGGCCAGCGTCGCATCGCCGAGGAGCACAGAATACAGGCCGCTGGCCACGGTGAGCGCGATGGCGGCGCCCGGCTCGCTGCCGTTGACGCTGGAACCGTTGTTGCTCCAGAAGGTGGGAATGCCGTTGCTGTTGACGAGGGCGAACTTGAACTGGCCCGCGCCGCTGAAGTTGGTGCCCGCGACGACCACGCGGCCCTGGTAGTTGATGAGTTGCGGCACCTGGGCCGACGACGTGGCCACCAGCGTGGGCAGGGAAAGGAAGACAGCGAGCAAAGGGAGACGAGCGATGGTTTTCATAAGCTGTTTCGAGGTTGTCTATCAGTTGTCCTGTTTGCTGGTTTTCTAGCAGGAAAAACATTCCCAAGGCAAGATGATATTTGTGATTAGTTGGAATGCGGATGGTCGAAGGTTGAACTCCGCTCGGCAGCCCACTACCCTCACGCCCCTGAAATGGCTTTGAAACTGTTCAACACGCTGACCCGTTCCGGGCAAGAGTTCGTGCCGCTCGATCCAGCCGGCAAAGCCGTCGGCATGTATTGCTGCGGTCCGACCGTCTATGACTTCGGGCACATCGGGAACTTCCGCACGTTTGTCTTCGCCGATCTGGTCCGGCGCTATCTCGATTTTCGCGGCTTCGCCGTGAAGCACGTGATGAACATCACCGACGTGGAGGACAAAATCATCCGCCGCGTCCGCGAAACCGGCCAGTCGCTGCGCGAATTCACCGGCCACTACGAGGCGGAGTTCCTCAAGGATCTCGACGCGCTCCAGTGCCTGCGTCCGCACCAGATTCCACGCGCCACGGAGCACATCGACGACATCATCGCGCTCATCGCAAAGCTCATCGGGCGGGGCATCGCCTATCGCGCCGCGGATGGTTCGGTCTATTTTTCCATCGAGAAATACCGCGGCTGCGGCTGCCGCTACGGCCAGCTCGTGAAGCTGAACTTCGACGAGATGCGCGTCGGCGAACGCGTGGCCAGCGACGAATACGACAAGGAATCGCTCGCCGACTTCGCGCTCTGGAAGGCGCGCGTGCCCGACGACGGCGCGGTGTTCTGGCCCAGCCCGTGGGGCGAAGGCCGGCCCGGCTGGCACATCGAATGCAGCGCCATGAGCATGAAATGGCTCGGCGAGAGCTTCGATCTGCATCTCGGCGGCGAGGATCTCGCGTTCCCGCATCACGAGGATGAAATCGCGCAGAGCGAAGGCGCCACCGGCCGGCCGTTCGTGAAGCACTGGATGCACGGCGCGTTCCTGCTGGTCGAAGGCAAGAAGATGAGCAAGTCGCTCGGGAATTTCTTCACGCTGCGCGATTTGCTGAACAAGGGATTCACCGGCCGCGAAGTGCGCCACCTGCTGCTCACCGCGCATTATCGCGAGACGTTCAACTTCACCACGGAAGGACTCGAAGGCGCGCGCGCCGCGCTGGCGCGCATCGACGAGTGCGTGGGCAAGCTCGCCGAAATCGCCGGTGCCAGCGCTGCGGCACCGGACGCAAAATTCATCGCGGCCTTCACCGAGGCGCTGGATGACGATCTCAATGTCTCCGCCGCGTGGGGCGTGGTGTTCGATTGGGTGCGCGAGACCAACCGGTTGCTGGCCGGAAATCAACTCACCGCCGCGCAAGCCGCCAGCGCGCTCGCCGCGTGGTCGCGCGTGGATTCCGTCTTCGGCCTCGGACGCAAGGCCAGCGCGGAAGCGCCCGCGGAATTTATCGCGTTGCTCGAAGCCCGCCAGGCGGCGCGCAAGGCGAAGGACTTCAAACGCTCCGACGCGATTCGCGATGAACTGAAAGCCAAAGGCTGGCTGATCGAAGACACGCCCAAGGGGCCGAAGTTGAAGAAGGCTGCTGACTGAGCGGCGCTCCGTCGCATGAATGCCGCGGCGACACTGGCGGAAAAACGTGACGCGCTCTGCGCTGAACTCCGGGCACTGCGCGATGCGCAGGAGCGGTTGAACTTCTTGGCGGCGCGCGCGCGACAGCGACCCAGCCTTCCCGAGAGTGACAAGACCGAAGCGAATCGCGTCGAAGGCTGCCTGGCGAAGCTCTGGATTGCTCCCCGTTTCACCGATGGGCGCTGCTTCTTCGCGATGGATTCCGATTCGCTCATCGTCAAGGCGGTCGCTGGTTTGCTCTGCGACTTTTACAGCGGGCACCGGCCGGCGGAGATCCTCTCGATCGATCCGTCGTTCCTCGGGCCGCTCGGCATCAATCAGCATCTCACCCCGAACCGGCGCAACGCACTGGCCAAGGTGTGGGGCGTCATCCGCGGATTTGCCGAGCAGCAGCTCGGACCAAAAGAAAGAAATGGGGACGCGGTGGCACGCGTCCCTACCGAGTCATGATCCTCCGCCTCTACGACGCGCACAATCATCTGCAGGACGAGCGCCTCGCGCCGTATCGCGCGGAGATCGTCGCGGCGGTCGAGCGCAGCGGCATTGTGCGCATGGTGGTGAACGGCGCGTGCGAGTCGGACTGGCCCGAAGTCCTCGCGCTGGCCCGCGCGCACACATGGGTGCTGCCGTCGTTTGGCTATCACCCGTGGTACGTGGCGGAGCGCTCGCCGCAGTGGCGCGAACGATTGGTGGAATTTCTCGATGCAGTTCCGGCGGCTGTTGGCGAGATCGGCCTCGACCGCTGGAAGGAGGGGCTTGAGGCCCCGGCGGTGGGATGGACGACCCCCGGGCACGGTAGGGCGCGTCTGTCCTCAGCGCGCCGCGAACCACTCTCGGCAACCAGGCGGCGCGCTGAGGAGAGACGCGCCCTACCCCGTGAGGGTCGAGACCAAGCACATTCTGGTAACCAATCCCAAGGTGTGGTCAGCAATTACCCGGCGCAGGAAGAAGTGTTTCTCTGGCAGTTCCACCTCGCCGCCGAACGCAATCTGCCAGCGAGCATCCATTGTCTCCAAGCTTGGGGACGCCTCTTTGATCTGTTGCGCACAGGACCGCGTCCCGCGCGAGGATTTCTGCTCCACTCTTACGGCGGACCGGCGGAGATGATCGCGCCGCTGGCGAAGTTGGGCGCGTATTTCTCGCTCCCAGGCTACTACGCGCACGAACGCAAGGCGCGTCAGCGCGAAACCTTCAAACTCGTGCCGCGCGAGCGATTGCTGATCGAAACCGACGCGCCCGACCAATCTTTGCCGGAGACGCGCGTGCGGTTTCCGCTTGCGCCCGACACGAGCGGCAGACCGGTGAATCATCCGGCCAATCTGAGTGCTGTGTACGAATTCGCTGCGGAACTGCGTGGCGAGACGATCGAGCACCTGGCCGCGCAGGTGGAGGAGAATTTCCAGCGGCTGTTTGGCGTTTGAAAACGGGCGTCACTGGGCGCATCCGCGCACTGCCCCCGGCGCGCGGCCTGGAGGCCGCTTCAGCGTCCGATGGGTGTTGGCGAAACATTGCCGGACGGTCTCTCGAACGATGAAGCGACGTACACGTCGCGCTCCAACCCGGTTGCCTTCGGGGGCAGGGTCGAGATGCGCCCGGCGTCACTGCTCGGGCGGTTCCGTTCTTGCCGGACGTGTCCGCTTTGCCATTCTCAACCTATGAAGCGCTGCCCGTGGCCCACCACCGAGCTTTACATCGCCTACCACGACGCCGAGTGGGGCGTGCCGTTGCACGACGACCGCGCACTGTTTGAGTTTATCGTCCTCGAAGGCGCGCAGGCCGGCCTGAGCTGGCTGACGATCCTGAAGAAGCGTGAGAATTACCGCGCGGCCTTTGACGGTTTCGATGCGGCGAAGGTGGCGCGCTACAACGCACGCAAGGTGGCGGCGCTGCTCGCCGATGCCGGCATCGTGCGCAACCGCTTGAAAGTCGCGGCGGCGGTTGCGAACGCGCAGGCATTTCTCGCCGTACAGGAAGAATTCGCCAGTTTCGACGCCTACATCTGGCGCTTCGTCGATGGCCGGCCAAAACAGAATCACTGGCGCACCATGAAGGAAGTGCCGGCGCGCACGGCTGAGTCGGATGCGATGAGCCAGGATCTCCGGCAGCGCGGTTTCAAGTTTGTCGGCTCGACCATTTGCTACGCGCACATGCAGGCCACGGGGATGGTCAACGATCATCTCGTCAGTTGCCCGCGCCATGCGGAACTCGGCGGGTGCGGCGGAAGATCTGCGCGCTGAGGCGCGGCTCGGGTTGGGAAGGCGCGCGAGTTGGCGCGTGTGGTTGAGGATGCTAACAGCGAACTGGCGAAGGAGCACGCGTCCCAACTGGAAGGCGGCGACCATCGTCGCGCGCAAACCCGTGGATGCAACTTGCTGCGGCCGGAGCCGGGTGAATCTTGCGCTGAACTGACGCCCACGATCAACCGCTTCTGCTGGCCCTACAACCGCCGGATGAGGTCATCCTTGGCGAGGCCATGGACGCGGGCGACGGAATTGAGGATCGCGTTCAAGGTTCCGAGGCGGAGCGGCTGGTGATTTGGCACTGCCAGTCGCTGGTGGACTGGATGGTCGGTTTCCAGAATGATGTGGCTTCCCTCCTGATTGATCTGCCGGTAGCCGAGTTCCCGGCGAAGCATCTTGATCAATTCAGCGCCGCTCAAATCGCGCGGGAGCTTCATGCGCTGATCAGCACTTCATCGCGGACCAAATGGAGGCGGACGCGTTCTGGCTTCGTCTGATCGAAAAAGTATGCCGATACGGCCTCGCGAACATTCGCACGGAGTTCGTCCCAGGTGTCGCCCTGCGTGAAGATGTCGTGCGAAAGACACTCGGCCGCGAACCCGCCATCCCCTTCTTGTGTGACGCTGAACACGATTTCCATGGCGGAACAATGTCACGCGAAGGCCGGGGCGACAAGCCGGCATTCTGATGATGCGCGGGGCGACTCTGCATGGCAGTTGTCAGGAATCCGTCATTGAACTGAGCCCGCGCGTTCCGTTTACTTCCGCGCATGGCGCCCAAAATCGTCCGCATCCCCTCGCTGAAATCGGTCGCTGAATTTCGCAACCATCTCGCCTCGCTCGGCCTCGAACTGCCCTGCGACGACGCCATCGAAACCGCGCCCGCCTCGCCGCTCGCGCAACCGGTCGCGGGTGTCACCATCAACGGCAAGACGCTCTCGAACCGCGTCTGCATCCACCCGATGGAGGGCTGGGATGGCACGACGAGCGGCGCGCCCACTGAGAATGTCCTGCGCCGCTGGCAGCGCTTCGGTGAATCCGGCGCCAAACTCATCTTCGGCGGCGAAGCCATGGCCGTGCGTCCTGACGGCCGCGCGAATCCAAACCAGATTCTCATCACCTCCGAGAACAAGGCCGGCATCGGCGAGATGCGCGAGACGCTGGTGCGCGCGCACCGCGAACGTCACGGCAACGCGGATAATCTCGTCATCGGTTTCCAACTCACGCACTCGGGACGCTTCTGCCGTCCGCACGGGAAATTCGAGCCGCGCGTCGCCTTCCGACATCCACTGCTCGACAAACGCTTTCAGGTCACGAGCGATGCACAGGTGCTGACGGACAGCGACGTCGAGCAGTTGATTGAGAAATACATCGAGGCGGCGCAGATCGCCCGGGACGTGGGCGCGGACTTCATCGATCTCAAGCATTGCCACGGCTACCTGCTGCATGAGTTCCTCGGCGCGCACACGCGTCCCGGCAAATACGGCGGCAGCTTCGAAAACCGCACGCGCATCCTTCGCGAAATCATCGCCGGCATCCGCGCCAGCGGCAATTCGATCGACATCGGAGTGCGGCTGAGCGCGTTTGACTTTGTCCCGTTCCGCCCGGATCCGACGCTCTCGCAGCCCGGGAAACTTGGCCCGGGCATCCCGGAGGATTTCTCCCAGTGCCTGCCGTACCACTACGGCTTCGGCGTGAATCCGGCGAATCCGGTTGAACCTGACTTGACCGAGACTTTCCAATTCATGGAACTTTGCGCGAAGCTCGGCGTGAAGATTCTTAACCTCACCGCTGGCTCGCCCTACTACAACCCGCACATTCAGCGTCCCGCCCTCTACCCGCCGTCGGACGGCTACCAGCCGGCGCATGACCCGCTCATCGACGTGGTGCGGCAGATCCAGGTGGTGCGCCAGCTCAAGGCCAAGGCTCCGCCCGGACTCGCGCTGATCGGCACGGCCTACACCTACCTCCAGGATTTTCTCCCGCAGGTTGCGCAAGCCGTGGTGCGCGCGGGCTGGGTGGATGTCGTCGGCATTGGCCGGATGGTTCTGAGCTACCCGGAGATCTTTGTGGATGCGTTGGGCAAAGGCACGGTGGCCACCAAATTGATCTGCCGCACGTTCAGCGACTGTACGACTGCGCCGCGCAACGGCATGGTCAGCGGCTGCTATCCCCTCGACAAATTCTACGCCGCCAAACCGGAGTTCCAGAAGCTGAAGGAGGTGAAGAAATCGGTAGGAGGATGAGGATCTGCCGGCGCCGCCTTATGCAAACAACAACCCCCAAGCATCAAGGCCGGTGGAAGTTGAGTTGGCCCACCGAGCCCAGACAGATCGCCGACGCTACCGACGAACTTCTCGAATACCGATGCTGGAATTCGCAATACCAGCCACCACAATTCGCAGCAGCGAGCCGCGAAGTGATGATGCCGACGCCCGCGACATCCTCCGCGCTCAGCCGGACGAACTCCTTGAAAGTGGCGGGCGCCCCGGTTTCGTCCGGGATGCGGTCAGTCAGTGGTATCATTCTCTTGCCAGATGGAATTGCGAATTCGCGCTGGGACAGCCCCGGCGGAAAGCCGCCTATGAATCAGGGCGGTGGAATTCCACTGACCGATGAACATTTTCCCGCTGGATAACGTCATGCGCACACAATCGAAAAACCCACATTGCAGCCGTCTGACCATTCTCGCTTTGTTCGCCGCGTTCGTGGTGGCCGCCCAGTCCGCCGAGCCGCGCAGCGTGTCTGGCATCTACCCGCATCTGGCCATGTTCAATGACGAGGGCGAATGTGGCACGGGCGCGATGGTGCCCTGGGCGGGCCGGCTGTGGGTGGTGACCTATGCGCCGCACAAGCCGCTCGGCTCGACGGACAAGCTTTACGAAATCACCCCGGCGCTGGAACAAATCATCCGGCCCGAAAGCATCGGAGGCACGCCGGCGAACCGGATGATTCATCGCGAGTCGCAGCAGTTGTTCATCGGTCCTTACGCGATAGATGCCCGGCGCAATGTGCGGACGATTCCGTACACGAACATGTTTGGCCGCCCAACCGGCAACGCGCGCCATCTCACCGACCCGGCGGGCAAAGTGGTTTTCGCCACAATGGAGGAAGGGATTTACGAGGTGGACGTGAAGACGCTCGCAGTTACGGAGCTTTGGGCCGATGAACAGCGTCAGCAGGGCCGTCACGCTGGCCTCCCCGGCTATCACGGCAAAGGCTTCTACTCGGCGCAAGGCCGCTACATTTATGCGAACAACGGGGATCACGCGCGCGCGGCTCTGACTGATCCCACCGTGCCGGGCGGCGTGCTTGCGGAGTGGGACGGCAAAGCGGATCAATGGACCATCGTCCGTCGCAATCAGTTCACGGATGTCACCGGTCCCGGCGGCATCGAAGGCAATCCGCCCGGCGACGACCGGCTGTGGAGCATCGGCTGGGACCACCGCTCGCTCATCTTGATGGTGCTCGACCAGGCCCGATGGCACGCCTGTCGCCTGCCCAAGGCCAGTCACACCTATGACGGTGCGCATGGCTGGAACACCGAGTGGCCGCGCATCCGTGACATCGGCGAGGACTCGCTCCTCATGACGATGCACGGCAGCTTTTGGAAATTTCCCAGGACCTTCTCTTACGCAAACTCGGCCGGCATCGCGCCGCGTTCGACGTACTTGAAAGTGGTGGGCGACTTCTGCCGTTGGAATGATCGCATCGTGCTCGGCTGCGACGACACGGCGAGGAGTGAGTTTCTCAACAAGCATCCGCTCAAGGGCGATCTGGCCGGCCCCGGCAAATCGCAATCGAACCTGTGGTTCGTGGAGCCGGCGCGTCTCGATGCCTGCGGACCCGCGCTCGGTCGCGGTGCCGTGTGGCTGAACGATGACATCAAGGCGGGTGTGCCGAGCGAGCCATTCCTGTTCTCTGGTTACGCCAAGCGTTCGCTGCATCTGTCGCACGAAGGCACCGAGCCGGTCACGTTGACTCTGGAAGTGGACCCGCGCGGCGACGGCTCGTGGAAGAAGCTCCGCGAAATCAGCGTGCCGCCGCATGGAAACGCCTGGACTGAGTTTTCCTCCGCGGAAACGGGCGCGTGGGTGCGCCTCACGCCCGGCGGCGATACGACGAAGGCCACCGCATTCTTCCACTACCGCGCCAATGACACGCGTCGCACCGAAGCAGCCCCGAGCTTCGCTGGCGTCGCGCCACCCGCCGACGACCAAATCAACGGCGGCTTGCTCCATGCACGCAGTGAGAATTTCAAGACGCTGCGTTTCATTGCGCGAAACGCCGGCGGCGACCTCGGCTGTTATGACCTCGATGGAGAACTCCGCCTGCGAAAAACAAACGACCCTGCTGGCGCAGCGTGGACCGCCAAGGCTGTCGCCATTCCGTCAGCGCTCATCACCACGGACGCCGCTTCTGTGCTCTGCGTGGATGCTCAAGGCAAGCGCTGGCGTTTGCCGAAGGGCGACGCGGGCTTGGATCAACCCGGCCCGCTGGGTGCGGATCGCCTTTGCCGCGAGGTTTGCACCGAGCGCAACCTGCTTAACGTCCACGGCACCTTCTACGAACTGCCGGCCGAGAACGCAGGTGGCTTCATCAAGCTGCGCCCCATCGCCACGCACAACCGTCGCATCCACGACTTCGCCAGCTTCCGCGGAATGCTCGTGCTCAGCGGCGTGCCCAGCCACGCAATGGGCGAACACATCATCCGCAGCGACGACGGCAAATGCTCTTTGTGGGTCGGAGCGGTGGACGATCTGTGGGCCTTCGGCAAGCCGCGCGGCACGCTCGGTGCGTGGCGTGATGCGGCGGTGAAAGCCGGTGTGCCCAGCGACGCGTGTCTCGTTACGGGCTATGATCGGAAACGCCTCACGCTTTCCCACTCCAGCGGCGAGCCGGTGACGTTCCGGGTGGAAGCAGACTTCACCGGCACGGGCACGTGGTCAGAAGTCACGACGCTCACCGTGCCCGCCGGGAAGCCGCTCGAACATCGATTTCCAGATGCCTTCGGTGCCTACTGGCTGCGTCTCGTCGCGGAGAAGGATGTGACGGCGACGGCCACGCTCCTCTACGAATGACTCACCCTCTAAACCTGCCACGTCTATGCACGTTCTGAATTCAATTCTGCTGACAGTCTCCTGCCTCGCTACAATCGCGTTTCCGCTGCGCGGACAGCATGTCCTGCTCGAAGCCGAGCAGTTCGCCGACCTCGGCGGCTGGGATCTCGACCAGCAATCGATGGAGGTCATGGGCTCGCCCTACCTGCTGGCCCACGGACTTGGCGTGCCGGTGAAGGACGCGGTAACGACGGCGAAGTTTTCATCAACGGGCACGTATCGCGTCTGGGTGCGGACGCGCGACTGGGTCGCACCGTGGAAGGCGCCAGGAGCGCCCGGGAAATTCCAGTTGCTCGTGAATGGCCAGCCGCTCGCCGAAACCTTCGGCAAGAAGGGCGCGGAGTGGCACTGGCAGGATGGCGGCAGCGTCGAGGTCGGTGCCGAGGCGAAGATCGCGTTGCACGATCTCACCGGATTCGAAGGGCGTTGCGACGCGGTGTTGTTCAGCAAAGACCTCGCGTTCACGCCACCGAACGAACTGGCCGCGTTGATGAAATTCCGCCACGCCACGCTCGGCTTGCCCGATGAACCGGAAGACGGCGGCGAATTTGATCTTGTCGTGGTGGGCGGCGGCTTCGCCGGCAGCAGCGCGGCGCTCTCGGCGGCGCGCAATGGGCTCAAAGTCGCGTTGGTGCAGGATCGCCCCGTGCTCGGCGGCAACGGCAGTTCCGAAGTCCGCGTCTGGCCCGAGGGCAAGACACGCCAGAAACCGTACCCGCACATCGGCGAGATCGTGGACGAACTCGTGGCACAGAAGACCGCCAGCGACGGCAACGCCAGGGGCGGCGCGATATACCAGGACCAGCGCAAAATGGATCTTGTGCGTGCCGAGCCGCGCATCACGCTTCTGACTGGGCAACGCGTGAACGCCGTCGTGGCGCGCGGGGGACGCATCGAGGCGGTCGTCGCGCAGGATGTCCGCACGGCGCGCCGCGTGCGACTTCGGGCGAAATTCTTCGCCGATTGCACCGGCGATGCCACCGTGGGTTTCCTCGCGGGCGCGGACCACGAGACGGCGAAGGAGGGGCAGATGGGTTCGAGCAACCTGTGGAACCTCATGGACGCCTCCGATCCCGCGCAGGTGCTCAAATGCGAATGCAAGGACAAGGACGCACTCAGCATCGCAATGCAGGAAGGCAAGGTCGAAGCCCCATTCCCGCGCTGCCCGTGGGCGGTGGACCTGAGCGACAAGCCGTTTCCCGGACGCAAGCGCGTCAACGGCGAATGGACCCGCGCGCCGCTCACCGAACTCGGCGGCTGGTTTTGGGAAAGCGGCTTCGACAAGGATCAAGTCAACGAGATCGAACGCATCCGTGACCTGAACTTTCGCGCGATGTACGGCGCGTGGGACACGCTGAAGAACGTGGACAAGCTTTACCCGAATCACCGCCTTGGCTGGGCGGCGTTCATCGCCGGCAAACGCGAGTCGCGCCGGCTGCTCGGCGATGTAATTCTCACCGGTGAGGATTTCCGCGAGGGACGCGAGTTCCCCGATCCCGCCTTCCCCTGCTCGTGGCACATCGATGTCCACACGCCACACCCGGACTTCGACGGCACCCACAAGGGCAACGAGTTCATCTCCACCTTTACCCGCGGCGAAGGCTACACCTACAAGTCACCGTATTGGGCGCCGTATCGCACGCTCTACAGCCGCAACATCACGAACCTCTTCATGGCCGGCCGCGACATCAGCGTGAACCGCGAAGCACTCGGCGCGGTGCGCGTGATGCGCACCTGCGGCATGATGGGCGAAATCGTGGGCAAAGCCGCGTGGATTGCGGTGCGCCACGAGACTTCACCGCGCGGCGTGTATGAGAAGCACCTGATGACGCTCCAGGAACTCATGACCCAGCCCGGCGCGATGCGCCGCGACAAGCTCGACGGCTCGCTCGCGCTACCGCCGGGCGCCGCGATCCCTCCGCGCAGTTTTCGCGGCATCGATCCCACCACGCTCGAAGGCATCGTCATCGACAACGAGCAGGCCGAGTTGCAGGGCAAATGGGAGGACAGCGGCAACCTGTCGGGATTCGTGGGCGAGAACTATCGTTACTCCAATGACGCCAAAGCCACCGCGCGCTTTCCTTTCATGTTGAAGAATGCCGGCAACTATGAGGTCCGGGTCGCATGGCAGCCGCATTCCAATCGGGCCAAGGCCGCCTCAATCACCGTCCTCAGCGCGGACGGCGAGCAAACAGTCTCGCTCGACCAAAGCAAGGCGCCACAAGGTGCGAAGGGCTTCCAATCCATCGGCACCTTCCGTTTCACCGCCGGCCAGAAAGCCGCCGTGCTCTACCGCGTCGTCGGCGCACGAGGGACCGTGCATATCGACGCGGTGCAAGTTGTCCCGGTGAAATGAGGATGCGCTCGACGAAGCGGCGCGTTGGCAGACCGTCGCAGATCAGCACAACGCTTTCCGCAGGCGGCGTATCAAGTGCGCTTCCCTGTCGTGCTTCAACTCGTGTTCCCAGATGCGCATCACCCGCCAGCCGGCGCGACGTAATGTGCGCGTGACTAACCGGTCCCGCGCCTGGTTCGCGGCAAGTTTCTTGCGCCAGAACACCGTGTTGTTGCGCGGCTGGGTGGCGTGCTTCGGACAGGCGTGCCAGAAGCAGCCATCGACAAACACGGCGAGGCGCAGCCTGGAGAAAACGAAATCCGGCCGCACCCGGAAGTTCACTCCCTCTCCGCGCTGGGGAGAGGGCCGGGGTGAGGTGCTTCTCATTTTGACTCTTACCTCGATCTGCCTCCGCCAGCCGGTGATTCCGTGCCGCCGGAAAAGCAAGGCCAGCGCCAGTTCCGTGTCGCGATTCCCGCGCGAGCGGATGCGGGACATGACCTCGGACCGCTTCGCCGTGGTGAAGACGTCAGGCATCTCGTGATGATTGGCAAGTTTCCGGCAAGTTTCCCTCTCGTCGAGACGAGGGAGAAACGCTACGCCTATTCCATGAGCATTTACGCCACGTTGTGGAAGTTAAAATTCCCAAAGGAGGGAGACGAACACCTCGGCAACGAGTGGATTGAAATCACCGCACAAGCCGTCCCGCCGCACATCGGTTCGACCACGCCCGGCTGCGGCTACGAGAAAGGCGACCCTTACGCGGCTTTCCTTCCGCCACCGGTTCAGACTGACGCTGACGGCGAGGCTCCCTTCCACCGAGCGGTCGTCTTCGTCACTGAATACTCGCTCAAGGGCACGCCGCGCAACGGGCAGGAATACACCAGTCCGCTCCTGGTGCTCACCGGCGAAGAATACGCTCGCATCACCTTCGAGGAACTCCACCGGCGTATTTGCGACGCGCTGCGCGGCAACCGGTCCCCCGTTGTCGCCGAGGTGCTGCTCCCAGACGGCACGCACCAGATCATCCGGGGCCGCAAAGAGTAGGAGCCGCTGGCCAATGCACCACATGACCTCGGAGCGTTTGGCCTGGGTGAAGACGTCAGACATGGGGAGTTTTAACCACGGATGGACACGGATGCACACGGATTCAATATGCCACCGCAAACTACGGGAATGCGCCGCGCACACCCTCTCCGCCTCGAACGGGGGGAGAATTCGCCGAACAAGTTCGCGCTTTGAACCCCTGAACCGTGGGACGGGGTGAGGTGTCGCACTCGTTTTCAATCGCGGATGCACACCGATGCACACGGATTCGATTTGCCGCCGCCAACCACAGAGAACGGACCGCGCGACTCCCTCTCCGCCTCGATCGAGGAGATGGCCGGGGTGAGGAGTCGATTGCTCGCGGCAACTCTGCATTGAATCATTCATCCCATCGCCTCCGCTGATTCGGAGAGCGCGGCCAGTTCCTGCCGGCGCTGGATTTCCTCCGGCGTGTGCCTCGTCATGCGGTCGTAGAGTCCAGCCCATTGGGCATCGCTCGGATACAACTCCTCGTCGGCCAGCCCGCCGTTCCCGGCGCGGCGCCAAGCCTCGGCCGCGAAGCGCTTCAAGGTGCGGGTCCAACCGCTGCCGGACTCCTCGAACCCGTCGGGATGCAGGCCGGGATGGAGGTAGGAAATGGAACACCACTCACTCCACGCGCGGGCCAAAGCATCCCCCTGTTTCATCCGTGATCGTTCCGTCGGGATGCACCGACACGGGAACAACGTATTCTTCCACCGTGATGGCGTCGTCGAAATCTCGCTCGCCATCGAGAAACTGTTGAAGGCGGGTCATCATGTAGTCCGCAATTTCTTTCTGCGCCTCCAACTCGGTTTCAAACACCACATACCGCTCGCCGTCGCTCACGAGCGGCACCGGCCCTTGGCAAAAAGTGGTGATGTAAATGCAGTAACCGCTCCGAAGAGCGGGCGAGCTTTCTTGGCTCACGACTGCGCCTCCATCTGTCCGCGAATTTTGGTGATGATTGATCGATAGTGCGCGGCGATGTTGTCCGCTTCTTCCGATTTGCTGCATTCCTCGACGAGGAAGAGTTTGCCTTCGGGCATCTCCCCGGCGCGAAGATACTCCGCAGTCCTCTCCCAAGATTCCGCGCGCAACTCCAATCCGTCCAGAAGCTGGCCGAGGTCGCGGCCATTCAGTTCGATTCGATAGATTCTTGCCATTTCTGGCGATACTACCTGGCCAGGTACGCGAATTTTGGCAAGCCCTCATTGTTCTATCCTAGAACACACATTGGAAAATTCAACATGGTAGCCTGGCAACCAGTTCATGGGCCAGAGCGCACAAAATCTCATCGGCGACCGCGTGAAGGAAGCTCGCGCCGCCGCAACCCCGCCGCTGACGCAAGAGCAGCTTTCCAAGAAGCTCGCGAAGCTTGGCGTTTCGATTGACCGCGCAGGCGTCGCCAAAATTGAGACGGGCATTCGCGGCGTTCTGGATTTCGAGTTGGTGGCACTCGCCAAGGCCCTCGGCGTAAAAGTGACGTGGCTGCTCGGCACGAAGGAGTAACGGCAATGGCTGCCTTCTACCGAGCCACACTTGCCGATTTCCTCGCTCATTCTCCCGACGAAATCCTTGGCGCGCTTCTCCGTTCCTACCAGCACAGCGAATTGCAGAAGCGGCAGGCCAAGGCATGGGAAATCGAGATCGAGGTCTTGAAGGCGGTTTGCACCGACCTCATCCGTCTTGATCCAGTCGCGGCACAGTGGTCGTTGCACTTGGAATATCCGATCCCCCGGCGGCACAAACGGCTTGATGCTGTCTTGCTTGCTGCGGATGTGATCTTCTGCCTCGAATTCAAGACGGCGGACAAGGCGCACTCCCTGCAACCGCAGCGGCAAGCCGAAGACTACGCGCTCGACCTTCGGGACTTTCACGAAGCGAGCCGTGACCGTCGTATTGTGCCGGTCGTCGTCGTGCCGAAAGCTGCACCAGCGAAAAATCACCGCGAGCAGATTTCTGCCGATGCGGTGCGGGACGTGATGTTGGCTAACGCTTCTGACCTCGCTCTGATTCTTCTTACAGCTTTCGAGATCGAACATCGCGCTGGCGCCGAGCCAATTGATCCGATTGCTTGGGATGCTTCTCCCTACCGCCCCGTCCCAACCATCATCGAAGCTGCTGAGGCTTTGTTTGCCGGACATAACGTGCTCGAGATCGCACACTCGCACGCAGGCGCGATAAACCTCACTGAGACATCTGATCGCCTCGTCGAGATTATCCAACAGGCGCAGCGGCGCTCGGAAAAAGTCATCTGTTTCGTAACCGGAGTTCCCGGCGCGGGAAAAACACTCGCGGGCTTGAATGTCGTTCACAACCCAGCATTGCGGCGCGAAGGGCGTCCAGCCGGTGTCTTCCTGTCTGGCAACGGCCCGTTGGTGAAAATCGTTTCGGCTGCCATTGCCCGCGACCACAAACGCCGAGCACGTGAAACTGGCGGCGAGCGAACCGTCGGCACATTCATTCAGAACGTCCACGTTTTCGTTCGTGAAGGCCTGGAGAAGGCTGACAAGCCTCCCGTCGAGAAAGTTGTTGTGTTCGACGAAGCCCAACGCGCTTGGAACGCCGATCAAAACCGGAAGAAGAACGGACTGGAGATCTCGGAGCCGGAGACAATGCTCTCGATCATGGATCGCCACCAAGACTGGGCGGTTCTGGTCGCGCTTGTCGGTGGCGGGCAAGAAATCCACAACGGCGAAGCAGGTTTGTCCGAGTGGGGCAAGACGCTGCGCGAGAAGTTTCCAAAGTGGAGAGTAGCTGTCTCACCAAAAACGCTCGAACACGACGCCAGCAACGCCGGTCATCGTCTCTTCGCCGACGCAAATCCTGGCTCGCTCGCGATTCAGACAGAGCCATCACTTCACTTGGAAGTGAATCTGCGTTCGTTCCGCGCCCGTAAACTTGCCGAGTGGGTTGAAGCTGCTCTGGCGGGCGACGCTGCGAAAGCAGCGGCCATAGTTCCCGACTTAAGCGACTTTCCCTTCGCACTCACGCGCTCGCTCACAACGGCTCGCGGATGGGTGCGCGAACACGCACGCGGCCAACAACGTGCCGGATTGGTGGCGAGTTCTGGCGCGATCCGGCTTCGTGCTGACGGCCTCGAATTGTCATCAGGCTTTCGACAAGGCAATCGCGACATGTTCGTTCATTGGTTTCTGGCTCATCCGCCAGACGTTCGTTCCTCGAATCAACTCGAAGTCGCCGCATCCGAGTTCGAATGCCAAGGATTGGAACTCGACTGGATTGGACTCTGCTGGGGTGGCGATTTTTCTTTTGATGCCGCGAACGGCGGCTGGGCACATCGAAACTTCACCGGTTCGCGCTGGGGCAACTTGAAGAATGAAATCGACCGGCAATATCTGCTCAACACTTACCGTGTTCTGCTCACGCGCGCCCGACGGGGTCTGATTCTCTGGATTCCACAGGGCGATGCTGCAGATGAAACACGCTTGCCCAACCAGTTTAATTCAACGGCGGATTATTTCATTCGCTGTGGTTTGCCTGTTGTTTGATCGGTAAGCGAGACTGAGCTTCTTGGAGACGCCGGCGATGCTGAACGGCTGGCAGGGAAAGCCGCCGCAGAGGATGTCGAACTTCGGGATGTCGGCCACGGCCACCGTGTGGATGTCGCCGTGGGGCTTCTCGCCAAAATTTGCCTCGTAGGTCTGCTGGCTGAACTTGTCCCAATCGCTGGAGAAGACGCACCGCGCCCCCGCCCGTGCAAACGCGAGGCGAAACCCGCCGATGCCGCAGAAGAGGTCGATAAAGCGGAGCGGGGCCACCTCACCCCGGCCCTCTCCCCTGAGCGGAGAGGGAGAAGAAGCGATGCGGTAGGGCGGCGCGTCTTCGTGAAGTTTATTAGCAGCCGGCGAGGGTCGGCTCTGATCCTTCTTCCGGCGCGAAGTTTGAGCGGACTCACGTCCGCTGCTACGAGGATTGGATTTCCCGCTCACGCGTTCGCCCCTTCGCAGAGTGCGGACGTAGTCAGTCCCAGCGCCTTGGCGAGGCGGGCAACATTCTTGATGCCGGGGTTTCTCAGCCCGCGCTCAATCCCGCTGATGTAGGTGGGGTCGAGGCCCGCCTTCTCGGCGAGTCTTTCCTGGGTCAGTTCGCGCGCTTCGCGTCGGCGGCGGACATTCTGCCCGAGGGCGGCAAGGACGGCGTCACGTTTCGGCATGACTGATAGTCCATGCGGAAACGGGCGCGCGGTCTATGGACGATCAGCCAGGTTGAGGGCGCATGCGGAATGCGGAATTCGGCATGCGGAATTGACGAAGCACGGGGCTTCAGCGTTTCCGGCACTTGGTGATTTCGGCCGGGGGAGCGCACGCGCCCTCGCGTGCGGCGGTTGACGCCCGCGTCAACCGCCTTGGGCGCGCCACCGCGCCTGTTTCTCGACGCGCGATGGCGCGCGTCGTGCCGACGGCGAGGCGCCTTCGGCTGCACGCGGGGCGCGTGCGCTCCCCATTTCGTTGCCGACAGAACCGCAAGAAAGTCAGGTGCGCCCACATGAACGGCGGGCAATCCGGGGTTGTCGATGCACGTAGCGGCGCGTCGGCAGACCGCCGCAATCTTCTCGGGACAACTGCGGCGCTCTGCCGAGACGCCGCGCCCTTCCCCCACGCTCGACATCGGTGTTTTCTTCGAAGACCTCAACTACGCCGCCGATCACGTCATGGGATTCCAGGCAAGCTGCTCGGTGGCCAGATATTCGAACGAGCGGTTCTGCACCAGCTCCGCGTAAAGCCCGTGGGAACTCGCCACGCGCGAGGGTGGACGCGGTTCGCTGGCGATTGCGAACACCGTGCCGGTGATCCGAACAATCCGCATTACGTCGTCGTTGAGACGCAGCAGCCCGGCGCGGGCGTGGGGCTCGTCAACTCCGGTTTCGATGGCATCGCGATTCAGGCGGGCGCGCGTTACGAATTTTGATCGTTGCCCGCAGGCTCTTCACCGGCAATCGATGGGGCGGCAAGGGCATTCTCGAAAGCCCTGCGCGGCTCGCGGTTCGCCTCGAAACCAGGGAGCGCGCGGTGCTCGGCGAAACGACGCTCGAAGTCTCGGGCCTCTCTGGGGCTATCACCCGTCGCTGGGCCTCGGCTACTACGCGTTTTTCCAGTGCCGCAGGCCGCCGGGACCATTTGGCCCTGCGCGGTCATGAATCAGACTTTTTGCATGATTTTCGCTCAATTGATTTGAGGATTCGCCGATGCCACTGGCGAAACTTGAACCTCACGAATCCCGACAGACGAGAATGCGGAATTCTCGCAGGCGGGCGGCTTCAAGAACCTCTGAGAGCGGCGCACCAAGACACAATGCAGACATGGATGACGACCGTGTGAACACAAACGCAGCAGCAAACGGCGAACAGACAATGGCGCCGATGAAAACACCCGTAATGGGTGGCCTTGAAAAATCCTGAACTTTTTATGAAAACCAAACTCAAACTTTCCACCCGGATCATTCTGCTGGGGGTTGCCATCATCGTTTGTTACTCGGCGGCCTTCGGCTCGTATGTGGTGAAACTGCGTGGCGTGATGTACCACGCCAAGCAGGTGAAAACCCAGCATGTGGTCGAGGCCGCCTGGGGCGCACTCGATTACTACGTGCAGCAGGCCAAGTCCAACGCCATGCCCCTGGCGGAAGCGAAAGCCAAGGCCAAGGAAGCCGTGAAGATCCTGCGCTACGACAAGGACGGCTATTTTTGGATCAACGACCTGGAATCCCGCATGGTGATGCATCCCCTGAAACCTGAGTTGGACGGCAAGGACATGTCCCAGGATCAAGACGCGGACGGCAAACGATATATCGTCGCTTTTGTGGACGTTTGCCGCACGAATGGCGCTGGTGTGGTGGAATACACCTTCGCGAAACCCGGCGTGACCGGGCCCGTCCCCAAGACTTCCTTCGTCAAACTTGTGCCGGAATGGGGCTGGGTCATCGGATCGGGGGTCTATCTCGACGATGTGCAAGCGGAGGTTCGCAGCATCATCCTGAACGTCCTGCTCGTCTCGGCGATCATCACCTTTGTTGGTCTGGCTTTGTGCATCTGGATGGCCCGGTCGATTTCCCGGCCCATTCTTGAGGCGGTTCTGACGCTGTCGCAGGGAGCCGAGGAAAGCGCCTCCGCTGCGGACCACATTTCCACCGCGAGCCAGTCGCTCGCCGAAGGGGCCAGCGAGCAGGCCGCGTCCCTGGAAGAAACCAGTTCCTCGCTCGAGGAAATGTCCAGCATGACCAAACGCAACGCGGAAAGCGCCAGCCAATGCAACGCCCTCATGGGGGAGGCCAAGGAAGCCGTCGGGGACATGACCCGGGCGACCGAGGAGATGACCCAGGCCATCGCCCAGATCAAAGCGTCCTCCGATGAAACCGCGAAGATCATCAAGACCATCGATGAAATCGCCTTCCAGACGAACATTCTGGCGCTGAACGCGGCGGTCGAAGCCGCCCGGGCCGGAGAGGCGGGAGCGGGTTTTGCAGTGGTGGCCGACGAAGTGCGCAACCTGGCCCAGCGCTGTGCCCAAGCCGCGCGCGAAACCGCCGCCAAACTCGAAGAGTCCACGACCAAGGCCGATCTGGGAGTGAGTGTCGCCAATCGGGTGACCGATTCCCTGCAACGAACGACCGTGAACTCGGCGAAGGTGGCGCATCTCGTGGCCGAGATCGCTGCCGCTTGCCAGGAACAGGCCGAGGGAATCAGCCAGGTGAACATTGCCATCAGCCAGATGGACAAAGTCACCCAATCCAACGCCGCCAACGCGGAGGAAAGCGCCAGCGCCGCCGAGGAACTCAATGCGCAGGCCACCACGCTCACCGGGGCGGTGGCAGGTCTGCAGCAACTGGTCGGAGCGAATGCCAATGCTCCAGCCAAGGAGCGCGCCACCAACCCCAAGGACCCGGCGGCGCGTTCCCAGTCCGCCGCATCCCGCACCTCCGCACCCGCGAGGTCACGCGGCAACGGCGCGCATCAATCGGTCCGACAGAAGGCGTCTCCGGTCAGCACCAGCCGGGCAAACGAGACCGAGGCATCGATGGCCGAGAGCTTCAAGAACTTCTGAGCGAGGCGTTCTGGCCACGTCCACCGGCGTGGCGATGACGTCAACGCCGGTGCCGGATGAATCGGAAAACGCCGAGCCATTTTTCATCAGGACCGCGCCCTGCGCCCCCGACCGGGGAGAGCGGGGCGCGTGCCGGTGAAACTCGCCCGCGTGAAGTTTGGCCTCAACACCGGTTCGCCCAACCGGGAGAAGCTGTGGCGCCATTGCCGCCGAATGAAGCGCGGCCGCAGCGATTGTCCGAGGGGTTCCTCATCAGGTCGCGAGATTCAACCAAACCGGTGCTTTGGGCCAACCCGGGGTTCTGCCGGCCAATTCTTTCCTAAACTGCCTGTCGTTTCCGCCGTTAGACAAGGTGAAGGCTCCACGGTCGGATAGAACCACAGTGGGGCGCGACCAAAAATTATCCTGACACCATGAACGCCAGAACTGCCGCGAAATTCTTCCTGTCACTGATTGTTTGTTTGCTGACGCCACACCTCGGATCATCTGCCCAGAGCTTTACCGGCACCAATGCGCCAGGCGGGGTCACCAACTTCAGCTTCGCGGTTCCCGCTTCCGCCACGAACCTGTCCTTCACCCTGCCCGGCAGCGCCACGGCATACTCGCATCTGCTGATCCGCCGGGGCGCGACACCCACCGACACGGTTTACGACTTCAGTTCGCAGATCGCGGGAACGAACGCGATCCACCTCGAACTTCCCGAGGCGGCGCCCGGCACCTACCACTGCCGCGTCCGCACGCCGGCGGCTTCGACGGCGCACGGCTTCACCCTGACGGTTGCGTCCAATCTGAGCGACCTTCGCACGGCGCAGAAGCCGGTGACCAGGCTGCTCACCAATGGCGTCCCGACACGCGGTGTCGCCACTGCGTCGAGCCGGCACTATTTCCGGGTGGAACTTCTGACCAACAGCGGCTGGCAGGTTCGCGTTGAAACCACCAACAGCACGCAGCCGCACGTCTATGTGCGCAGCGGACAGATCCCCTCGGAGAGCGTCTTCAACAAAGCAAGCCTCGGCGCCACCAACGACAGCCTGGCGATTCTACCCAAGGACACGACCCCGGGCGCCAACTACATCGGCCTGTTTGCCAGTGGCTTGGTGCTGCCGCAAACCTACCGATTGATGCTGGAGCCGTTGAACATCCGCACGCTGGCGTGGGATCCGGGCCTGACCCACGAAGGAACGGCGGGGTTCAGCATCACCAACAGCGCGGCGGGCGATTACTATTTCCGCATCACCACGGACAATCCATCGCTCCAGGCGTGGCGCACCGCTCTCCGGGTGACCTCCGGCGAGGCGGATGTCTATTTGATGAAGGACGACCTGCCGGTGCCGGCGGCGGTTCCTCCTGACCAGAAATCCGAGCGCGCGGGTTCCGACGGGTTTGTTCTTCCCGCGAGCAAGTTCAGCTTCAATCAGGATTGGTTCGTGCTGGTCAAGGCCTCGGAAGGAGCTAGTTGGACGCTGGTGAGTGGTGATCCCCATGTGACCAAGAATCATCCCATCGTTGCCGCAGACGATGCGAGCACGGGCGGCGACTTTGAGATAGGACCGGAGGGCGTCCGGTATTTCAGTTCCACCGTGCCCACCGATTCGCTGGCATGGCGGCTTTGGCTCAACGGCAGCAATAATGTGATGATGCTCCGGCAGGGCCGCGTCCCGCTGCCGCTCGGGAATGAGAATGAACTGGCCCAACCCCGTCAGATGCTGGTGGTGCCGCCGTATCTTGTCGGCGGAGCGACGTATCACATCGGCGTGGTGGGACCTCCGCTCAGCCATATCCGATTCGATTCGCGCCAGCAGCGGGTGGAGAATCTGTCGTACGACTCCACGATCACAGGCAATGTCACGGGCTATGGATATGTGACCTACAAGGTGGAGGTGCCGTCCAATTCCATCATCTGGCAGCTCACGTTGCCCTCGACCAATGGCAATCCGAACCTCGCCGTCCGTCGCAACTCCGTTCCGAACGAATCGAACAATGATGCCTATTCTGAACTGGGCGCTGGCCACACGGACCAGATCACCCTCGTGCCGCCGCCACAACCCGGGCAGCCCGGACTGAGCGGAGGGACGTTTTTCCTGACGGTCTATGGGTCCAACGCCTTTCATTTCCGGCTCGAAAACAACGAGGCCGTGGTGACTCCCCTTCATTATGTGGACGCCATCACCAATGATCAACCGACGCGGGTGGGCTGGCGCTATTTCCGCGTCGGGAACATCGTCGAGCAACAGTCCAGCCTGGGCTGGGATCTGTTGCTGACGAATTTCACCCCGGGCACGCGCATCGCCCTGCGCCGGACCAAGGCTCCCAGCCTGTGGACCGATCGGATCCAAACTCCGCCGGCCCTCCCGGTGACATCCACGCGCACCTATTTTGATTATCTGAGCACCTCCGACTTCCTGCAGCGCCCCGGACATGTGGCCGAGGTGTGGTACATCGGCATCTATAACTCCAACAGCGCGCTGGGAAATTTCACGCTCATCACCCGCCAGTTACAGACGTCGGCGCTGGCGGATAACATGCCGGTCATCCGCACCAACACCCCCGCCGGCCGGTGGGACTTCTACTCCATCTCCGTGCCCGCTGATTTGTTGAGCCCGACCGGCGATCCCATCGTTGGCTGGGATGTCCGGCTGACCAACGTCACCAACGGTCTCCCGCGCGTCGTCATCCGCCGTGATGGCGTCCCGACCAACAACGTGAGCACCACCCTTACCGTCACGCCTCCCTCAGATACGAACTGGCCAAGCCTGCTCCAGTGGGCTGCGACGACCGATTGGACAAAACGCGCACTAAGCTTTGAAGGCACGAACGAGGACGGGCGCATCCTGGCCATGGGCGTGGGACGCCCGCTGGAACCAGGCAACTACTTCGTTGGGGTGCTGGACGATCAACCCCTCTCGACCAACCGCATGGGCTACACGCTGGTGAGCCGCTGGATCGGCACCAATCAGGCCATCTCGGTGAAGGATCTCGCCTGGGACGGAGGCTCCCTCTCAAACACGGTCGCGCCGCGCGAGGCGGACTATTACCGGGTCATCGTTCCGCCCGGGGTGTCCTCCTGGAAGGCGAGGCTGCGGCTGTCTTCGGGCGACGCGATGCTGTTGGTGATGTCCAACACCATACCGAATGTCGGTTCGGAAAAGCGCATGCAAAAGATCGGAGACGAGCAATACCTTCGGTTGCGCAGGTCCGGCGAGACGCAGCTTTTTCCCGGCACCAATTATCTCGTCGTCGTCGGCGAGGGACAAAGCCCGCTCAATGCCAATCGCGTCGGCTTGGGTCTCACCTCCTATGCCATCGACAGCCAGGGGCCGCTGCCGGTCATCGAACTCGGCACGGTCGGTCCGGCGGACCTGGTCTTCACCACCAACGTGCTCGAGGGCGGAGCGGCGCAGTCCTTCCATTTCCGGTCGCCCACGGCGCGCGGCTTCTGGCTGACCCTCGAGGGAGACCATGGGATGCCAACCATGGTGGGATTGATAGGCACCGTTCCGCCCGATCCCGGTTACCCCAGTGATTTTTACGGCAACGAAGGCGGCGGAATGTCGGGCACCAAAGGGCCAGCGAGCATGATCACGGGGTTGGCGCCAATCCCCGATTACTCCGTCATGATCAAGGCGCGCGGCACCGGCAGCGGCGCCACCGCCGACTATCCCGACGCCGGCTACACCTTGCGAGTGCGGCAGATCGAACCCGTCCCGCTTCCCTTTGATGGCGGCACCCATCCGGTTTCAGGGGAGGATGGCAGCAAGGGGCAGTTCTTTTACATCGATGTCCCATCCGATGCCTTGGGATGGGATTTGCGATTGGCCAATGTCACCGGCGGAAATCCGATGCTGTATGTCCGGCGCGGCGACTGGCTGCCGCACCCTGCCAGCACCTCGTTTCCGTTAAATGGAGCCACATGGGATGAAGGGAATCAGTTTAGCGTGGGATTCGATTGGACTGGCCGTCCCTTCAGCGCCACGGGCGAATCTGAGTGGGGGCGGGTCTTCACCGTCGGCATGGGACGCCCGTTGCAGCCTGGGCGCTATTGCGTGGGTGTGTATGGTTCCGGCGCGATGAACTTCACCCTGGTCAGCCGGGGCATCGGTCCGGGATTCACCATCCCGGTGCAGACCCTGGCGTTCACCGGGGGATCTGTTCAGACGAATCTTCCGGCGCGCGAAAATGCGTACTACAAAGTGACCATCCCCCCCAACACCACAAGCTGGAAGGTCAGGATGGCGACCAATGGCGGCGACTCATGCCTCGTCGTGTTGAGGGAGGCGCTGCCGAACATCACTGCGCTCGATTCGACTTCCTCGACCAACATCTCCTCGGCCGGACGCCGGATGAAGAAGATTGGTGATGAGCAATTCCTCCTCCTGCCGGCTCCTGGCCAGAGTTATATCCCGGCGGGCACCTATTATCTCGCCGCCGTCAGCGAAGGGGCGAACGCCTCCGCATCCGATCGGGTGGGAACCGCTCCGAGTCAGTTCACCCTGACCAGCGAAGGTGAGTTCCTGGCGGAGGAACTGGGTGAAGTCGGGGAAGTGGGCGCCGGGGATATCACCGTCTCGCGCAGCCTCGAAGGCGGAGAAGTGAAGCTCTATCGGTTCACGGTGCCGCCCGGCACCTTGAACGTGGAGGCGCGCATCGAAGCAACCAACGGATATCCGGTGGTGGTTCTGGTGGGCGGAGCGCGCGCGCCCGATCCCAGCGTCAATCTAGTTGGCGGCATGAGTGAAAGCCCCATGGCGTATGGCACGGATGGCGGCGAAACCTTGAACACCTATGTGACCGCCTCCCTGATCAATGCCGCCAATCCCACCACCGTCTTCACCCTGGCGGTCAAAGCGCGCGGTGTCGGCACCACCTTCTCCAATGCCAACTACACGCTCCGCTTGAATTCCAGCAAGGCGCAGTTCGTTTCCTTCAACGAAGGCAGCGCAGTGGTGACCAACCAGTCCGCCAACACCTGGCGCCATTTCCGGGTCGTCGTGCCGACCAACATCCTGGGTTGGGACCTGCGCCTCATCAATGTATCGACCGGCTTGCCCCGGATGGTCGTCTGCCGTGAGGCTTTGCCGGCAACGCTCGCCAACACCCTTAACAACCCGGGTTCGGCCGTCATCTGGCCAACCAACGCCCAGTGGTATCCCGGGGTGGATTGGACGCAGCGTCCCAAGGCGGCGGATACGAACGATGAAACGGGACGCGTGCTCGCCATGGGCATGCGCAGCCCGCTCGAACCGGGCACCTACTACATCAGCGTCAGGAACCCGCCTGCCAGCACCGCGCCGATGAGCTACACGCTCCTCAGCCGTGGCATCGGCGCCGGTCAGGCGATCCCGGTCGAGGATCTGCCCTTCCTCGGATCGGCCACGAATCTGGCCATGCCTCCACGCGAGGCGGCCTATTATCGGGTCGTGGTGCCGTCCAATGCTCCAAGCTGGAAGCTGCGCCTGGCTCCGACCGGCGGGGAGAGCATGATGGTCATTCGCAACGGCAGCCTGCCCAACATTGAGAACAACCTCGCCAGCGCCGGCATCGGGGCGGGTAAGAAGATGCAGAAGGCCGGTCACGAACATTTCGTCTTCCTCCCATCGAGCGGACTCACCAATCTGCCGCCGGGAACCAACTACATCGCGGTGGTCAGCGAAGGCATCAATCCCTCCGCGGGAAATCCGGTCGTAGGAAACGTGGGCAACGGGGTCAGCGGTTTCGTGCTGCGCAGTGAGTTGCTGGCCGTGATACCCATGGGTTTGCTGACCTCGGAGGATCTGACACGGCCCGAGGATCTCGAAGGTGGGGAAACCCAGGCCTACCAGTTTGATGTCCCCAATGGCACTGTCGGCATGAAGCTTTTCCTGGAGGGACGCGAAGGCAACCCGGTGATGATTGCGCGCCAGGGGAGGATCCTTCCAAAACCAGAGGTCGCCCTGCCCGGAGGTTCCGTGGATGCCTACGGCAACGAAGGCGGGCAGCTTGGCGGGGAAGCCCAGACCAACCTGCTGACGATTCCCAATCCGGTCGCAGGCACCTATTCCGTCCTCGTCAAGGCCCGGGGCAGTTCCAGTCCCCAGTTTGACGCCGCCAACGCGCGCTACACCCTGCGGGTGCAGGAAATCCTGGTTCCGCAAATCAACTTCGGCAGCCATGAGAATACGAACGGCCTCAGCCACGCCGTCGCGGGTCAGCTGCAAGATAACGAACGGGCCTTCTTCAAGGTGATCATTCCTGAATCGACGACCGAACAGCCGGTCATCGGCTGGCGCCTCAACCTTGTCGCCACCAATGGCACGGCCGTCATGCGCGTGCGGCCCCATGCGCTCCCGAGCGATGCGGATGCCAGCATGCTGATGACCTTCGCCACCAACACCGCGGTCATCGCACCACCGTTCCTGACCAATGGAACCTGGTACATCGAGGTCAAGGGAATCGGGGCGCCGGGCTTCACGCTCTCAAGCAGTCCGCTGCGGTTGGAACGTCCGAAATGGGTCATGCCGGAACCCGGCGAGACCAACGTGGCTCCCGGTCTGGTCTGGCCAATCTTTGGCGACACGGGCCTCGACACCAATGGCGCAGCGCTGCCCGGCAGTCAGGGGTTGTTCCTTCCGCATGGCAGCCTCCATTACTACGCCGTCGAGGTTTCGCCCAATAACATTGGTTTGCTGCGCGCCGAACTGAAGGCCATCAGCGGCAATCCGGATCTCTACGTCCGCGCCGGCAGCGTTCCCACCTTGTCGCACAAGACCAACGGTGCGGCCGGGACCACCTATGATCGCGAGATGTCCACCCCGGGCGTCACCGAATACGCCAACTGGGTGCCGCTGGATGGACGGACGGAAGTCCGCCTTGCGCCGGGTCTCTGGTATCTCGCCGTGCAGGCGGGCGGCAACGTCAATGCCGAGTATCGCCTCAGCCTTTCCGCGGGTTTTGTGACCGACCTGCCGATCGACGGGCCGGGCGTGGTGGCGCAGAGCTCCGCCGTGGAAGACTGGCGCTACTTCCGGGTGAATGTGCCGGCGACGGTCCCGTTCGACTTCAACCTCACGTTCAGCCAGCTCCAAGGCGGCGTGGCGGTTTACGTCCGTGACACCGTTCCCCCGGGCAATGGCCGCTCCGGCGTGGCGGCGGAATTGCGGGACTGGCAGACCGATTTGAAGAATGGGCCAAGCGCCTCCTATCCTCGTTACACGACCGTCGGCAATTTCCGTCTCAGCGTGCCGCTGCTGCGCTCCGGCAAGACATATTACATCGGCGTGCGCGCGCTCTCGGGCAATCCCACCTTCGACTTGAGCGTCAGCACCAACGGCACGGTCGGGATCGAGCCGCAGACCATCGCGTTCGATGGCGGCTATGTGGACACTTATATTCCGCCCGGAGGCCAGTTGCTCTATCGCATCGATGTGCCAGACAACGCCACCCGATGGAAACACCTCGCCACGCACGTCCTCGGCGTGAAGCTATTCATCGAACAGGGAGCCGCCGCCATTCCTTCGACGACCTCGGCGGACTGGTATAGTTCCTCGGCCAACAATCCCCTGGATAGGTTGCTGGTTGGGGCGTGGAATACAAACACGGTCAATTATGACCGCAACACGTGGCCGTGGGTTCCCGGTGAATCCTACTACCTGCTGGTGACCAACTCGACGGTGGCCACAGAACGCTTCGTTTTCAACATGGGTGGCAAGGATGTGGACACGGACGACAATGATACCGACAGCCTGCCGGACATCTGGGAAAATCGCTATTTCGGAAACTTCACCTCGCAGCGCGGCACCAATGATTTCGACGGGGATGCGGTGAGCAATATCGACGAGTTCACGGATGGCACGGATCCCACCGACAACCGATCGTTCTGGGCGCGCCTGGTGGTCGGCATTTCCCTTGGACGTGGCACGATTCAGACGGAGCCGTCCATGCCGCGCTACCCGCTGGGCTCGGTGGTTGTCGTCACACCCATGCCGGAAAGCGGAGCATCCTTCGTCGGCTGGACCGGGCACACCAATGGATTGATTACTCCGCTGACGATTACCATGACCGGGCACGTCACCAACTACGCCATGTTCAAACTGGCAGGCGACGACTTCTCGTCCGCCCTCCTCCTTTCGGGACTGAACGCCACCGTGTTCGGGACCAATGTCGGCATGAGCAAGGAACCGGGCGAACCCATGCATGCCGGCAATCCGGGCGGAAAATCTATCTGGTGGCGCTGGACCGCGCCCGCGAGCACCATCGTGGAACTCAGCACCGCCGGCAGCAGCTTCAACACGCTGCTGGGCGTTTACACCGGCTCATCAGTGTCGAGCCTCACCCGCATCGCCAGCGACAATAACTCCCTCGGTGGGACCAATCGCAGTCATGTCACCTTCCCGGCCACCGCGGGCACAACCTATTACTTCGCCGTGGACGGCTACAATGGCGCATCGAGCCGCATCACCCTCACCTTGGGCAACGGCGGGGTGATGTGTGAACCTTGCCGGTTCGATTACGCTGAATCGCAGGGCGATGGCCGCTACCGCTGGGCCATCTCGGGCACCCCCGACTGCTCCTATCAAATCAGTTGGTCGAGCAATCTCGTGGACTGGACTCTCATCGGTCCGGTCACCATGGGTGCCAATGGCACGCAGTGGTTCATGGATCCTGCCTCGGCCGGACACTCCACCCGCTTCTATCGCGGCCAGTCCCAATAGCCGCCCGGAGAGAAACGAGTCTGTCCTGGCAGCCACCGCGGGAATTGATCCAGCGGTGGCTGCTCTGTTGTGGACGCAGCCTCACCGCTCAAACTCGGGCAGCGAGAGCTTCCACTGCATGGCGGCAAGGCGCAGGGCAAGGATGAGGCCGATGCCGATCAGGCGGTTCGTTGGATGGCCCGGAAGCCATTTCTCCAGCACCACGAATACGGTCGCGCCCACCACTGCCGCGGTCGCGTATAGGTAGATGTTCCGGCGAAAGACGAGCGGGATCTCGCCCACCAGGATGTCGCGCAGGATGCCTCCGGCCACCCCGGTGATGACGCCGAGCACGACGGAATTGGTCAGGCCCACCTCAAACTTGAGCCCCTTGGCCGCCCCGAGGATGGCGAACAACGCCAGGCCAAAGGCGTCAGCGACACCCAGCGCTTTTTCCGAGACGACCCGGTAGCGCGCAATGGCGAAGGTGATGGCCGCCGTCAACACGGCGTTGATGACGAAGTTCGAGTCGTCGATCCAGAAGACATGCGGAGCCTGGAGGATGACATCGCGGACCGTGCCGCCGCCCAGCGCGGTGACCAGACCGAGGACGATCACACCGAAGAGATCCACCCGCTTGCCGCTACCCGCGAGCACGCCGGAGATGGCGCTCACCGTCACGGCGAAGTGCGCGAGAAAATACTGGAGCGTCGTGCTGGAGGCGGCGTCAGGCGTCGGCATGGTAAATGGGTGGTTGGCCTGCTGGCACCCTCTCCCCCGCTCGGAGCGGGGGAGAGGGCCGGGGTGAGGGGGTGCTCGCAGACAACAGGAGGTTCATGAGCAGGGCGTCGAACAAGGCGGTGCCGTCAAACGCCAAGTTCCTTTTTCACCGCGGCAAATTGCTCGAGCGCAAACGCCAGATCCTCCCGGCGGTGCGCCGCGGAAATCTGCGTGCGGATGCGCGCCTTGCCCTGCGGCACCACCGGATAGCTGAAGCCGATGACATAGACGCCCTTCGCCAGCATCGCGTCGGCGAACTTCGTCGCGAGCGCGGCGTCGCCGAGCATGACGGGACAAATGGGATGCGTGCCCGGCAGGACGGTAAGGCCGATCTTCGCCATGCCGTCGCGGAAGAATTTCGTGTTGGCTTCGAGTTTGTCACGGAGTGCGGTGGATTCGGTGAGCAGTTCCAGCACTTTGAGCGAGGCGCCGGCGATGCTGGGGCAAAGCGTATTGCTGAAGAGATAGGGCCGCGAGCGCTGACGGAGAAGTTCAACGATCTCCTTGCGCCCGCTGGTATAGCCGCCGCTCGCGCCGCCCAGCGCCTTGCCCAATGTGCCGGTGATGACATCCACGCGTCCCATCACGCCGCAGTGCTCGTGCGTGCCGCGACCCGTGCGGCCCAGGAAGCCGACGGCGTGCGAATCGTCCACCATCACCAGCGCGCCGTGCTTCTCGGCGAGATCGCAGACCACGGACAAATTCGCGATGGTGCCGTCCATCGAGAACACGCCGTCGGTGGCAATCATCTTGAAGCGCGACCCGGCCGCCTCCATCAATTTCGCTTCGAGGTCGGTCATGTCGCTGTTGCGGTAGCGATGCCGCTGAGCCTTGCAGAGACGAACGCCGTCAATGATGGACGCGTGATTCAACTCGTCGGAGATGATGGCATCCTGCTCTCCAAGCAACGTCTCGAACAGACCGCCATTCGCGTCGAAACACGACGAGTAGAGAATGGTGTCCTCAGTGCCGAGGAACTCGCTGATCTTCGCTTCGAGCTGCTTGTGGACGCCCTGAGTGCCGCAGATGAATCGCACACTGGCCAGGCCGTAACCCCATTCGTCGAGCGCCGCCTTGGCGGCGGCAGCCACAGCGGGATGTTGCGCGAGGCCAAGGTAGTTGTTGGCGCAGAGATTCAACACCGGCTTGCCGTCCGCCACGCGGATGGTCGTCCCCTGCGGCGTCATGATGACGCGCTCGCGCTTGTAGGTGCCGGCGGCGCGGATGCCGTCGAGCTGGGTTTGGAGATGAGTGCGGAATGGGTCGTTCATGGAAACTGGAGGGTGGTTGTCGAGATTCAGTTCTGGTGTGGTGATGCGCGTTCAGATTGGAAGTTCGGTGAAGCTAGCGAGAGCGGCGTGTGAGAAATCGCAATGCACGTTGAGCCTCACGCACTTTGTTGGCCGCGGCGCGTTGAAACAGCCGCATTGCCTGTTTGCGGTCTTCGCGAACGCCATGCCCCCGCCAATGGTGTTTCCCGATCCAGTAGATTGATCGAGCGTGACCATCATCGGCGGCGCGCTCGAACCAACTCAGCGAATCCGGGAAATCGCGCTCCATATAGGCGATTTCGCCAAGGCTGAACATTGCCCTAGGATCGCCATGTCGCGCGGACTTCCGATACCACTTCTTTGCTAGCTCTATGTTTCGTTCAACGCCTTCACCATTCAGGTAGTACCAACCCATGGCAAGAACGGCGTCGGCGTGTCCACTGTGGGCAGCCTCTGCATTGAGCTCAAATGCTCGTGCGTTGTCCTTTGGGACCCCATTCCCGAGGAAATAGTCGATCGACTGGTTGTAGTGACCGCCGGCGGAGATGTTGCTTCGTCTCCAGGGAGGGTCACAAAAGGGGCGGCCAAGGCGCTGACCAGATTGAGATGTCCGCGGCGGGCGGCTCATAGGGGGAGTTTACGGACCAATGGTTGTCGAGGGCAAGCGGCCGCTTTCCAAGTCCCGTCGATCGACGAGCTTTCGGCCGCGGCGTTGCCGTTTTGAACAGCGCAGGTTTCGAACCGTGGTATTCTCACCGACCTCATGGTCCGGCTTGTTTGCGGAAGACCACCGCCTCCGCAACATTGGCTGGCGCAGGCGGAACGCTCGCCGGCTTGGGCAGTGTGGCTTCGAAAACTTCACCGCGTTTCATCGTGACTTCGAAGTTGTCGCCAACCTTCTTCACGCCGCGGCGACTCCACTGCGGCGAACGTCCGCCAAAGTTGTCGCGGATCTTCACCACCCCATCATGGCCAGCGACCACGCGGAGCCACGTTGTGGCGTTATTCTCGCGCCGAGCCGAGACGCGGTGGCCACCCTCCGCGCGCAGATCTTCGAACGACGCATCCTGCCAGCGCCACGGCGTGGCCGGGAAGAGGCGGAGGACGCCGGGCGCGTTGGTGCCGGGCGAAGCATTCCAACTCTGCAGGAGCATCTCATGCACGGCATCCATCGCGAGAAAGTTGCCTTCGAGCGTGAACGGCCGGTAGGTCATGCTGCTGAAACCGGACTTGGTTTGATCCCCGTTGGCGTGAAAGCCGTTTCGCAGGATGAAGGCGCGGGCGTAGATATCGAGGTTGCGTAGCGCCGCCTCGGCGTCACCAATGCGCGCACGCAGGCATGCCATCCACGAGAAACTGTAGCCGCACCAGGCGCTGGTGCCCTTGCTGTCCCAGTCCTTCATGCTCGCCGAGATGATTTGTTGCTCGCGTTCGCCGCCATCGGTGGTGATGAGGTTGAACGGATGCAAGGGCATGAGGTTCGAGAGATGCCGATGGCTGCTTGGAAGCGGAGTCGTCTCGTCGAGCAGCAGCGTGCCTTCCGAGAGTAGCATAGCCGTCCCGGCTGCATTGGGCTTCTGTTTTTGCTGTGGAAACGACGGAGAACTCTCCGATGCAGGCGGGACGCCTGTGCTACTTTGGGCGACGTGCCATCCACCGAGTTGCCGATCGAGCGCGAGCCACGTGGCAGCCTCGGCTTTGTCGCCGGTTGCTTCGGCCATTTCGGCCAGGGCGAGGAAGAGCATTTTCAGGCTGGCCAGATCATAATTGCTGTTGGGTTTGAGGAAGGCGCGGCGCGAGTTGTCGAAGATCTCCGGCGAACTGGACAGCGGCAGCAAAAGGACGCCGTTCGTGTCGGGCTTGAGCAACGCGCGCAGGCATTCGCCGATTTCGCGGCAGAAGGGATAGGCGCGTTCGCGGAGAAAGGCGTCGTCGCCGGTGTGCCGCCAGTGCAGGTAGAAGAGATGGGCGTTCCACGCGCCCATCGTGGGCGAGAGGCTGTATTGACCCCAGCCGCCGAGAGGTTGGCCGGCTAGGCTCATCACGCCGGGCACCGCCGCGCCGGGTGCACCGTAGAAGTCGCGCGCGAACTGACGAAAGGTCGGCAGCAAGTTCCAAAGGTAATCGAGAAAGGTCGCGCCCTCGTCGAAGTCGCCAGAAGTGCGATACGCGAGATAGGTCATCTGCGTGTTGAGGTCGTTGTGATAGTCGCCCTTCCACGGTGGGAGCGTGCCGGCATCGGCGGACCACACGCCTTGCAGCGGCATCGGCGGAGCGCCACGACGCGAAGCGGCGCCGTAGAAGAAACGCACGAGATAGTAGTGTTGAAGAATGTGCTGCTCCGGAATCGAGACCTGCGAGCGCTCCCAGAACGCCGTCCACCATTTCGCGTGCTCGACGAGAAGTTGGGCGTAGCCGGCTTGGAGCGCGGCTTCAACACGGGCCTGGGCGACGGCTTGCGGGCTCGCGCCTTCCGCGCGCGTGGCGACCGTAACGGCCAGGAGCGTGGCATTGCCGACGCGCTTCCAGGCGGCGCACACGGCGTAGGCAAAGCCATCGGCGGCTTCCTGCTCGAACCAGCGCAGACCGTCAGCCTCGCCAGAGCGCGGCGGCGCGTATCCGAGTTTCTTCACCGAGTCGGGCGATTTGAGCCGCACCTCGCGCAGCGGTGGTCCGGGGATGCGAAGCAACGCGACGGGATCGCTGAGGCTGCCGGCGTTGACCAGCGCGCGGGCTTCCCGACCGTCCTTGAAGTGCGCAATGCCTTCCGCCGTGGCGAGGTTCAATTCGAACGCTTCGACGGTCTGCGATGGGTCGAGCGTGATCTCGACACGTCCCGCGGGCAGTTTGGTGGGCGGGCCATTGTAGTCGTAGTTGGAATCGTAGATGTCATTGAACTCCGCCATGCGATTGCTCGCGACGAGTTGCTGCATCGTGCGCCAGTTGAACTTGTCGCGCACCTCGGTGAAGCGCTTCGACGGGCGTTCGTCCCACAGGTCACCGCGATCGAGCGAGAGGCGCAGCAAATTCGTCTCGCCCCACAGCAGCGCGCCCATGGTGCCGTTGCCAAGAGGGATGGCTTCGTCCCAGGTCTGGATGGGCGCGGTGAGGCGAAGGTTGAGCGAGGGATCCGGCGAAGACGGAGCGGCCGCGAGGTGTACAACGAAATTGAGTGACAACAAGGCGAGAACTATCTGAATGGTTACGCGCCGCAAACTACCGCAATTGAAGATGGCGGCGCTCTGCCGAGACGCCGCTACGCCGATGTCGTTCGCACGCACCATCACTTCGCTTGTCACATTGGTCTGTCTCATGGCTGGAATAGGCGTTGCAGGGTGAATGAATCGTCCGCCCCGGCGCCGTTGATGAGCACCACGGGGTCGCTGCTGAGCGAATCGGCCAACGCTTGAGCTTCACCCGCGCCATTCATCTTCTCGCGCCACACGAGATCAAACTGGAATTCCATCGTGCCGTGCTCGTCGCCGGCAAAGTTCGTGTGCCAATGATTGTTGAACAGCATTGCCAGCACGCGATGGGCATCCTTCGGCGCATCCGTCCTGCGCTCCCAGATGTGCGGTCCGCCGAGGGTCATCAACGGCGCGTCGCGGCTGACCCAGAGCCAGTGGCCGTCCGGCGTCGCGTAATGTGCCCAGCCATCGATGCCGAAGTAATCGCGGCAACTCCCGGGAACCTGGTCGGTGTAGGGTGTGAACGACATTCCACCGCTGCTAAGCTTCGGCAGCGTGCCTTCGCACGGCAGCGGGAACGCGGCGAACAGCGCCTCCGGATTGTCGTCGGAATTGCGATAGAAGCGCAGCGTCAGGCGCGCGCGCGGCTCCGTCTTCCACAGTTCCAGCTTGCGCATCGCCCACTTCAGACGCGGGTGTTGCAGCCACTGCGAATAAAGCAGGGTGTGCGGCGTTTCCTCGACCGTCGCGGCACCGTCAGGCTTGGCCCAAACCTCTTCGATCCGTTCCTTGCGCAACTTGTCGCGCTGCTCGGCGCTGCCCGCGTAAGAGATATCCAACAACGCCCAGCGCGGCGCAAATGCGTTCACCTTGACCGCGAGAAAATCGCCTACTCCCGGCAGGAACAATGACTTCTTCATCCCAGGCCACTGCGCGGTTTTCGGCCAACCGCTGTCGTCCTGTTTCACTTCAGGCTTCGCAGCCGCGGGTGATTTCGCGTCTGCCTTGGCTGAACTGAAGCGCAGCTTCGCGACGCTCTCTCCGCCCAAGCCATCGAGCCAGAATCGCGCGATGCGGTTCGGGACGTTGTCCGCATGCGTCGCCGGGAGATTCTCGCGTGTCAGATCCTCGGGCTTCTCGGGACGGTGCCACGGGCTGATGCCCGCCTCGAACGTGATGGGGATTCGTTCGGTCTTTCCCACCAACTCCACCGATTTGAAGTCGCCGCGCAGCGCGGTGGCGTTGAGCCGTACCCAACCGCTGAATGGCGCGCGCGTTGCGTTGGCGACAAACAGACCCTCGCCATCGCCGAGCAACTTCGTGCGGACACGCTGCGAGAGAAGCCACTCGGCGTGCGCCATCGGGCGGTAGGCGAAGAGCGCCTTCTCAGCGAATTGCGCCTGCGAATCGAGCGTCCACGGCGTCGCCACGCTCATGCTGGAGCCCCACGTATGCTCATCGAAGAGGCAGAGGTCCTTGTAGAGCGACTCGGCTTTGGCGTGGCCCGTGGCGGGCATCGAACCCCACATGGGCGACTCGGCGGCGGCGAGCAGACGCTTGGCGAGACGGCTGGCGGCGACTTCGCGAGGACCGCTGGCGGAACCGTTGGCCCACCAATCGGTGAACTCGCCCTCGTGTTCCGGCACCTTGTCGCCGATGGCTTTCTCCATCTCGCGAACGGCCTGGGACGCGGTGGCGAAGCGCAGTTCCGGCTGCAGCCCGAGCTTGTTCCATGCGGCGACGAATTCCGCGAGATGCGGAAACGGCGGGTCGTTGTCCATGCGCCATTGGCTCGTGACGGAAATGGTCAGCACGTCGTGCGGATAGCCTTCCTTGCGCAGTTGCTCGATGCGGCGGAGGCATTGCGCGTGCGCGGCGCGGAGCGATTTCTCGTCGGTCTTGAACACGTCGCTGCCGCGCGGCGGGCGGAGTTGCATGTCGCCGGCGCGCGGCACCGGACCGCGGCGCCACTCGTAAGTCTCGAAGAAATCAAAGCCCGCCGGGTAGGAGTGGTTCAGCCAGACGAAGAGCCGCCGGCCATCGGGCATCTTCCACCAGAACGCCGACGGCCGGTAGAACGGCGGGCCGCCGCTGTCCGCGTTGATGCCCATGAAGAGATGGTTGATGCCGCGATCGAGCAGCGCGGTGGCTCCGGCGCGCGGCAGGCCATTCACGTCGTTCTGCACGGCGACCGTCGGCTGGCATTCCTTCCACAAATCCTCGGGCAGCCAGTGGAGCATCGTCTGCCACTGGCGCGCGTTGAGAAACGGCGTCTGGTTGAACGGCATGGCGGCGACTTCGAACTGGCCGGTCTTGAGCGCGCGGCGGAAATCCTCGCGCCGCTCCGGCGACGCCGCGGCCCACCAATCGGCCACGGCAACGGTGGATTCCGCCGTCCAGCGAAACTTGCGTTCCTCGGGTCCGTTCGCGGTCGCGAGCACGGCATCGATGGCCATGTCGAGGTAGCGCACCTGCAAGTCGCGGCAGACGCTTTGCAGATCGGTGAAGCCGAAATCCGTGTGCGAGAAGTGGACGAGGTAGATGCGCTGGATGGGTGCGGCTGCATCGGCGGAGTGCGTTTCAGGGATCGCTGACGCGAGCATCAGCCACAGCAGGGCGAACGGGCGAAGGGATTTCATGGAAAAACAGACTCGATTACACGATCGGCATTCAATGCGCGAACAACATCATCTCACTGTAGTTGGTCCTGGCCTGCATATTTCACACCTTTGCAGCCGGAGCGCCGGCATGTTGCCGGCTTGCACGGTTCGAATGGTTTAAGCCGGCAACATGCCGGCGCTCCGGCCTGTCGGCATTCCGTGCAGGCTGTGAAATATCCCGGCTGGGGTAACCGTGACGCAACAAATTTGACCATCAGCCGGCGGCCTGCTGCGTTGCGCGTTTCACGAAGCCCTTCTCGTCTTTGTCCAGCGGTGGCCAGACGCGCAGCCCGGCTGCCCCGGCCAGCGGGCGCTGGCGCGAATTTCGGTCAAACGATAGAAACCATGTCGCTCCCATCGCCACGGCAGCAGCCACCAGCACCAAGTCGTGGCCACCGGGGCGGAGAGTGCGCGCAAAGCGCCGCGCCAGGCTTTCGGCCTGCTGGAATGCATCAGGCCAGTCCACGGATTCCAGGCGCAGGCGCACTCCCTCGGCCAGATCGTCCCCGAATTTCGCAGCAGCGCCCAGGCCTGGATCACGCAGCAACACGTTCAGCACTTCGACCCGCGCCAGATCGGACACGCTGATGACTTTCGCATCCTCGGCCAGGAATCGTGAGATGGGCTCCGCCTCCGCTTCGTCGAGGTAGAGCCGGATCAGCACACTGGAGTCAGCCGCGAATCTCATGGCAGGTTCCCCATCGCCCTCTCGCGGGCGCGCAAGCGGCGACGGTCGTCTTCAAACTCGGCCAGCAGGCTCTTGCCGCGGCCTTTGGGCTGCCGTTTCAGCCAGTCAAAGTGGGCTTTCCAGTCGGGTTTTCGTTCCGGTGGCGGCGCCGTGTGCGTCAGGTAACCCACCGCCTTGCCATTCCGGTGCAACTCAAACGCCTCGCCGCGTTCGAGCGCGTCCAGCACGCTGGCGGTCTTCCGGCTCAAGTCCCGCATCGTGAGCGTCTTCATGTCAGACACCGTATGGCAGACAACCTGGCGAGGCAAGTCCGGCTTTGGGCGGCTTCGTGCAGATCGGTGAAGCCTAAATCCGTGTGCGAGAAATGGACGAGGTGGATGCGCTGGATGGGCGCGGCGGAAAGAGCCGTCACCGCCAGCTTGAGGCTGAGAAGAGAAGCGACGAATTTCATGGCATGTCAGTAGCAAAGCCTTCCCTATACCGGGTGCCTATTTTTCTTTAATTACCCGAATTTTCCCTCTGGTCCCATCAAACTTTGCGCGCTCGTCGACCTCAGGGGATTCCAGCCGGTTAATCCAGTTAGCGCCACCCAAATAGGAACCGCTGGAACCCACACCGAGCACGCGCTGGATTTCCTCGATCGTCGAACTCCGTATTTGGGATAATCTTTCAGCTTTTACGGTTGCGGAAACACTGGGATCAAGCCTTACCGCGTTCGCTGCTTGCTCCGCTTGTTTCCTGGCAGAGTACAATTCCAAGGCACTAGTCTTGGAAATACCATTATTCTCAGTGAACTGCAGAATGTTCAGGTACTTGTAGTCGTTTAGCATGGCCGCCTCCTGATATCTCTCGTCTCCGACGATGCTCTTGATGCTCGCATCAACAACCTCTTGGGCGGCCAGCTTTTGCGCAATATCCTCTTTTGAGGAGCCTGCGTGAACGCCATCGAACCGATCCTCAAAATCGATTCGGGCGCGCACGATCTTATTGAACTCATCCTCTGTCAAATCCAAGACTCCGAACTCACGCCTCGTAGCGTCGGCCTGCGGCGCACTATGCCGGTCAAACTGCTCCATCTCAACGGCTGAGAGATCAGCGGCGATTTTCGCTCGGATTTCGGTATTCAGCACTTTTACCTGTTTCGCGAATTCCGCCACGTTCCCCGCCTGGACTAGAGCCTGCACCTTTTTGACGTATTCTTCGACAAGGAGCCTTACCTTTTCTCGCTTTTCCGGAGGCAGATAGGCGAACTTTTGCCGCATTTCTGAGTCCGTGGCAATAGTTGGAGCCCAGCTTAAACTTTCGTCCAGAGCCGCATCGCCAAGCAAGGTTCTCAACAGCGCCAGGCGTTCAGCGTTCAATAGGCGGAGTTGCACAGCGTAGATTTCAGCAGGTTGTCTGTTTGTGGTGTAGAAAGCAGAAGACCGCCAATAGATGTAGGCGTTGGTTTTGAGAATTCCATTGATGATGTTCGTCGCCCTTACCTTAAAAAGCGAGTTCACATCAGCGGTAACGATGTCAACAAGCGTCTGTCGAGGGCATCCAATTGATTTCAGATTGGCTACATATCGCCTGTAGTCCGACGACTCTACTTCACTCCAATTGAACTTTTGATACGCCGGGATTTGACCTCCAGTTCTCTCTGCGACAGCGTTGCTCGATGCTCGTATCCCTCCGGGATCCCCAGCACTCAAAGGATGCTCTGCATGCCTTGTAAACAGTACCACGGTTGCCCAGGCTACTGCAGCAATCAGAAAGACTCCAATAACGATGATTGTTCTTCGGTTCATAATTTCACCATGTATCATCGATGGCGTTTGTTTGGTTCCTGCGCATCGCTCCGCAATGTGATGGGATCAGATTAGGCAAACGTCGTGGTAGGCGCAAGCGTGCATGGTGGTGCGCACGGCGGCTTTGATTCGTTTCATGAATGCGAGTCGCTTTCCGGGGTTCCTGCAATCTCACTTCTTCCCCTCAAACCGCACGTTCCCCACATTCTTCCCGATGCTCACGCCCGGCGTGGTGCGCGTCAGCGGTTGGCCGAGGATGGTCACGTTCTCGAAGGAAACATCGTCCACCGTGTGCTCGGCGTCCGCGCCCTCAAGTTGCACGCGGTTGCCGCCGGGCCGGCCGGTGATGGCGACATTCTTGAACCGCACGTTTTTGACAAAGCCGGGCACCTGCTTGCGCATGTATTGGTTGACCACCGGCTTCAAGCGGATGAAATCACTCTGCCCCTCGCCGTGCAGACGGACGTCTTCGATGAGCACATTCTCCAGCCGCATGTCCTCGCCGGGCTCGAAGAGGAATGGCGTCATCGTGTAGTGAATGATGTCCAGGTTGCGCAGCGTGATGTCGCGCATGAACGGCGCGCGGCTCTCGTGGCCCAGCAGGAAGATGCGGGCGCGGTCGCACCAGAGCACGCAGTTCTCCACGGTGATGCGTTCGACGTTGTTGTTCGGGAGGTTGAGGTCGAGTCCCTTCATCGCCACGCAATCGTCATCGCTGCGGATGAAGCAGTCGGTGATGAGCACATCCTGCGAATTGCACGGGTTGATGCCGTCGTCGTTTTGCACGCGGGAATTGCAGAGCTTCACGCCGCGCACGATGACGTGCTGGCTGCCGCGCGGCACGATGGTCCAGTGCGACGAGCCGCGGATGGTGATGCCCTCGACGAGCACGTTGCTGCCTTGAATGCCGATGGTCACGCCGTAGGGCCCCTTGCGCCACTCATAGTCCGAGCCGTCGAGGATGCCGCGTCCGAGGATGCGCAGATTGGAGCCGTTCGCGGCCACGGCGCCCTTCACCACCGCACCGCCGGCGAGGTAAAGCGTCTGCCCGTTCGTCAGATCGATGCGGCCCGCCTGGTGAACGCCCGGACCGTAGAATACCACGCCCGGATCGCCTGACTTCGGACGAGTGGTTTCGAGCGGATTCGCGAAAAGCAGCAGCGGACCGTTCTTGCCCTCCGGCTCGACGCTGAGCTTGCGCGGGCCATTGAGGGTGAAGGTTCCCGTGTGGTCGTCTTCGAGCTTGGTTTGGAAATCCTCCGAGGTCGGGCGGAGAACGGTGTTGCGCAGTGGCTTCTTCGAGCGGATGCGCACCGTGACGCGTCCCGCCATGTCGAAATTGGCGAACGCGTACGGCCCGCCGAAGTTCCATTCCTTGCCGGCGAAGGGGGCGTCGAGCGTGCGTGCGGTATAGACATCGACCTTTTGATCATTCGCCCAGACCTCGTAGTCGGTGGACAGCGTCTCGCCCGCCGGCGCCGGATAGGTGACGACTTCGCCGACGGGTGCGGAGAGGCGGACGTTGCGAAACTGGATCTCCTGGCCTTCGGCCGTGAGCAGGATTTTACCGGGCGACAATTCACAGCCGCTCGCCTGATTCACCAGCTTCCCGTTCATCTTCACCGTCACATGCCCGCCAACCAGCGTGACTTCGCCAGTGTTCCATTCACCGACGGGCTTCTCGACGGCAGCCAGTTTCTTGACGTTGGTCAGGCGACCGAGCTTCTCGTGGTCCACCACCTTGGTTCGCTCGGTCGGACCTGAAAGCGCGTAGCCGCCGATGGTCCACAAGTCGCCCGCCTGCCCGGCGTTCAACTGCACTTCGAGGCACTTGGGCCAGATCTTGTTTTCGCCCGTGGTGCGCAAGAGCACGCCGCCGTTGCCGGCTTTTCCGCCGGGCGGCCAGCGCCATTCGAACATCAGCGTGAAATCCTGGTGATCCCGCTCGGTGTAGAGATATCCCGTCGGCTCGCCGCGACAGGTGAGCACGCCGTCGGCGCCGAGTTTCCAGACGTCGCCGGTCTTGGTGCCGGGTTGTTCGTGGAAGGATTTCCAGCCGACGAGTTCGCCGTCCGCATTCTGGCGGGTCAGGAGATTCGTGGCTGGCGCGGCGCAAAGGGTGGTTGCCAATGAGGCGAGACTGAGTAGAGCAGCGAGGAGTTTCATGGATGGGATTCTATGGGAGTTGCTCGAGCATGGCGATGGCTTTTTAGGCTCGTAGCGGCGTCTCGGCAGAGCGCCGCCATTGCGACACGACCGAGAGAATGGCGGCGGTCTCCCGATGCGCCGCTTCGCCGAGGTCCATGAATTCGAGAAGCGCGCAGGCTCTCTCTGACGGGCTCTCTCATGGCGTTTCAATCAGGATCGGCACTCGGCCTTTTGCTGGAATCGTCCCCCGGAGCTCGACCCGGTGATCGCGCGTGAGCGAGAGCTTCTGCGGCGCGTCGTCGCCGACGATGTGGAGCGGTCCCGGCTCCCACTGCGGCGTGGGATCGATCGCGTCGTAGCGCGCGAAGCAGTAACCGACACCACCCTGCCACGGCGGGTGCATGTGGGAAAGCGATCCGCCGCTGCGGAGGAGATGAGCGCTGTCAGCAGAATGGCAGGCGGCGCCAGCGCGATGATGCGACGGGTTTTCATGATTCGACCTTTCATGCTTTCAGTTTTGGTTTTTCGCGGGGCTCAGTTTGAGGGGATAACATCCAGCGCAGCCAATGCGGAGCAGCGTTGAATTCTCCGATTCGAGTGACTTGCCGGAATCACACCCATGCCCGTCCCTGTTTGCGCCTCCGCTATCTCCCAACATCGTTTCATTTCTCGAAGATTATTTTGACCGCGGATTTCGCGGATTCAGAACATTCCAATTTTTCATCCGTGTGATCCGCGCAATCCTCGGTTGAGTTCGGTTGCTGCTTCGCCGCGCCATGGCTCTGCGTTGAACTCAAGCGGCACGGATAGGGCCGAGGCAGGCTCATCAGGGCTGAGCTGGAAGGGTGATTGGCGGCACTAGGATGTCCGTCGGCGGTTTGGTAGTCGCCGGGCGGGTGAATTTCTCACCGAACGGCGCGTAGCCTTCCACGAAGCCGCCGTGACTCAGGAAGAACTCGCCGTTTTCGACGCCCATGAAGCGATCGAGGCGGTCAGCTTTGCCAGTGCCATCGTGGCTGAAGGTCGCGGTGGTCAGTTCGATCCATTCTCCCTTGTCGGTGCGAATCCACTGATTGCCGTAAAGAGCCTTGCGCACAAGGTGGCCGTTGCTGCCCCAGAAATTCTCGCTAAAGCTGTGCGGCCGACGCAGCCAGCCGCCTTCCTTGGGCGCCTTCCACGAGGAGATCAGCATCCAGGACTTCTTGTCCGGATGGAACCAGTAGCCGGAGTAGATGGTGAACGTGTCGTTGGTGGGCTGGGCGGTGACGATGAATCGCTGCTTCCCGCCGGTCTTCCACAGGTATTTCAGATGGCTATGCCCGCCGGTGCCTTCGTTGCCGAAGTCTCCGGAAAACACGCCCTCGCCCTTGCCCATCAGCTTCACGCGATTTGTGTCGGCGACTTTGCCGCGATCCACGGCTTCGCCGCCGCTGTCCCAGACGCTGAAGATGATGCGCCGCTCGGTGGGGCTGTTGATCTGCATGCCGAAGTAGCCGCGATGCCATCCGCAGGCCATGTAAAAGGTGGCGATCGGTTCCTCCACGGCGGTGACCTCGCAATAGAAGGCTGCGATGTTCGTGCCGGCGGGCGTCGGATACGCGAGGTGAACGGAGGCGGCGTTGCGCCGCTCCTTGAGGTTGAAGTGCGCGCCTTCGTTCGCAGGGCCGGCTAACAACAGCGCTTCCAAATCGCCGAATGGCTTGCCCTTCTCGTTCAGTGACTCAAGGGCGAAGCGCTGGAAGCCGGCCTTCGCGAGGGTGAACGCGCCGAAGTTGGCGGTCACCGGGGCTTCACTTCCCTTGCCCGTGACCGTGACCTCCCGCGACTGCCCGGCGACGGTGAGCTTGAGCTTGGATTTGGTATCCTGTGCCAGGCGCAGCACCACCTTTGCTGTGACTTCTCCAGGCTGCTTGAACTGCCCGTACCAGTTCACCGTCAGCGCGGGATCCGTCCAGCGCGTCACACCGTCGCGCTCGGAGATGCGCGCGCCGTCGGCGTCAGGCAGCGTGTAGGCGGTGAAGGCGGGCACGCGAAGTTCCGCGGCCGACACCGAGACGGCCACAGCGGCGAACGCGATGGTGCAGATTAGTCTGAGGTGCATGAAGGTCAGATGTGATGCAAATGCGGCGAATCGAATTCCATCCGGCTGTTCGGAATCAACGCCAGTTGAGTATGACTTTGCCGGACTGGCCGCTCTTCATGGCTTCGAAGCCATTTTCAAATTCGGTGTAGTGATACCGGTGGGTGATGACGGGGCGGATATCGAGTCCGCTTTCCAGCATGACCGTCATCTTGTACCAGGTCTCATACATTTCGCGGCCGTAGATGCCTTTTATCGTGAGCATGTTGAACACGACCTTGTTCCAATCAATGGCAACCTGCTCCGACGGAATGCCCAGCATGGCGATTTTGCCGCCGTGGCACATGGCGTCGATCATGTCGCGAAATGCCGCCGGGCTGCCGGACATTTCCAAGCCGACGTCGAAGCCTTCCTTCATTCCCAGTTGCTTCTGCGCCTCGGCGAGGCTGCCGTTCTTCACATTCAACGCCACAGTGGCGCCCATCTTGCGCGCGAGATCAAGGCGGTGCTCGTTCACATCGGTGATGACGACGTAACGCGCGCCGGCGTGCTTGGCAATGGCCACCGCCATGATGCCAATCGGGCCGGCGCCAGTGATGAGCACATCCTCGCCGAGCAGATCAAACGAGAGCGCGGTATGCACGGCATTGCCAAAGGGATCGAAGATGGCAGCCACGTCGCGGTCGATGCCGTTCTTGTGATGCCACACATTGGTCATGGGCACCGAGATCATTTCGGCAAAGGCACCCGGACGATTCACGCCAATGCCCGAGGTGTCCTTGCACAGGTGCCGGCGACCGGCCAGGCAGTTGCGGCAGCGGCCGCAAACCACGTGACCCTCGGCGCTGACCACATCACCGGGGCGGAAATCGGCCACGTTGGAGCCGACGGCGATGATCTCCCCCACAAACTCGTGCCCGACCACCATCGGCACGGGAATGGTTTTTTGTGCCCAGGCATCCCACTTGTAGATGTGCAGGTCGGTGCCGCAGATGCCGGCGCGGTCCACGTGGATGAGGACGTCGTTGATACCGTAGGCAGGCTCGGGAACATCGTGGAGCCAGAGGCCGGGTTCGGACTTGCTTTTGACGAGTGCTTTCATGAGATTCGATAAATCGGATGGAACGTCCGATATAGTGGATGCAGCGCATCCGGTATGCAAGACCTAATTTCCGACATATTGGAAACACCGCATGAAAACCAAACGACAGACAAAAGTGGATGCCAAAGCCTCAACTTCACCCGCCGAGGCGGTGGGCGATCATCTTTGCCAGCGCATCCGGCAGTTGCGGGCTGACCGCGCGTGGTCCCTCGACGGATTATCCAAGGCCAGCGGGGTGAGCCGCTCGATGCTCAGCCAGATTGAGCGCAACCAGGCGAATCCCACGCTCGCGGTCACCTTCCGCATCGCGCAGGCCTTCGGCATCAGTCTCGGCGAACTGGTGGAAGCGCCAGCCGCGGCTTCCGCGATCTCCGTCATCCGCGCCGACGACCGCGGGCAGGTCTTCCGGTCGGACAAGGATGTGATCATCCGCACGCTCTCGCCGCTCAACCTGGAGAAGGACGTGGAGTTTTACGAAGTCCAGTTGCACCTCGACGGCGCGCTGCGCCGCGCGGCGCACTTCGAAGGCACCCGGGAGTTCCTCACCGTGCAGAAGGGACGCGTCCGGGTGGAGTCGGGAAGCGATGCGGACGAACTGGACAAAGGCGACTCCGCCACCTATCGCGCGGATGTGCCCCATGCCATCGTCAATCTCGGCAAGACCGAGGCGATGGTGTTCCTGGTGGTCATTTATCGGTGAACGGCCAGGATTGAGGCAGTTGCAGGCGCTGGGTGCCCGCACTAAAAAGTGTGCTGCCGACGCCGTTTGCCAAGTTCGCCTCTGAGGTAATCCGCCAAGGGATTTGTTGAGTTCTTTGCCGGCCACCTTTTTCGCCCGCCTTTTACCCAATTCGATTCCAACCGACAGCCTCAGCACCGGCCTGCCGTTCACCTGCAAAGCTAATTTTTGGCAGGAGTCATCCTTTGCGAGTGCAGGCGGGAGGGTAGGTCACCGGTCTGCCCGGCATGGAACCACCTGCGGCGGGTTTTGCAGGAGGCAAACCAAAACCAAGGCGCAGAAAAATGGCTCCAGAGAGAGGGCTCGAACCTCTAACCCGCCGGTTAACAGCCGGCTGCTCTACCATTGAGCTACTCTGGAAGCAGAACGGGAGCGAGACGTTACAAATCGACCTCGGCAGCGTCAATGAATTTCCCGGCGCGATCGCGGTGCGCTTTCCGGGCATGTTTCATTGCTCCCAACGGAGCCATGCCGTAGCTTTGCATCGCCATTTTTATGCGTTTGATCGGACATCTTTCCTCGGAAGCCAGCGCCACCCGGTTCAACGATTTCCTTTGCTTGAATGGCATCGCCAGCGAGATCGAACGCGAGCAGGAGGGCTGGGCCGTCTGGATTCATTCTGAGGATGAACTGGCACGCGCCCGGGAATGGCTCGAACAATTCCACGTCCATCCGCAGGACAGTCTTTTTCACAGCGATCCAGCCAAAATCCAGGCAATGCGTGAACGCGAGGCCGCAACGGTGTCCGAGGCCGGGCGGCGCCATTTTGATCGCAGCGAGGTGTTTCGCGAGGACGTTGGATGGCTGACGGTTGCCTTGGTGGTGGTGTGCCTCGGCATCACCGGCGCGGCGTGGGCCGGTTATAGAGGCCGGATTCACGAGTGGCTTTTCCTGACACGCATCACCGAGGACGGCAACTACATCCGGTATCTTCCCGGCTTGATGGAGATCCGCCACGGCGAGTGGTGGCGGCTGTTCACCCCGGCCCTGGTGCATCTGCAGGTGATGCACCTCGTCTTCAACATGATGGGCCTCTATTTCTTCGGGAACTTCCTCGAAGCACGGCTCGGCCCGCTGCGGCTCGCGACCCTCGTCGTCCTGCTGGCCGTGGTCAGCAACCTGGCCCAATATTATTTCGCCGGACCGAACTTCTGCGGTTTCTCCGGCGTGCTTTACGGTTTGTTCGGCTATGCGTGGATCCGCGGACGATTCGATGCGGAGTCGGGCTTGGAGGTCAACCAGCAGACGGTCATTGTGATGCTGGTGTGGTTTGCACTTTGTTTCACCGGCCTGCTCGGACCCATTGCCAATGGGGCGCACGCGTCCGGGCTGGCTCTGGGTGCCGGGTGGGGTTTCGCCGCGGCGAAGTTTAACCAATCGCGACGCCGCAATTGAATTTACCCGAGCCGACGCAAGGCCGCCTCGCGCTCCAGCAGCGTCGGATGCGAGTAGTGAAAAGCGCTGTAGGCGCGATGCGGCGTCAGGTTGCCGAGGTTCTTCTCCGTCAGACGGCGCAACGCTGCAATGAGCGAACCGGTGCCGCCCACGGCTTCGGCGGCGAAGCGATCAGCCTCAAATTCGTAACGGCGTGAGCGGGCGTTGACCAGCGGGGCGAGCCAGAAGGTCACAGTGCCAGCCAGCAACGCGAAAAGCAGAAGCGCTGGACCGAAGCCGCCCGGTTCGAAACCGAAGGCGCGGAAGAACCACGGTTGTCGCGCCAGCCAGTCGAGCATGAAGAATCCCGCCAGCAGGCTGAAGGCCGACCACGCGAGCATCTGGGGAATGTGCCGCTTTTTCCAGTGGCCAATTTCGTGGGCCAGCACGGCCTCCAATTCGGCTTCGTCGAGTTGCTGGAGCAACGTATCGAAAAGCACGATTTTGCGCAGCCGCCCCAACCCGGTGAAAAAGGCGTTCGCATGGCGCGAGCGGCGGCTGCCATCCATCACCTCGATGGCGCGCGCGGCAAAATTGGTCCGCCCGGCCAGCGCCAGCAGGCGCTCCCGCAACGGGCCGTCGGCCAGCGGCGTGAGCTTGTTGAAGAGCGGCAGAATCAGCACCGGCGCGATGAAGATCAGCAACACCTGGAAGAGCAGCAGAGCCGCCCAGGCCCACAGCCACCAGGCGCGCCCGGCCCACTCGGCCAGCTTGAGGATGAGCGCCAGCACCGGCCAGCCCAGTGCCATCGTGATCGCCAGCGCCTTGGCCCGATCGAGCCACCAGGTTGGCCGCGTCGTGTTGTTGAAGCCAAAGCGTTGTTCGAGGCGGAAGGTGGCGTAGTAATCCAGCGGCAACGAGATGAGCGAAACGGCCATCATCACCCCGAGCAACATCGCCGCCATCGACCCCGCGGACGCGCCGAATAAACGCAGCCAGCCATGATGGATCCACGGCAGCACGCCGCTGAACAATACCGGGAGCAGCCAGAGCAATTGCACCGTGTCGGCGAGCAGGCTGAACCGGCCCTTGGCCAGCGAGTAGCCAACGGAACGCGCGTAGGTGGCGTCGTCCATCACGCCGCGAAAAGCCTCCGGCACCGCGGCCGCATGCACGCGGACATTGCGCTGGTTCATCAGTTCCAGCCAGATCTGGACCAGCCAGCGGCTGAAGATCAGGAACACCACGAGAGTTTGCCAATGGATTTCCATCTTTCCTCTGCTTCGGGGCGTCAGGCGGATTTGCGCGCCGCCCGTCGAGCCTTAATCAAACCATTCATCGGCCGGATCGAACGCGGGAACCGGGATGTTCAGAATCTTCAGGCGCCCCACCGCGCGATGGCGGCATCCCGGCCGGATATAGACCGCGGTCATCGGTTTGACCGGGAACAACTGCCCATCGAGTTCGATCTGCCCCTCTCCTTCCAGCACGACATAAATCTCGGTCATGCGCCGGTGATAATGCGTGCGGGCATCCGTCTCGATATCGACAAGATGAACGCTGGCCGCGTTGTCGGCCGAACCGGCAAAGGCGCGGCGCGCGAAACCGCACGGGCAGGGCGTGGCCGGCTGATCCGCGAGCTGGGCAATCATGTAGTTGGCCATAATAAAATACCGCGCCGGAACACGGCGCGGCGGAGAAGATTTAACACGGTTGCGCGCGGGTTCAAACCGCTCCCTGCGCCTGCACCTGGCCAACCGGAGCCGGCGTGGATTTGACCGTCGCCGGGGCCGGCTGCTTGCAGGCCGGGCCGAGATGCTGCAGGACTTGCAGCAATTCCTTCCGGCCGACCTGCCCGGCCACGTAATGGCACACCGTGGTCCGCACGATCTGGGCCTCAATGGGCGCGAGCGACTTGAGCCAGTCATCCACGAGTGTCTTTGCGATCGCGGCGAAGGTATTGCCATTGTTCAAGGCGAACGGCAGCGCCTCGCGGCACTCCCGGATCAGGTCGAGTGTCTCGACCAAGCTTGAAGTTCGCGGCACCGCGTTCTGCCATCGGGTGCCGACGGAGGCAAAGGTCTTTGCGTTGGTGGCGTACTCCGCTTTCTGCGCCTGGCACAGGGTCTGATTCAAGGTCAGCACCGATTCCCACGGAACGGCGCCCAACCACGCTTTGGAAATATCAATCACGGGATTTGTCGTCTGCGGTTGTGTTTTTGCAGCGAGGCCTTGATGCGTTGCAGCACCGCCACGCCTTCGCTGCGAGGGGAGGATTCCGACCCGGCTCCGCCGTTACCAGCGCGCTGCTGCAAGCGCAGGCCAGCCTTGAGGGCCGACCGAAGGAAGCGGTGCTGGTCTTCGGAGTGGGTCATGTCTGGCTGGACCTTTTACACAATTTTCACTGAAGGTCAACTGTGCGGCATGGAAGATCCCTCTCGACGCCATCCTGCGGAGAATTTTTTTGGAGCACTGGTCGCTGGATTCAATTATGTTTCGCCCGATGGGCGAGTTGCGGCCGCAATTGACCCGGCAGCATCGTCCTGAATGACAACCTCAGACCGACCTATGAGCGACTACACTCTCTACAACGAAAAGGTGATGGATCACTTCCTGAACCCGCGCAACCTCGGCGACCTTTCCGATGCCGATGGCGTCGGTGAAGTGGGCGCGGCGGCCTGCGGCGACATCATGAAGATCAGCCTCAAGATCAAGGACGGCCGCATCGAGGACGCGCGCTTCAAGACCTTCGGCTGCGGTTCGGCGATTGCCAGCTCCAGCATGGCGACCGAGTTGATCAAGGGCCGTACCGTCGAGGAGGCGATGAGTTTCTCGAACCAGGAAGTTGTGAACGCTCTCGGCGGTCTGCCGCCGGTGAAGATTCATTGCTCCGTGCTCGCCGAGGAGGCGCTCAAGGCCGCGCTGGAGGATTACCTGCGGAAACATCCCGAAAAGGCGCCGAAAATTTTGGTGCCGGCAAAGTAACCGCTCCGTTCGGGCGCCGGGGAATTCCGCTTCGGCGCACCATAAAACCACCACTCCAGGACACCACCGCTTCCCATGCCTCCCCGCCGCGTCTTTCTCGATCACCTGTCCGCTACGCCGGTCTTGCCGGAAGTGTTCGAGGCGATGAAACCGTATTTCACCGAGGCGTTCGGTAACGCGTCGTCGCTGCACCAGCACGGCTTGCGGGTGCGCGACGCCCTTCTGAAAGCTCGCGAGCAGTTTGCCGCGTTTGTCCACGCCGAGTCGCCCGACGACATCTTTTTCACCTCCGACGGCACCGAGTCGGCCAACCTCGCCATCAAAGGCGTGGCTTACGCGAATCAGCGCAAGGGCAACCATCTCGTCGTCAGCGCCACCGAACATCCCTCGGTCCTCAACTCGGTGGAGTTCCTCGAAAAGCAGGGCTTCAGCTGCACCCGCGTGCCGGTGGATCGCCAAGGCTTCGTCAATCCGGCTGACGTGCATGCCGCCATCACCGACAAGACGGTGCTGGTGGCCGTGCATCAGGTGAATCACGACATCGGCACCCTCCAGCCCATCGCGGAAATTGGCAAAATCGCCGCGGAGAAAGGCATCCCGCTTTACGTGGATGCCGAGGCCAGCGCCGGCTGGCTGCCCATGGATGTGCAGGCGATGGGCGCGAGTCTGCTGTCCTTTTCCCCACACAAGTTTTACGGGCCGAAAGGCGTGGGCGTGCTCTACCGTCATCGGCGCGCGCGCCTGCTCAGCATCCTCCACGGCGGAGTGCAGGAAGGCGGACGGCGCGCCGGCACAGAAAATATCCCGGCCATCGTCGGCGGTGGCGTGGCGGCGGAAATCGCACAACGCGATTTGCCGGGGCGCATCACCCACACGGCGCGTCTTCAGCGGCGCCTGTGGGACGGCCTCAAGGCGCGCATTCCCTACATCCAACTCAGCGGGCCGGAACCGGGACCGGGACGCATCAGCACGTCGCTCAACATCAGCACCGAATTCATCGAGGGCGAAGGCCAGTTGTTGTTGCTCGACACGAAAGGCATCGCGGTGGCCAGTGGTTCAAGCTGCGTGAGCAAGTCGCTTAAGATTTCGCACGTCCTCGGCGCCATCGGACTCGACCACGCCCTCGCGCAGGGCAACCTCATCCTGTCGCTGGGCAAGGACAATACGGACGAGGATGTGGACTACGTGATCGAGACTTTCGCCGGCATCGTGGAGAAACTTCGTTCCATGTCGCCGATGTGGGACGCGTTCCAGATGGGAATCATCGACTCGGTCATCAGCCCGCGCGGGCAGGGCAAATCCTTCGCCGAGCACGCCGCGGCGGTTTCAGGGAAGAAATAGCCTGGCCTCAACATGACCCCGAGGTTGAGGCTGACGCGGTCGCGGCGTGGATGCGCACGCATTGCCCTCGAAATGCCAGATGCGTGAGAATTGTCCTTCCGATTTGACGCGGTGCGAAACCTGACGGCCCTCGGACTCGTGCCTCACCGCCCGCCCGCTTGACCTGCTTGACGGAGTCAGGTTCGCAGATTCTCAGCGCAAAAGGCATTGTTTCACTCCGCTTCCTCCGCTTGAATCCATCCCATGACCGCGCCTGCCAGCGAGCAAAAAGCCGCCTTGCGAAAGATCCGCGTCGCCACGCTCCTGCTTCCCCCGGCCGGTTTGTGGCTGCTCTGGCGCAGCCACGCGGTTGGACGCGGACGCAAACTTTTCGGCACGCTCGGCATCCTGCTCTACGCGGTGGTCTATGTCGTCCTGCTGGTGCTGGCCTTGATGCGCTTTGCCGGGCTGGAACTCGAATGGCGCGGAGGCTTTCCGCCGGTGCTGACGTTCCGCAAGACCAAGCCTGATTATGTCGCGGTCGAAACACATCGCGCTCATCAGACCAACGCCGCCGTCGCCGCACCGTTTCTCCCGACCAACACGCCGCCGCCATACTGGACCGATTTTCGCGGACCGCGCCGGGATGGCGTCTATTCCGAGAGACCGCTGCTGACGAACTGGCCGGCTGGAGGATTGAAACCGCTCTGGCGGCAGCCCATCGGCGGTGGCTACGCATCGTTCGTGGTGGCCCATGGCCTGGCCTTCACCATCGAGCAGCGGCGCGAACGCGAGGCCGTCACCGCCTACGACATCGCCACCGGGCGCGAGGTGTGGGCGCACAGTTACCCGGCGGTGTTCGATGATGATTTTCACATGGGCGGCGAAGGTCCGCGCGCGACGCCGACGTGGCATGACGACCGGTTGTATGCGCTCGGCGCGCGCGGTGACTTCTTCTGCTTCGCCGCGACGAACGGCAGCGTGTTGTGGCAGACGAACATTCTCTCGGAAAACAACTCCGTGAACCTGATGTACGGCATGTCCGCGGCCCCATTGGTGGTCGATGGAAGGGTCATCTTGCTGCCCGGCCACTCGGTGGTGGCCTATGACGCCGTGACCGGCCGGCGCACGTGGCGCGCGCTGGACGATCAGGCGGCCTACATGTCGCCGATGGTCGTCACCCTCGCCGGACGACGGCAATTGCTGGTGGTGATGGCCACGCGCGCGGTCGGACTCGATCTCACCGATGGACGGCTCCTGTGGGAATTTCCGTGGAAGGTTTCCTACGATAACAACATCGCGCAGCCAGTCCTGTTGGGAACGAATCGCCTCGTGCTGTCGGCCGGCTACGGCACGGGCGCGGTCTGTGTGGAAGTGAAGGAATCCCCCAACGGTTTCGCCGCCACCGAGGTCTGGCGCAATCGGAACTTGAAGAACAAGTTCACCAGTTCGGTGCTGCACGATGGTTACATTTACGGACTGGATGAAGACATCCTCGTCTGTCTCGACGCTGCCACTGGTGAGCGCAAATGGAAGGACGGTCGCCATGGCTACGGGCAATTGCTGCTGGCTGACGGGCATCTCGTGATCCTGGGCGGCGACGGCGAACTCGCGCTGGTCAAGGCTTCGCCCGAACGCCGCCTCGAGGTCGCGCGTTTCCCGGCGTTGCGCGGGAAGACGTGGAATCATCCGGCGATCGCGGACGGGCGCCTGTTCGTGCGCAACGCCGTCGAGATGGCGTGCTTTGACTTGCGCGCCGAGGTGTCGCCGCGTTGGCGCATGAAACCAGCGAGAGGAGCGAGTTTATGAACCGTGTGACCGTTCTCAATGTCGTGGGGCTGACCCGCTCGCTGCTGGGGCGGCACACGCCGCGACTCTCGGCGTTTGCCGGCGGCGGGAGCTTCGCCGCCATTGAGCCCGCGCTGCCCGCCGTCACTTGCACCGCGCAATCGACCTACCTGACCGGCAAACGTCCGCACGAGCACGGCATCGTGGCCAACGGCTGGTACAATCGCGAACTCGCCGAGGTGCAGTTTTGGAAACAATCGAACCACCTCGTCCGCGGGCGCAAGGTGTGGGAGGACTTGCGCGCGCGCCTGCCGGGCTTCACCTGCGCGAAACTTTTCTGGTGGTACAACATGTATTCCAGCGCGGATTACTCGATCACGCCGCGCCCGATGTATCCGGCCGACGGCCGCAAGGTGTTCGATATTTACGCGGCGCCGTTTTCCATCCGTCCCGAAATCAAACGTGACCTCGGCGAATTTCCCTTCGCGGGATTCTGGGGGCCGGCCGCCGGCCTCGCGTCACCGCAGGGCGGACCGGATTGCGCCACGCGCTGGATTGCGGAGTCGGCGAAATGGATCGAACGCAAACACCAGCCGACGCTCAGCCTGGTTTACCTCCCGCACCTCGACTACAACCTGCAACGCCTCGGCCCCGCGCATCCGGCCATCGCCACGGATCTGGCGCGCATTGATGCCATCGTGGGCGACCTGCTCGACTTCTATGCCGGACGCGGCATCGAGCCGCTGATCGTCTCGGAATACGGCATCACGGCGGTGGATGCTCCGGTGCATCTCAATCGCGCGTTTCGCCGGCGCGGCTGGCTGGCCATCAAGGCGGAGTCGGGCCGCGAGCACCTCGATTGCGGCGCGAGCAAGGTGTTCGCCGTGGCCGACCACCAGGTGGCGCATGTGTATCTCAACGACCCGTCACTCGAAGCCGCCGCGCGCGAACTCATTGCCGAACAAGCTGGGGTCGCCCGCGTGCTGGGCCGCGAGGAAAAGGCGGCGCTCGGCCTGGATCATCCGCGCGCCGGGGATCTCGTCGCGCTGGCGAAGGAGAACGCGTGGTTCACCTATTACCATTGGCTGGACGATGCGCTCGCGCCGGATTTCGCGCGCACCGTGGATATTCACCGCAAGCCCGGCTACGACCCGGTCGAATTGTTCCTCGATCCGGCGCTGCGCTTTCCGAAGCTCCACGTTGCTAAGCGTCTCCTTCAAAAGAAACTCGGCTTCCGCATGTTGATGGATGTGATCCCGCTCGACGCGTCGCTGGTGAAAGGCTCGCACGGCATCCGTCCAGCGAACGCGAACGACTTCCCGGTGGTGATCAGTTCGCGGCCGTCCTCGCTGCCGTCGGTCCCACTGGCGTCCACGGAGATTTTCGAGGTCATCCGGCGACACGTCCTGGAATGACGGCCCTGCCCTGTTCATGGACACGGGGTGGGGTTTGGTGTCCCGCGCCGCGTTGAGCAGCAAGATGGTCGCTGGGAAAAACCTGCCGGCCCCGCCTGGCTTCACGGTGTGAACGGAAGAGAAGCCCTGAGAAATCAGGGTGATGCGCGAGCCGGCGTAAAAAATCTCCAGACGCACGAATTCCGGCAAAGCGTTTGCTAAAGGAGAGACGTCAGCGAAAGCAGACCTGGCCGGACAAGGATGTTCCCAGACCACACTCCACGCGCGCGAGCGCCTTGAAAGAAATGATGACCAACTTGACGAGCACTATGGGCTGCGACGAACTCGAAATTTACGATCTCTTGAAGACGATGCCGGAGAAATATTTCTCCGTGCTCGAGGTGTCTTACCGGCTGGGCATGCGCCGCAAGTCGAGCGAGGACCGGCTGTGGGCAGCGGCCATCCTGCACCGCATGCACCTTGAGGGTTGGCTCGATGCCAATATGTTCGGGGAGTTTCGCGCGAAGGAGAACGGCGGCCACACCACCAGCTTTTACCAGGCGCTCGGACAGCCGGGCATCGACCTTGGAGACACCACGATCATCACCCTCGAAGACGTGAGCTGAAACCGCGGCGCGCATAGCCGCATCCTTCAATGAGCCGCCGGCCTCCGGGCCGGCGTTCCTATTTCTGGACTTCGATCCCCGCCACAGGGCGCATCCGCGCACTGCCCCGGCGCGCGGCCGTGGGGCCGCTTCAGCGGTCGATGGGTGCTGGCGAAACATTGGCAGACGGTCTCTCGGACGATGAAGCGCCGTACACGTCGCGCTCCAACCCGCTTGCATTCGGGGGCAGTGTCGAGATGCGCCCCCCGCCACATTTCCACGACCAGTTTGCTTGCCGGTCGCAGGGCGCGCGTCTAGCATGGTCGCAAATCCAGATTGCCCGACCCGCCACCCGAAGATCTCCTGATCGTCCCGGCGGCGCCAGGCGGGCCGCATCAGCCACCATCCGTTGAAGCACATTATGAAAACTGCCGCCTGTCTTTTCCTTGGAACGACACTTCTCGCCGTATCCGCCGTCGCTGAGGAACAACTCAGCTACGTTGATCTCGTGCGGCGCCTCACCGACCTGGAGGAGATCGCCGTGCTGCCAGCCGCGGGCGAGCGCAACCAGCAATGGTCCAGCTATGATCGCGCCAGCAAGTTCAATGCGGCCTCGGGCCAATACGAGAAGTGGGACGCCAACGGCGACGGCGGCGGTTTCATCCGGCGCGAGGGCGATCAGTTTGTCATCGCCGAGATGGCAGGCCCGGGCTGCATCTGGCGCATCTGGTCGGCGCGACCCGAGTCGGGGCACGTGAAGATTTATCTCGATGGCGCGGAGACGCCCGGCGTGGATCTGCCGTTCCTCGGCTACTTCGACAAGAAGAACGCGCCGTTCACGCGCAGCGCCATCGTCCACACGGTGGCCATGGGCTGGAACAACTACACGCCCATTCCCTACCAGAAGTCGTGCAAGATCGTGGCGGAGAAAGGCTGGGGCGCCTACTACCAGTTTGTTTACACAACCTTCCCGAAGGACACGCAGGTGCCGACCTTCCAGCGCGAACTGACTGCCGCGGAGAATGCGGCGCTCGACGAGGCGAACAAGATTCTCACCGCCGGCGCCAAGTTCAGCGACCCGGCCGACGGGGTGAAACACGCCACCGGCCCCATCAGCATCGAGCCGGGTGCAGCCTTCACGTTCAAGCACCAGGAAGGCCCGGGCGCCATCGCGTCGTTGCGGATGAAGCTCGATCTGCCCGCCACGCCGGCCGATCGCGAGTTGCTCCGCCAGTTGACCCTCCAAATCCGCTGGGACGGCCAGCAGGAACCCGGCGTGTGGTCGCCGCTCGGGGATTTCTTCGGCACCGCCGCGGGCGCCAATCCTTACGAGTCGCTCCCGAGCGGTCTGACCAGGGATGGCTGGTGGTATACGCGCTGGTTCATGCCGTTCGCGTCGGGCTTTGAACTGCGCATTCTCAACGAAAGCACCCAGACGGTGCGCGGCGAGGGTGAGATCGTCCTGGCACCGCTCAAGTACGACATCGCCCGCTACGGCCGCTTCCACGCCAAGTGGCATCGCGACGCCTTTCCCCCGCCGGAACCGGAACGGCGCGCGATTGACTGGACGATGCTCAAGACGGAGGGCCGCGGACGTTTCCTCGGCGTGATGCTGCACGTGTGGAATCCAAAGGGCAGTTGGTGGGGCGAGGGTGACGAGAAATTCTACGTGGACGGGGAGAAGTTTCCTTCGACGATCGGCACCGGCTCGGAAGATTACTTTGGCTACGCCTGGTGCAGCCCGGCGCTCTTCGAAAACGCCTACCACAACCAGACGATCTCGATGGGCAACAAGGGCCACATCTGCGTCAACCGCTGGCATGTTTCCGACAACATCCCGTTCCAGCAATCGTTCGAAGGCGCCATCGAGAAATACTATTCCAACCAGCGCCCGACGCTCTACGCCAGCACGGTCTATTGGTATCTCGCGCCCGGCGGAAACGATCCGTATCCGCCGCTGCCGTTGAGCGAGCGCGTCGGTTATTGGAGCGAGTTGACGAATTTCACCGTGAAAGGCGCGATGGAAGGCGAGCGGTTGAAGGTTCTCAGCAAATCGGGCGGCAACCCGCATGAGCAGGACTTGAGCAGCCATGCTGGCGACTGGAGCGGCGGCGCGCACCTTTGGTGGACCGGCAGCAAGCCCGGCGACAAGTTGGATCTCGCACTGCCGGTCAAGGTAACGGGCAACTATCGGGTCGTGGTGGCGATGACCAAGGCGGGGGATTACGGCATCGCGCAGTTGTCCCTCGACGGCCAGAAACTCGGCGCGCCGATCGATTTCTACAACCGCGAGGTCGTGCCGACGGGCGCCATCGATCTCGGCGCGCATGAACTCACCGCCGGACAGCACACGTTGTCCATCGAGATCACTGGCGCCAATCCCAAGGCGGCGAAGTCCTACATGACGGGGCTCGATTACGTGAAGCTGGAGCCGGTGAAATAGAGGAGAATCCCGACATGCGCCTCCATCTTCTCACGAGCGGACTGTTGCTGCTGGCGGTCAGCAGTGTGGCCGCGGCGGAAAGCGTCGCGCGTTTCGACGCTGCACTTTCGGTTGAATCGACGAATTCGCGGGCGGGCGCGTGGGCGCCGTACAGCCCGAGGGATGAGATCGCCCCACGCTGCTCCATCGATGCCCGCGGCGGACGCGCGGGCGGTCCGGCTTTGCGGATTGAGACCGGCGGAAACGACGCGGCCTTTGGCGGTTGGCAGCGGCGCGTGGACGGGCTGGAGGGCGGACGTAGCTATCGCTTCTCCGCATGGTATCGCACAGAGAACGTCGCCAACGAACGCCGCTCGGTCATCGCGCGGTTGGAGTGGCTGGATGGAAACGGCCACGCCATCCGTCCGCCGGATTACGCGCTCGATGTCCGCCGCGACGCCGCCTGGACCGAGGTCGCCTACGTCACGCCTGTTCCGGAAAACACCCGTGGCGTGGAGGTGCGACTGGCGCTCGGCTTCACGCCCGGCACGGTTTGGTGGGATGGCATTCGCGTCACGGAGGAAACCAACGCGCCAGCGCGCCGCATCCGCGCCCTGACCGTTTTCCTCCGGCCGCGCGACACCGGCTCTGCCGCCGCCAGCGTCGAACAGTTCTGCCGTTTGGCCGAAGCGAATGCGACGAATCAGATCGATCTCATCTGCCTGCCCGAAGGCATCACCGTCGTGGGAACAGGAAAGAAATACGCCGAGGTCAGCGAACTGGTTCCCGGGCCGACCACCGAACGCCTCGGCGCGCTGGCGAAGAAATTGCGCAGTTATGTGGTCGCGGGACTCTACGAGCGCTCCGGCAAACTGGTCTTCAACACCGCCGTTCTCATGGACCGCGGCGGCCGACTTGCCGGCACCTATCGCAAGACGCACCTGCCGCGTGAGGAATGGGAGGCCGGCATCACCCCGGGCGATCTCTACCCGGTTTTTGAAACCGACTTCGGCAAGGTCGGCCTGATGATCTGCTGGGATCTTCAATTCCCCGAACCGGCGCGCGCGCTGGCGGCGCAAGGCGCCGAGGTCATCGCGCTGCCCATCTGGGGCGGCAGCGAAACACTCGCCCGGGCGCGGGCCATCGAGAACAGCATCTTCCTCGTCACCGCGACCTACGACATGCGCAGCTTCATCGTGGACCCGACGGGCGCGGTCATGGCCGAGGCCACGCGGGAACAGCCCGTCGCCACGGCCGAATTGCCGCTCGACCGCAAATATTTCCAGCCGTGGCTGGGCGACATGAAAACGCGCACCTGGAAGGAATGGCGGCCCGAATTGCAGCGTGAAAAGTGATGAACCGCCTCCCGGCGACCGCCGCGCGTGATCTTACGTCAGTGGCATGGTCGAACAGAGCACGTCTGCAACCTTTTCCCTTGGCCGGTGTCTCCATTTTTGGAAAACCGGCCGGGAAGGTTGGCTTTCTTTTTGAATAGTCGGCCTGCCATGCCTGTCGATAAGGCTGATGAGCGTGGTCCAGCAAACGGGGTAATCGACGGAGCACGGGCGCGCTGAAGTCGTCCAATTTGCAGTGCAACGAACAGGAACCAACATGAACTCGCCACGGACAGCCCGCAGGAACCGGATGCCTGCATTCACCTTGATTGAACTGCTGGTCGTCATCGCCATTATCGGCATCCTCGCCGCCATGCTCCTGCCGGCGATTGGCCGTGGCAAGGAACTGGCACGCCGCACTTCCTGCCTGAATAATCTCAAGCAACTCAGCACTTCGATGCAGATGTACGCAGACGAAAACGACGGCCAGTTTGTCTCGCGCATGAGACCCTACTGGCCCACCCGGCTCCTGCCCAATTACCTCGACCTGCGCCTGCTGGTCTGCGCGAGCGACCTCAAGGTGGAGGCGGCGCCCGGTCGCGACCCGACCGATCCCGACTACGCCCCGCGCAGCTACATGTTCAACGGCTGGAACGACTGGTTCAAGCAGGCACTCGATGAGACCAACTACGTGGCTTTTATCAACCACGCCTATGCCGGTGGCATGCCCGAAAGCGCGATCCGGCAGCCCTCCGACACAATCATCTTCGGGGAGAAGACCACCAACATGTATCATTTCCACATGGATTTCGATCAGGGTCTGGGCAACGATCTCGAAGTGATTGAACAAGGCCGGCACTCGACGGGTGCCGTCAAAAAGTCCGGCGGCTCCAACTTCGCCTTTGCTGACGGCAGTGCCCGTTATTTGAAATACGGCCAGATGTTTTTCCCTGAGAATCTTTGGGCGGTCACCGACCTCTGGCGGACCAATGCGATCGTCCCGCCGTGAATCAAAGCGGCCGGAAGTCTGATTTTGCGGACTTCGCCGCGGTTATCCATCCCCCCCCGAGCAGCCGTGGGTGTCGTCGCCACAGGCTCGCCGCGCATCCTCCCTCGATCACCGCGACCGGACAACCGTCGCTGTTGACATCACCGGTGGCCACGCCCGCGCCGCTAACCACCGCTCCCAGCCTCGATCCGGCACTGACCTCACGGAAACGATACTCCTTCGCACGGTGGTAGAGATGGTTGGAGGCGATCACAAGGGGTGCCAGACCGTGCTCCAGTCCGCCCGCTGACGGCTGGCTGCCGGCATCCCGCATAATCGTGCCACGAACCGCCAGCAAATCACCAGAGTTTCTTATCTCAACCATTGACGGCGCTACGGCAACGCGTAGTATCACGACAGAGAAACCCAGAGCATTTATGTCATCCAATCCGACCGTCTCCGGCGCCGCCGTCAACATCACCTCCGTCCTCCAGGAAACCCGCGTCTTCCCGCCCCCGGCGGAGTTCGCGCGGCGCGCCCGCATCAAGTCGCTGGCCGAATACCAGGCGCTCTACGAGGAGTCGGTGCAATCGCCCGAGGCCTTTTGGGCGAAGCAGGCGCGCGCGGAACTGGTCTGGTCCAGACCGTTCGACACGGTGCTGGAATGGAATGAGCCGTTCGCGAAATGGTTCACCGGCGGCGAACTCAACGTCAGCGTCAACTGCCTCGACAAATGGCTCGGCACGCCCACGGCCAACAAGGCCGCGCTCATCTGGGAAGGCGAACCCGCCACCGACGGCAAGCCGGGCGAGGAACGCGTGCTCACCTACCAGCAATTGCATCGCGAGGTCTGCCGCTTCGCCAACGTCCTCAAACGCCACGGCATCGCGAAGGGCGACCGCATCCTGATCTACCTGCCGATGGTGCCCGAGGCGGCGGTGGCGATGCTGGCCTGCACCCGGATTGGCGCCGTGCATTCCGTGGTCTTCGGCGGCTTCAGCGCGCAATCGGTGGCGGATCGCATCCACGATTCCCAGGCGAAGATGATCATCACCTCGGATGGCGGCTTCCGGCGGGGCGCGGTGGTGGCGCTCAAGCACAACGTGGATGAATCGTTCCACCTCCACGACGAGCATGGCCAGGCGCTGAACAAGACCATCGAGAAGGTGATCGTGCTGCGCCGCACCGGCCACGAGGTGCCGATGCATGACGGACGGGACGTGTGGTGGCATCAGGAAATGGCCGGCGCCTCGGCCGATTGTCCGCCGGAGAATCTTGAGAGCGAGGCGGCGCTGTTCATCCTCTACACGAGCGGTTCCACGGGCAAACCCAAGGGCATCTTCCACACCACCGCCGGCTACCTGCTCGGATCAAAAATGACCCATCAGTACGTCTTCGATATTCGCGACGAGGATGTCTATTGGTGTACGGCCGACATCGGCTGGGTTACCGGCCACAGCTACGTCGTCTATGGCCCGCTGGCCAACGGCGCCACGACCCTGATGTATGAAGGCGCGCCCAACTGGCCCGAGCCGGATCGCATGTGGCGCATCATCGAGAAATACGGCGTCACCATCCTCTACACCGCCCCGACGGCGATTCGCGCCTTCATGAAGTGGGGCGAGGAATGGCCGAAGAAACACAATCTCACCTCGCTGCGCCTGCTGGGTTCGGTGGGCGAGCCGATCAATCCCGAGGCGTGGATGTGGTATCACCGCGTCATCGGCGGAGGACGCTGCCCGATCGTGGACACCTGGTGGCAGACGGAAACCGGCGCGATCATGATCACGCCCCTGCCCGGCGCAACGCCCACCAAGCCCGGCACGGCCACCCTGCCCTTCTTCGGCATCGTGCCCGAGGTGGTGGACGACCAGGGCATCGCCGTCCCGCGCAACACCGGCGGCAAGCTCGTCATCCGCCATCCGTGGCCCAGCATGTTGCGCGGCGTGTGGGGTGACCCCGCGCGCTACAAGGATGTTTATTGGCGCGAAGTCCAGCACAGCTATTTCACCGGTGACGGCTGCCGGCAGGACGAGGACGGCTATTTCTGGATCGTGGGGCGCATCGACGACGTGCTCAACGTGGCGGGCCATCGCATCGGCACGGCGGAAGTCGAAAGCGCGCTGGTGAGTCATCCGAAGGTGGCTGAAGCCGCGGTGGTGGGCCGGCCGGATGCATTGAAGGGCCAGGCGCTGGTGGCGTTTGTCACGGTGAAGACGGGCGTCTCCGTGACCCCGGCCTTGCGCGATGAACTGCGGGCGCACGTCGCGAAGGAAATCGGCCCGGTGGCCAAGCCGGATGACATCCGCTTTGCCGAGGCGCTGCCCAAGACGCGCTCGGGCAAAATCATGCGGCGTCTCCTCAAGCAGATTGCCAACGGCTCGACCGAGATCAAGGGTGACACCACGACGCTGGAAGACATCAACGTGCTGGCCAAAATCGGCAGCGCGAGCGAGTAAACGGGTCGGCGCGCATTTGAGTGAGTTGATTCACCAAGCTGGAAGCTTGCTGACACAGCCGCAAGCCAGAGGCTTGCGCCACTCCCGCAGGACGCCGGACTTCGCGCTTGCCGGAATTCCAGCCGCCAACGCACTATCCACGCGTTTTTCGGCGGCTGGTGAGCCGTCGCGCGGCTGATGTTATTTTCCACGTGGCAATTCATTCTGGGCTTCCTGCCCCTCGTGCTGGCGATCTTCTTCCTGATCCCGGCACGCTGGCGCACGGCGCGGAAGGTCTGGCTGACGGTCGCCTCGCTCTTCTTCTACGGCTACTGGAAGGTCGATTACGTCCCGCTCCTGCTGATTTCGATCGGATTCAACTTCACCATCGCCGAATTGCTCACGCGCTGGCGCGGGCGGCCTGCGGCGCAGCGGGCGCTCTTTGTCGGCGTGGCGGTGAATCTCCTGCTGCTCGGCTACTACAAATACACGAACTTCCTCGTCAGCACCTTTGGCCTCGTGGTGCGGCAGGAGTTCACGCGCTTTGACATCCTGCTCCCGCTGGCCATCTCGTTCTTCACCTTCACGCAGATCGGGTACTTGGTGGACGTGTCGCGCGATCCGAAGCTCCATTATCGCTTTCTCGATTACGCGCTGTTCGTCGTCTTTTTCCCGCACCTCATCGCCGGACCGATCGTGCGGCACTGGGAAGTCATACCGCAGTATGCCGAACGCGACCTGCGCGCCAATCGCACGGATCTCGGCGTCGGCCTGGCCTTGTTCCTGATGGGCCTCTTCAAGAAGGTGCTGCTGGCGGACAACGCGGCCGTGTACGCGAACCTCATCTACGGCTCGGCGGAACACGGCGCGCAGCTCGACTGGTTCGGCGCGTGGTTCGGCACGCTGGCCTACGCGATGCAGATCTACTTTGATTTCTCAGGCTACTCGGACATGGCCATCGGCCTGGCGCGGATGTTCTCCATCAAGTTCCCCTTCAACTTCGACTCACCGTATCGCGCCGCGAACATCGTGGAATTCTGGCGGCGCTGGCACGTGACGCTGACCCGCTTCCTGCGCGAGTACGTCTATTTCCCGCTCGGCGGCAATCGCAAGGGCGAAGGGCGTCAGGCCTTCAACGTGATGGTGACGTTCTTCCTCAGCGGCCTGTGGCACGGCGCGGGCTGGACGTTCGTCACCTGGGGCATCCTGCACGGCGTTTATCTTGTCATCGCGCACCAATGGGCACGCCTTCGCCAGCGCTACGCGTGGGTCTTCCCGCATTGGAGCTACCGGAGCGCCTGCATCTTGTTGACGTTTTTAGCGGTGATGATCTCGTGGGTCTATTTCCGCTCGCCCAACTTCACGGTGGCCAATGACATCCTCGCCAGCATGGTCGGCGCACGCGGCATCACCGTGTCGGACGCGGTGACCAATCCTGAAAAGCAACCGGGAAGGCTGCTCGCGACCATCGGCGTGAAGTTCGTCGCCGATCAGACCGGCATGGAACACTACTCCGCGGCGATGCGCATCGTGTTCGGACTGCTGGTGCTGGCGTGGGCGTGTCCGAACAGCCAGCAACTGCTGCGGCGCTATGAACCGATCTTTGAGCAAAACATCAGGCCCGCGCTCTGGGGGATCGAGTTGAACTGGCGCTGGGGCCTCTTCTTCGGCGTGCTGATGTTCTTTGCCGTGCGCAGTCATTTCACGGCGGCACCCAGCCCATTCCTCTACTTCAACTTCTGACGCCATGACCGTGCCGCTTCGATTCTTCGTGGGACTCGCCTCCGGGCTGGCGCTGGCTTTTGGCATTTTCTTCGGGCTGGTCTATTGGCAACTGGGCGCGCCCACGGTGATGTCCTTCTGGTCGCACGATTTGAACACGCGCAAGCAGGCCCGCGCGGCATCGATCCGCGAACCGAAACTTCTCATCGTGGGCGGTTCCGGCGCGCTCTTCGGCATCAACGCGCGCCGCCTCGAAGCCGAACTGGGCGTCCCGACGGTCAACCTCGGCACACACGCGGTCCTGCAAACCGCTTACATCCTCCACCTCGGGCGCAAGGCGGCGCGCCCAGGCGACACTGTGTTGCTCGCGCTCGAATACGAACTTTACGAAAACGGCAACGCCATCATGAGCAAGTGGACCGACCCGCTGTTCATTGATTTCATCATGGCCCGCGATCCGGCGTATTTCCGCAACCTGCCGGCCGGGGATCAGCTCACCCTCGCGATGAAGATGTCACTCGATCGCCTGAAGCGCGGAATCAAGGACAAGCGCCGTGCGCCGGCCTTTCCCGTGTTCACCGAGTATTCGCCCTACGACCCGAAGAGCGTGGACGAATACGGCGACATGACCGGGAGCACCCGCACCAACATTCCCAGTTGGGCGCCGGCCGAACTCCGCACCTCCGCCGCGCTGGCCGGGGGATTATCCAAGACGCGCGCCGGCCTGACCGAGATCCGGGAGTTCATCGCCTGGGCAAAGACCAATGACGTCCTCGTGGTCGCGACCTTCCCCAATCTTTGCGCGAAGCCCGCCTACGACTCGCCCAAATCCCAGAAAGTGGCCGACGAAATCACCGCCTTCTTTCAGTCGCTCGGCGTACCGATGGTGGGCAACTATCGCGAAGTACTGCTGCCGCGCAGTGATTTCTACGACACCTGCTATCACCTCACCGAGGAAGCCGCGGCTGAACGAACGAAGCATCTGGCGGCATTGCTGAGCCCGCATTTTCCGCCAAAGAAGCCGTAGCCAGCGAGGAAGATGCCAGGCGACTTCCTTTCTCTCGAACTACGCCGCACTGCAACCAAACATTTTGATCGCAAGGCTTCAGATCTGACGGTCAGCCGGTTTTGTCGGAACAGCTTTAAGAACATCTGGGACTGGACTGTGGAACCCGACGCGCTTTAGGTGAACCTCCTGAACACGCCATCGATATCGATTCCCGCCACCAAGTCTAGCGCTTGGCAGCGTCTGAATAATGACAACCAGAATTCTGGCAATGCGTTTGCCGGCGTCGCTGACAAGGTTCTCCTCGGCACATGGACTGACCCTCAAGGTGGAAGCGCGCGCAACTACCATGTGGTCTAGGTTGCGATGAAGAGGAGAATGAGGAACCTCCGGGATGTTCGGGAGGATTCGGTGCAATGCAACGGCAGTGAAGCCGGCGGGGGAGGAGCAGCGAAAAACTGGGCTCAGCGAATTCAGATGGCGAAGATCGGCAAGCTTGAATCCCAGAACTACGGGCTTGGCAATCGCCCGCAACTTAAACACGCTCCCGCCCCGCATGATTGAGTTTAGTCATCCCAACGCCCCTGCCCCGCGCCATGTCTGAACGATCGCTGCCCATCTGGGAAATTCACAAGGAGGTCGTCGCGGCGTTGACGCGCGGCAACCGCCTGGTGCTGGTGGCTCCGACCGGTTCCGGCAAGACCACGCAGGTGCCGCAGATGCTGCTCGACGCGGGCCTCGCCGGCGCTTCCGTCGCCGCACCGGGCGCATCCGGCCGGAAAATTGTCGTCCTGCAACCGCGTCGCGTGGCGGCCCGCACGGTGGCCGCCCGGGTCGCCTGGGAACGCGGTTGCCGGATCGGCGACGAGGTCGGCTACCAGATCCGCTTCGACGACCAGACCGGCTTGGGAACGCGGATCTGCTTCATCACGGAGGGCATCCTGCTGCGCTGGCTGCAGGATGATCCCACGCTCGCCGACGTGGCCGTGGTTTTATTCGACGAGTTTCATGAACGGAATCTGCTCAGCGATGTGGCCCTGGCGCTGGTGCGGCAGATCCAGACGACGACGCGCCCGGACCTGAAGCTCGCCGTCATGTCCGCGACGCTTGATGCCGAACCGGTGGCGGCGTATCTCGGTGGCTGCCCGATCCTGATTTCCGAAGGGCAAAGCTGGCCGGTGGAGACGCGCTTTCTCGACTACCACGACGAACGGCCGATCTACGACCAGGCGGCGGACGCCGTCGAACGCCTCATCGCTGCCGGTGAACCGGGCGACGTGCTGGTCTTCATGCCCGGCATGGGGGAAATCAATGCCACCCAGCGCGCCATCAGCGCGTCATCCATCCGCGAACCGCTGGCCGTGCTCGCCTTGCATGGCGATCTCCCGCCAGACGAGCAGGACCGGGCCTTCGCCCCAAATCCACGACGGAAGATCGTGGTGGCCACCAACGTCGCCGAAACCTCGGTGACGATTGATGGCATCCGGCACGTGATTGACAGCGGCCTGGCGCGGGTGGCGCGTTACGACGCCGAGCGGGGCATCAACACCCTGACCATCGAGCCCATCAGCCGCGCCTCCGCCGACCAGCGCAAAGGGCGCGCCGGACGAACAGCCCCGGGCACCTGTCACCGGCTCTGGACTGAGAGCGGTCATTTGAACCGGCCCGAGCGGAACACCCCGGAAATCCAGCGCAGCGATCTCGCCGAGGTGGTGCTGCTGCTGCATTCGCTCGGCATCCGGCGCGCCGCGGAATTTGCGTGGCTTGACCGTCCCGACCCGCAGGCTGTGGAACGGGCGGAGCGACTGCTTTTGACCTTGGGCGCGCTGGAGGAGATCGAGAATCCCGATGCGGCGTCCTGGGAGAGCGCGGCCGACTCAAGCTCGGGCGAAAGTGCGGTGGTCTGCCGACGCGCCGCCACGCCGGAAGAGGGAACGCCACCCGCCAAACTCACCGCCATTGGCCGGCGCATGCTGCGTCTGCCGATGCATCCGCGCTACTCGCGCATGTTGGTGGAGGCGTCGAAACATGGCTGCGTGCCATCTGCGGCCTTGTGCGCGGCGCTGGTCAGCGGTCGCGATCTGCTGATGCGTCTCGGCCGCGATGACGGCCACATCGCGGAGGCGCGGGAGTTGTTCGAGGCCAGCGCGCTGTCCGACTTCTTCACCCTGATGCGGGCCTATCAGTTTGCCCGGAACTGTGGATTCAACCTGGAGAAATGCCGGCGACATGGCGTCCACGCCCAGACCGCCCGACAGGTGGAACAGACTTTCGATCAAATCCTCCAGATCGCGGAGCGCGAGCGGTTGATCGAGCGACCGGCGGCGAAGGGGGAGAGCGAGGAAGCATCCACGTCTGCCACCGACCGCGCGAAGGCTGCGACCGTGTCCGACGAACCAATCCTTCGCTGCATCCTCGCCGGGTTCGCCGACCAACTCTGCCTCCGTCGCGACGCTGGCACGCTGGAGTGCGAGATGACGGAGGGACGGACCGGCACGCTGGTGCGGGAAAGCATGGTCCGGGACGCGAAACTGTTCGTCGCCGCCACCCTGCGCGAAGTGAGCGGGCGGGATTCCAACGCGCGAACACTGCTTGGCCTGGCGACGGCGGTGCAGCGCGAGTGGGTGGAGGAATTATTTCCCGCGCAGATCACGATCCGCATTGAGCACGTCTTCGACCGCACGCACAAGCGAGTCGCGGCAGTCAAAGTGGTGCGGTTCCGGGATCTGGTGATTCATCACGAACACCAGCGCGAGGCGGACCCGGATGCGGCCGGCCGCTGCCTTGCGGAAGCGCATCGCAAAGGCTGGTTTGAACTGCCGCTCTTCGACCACCGATTGAAGCAATTCGTGGCGCGGGTCAACCTCGTCAGCGCCGCGCTGCCGGAACTGGAGTTCCCGGCCTTCGATGAAAAGGCCAGCGCGGCCTGCCTGGCACGGGCCTTCCGCGGCGTCACCACGGTGAAGGAGGCGCAAGCCACCCATCTGCGCGAAGCCTTCCAGCAACATCTTGCCAAGGAACAACTCGCCTGGCTCGACGAATTGCTGCCGCCGATCATCGCGTGGCCCGACGGCCGCCAGCTCAAACTGCTCTACACCGATACGACTCCTGACGACGAAGCCGGTCCGGGCGTGGAACTCACGGTGAAGCTGCATGAATGCTTTCCGCTCAAGGAGCATCCGCGCGTCGGCGAAGGGCGCATCCCGGTGAAGCTCTGGCTGAGCGCGCCGGATGGCAAGCGGCTGGAACCCACCTTGGACTGGCCGGCCTTCCGCGCGAACCAGTACCCGAAACTTCGCCGGACGCTGCAACAGAAATTCCCGGGCAACACCTGGCTGTGATGACGGGTGGCGCCGCAGGGGGCGACACGCCACTCTCCACGAAGTTATCAATCGTTGCAGAAGTCTCGGATGGAGCGGTCCGAGGAGAATTTGCCCATGCGCGCCACATTGAGAATCGATTGGCGCGTCCACGCCTGCGGTTCGCGCCCGAGTGCGCTGACCTGCGCCTGGGAATCCACGTAAGACTGGTAATCCTAAAAACCGCACTTCAACCACGGATGGACACCGATGGACACGGATGCCAGGCACTTGCAGAAAGCCAGTGGATCCTCCGGAGGGTGAGAAGACAGGCCGCAGGAAATCCGTGTTTATCCGTGTGCATCCGTGGTTTAAAACTTCTTCGCCCGATGCCAATTGCTCCGTTTGGGGTAATCAGCAAGCACGAGGAATGGATCCTGCCAGAACAGGTTGTCGAGCAACGACTGCTTCAAATCGGCCACGGTCAGACCGGTGCGGACGCCGTTGGCGGGCGAGAGTTCGCAGGAGAGGACAGGGGTTTGCTTTTTCATCGGCAACCTCAGCGGATTCAGTTTGGCGTTAGTGGTCGTCGCGAGAGTGTCCGCGCCGCAATCGCAATCCACAGCGGTAGGGCGCGTCTGTCCCCGCGCGCCGCGTCCGACGATGGCCCAAACGGCGCGCTGGGACAGACGCGCCCTACCCGCGAAGACTCTCGCAACGATTGACGGGTCAGCCTCTGACCCGTTGGACAAAGCGCGCCATGCGCTCCATCGCGACCTCGATCTGCTCCAAAGAGGTCGCAAAGCAACAGCGCAGGAACCCCTCGCCCGTCGGCCCGAAGGCGGTGCCCGGCACGCAGGCCACCTTCTCCTCTTGCAGCAGGCGCACCGCAAACTCCTTCGAGGTCAGCCCGCACGATTTGATCGAGGGAAAGGCGTAGAACGATCCGCGCGGCCGGTGGCAGGTCAGCCCCATCTGGTTGAAGGCGCTCACGATGAAATTGCGCCGCAGACTGTATTGCTCGCGCATTTCCAGCATGTCCGGCTCGCCCGCCTCAATCGCTTCGATGGCCGCCTCCTGGCTGATAATGCTGGCGCAGAGCATCGAGTACTGATGGATTTTCATCATCGCCTCGATGATCTCCGCCGGGCCGCAGGCGTAGCCGATGCGGAAGCCAGTCATCGCGTAGGCCTTGCTGAAGCCGTGCAGGAAGATGGTGCGCTCGGCCATGCCGGGCAGTGCCGCGATGCTCACGTGTTCGCCCTCGAAGGTCAGCTCCGAGTAGATCTCGTCCGTGATGACGAGGAGATTGTGGCGGAGCACGAGGCTGGCGATCTTCTCCAATTCAGCGCGCGTCATCGTGCCGCCGGTTGGGTTGGTCGGGAAATTCAGCACCAGCACCTTCGACTTCGGTGTGATGGCGCGCGCGATGTTCTCCGCACGCACCGCAAAGTCATCCTCCGGCCGGCACGACACCGCCACCGGCACGCCGTGGGTCATGGCAATGCCCGGCGCGTAACTCACGTAGCACGGTTCGTGGTAGATGACCTCGTCGCCCGGGTTGATGACCGCGCGGAAGGCGAGATCCATGGCTTCACTGACGCCGACGGCGATGAGGATTTGATTCTTCGGACTGTAGGTGACGTGGAACTTCTCCGCGATATGCGCCGCCAGAACCTCGCGCAGCTTGAGCAGGCCGAGGTTCGAGGTGTAGCTCGTCTTGCCGCGTTCCAGCGCGTAAATGGCGGCTTCGCGGATATGCCAGGGCGTGACGAAATCAGGCTCGCCCACGCCGAGGGAGATGACATCCTTCATCCCCTGGACGATGTCGAAGAAATCGCGGATGCCCGAGCGCGGGATGTCGCGCACCGTGGCGGCGATGAATTTTTGCGGCTCGAACGTCGGCGGCATGAGGGCAAGCAAATGGAAATCCGGGCGGCGGGGCGAGGAAAAAGTCAAACGCCCCCGCCGGTGAGGCGGGGGCGGAGGACCCGGAAAATCAAATCACGCGGCGGCTTTGTCGGTCTTGCGGCGGACGAGGGGTTTGCATTCGCCGCGCACGACGGCGCGGTTGATCTCGATGCCGATGATGTCGCCGCTGCTGGGCACTTCATACATCATGTCGAGCATGAGACGTTCGAGCAGACTGCGCAACGCGCGGGCGCCGGTGCCCTTCTTGATGGCCTGGCTGGCGAGTTCGTGGAGCGCGTCGGTGGTGAATTCGAGTTGCACGCCTTCCATGTCCATCAGCTTGGCATACTGCTTGGTCAGGGCGTTGCGCGGCTCGGTCAGAATGGCGACAAGCTGCTCCTCGTTGAGCGGCTCCAGCGTGGTGATCATCGGCAGCCGGCCGATGAATTCCGGGATGTAACCGTATTGCACCAGATCCTCCGGCTCGACGAAGCGCAACAGTTCGTTGCGATCCTCGATCGTGGTCCGGGCCTGCTCCGCGGCGCCAAAGCCCATCACCCGATGGCCCAGCCGGCGCTGGATGATTTTCTCCAGCCCGACGAATGCGCCGCCGCAGATGAAGAGAATGCCCGTGGTGTTGACGCGGATGTATTCCTGTTGCGGATGTTTGCGCCCACCCTGCGGCGGGACGTTGCACACCGTGCCTTCGAGAATCTTCAGCAGCGCCTGTTGCACGCCTTCGCCGGAGACGTCGCGGGTGAGCGATGGACTGTCCGATTTGCGGGCGATCTTATCAATTTCGTCGATGTAGATGATCCCGCGCTGGGCGCGCTTCACATCGAAGTCCGAGTTCTGGAGCAGGCGCAGGATGATGTTCTCCACATCTTCACCCACGTAGCCCGCCTCGGTCAGCGTGGTGGCGTCGGCGATGGCGAAGGGCACGTCGAGCGATTTGGCCAGCGAGCGGGCCAGGAGCGTCTTGCCCGAGCCGGTGTTGCCGATGAGGAGGATGTTGCTCTTCTCCAGCTCCACCTCGCCCGAGGACGCGGCGGACCACTCGTCGGTGCCGCGCGGCGCCGGCTCAGAGAGGACGCGCTTGTAGTGATTATGCACCGCGACCGAGAGGGTCTTCTTGGCGTGCTCCTGACCGATGCAGTATTGCTCGAGATGCCTCTTGATCTCGGCGGGCTTGGGCACGTTCTTGATGCCCGGGGTCTTCTTGGGCTCGGCGGCGAGTTCCTTGTCGAGGACGCTCTTGCAGAGGATGACGCAACTGTCGCAGATGTAAACGCCCGGTCCCTGGATGAGTTTACGGACTTCCGCGTGCGATTTGCCGCAGAAGCTGCAGAGGGTGAGATTGGTGGGGCGGGCCATGATATTTCTTTGGGGTTGGCTGGTTGGCGGCGTGGGCGCGTCAGGATTGCACGGAACTGGTTTCTGGCAGATTTTTCATCTCCTTGCGCGATTTCACCACTTCGTCCACCAGGCCGTATTCCTTGGCCTCGTCGGCGGACATGAAACGGTCGCGGTCGGTGTCGCGGCCGATCTTCTCGATGTCGCTGCCGCAATGGTGGGCGAGGATTTCATTGAGGCGGTCCTTGAGGCGGAGGATTTCCTTGGCCTGGATGCTGATGTCCGTGGCCTGGCCCTGCACGCCGCCCCACGGCTGGTGAATCATGATGCGCGCGTTGGGCAGCGCGTAACGCTTGCCCTTGGTCCCGGCGGCGAGCAGGACCGCCCCCATGCTGGCCGCCTGGCCGATGCAGTAGGTGTTCACGTCGCAGGTCATGAACTGGATGGTGTCGTAGATCGCCAGCCCCGCGGTCACGCTGCCGCCCGGGGAGTTGATGTAAAGATGGATGTCCTTCTTGGGGTCGGTCATCTGCAAGAACAGAAGCTGGGCGATGATGACATTCGCGACCATGTCATCCACCGGGGTGCCGAGGAAGACGATGCGATCCACCAGCAGCCGTGAGTAGATGTCGTAGCCGCGTTCGCCCCGGCCGGTTTGTTCGATGACGTGTGGGACCAGAAAGTTCTGCATAATTGTTTTGCTCAGTGCCCGCGCAACGTAGCCAACGCCTCCCCCAGGGTCAAGTGTGGCACCCCCCATAAACCTGCCCCGTGATTCCCCGGGCCGCGTCCCGGGGGTGATACGCCGCTTCGCACGGCTTGCGGATGGGATCGCCTGATTCGCGCGCGGTCGGGATCCTCCCGGGCTTCACTTCTGCCGCCCTGAAAAGGTTCTGCCCGGACGAGACTCAGATCCCGTCGCCATACGTGGCGGCGGCGGTGTGCGCGGTGACCAGTTCGGCCGACATGGGCTCGTCTTCGCTGCCGAGGATGCGGTAGGAACGGATCCCGAAGGAGACCGCCATGCCGTCGTGCAAACGAAGCTGCGCGTATTCCTCCTTGGTCATACGGGCGCGGATGATCAGGCCCGCCGGGGTTTCAAGTTCCACGCGCAGCATCACGCCAAGAAAGAAGGTGTGCGAGATGGTGGCGCGATAGGGAAAGAGATTCAGGTCACGCGAAATCCGCACGGCAAACGGCCGGAATCCAATGCGCATCTTCGAGCCATCTGGACGGCCGTTGGCGGGAAACTCGACTTCGCCGGAGCGCCCAACGCCCTGGTGAACCTGGAGTTCAAGGACGTTGAGCACGCCAATGAAGCGGGCCACGAATTCATTGGCCGGTTCCTCGTAAACCTCGCGCGGCGTGCCGATCTGTTCGAGGCGCCCGCGCGAGAAGATCACGATGCGATTCGACACCTCCATCGCCTCCTCCTGATCGTGCGTGACGAAGAGCGTGGTGACGTTGAGATCGTTGTGCAGATGCACCAGCCAGTCGCGGAGTTCCTGGCGGATTTTCGCATCGACCGCGCCGAACGGTTCATCCAGCAGCAGCACGCTGGGTTTGGGCGCAAGCGCACGGGCGATGGCGACGCGCTGGCGCTGGCCGCCGGAGAGTTGGTGGGGAAAACGTTTCTCCAGACCTTCCAGACCGAGCAGTTCCAGGAGTTCCAGCACGCGCGCCTTGCGCTCGGCGGACTTCCACTTCTTGATTTTGAGACCGAAGGCGATGTTGTCGAACACGCTCATGGTCTTGAAGAGCGCGTAGCTCTGGAAGACGAAGCCAATGTTGCGCTTTTGAACCGGCACGTCGTTGACGCGCTGGCCGCGGATGAGGATGTCGCCCTCGGTGGGCAGTTCGAGTCCGGCAATCATGCGCAACACGGTGGTCTTGCCGCCGCCGCTGGGACCGAGCAGCGCGACAAGTTCGCCCTCGCGCACGGTGAAGTTGACGGCGGCAACCGCGGCGACCGCGCCGAAGCGCTTGCTCACGTTTTTCAATTCAATGCTCATGCAGCGTGGCGGTGGATGGCGTCAGGATTCACTCGGGGGGCGCGACGACGGTTTCTCGGCCGGGATGGCCTGGGCCAGTCGATGTTCGCGGGCTTGTTTCCATTCGAGAAAGGTCTTCACGCCGAGGGTCAACAGCGCCAGCACCGCCAGCAGGCTCGCCACGGTGAAGGCCGCGGTCATGTTGTATTCGTTGTAAAGCTTCTCCACCCGCAGCGGCATCGTGTCGGTCACGCCGGTGATGTGGCCGGAAACGACGGACACCGCGCCGAATTCACCCATCGCGCGGGCATTGCAGAGAATGACGCCGTAGAGGAGACCCCATTTGGCGCTGGGCAACGTGACGTGCCAGAAGGTCTGCCAGCCGTTGGCGCCCAGTGTCAGTGCGGCCTGCTCCTGGTCCGTGCCGGTGGCCTGCATCACGGGAATCAATTCGCGCGCCACGAACGGAAAGGTGACGAACACCGTCGCCAGCACGATGCCCGGCACGGCGAAGATGATCCGGATGTCGTGCGCGTCGAGCCATTCGCCGAGGTAGCCTTGCAGGCCGAAGAGCACCACGAACATCAAACCGGCCACGACGGGCGACACGGAGAACGGCAGATCAATCAGGGTGATGAGGAGCGATTTGCCGCGGAACTCGAACTTCGCAATGGCCCACGCCGCGGCGACGCCAAAGACGAGATTCAGCGGTACGCTGATGGCGGCCACCAGCAGCGTGAGCCGAATGGCTGCGAGCGTGTCGGGATCGCGCAGCGCGCCGAGGTAGGCTCCGGCGCCTTTCGCGAAGGCCTGCGCAAAGACGTTGATCAGGGGCAGCAGGAGGAAGACACCCAGGAAAAGCATCGCCACGCTGATCAACGTCCATTTGACCATAGGCGATTCCTCCGTGCCGCGCTGCGACTGGGTCGTGGCGGTGCGCCGGTGGAATCGAGTGGTTTCAGACATGTCAGTGCTGATAGCGGCTCGCCCAGCGTTCGAGCAGGTTGATGGTGATGAGCAGGGCGAACGAGATGACGAGCAGCACCACGGCGATGGCCATCGCGCCTTTATAGTCGTATTCCTCGAGCCGGATGACGATGAGCAGCGGGGCGATCTCGGATTCAAACGCCTTGTTGCCCGCGATGAAAATGACCGAGCCGTATTCGCCAATGGCGCGCGCGAAGGCCAGCGCGAAACCGGTCAGGATCGCCGGCAGCAGCGTCGGCGCCACCACGCAGAGAAACGTGCGCAGACGCCCGGCGCCCAGCGTGGCGGCGGCTTCCTCGACTTCGCGCTCGAAGCTCTCCAGCACCGGCTGCAGCGTGCGCACCACGAACGGCAGCCCGACGAACGTCAGCGCAATGACCACGCCGAGCGGCGTGAACGCGCCCTTGATGCCCAGCGGCACAAGGAAGGATCCCAGCCAGCCGTTTTGCGCGAAGAGATTCGCCAGCGTCAGGCCCGCCACCGCGGTGGGCAGGGCGAAGGGGAAATCCACCAGCGCATCGAGGAAGCGCTTTCCGGGAAATTGGTAGCGCACCAGCACCCACGCCAGCAGCGTGCCGAAGATCCCGTTGACCACGGCCGCGATCAGCGAGGCGCCGAAGGTGAGCTTGTAGGCGGCCAGCGCCCGGCCCGTGGTGGCCAGCTTCCAGAAGTCCGCCCAGGTCAGCTCAAACACGCGGAGGAAAAGTCCGGCGATGGGAATCAACACGATCACGCTCAGGTAGAGCAGCGTGTATCCCATGGTCAGACCAAAGCCGGGCAGCACGTTGAAGCGTTTCGCAGCCATGAATCGGCGTTATGGAAACAGAATCGCCCGGGCATGGGGAGGAAAATTCCCGGCGTGGTGACGAATCAACGCGGCCGCTGCTGCCCGCCGGTTTGCGGCCGCCATCGTCCAATTGAATCTCGTTGGGCGGGCGGCGCGGCCTGCCGGATTCGCGCGGGCGTTGTTCATAAATCAGATGTTCTGGGCCAGCGCCATCAGGGTGTGATATTCGACGAGTATGATCCGGAGCGCGCTCATCGACCGCGGCGATCGGTTGGTCCTGCGGCGGGCGTTGCCGCGTCTCGAAGGCGATCTCAAAGGGCGGTTAGCGACGATCGGAGGAAATCTGGTCGAAGACGCCACCCTCGGCGAAATGGACCTGTTGGGCGTTTTTCCAGCCACCAAAGGCGCCGTCGATGGTGACGAGATTGATCTCCGGGAACTGGCTCTTGAATTTCCCCGCGATCTCCTCCAGCCGGGGCCGGTAGAAATTCTTCGCGGCAATCGTCTGTCCCTCGGGCGTGTAGAGAAAATCGAGGTAGGCTTTGGCGACGATTTCGGTCCCTCGTTTCTTGACCACGCGATCCACCCACGTCACGGGCGGTTCGGCCAGGATGCTCAAGGACGGCACGATGATCTCGAATTTGTCCGCGCCGTATTCCTTGATGGCGAGGAAGGCTTCGTTCTCCCACGAGATGAGCACATCACCGATGCCGCGCTGGACGAAAGTCGTGGTCGATCCCCGCGCTCCCGTGTCCAGCACAGGCACATTCTTGAAAAGCCTGGTGATGAAGCCGCGAATCTTCGCGTCGTCGTTGCCGAGTTTCTTGGCGGCAAAAGCCCAGGCCGCGAGGTAATTCCAGCGCGCTCCGCCCGAGGTCTTCGGATTGGGTGTGATGACCGAGACGCCGGTCTTGATAAGATCGTCCCAGTCCTTGATACCCTTGGCGTTTCCTTTGCGGACGAGGAAGACAATCGTGCTGGTGTAGGGCGAACTGTTGTTGGGCAGGCGCTTCTGCCAGTCGGCGGGGATGAGCCGGCCCTTTTCCGCCAACGCATCAATGTCATAGGCCAGCGCGAGCGTGGCGACATCGGCTTGCAAGCCATCAATGATGGAACGCGCCTGTTTGCCGGAACCGCCATGCGATTGCTGGATGACGAGCGTGTCGCCGGTCTTCGCCTGCCACGCCTTGGCGAACGCGGCGTTGACCTCTTGATACAACTCGCGGGTCGGGTCGTAGGAGACATTGAGCAGTTTGATTTCCCTGGCCAGTGCGCCCGGCAGATGGCCGGCAAGCAGGACAGCTCCGGTGAGGAGAATGGCGGTGAGTTTCATGCGTTGGTGGGAGTTGAAGATGGTTGCGAGGCTTGCTTGATTTCAGAAGCTTACCTGGACCTGCCCAAAAATCACCTGTTCATTGTTCCCGGTGATCGGGTTCTTTTTGCCGCCGGTAAAATCGGTGTTCTCAAAGTCGAGCGAAACCTTCAGGTTGCGGTTGAGGTGCCAGTTGACACCCACGCCCCAGCCGAAGGCGCTGCTGGGCGAAGTTGTTGGATTGGCAAATACCGGGAAGGCATCGTCATCGATGTGGATGCCCTGGACGCGCGCGACGAGTTCGACCGCCCCCCAGCCACCATTGCTGGTGAAGGTGACCGGTTCATTCACCGCGACTGGTTTCCACGAGTTTTTTTCGCCGGTGATGAACCACGATCCGGCGACCTGCCAAGCGCGGTTTGCCAGCGTCGCCTTGGCGCCAGCCGATACCCCACCCCCTGCCTGGCGGACATCCTGCGAGGATAAAACGTACTCGCCGAAGATCCCGAACGGGCCCCAGTAGTAATAGCCTTGTGGGGAGAGACGCCATTGCTGGCCATCCGCCAAGACATTCGGCAGCACGCCCGTGCCGGTCACATAGGAGAAAATGGCGCGTTGGCCGGGTGAAAGGTAGGAGCGCATCGGCCCTGTGAACCGGCCGTAAGTTCCCGCCACACCAGCACCGAATCCTTCCAGTGCTTCGACGCCGCTGTTCTTGAACGGTGTGGTGAAAAGCCGCCCGGCGGCGTTGCCAGCATCGAAGGCTTGGAAATCCGTGCTGCCGCCATCGGAGGCGCCATTGAAGACGCCTGCCTGGTAGCTGAGCACCTGGCTGAAAAGATCGCCCTGCAGCATCGCGCCCACATTGCGGTTCGGCACGAGCAGCGTGGGAAAACCGCGCTCGACGAAGAGCAGGTTGGCGCCGGATTGCAGACGTTCCAGGCCGATCGGCTCCTTCATTTTGCCGACTTGGATCTGAAATTCCGGCGCCAGACGCAGATTGGCGTACGCATCTTGAACGAAGCCGTCATTCGAGGCGGATGAAGTGATCCCTGATCCGAAATCGAGCATGAGCCGGTAGTCCAGTTTCCGGTAGAGCGTGCCCTCGAAGATGGGCCGGATGCGTCGCATCAGAAAGGTGTCGCTGAACGGTCCGGCGGTTTCGCCCACCCCAAAGCGGCCGTCCATTTGCATGTAACCGCGAATCTTGAAGACGAAATTCGTGTCGGCTGAGTTGACGGCGAGTCCGCTGGCGCCAAGCTCCACACGCGGTCCGGTGGGAGTCTTGGACGTGGTCGCTTCGACGTCGATTTCGCGTTTGCGTTCGAGTATCCGCACTTTTTGGTCGAGCTCCTCGATTTGCTTTTTCATCGCTTGGATCGTGTCCGCGGTTTCATCCGCGTAAAGGACGGAACTGGTGGCCAGGCTTCCGGCGAGGAGTGCTGGCATGAGGGCAAATTTCAACTGCATGGGATGGTGTTTTCATGATCAGCGTTCCTCCAGTGGTCTGGTCGGTTGGCGGTATTGGTGGATTGCCTCCGGGTGGCCGGTCGGCGTGTCAGACGAATCGCTGATCTTCCTGGCAGGATCGAGCCGGAATTTCTCCGTCCGTTCGACCTGCACGATTTGGGAATCATGCACCACGATCTGCACCACTCCATAACGGAGCGTGCTGACCTGCTTGGTCACCAGATGAATCCAATCATCCGGAGTGGTGGACCCAGCAGGTTTGTTTCGTTCGTTCTGCATGGCAGCGACGCGCCTGAGAATACGGATGTACTACAGTATGTCAATAGAGTTAAATAGTATTTTTAAACTACTATAGCGAAAGTGGTTTGTTTGTCCGCATTTCTGAAACGTGTGAATCTTGAGCGTGTTGGTGTGGTATAGCCCCTGAATGCCGTCAACGATGCAATGATAGGAATCCGGAGAATTCGGTGGCGAGATGGTTCTGCGCTAAAAACTACGGCCTTACCCTGTTGCGATGGCCAGGCGCCCGTGCAACTGCCGGACGGTCTATCTGATCCCTCAGAATAAGGCATCCGGCTCCGCGAAGACCTCAGCGACCCGCTGGGGCGCGCGTAAGGAACGTGTCCGTCAGCGAGCCGGCCTCGGTGCGGATGATGGTGCCGGGCGCGATGCCGTTCTTCTCGAACCAGCCGAGCTTGGTTTCCAGCACGAACTGCACCTGGTCACTTCCGGCGGTCACCGGCGCTTCTTCGAGCGGCTTGAGCTCGCGGATCTCCAAGATGGCGCCGTTCGGATCGATGTAGGCCGCCGAGAGCGGCACCACCGTGTTGCGCATGTAAAACGCCGCACGATGCGGGCGCCCGAACACGAACAGCATGCCTTCGTTGTCGCCGATTTCCTTGCGAAACATCATGCCGGTGGATATCTCGCGCACCGTCATGGCGACCTCGGAAGTCAGTTCCTTCGCGCCGATCCAAAGCCGCACCGTGCGGAGCTTCGGCTGCGCGTGATCGAGGTAGAGGTGGTTGGAATCCTCGGGAGCCAGCGCATTGGTTGCAACCCACGCATTGGTGCGCGCGGAGGGGGCGGGCGCATTCATGCCGGATTTCTGGCAACCCGCCGCGCCCAAGAAAACGGCGGACATTGTCAGCAGAACGAAACCACGTCGCGTGCGCATGAGGGGAGTGTAGGACAGAAGGCAAAGCCGGTTCAACTGCGCTTCGCGCGTCAATCACGCTGGATTTCGAGGATCGCCGCCAGCGGAACACGCGTCACGACCGGCGTGGCTTCGTGCGCCAGGATGACCTGGCCATCAGCACCCAGCGCGCGGGCGCGCAAAACCGAACCATCGCGCAAGCGCACCTGGAAGTCACCCGGGGCGGGCTTTGGATCATTCCACACCACGGCGATGACCTTGTCGCCCAGATCGATTTTGCGCTGACCGAGCACCACCGAACTGATGTAGAGGCTGTTGTTCTTCACCGCGGTGATTTCGCCTTCAAGGAAATCCCCGCCGCTCAACAGCACGCCGGGGCGATCAGGCGCCAGCGACGCCGACGCTTGCAGCGGCACCGGCCGGAACAGCACGCGCGCCACCTGCACCGAAGAAAAAAACTGCTCCTGCCCGAGCGCGATCTGCCGGACACCAGAAGGATCAATCGCCACGATTTTACCAGTCAGCACCGAGCCGTTCCGCAGCACCACCTGCGGCTGAAAGGACGGCTCGGCCGATTGCCCGGACGCTTTGGCATCCTTCGCGGCCCCCGCCGGTCGATCCTCCTTGCGATCACCTTTCCCGATGCCGACCGCCATCTGGCTGAAGGCCGCTTCGCGCGCGGTTTCCGCATCGCCGCCGCAAACGAACAGGCCGGCCATGACCGCTTCTGCCTGACGCCCATGACTGGTGGCGAGGAACTCCCAGTGCGCGCCATCGTCGCGCGAAATGTAGCCCGTGAACTTCTTCCCCTCGCGATCGATCCGCAGCCACAGCGGCGCCCGTGGTTCATCGCGATGCTGCCGGTCTCCCTCGGAATGGAATTTCTCCCGAAACTCGGCGCTGCGACGCGTGCAGTAAGTGACGCCATCCTTTCCGCCCGCACCCTCCATCGCCACCAGGACGAACTCGGCGTCCGGCGCGAGATCCTTGCGCACCATCAGCCCGGCAAACCGCGCTTCCGTGCGATCCAGGCGCGCGACGATCGAGCCGTTACCGGCCAGCTTCTGGAAAACGAAATGACCCTGGTCACGCCCGCCGCTCCAGATGTTCGTGCCGGCGGCGCGCAGCGCGATGACCTCGCCGAGGCGCCCGGCGCTGCCTTGCGCACGCGGCGAACCGATCGCGGCGTGCTGCCACGGAGCCGGGAGCGGTCCCAGCTTGATGGCGGCTTCGGCGGGCGAAGTGGCGGTCGCGGCCAGGGATTTCGCGGAAGCGCCCGCCCCGAGCTTCATCACTTTCAGATCCTCGAACGGCACCCGGACCACCACCGCGCCAGCGGCGCTCACGACGGCGAGATCCGCGTCCGATTCCAGGCGGATGTCGCCTTCGAGGATGCGGCCCGCGCGGGTCTGCACAACCCCGGGCGCCGCGGGCAGCGCGGATGCCGCCCCGAGGGCGACCAGTGCGCCGAGGAAGCAAAGGAGAAAGCGAGAGCGCAGCAAACCAGACAGGGAATAAATTGTCTCCGGTGATGACTTCATGGGCGCAAACAAAGACGCGGCGCGGCGGCGGAATCTTCAACTGCAGAGTTCGAGTTCCTCCCAAGTTGGCGATGACGCACTTCCGTCGTTGCGCTCCACTCAACGAATCAGCGCCTTGGACTCCGCCAGACCTCTGGCGCTTTTGGGACGCGCACTCGAAGCAGCAGAGGACCGCCGCAGTCAAAAATTGCGGACACGGCCAAGATTTCCCCGGCCCGCAAGGCTGCCGCCATATTCGGGGGCACCGGAATTGGCTCCGGCCAGCAATCCAACCTCGCTTTTTTGGCGGGGGCGGTTTACTCACGCCCTCCGTTCGGTTTACGGGCGCATGAATCTGGACAAAATCTTCATCGGCCGCGACGGGCAGCAGCTTGGCCCTTACACGATCCTGGAATTGCGGCATTACCTCGCCGAAGGCCGCATCGTGCCCGAAGACCTGGTCTGGTGCGAGGGCATGAGCGCATGGCAACCGCTCGCCGAGACGCCGGAGATTCAGAGTGCGCTGTCCGCGGAAGCATCGCCCGCCCTGCCGGACGCTCCAACAGCGGCGGCGGTCGAGGCGGCCTTCTTCCATGTGGCCACGTGGAAGTTCATCGTCCTGTCCATCGTCACCTTCGGCATCTACGAGCTGTACTGGTTTTACCAGAACTGGCGCTTCATCCAGGAGCGCGACCGCAGCGCCATCCGGCCGTTCTGGCGGATGGTGTTCTCGCCCATCTGGTGTTTTTCCCTCTGCAAGGATGTCAATGCGCACGGCGGATCGATCTCCACCGGCGCTGCCATCGGCGTTGCGGCGGGCTACTTCATCATCTCGGCCTTCGCGCGGCTGCCGGACCCATGGTGGCTGACGGGGTTGCTGTCTTTCCTGCCCCTGCTGTTGGTGGTGGCGCAGATCAACGCCCTGAACCAGGCGCGTGGTGCTCGCGCCGAATACCACAGCCGGTTCAAGGCGGCCCACGTCGCGATTTCGGTGTTCGGCGCCCTGTTGCTGGGGATGGTCATCTATTCCGCATTCGCCGGGCTCCCGGCCACTCTGGTCATGACGGGCGACCAGATCCCCGCGAAGGATGTCCAATTCCTCCACCAGAAAAAAATTGTCTCCGATCAGGAACAAATCCTCTTTTTCTATTCGGCCGGGGTTTTTTCCGTGAAAGAGGACGGCAGCCTGCTGACCGATCAGCGGGTCATTTCCTATACGCAGGTGCCCGAGACGGAAGACATCCTGGCCAAGAGCGCGCGCTTCGCGGACATCGAGGATATTCGCATCGAGCGGGCCCGTTCGTCCTTCGAGGACACGAAGCTGACCATCGTCACCCAGAACGGTCCTGAATTCGATCTGGTCCTCCCCTACGACGGCAAAGGCGATGAGCTTTTCGTGAGCAAGCTGATGACGCTCTGGCAGGCGGCGAAGCTGAAAAAATAGCCGGCGCGCGCACTCCAAAATCGTGGTCGGGCTGCGGGGGATCCAATTAACTGTTAGCAACTGAATTGGGCATTGGAGGCACCGCCGTTTCAGTCCCGTAGGGACGAAATGTTTATAGCGGAACGCCCAAAACGGGGCCGCAATGGTTTGCAACGACTTCACCAGCCCGGCGGCCAAAATCTTTCCAGGCAGCGAAACATGTCGCCCCGCTGGGGCTTTTGCTCCTCACGGGGGCGCGTTCCGCTATAAACATTTCGTCCCTACGGGACGCACGGCAGACCCAACCCAGCAAGACCGGTGTCGCCAAAAACTGATTTGCGCCGGGCTGCAGTTGCCCCGGCATTTGGTCTGGAATTGGCGCACCGCCATCGGCACCATCCGCCCGTCCCGGGTCGAAGCCCGGCACCTCGATGAACGCCCGATGCCGTTAAACGAAGAGACAACGGTTCTGACCGCGCCTCCTCCCGCAGGAGCAGCCCGAGATGACCACGCTGCCCAACAGCGCACCGCCTGTTTTCACTGCGGTCTGCCGTGCCTAGGACAAGCCGTGGAAAACGAGGGCAAATCCTTCTGCTGCCCGGGTTGCCTGACCGTTCACGACATTCTTCAATCCAGCGGCCTCGGCCGCTTCTACGAACTCAACCGGCATCCCGGCATCCAGGTCTCGCGCGCGCCGCGCCGCGAGCAATGGGCGTCTCTCGACGCGCCGGAGATGCAGCAGCAGTTGCTCGATTTCACCGACGGCCGCACCAGCCGCGTGACGTTTCACATCCCGGCGATTCATTGTGTGGCCTGCGTGTGGCTGCTCGAAAATCTTTTCCAGCTTCATCCGGGCATCGGGCGCTCGCTGGTGAATTTCCCGCGCCGCGAAGTCGCCATCACGTTTGCGACAGAAAAAATCCGGCTCAGCGAACTGGTCGCGCTGCTCGCCTCCATCGGCTACGAACCGCGCCTGACGCTGGGTGAAGCCGCGCCCGCCGCGCCCGATCCGGGCCGCCGCCGGCTGCACTTGCAGGTGGGCTTGGCTGGCTTCGCCTTCGGCAACATCATGCTCATCAGCCTGCCGCAATACCTCGGGCTCGACAGCTTGAACGGGCCGATGTTTCGCGCGGTGTTTGGGTGGCTCAGCCTCGCGCTGGCGCTGCCGGTGCTGCTCTTCAGCGCGGCCGATTATTTCCGCTCGGCGCTGCTCAGTTTCCGCCAGCGCCGTCTGACCCTCGATGTGCCCATCGCGCTCGGGCTGGTCGCGCTCTATGCGCAGAGCGCCGGGGAGATTCTCAACCGCTCCGGCGAAGGCTTTCTCGACTCGCTGACCGGCCTCGTTTTCTTCCTCTTGTGCGGAAAAATCTTTCAGCAAAAAACCTACGACCGGCTGGCGTTCGATGCGGACTACAAGACGTTCTTCCCGCTCTCGGTGATGCGCCGGACGGCAGTGGGCGAAGAATCTGTCGCGCTCTCCGCGTTGCGCGTGGGCGATCACCTCGTGTTGCGCAACGGCGAATTGATCCCCGCCGACGCGCGGCTCATCGCCGGACCGGCGTTCATCGACTACAGCTTCGTGACCGGCGAGGCCGATCCGGTTGGGAAATTACCGGGCGACTACCTGTATGCAGGAGGGCGGCAGGTGGGCGGCGCGATTGAAGTCGAGAGCGTCAAGCCTGTCTCACAAAGTCACCTGACCTCGCTGTGGAACGACGAGGCGTTTCAGAAGAACCGCATCGATGAACTGGATACGCTGACCAATCGCTACAGCAAACGCTTCACCGTGCTGGTGATCGCCATCGCGATTGGGGCGGCCGTGTTCTGGTTTCCGCAGAATCGCGGGCTTGCGCTCAAGGCCTTCACCTCGGTGCTCATCGTCGCCTGCCCGTGTGCCCTGGCGCTGGCGGCGCCGTTCGCGCTCGGGACAGTGCAGAGGCTGCTGGCGCGCCGCCGGATTTTCCTCAAGAACACGCACGTCCTCGAACGCCTGTCGCGGGTGGATGCGGTGGTGTTCGACAAGACGGGCACGCTGACCACGGCCGGCGCGGGCAGCGTGAGCTTCCACGGCGCGGCCTTGAGCCCGGCGGAGCGCGCCGCGGTTCTCGCGCTGGCGCGGCAGTCGATGCACCCCTACGCGGTGCGTCTGGGCGAATCGCTCGGCGAACAACGCGTCACTGAGTCGGTGCAGGGTTTCAAGGAGACGCCGGGCTGCGGCTTGGAAGCGCACGTCACCGGCATGGCAATGCGCCTGGGATCGCGCGTCTGGCTCGAAGCCTGCGGCGTGGCGGTGCCGGCATTGGATCTGCCTGCGGGCAGCGCAGTCTATCTTGCCATCGACGGCGGATTCCGCGGCGTGTTCGTGCTGGCCGGCTCGCTGCGGCCTGGCGTGACGGAACTCGCGCGGCAACTGGAGTCGAACCCACGTTTCCAGATCGCGTTGCTCAGCGGCGACAACGACAAGGAGAAGGCGCGCTTCCTCGAATTGCTCGGGGCGAAGGCGGAGATGCACTTCAATCAAACTCCCCTTGAAAAACTCGGCTTTGTTCGCAAACTCCAGCGCGCTGGCCGGTCGGTCATGATGGTGGGCGATGGATTGAACGACGCCGGCGCGCTCAAGCAAAGCGACGTGGGCGTCGCGGTGGCTGAGAAAGCCGGGGCGTTTTCGCCCGCGAGCGATGTGATCATCGAGGCGTCGGAAGTGCCGCATCTGGCGCGGGTGCTGGAAGTCTCCCGGCGGGCGGTGCTGGCGGTGCGGGTGAGCTTCGGCATCTCGGCGGCCTACAACGCGGTCGGCGTCGGCATTGCCGCGGCAGGCTGGCTCTCGCCGATTGTCTGCGCGGTGTTGATGCCGGTGAGTTCGGTGACGGTGGTGGTCTTCGCGTGTGCCGCCGCACATTGGGCGGCCCGCCGAACGGATCGCGCGCCGGCAAAGCCAATTTTAGATCCAGAGGAAACCGTGGGATGAAAGTCAGAGCCAATCTCCACACCGAAGGCCAAAGGGTAGGGCGCGTCTGTCCTCAGCGCGCCGCTAACCGGCTGAACGTTCGGCGGCGCGCTGGGACAGGCGTGCCCTACCTTCGCCCGGTTGCCGCCAATCCCAGAATCTTGGGAGTAATGTGAGCGTCATCCTCATCCTCATCCTGGCGAGCCTGATGGTGGCGCTGCTCTTTTTAGGCGGCTTCATCTGGGCCGTCAGGTCAGGTCAGTACGACGACACCTGCACGCCGTCGATGCGGGTGCTGACCGACGACCGGGCGCCCGGCGCGCCCAAGCCGCCGACCGTAGTCAGTGCAAAATCAAACACGAAGCCAACATGACAGTCGAAACCTTCAAATACGACAATCGGATCGTCCGGGCCTTTGCCATCGCGACGGTCGTCTGGGGAATCGTCGGGATGAGCGCGGGGTTGTTAGTCGCGTGCCAGTTGTTCTGGCCCGATCTGAATCTGAACCTGTCGTTCACCACCTTCGGGCGGCTGCGTCCGCTGCACACCAACGCGGTGATCTTCGCGTTCGTGGGCAATGGCATGTTCATGGGCATCTACTACTCCCTGCAGCGGCTCTGCAAGGCGCGCATGTTCAGCGACGGCCTGAGCTGGTTCAATTTCTGGGGCTGGAACGCGATCATCGTGGCGGCGGCGCTGACGCTCCCGCTGGGCCTCACCACCAGCAAGGAATACGCGGAACTCGAGTGGCCGATCGACATCGCCATCGCGGTGGTGTGGGTGGTTTTCAACATCAACATGTTTGGCACCATCGCCCGGCGGCGCGAGCGGCACATGTATGTGGCCATCTGGTTCTACATCGCGACCGGCGTCACCGTGGCCGTGCTGCACATCTTCAACTCGCTGGCGGTGCCGGCCAGCCTGTGGAAGAGCTATTCGATCTATGCCGGCGTGCAGGATGCGCTGGTGCAATGGTGGTACGGCCACAACGCGGTGGCGTTCTTCCTGACCACGCCCTACCTCGGCCTGATGTATTACTACCTTCCGAAAGCGGCCGACCGGCCTGTCTTCTCCTACCGGCTCTCGATCATTCATTTCTGGGCGTTGATCTTCGTTTACATCTGGGCGGGACCGCATCACCTGCTTTACACCGCGCTGCCAGACTGGGCGCAATCGCTCGGCATGGTGTTCTCGGTGATGCTCGTCGCGCCGAGCTGGGGCGGCATGTTGAACGGCCTGCTCACCCTGCGCGGCGCGTGGGACAAAGTCCGCCAGGATCCCATGCTCAAGTTCATGGTCGTGGCGGTGACCGCCTACGGGATGGCGACGCTGGAAGGCCCCGTCCTCGCCATCAAGAGCGTCAATGCCCTCTCGCACTACACCGACTGGACCATCGCCCACGTGCATACCGGCGCGCTCGGCTGGAACGGGTTCCTCACCTTCAGCGTGCTCTACTGGCTCATTCCGCGCCTCTATCGCACCTCGCTGTGGTCGGTGAAACTGGCCAACTACCACTTCTGGATCGCGGTCATGGGCATGCTGTTCTACGTGGTGCCGATTTACGTCAGCGGCGTGACGCAAGGATTGATGTGGAAGCAGTTCACTCCGGATGGCTTCCTCCAGTACCCGAACTTCCTCGAGACCGTGTTGCAGATTCTTCCGATGTATCGCCTGCGCGCCATCGGTGGCGGACTTTACATCGTCGGCGCGGTGCTGATGGCTTACAACCTGTGGAAGACGGCCCAGAGCGGCCAGTTCCTGCCCGACGAGGAAGCCAAGGCCGCCGCGCTCACCGGTCCCGCGCACGAGGAGAACAAGTATCGCTGGCATCGCTGGCTCGAAGCCAAGCCGCTGACCTTTACCGTGCTCACCATCGTGGCCATCGCAATCGGCGGCCTGGTCGAGATTGTCCCGCTCTATCTCATCAAGTCCAATGTGCCGACGATCAGCAGCGTCAAGCCGCGCACGCCGCTCGAAGTGCTGGGCCGCGACATCTACATCCGCGAAGGCTGCGTGGGCTGCCACTCGCAGATGATCCGCCCGTTCCGCTCCGAGACCGAGCGCTACGGCGAATACTCGAAGGCCGGCGAATACGTCTATGACCATCCTTTCCTCTGGGGATCGAAACGCACCGGACCGGACCTCGCCCGCGTCGGCGGCAAGTATCCCGATGCGTGGCACTACACCCACATGGACAAGCCAACCGACATCTCGCCGGGCTCCATCATGCCGCGCTATTCGTGGCTGCTGACGCAGAAGATTGACCTGACCGCGCTGCCGTCGCGCCTCGGGGCGCTGCGCAAGATCGGCGTGCCGTATCCCGCCGGCTACGAAGACGGCCCGGCGCAGAAAGATCTCCAGGCACAGGCGGCGAAGATCGTGGAGAACCTCAAAATTGGCATGGTCAAGGCCGAGCCTGACCGTGAAATCATCGCGCTCATCGCCTACCTGCAGCGGCTGGGCATCGACATCAAGGGCGCCACCCCGCAACAGGCCAGCGCGCCATGATCAAGGACACGCTCCAGAACATCGGCGGCATCGGGCTGTATGGCATCATTTCCATCTGCCTGTTCTTTGCCGTGTTCACGGGCATGCTCGTGTGGGTGTTTCTCCTGAAAAAAAGTTACGTCAAAAAAATGGGCGCGCTGCCGCTGGAAGACGGCTCCCAGACGGACGGCCCGCAGCCAATCGACTCGCAAACTCATTCTCCCAACAACTCGCAAACCGACTCCGCCCATGAATAAGCACAACGACCAGGATCCCTTGCTCATGGATCACGAAGCCGACGGCATTCGTGAACTCGACAACAAGCTGCCCAGTTGGTGGGTGTGGCTCTTCTACCTCACCACCATCTTCGCGGTCATCTACCTCATCTACTACCACGTCATGCGCGATGGCAAACTGATGGCCTCCGAATACGCCCGGGAGATGGAGATTGGCAACGCGATCAAATCGGTGGCGATCGCCAAGTTCACCAACGACCTCGCAAGCCTCGAACCTTCCAAGGAGCCGGTCGCGCTGGCTAACGGCAAGCAGCTCTTCGTGAAGAACTGTGCCCCGTGCCATCGCGAGGACGCCGGCGGATTGGTCGGCCCCAACCTGACTGACGACTATTGGATTCACGGCCCGAAGTTTGCCGACAACCTCAAGACCATCTGGAACGGCGTGCCCGAGAAAGGCATGATCGCCTGGAAAGATCAGGGCATCAAACCCGCCGAGGTCATCGATGTGGCCAGCTACATCTACACGTTGCGCGGTTCGAAGCTGGAGACTCGCGGCAAACCACGCGAAGACCAGCAGGTCAAGACCGTGAACGAGTTCGAGTGATCTACTGCCAGGCCGGGCGAAACGTGTTTGTGGCACCTCGCCCGGCGTGCTACTAGTCGTTGCGAAAGTTTCTGCAACAGCGAGGTGGGGCGCGTCTGTCCCCAGCGCGCCGTCCGGCCGGGAATGGTTTGCGGCGCGCTGAGACAGACGCGCCCTACCTGCGAATCAATATGCAGCGATTGCTATTTCTGAAGCCGAGTCTGCCGCCCCGCCCGGTATCCGGCGGCCGGGGCAGCGGTGTCTAGCCCGAACTCCGAAGTTGGATGGGGAGCGCACCCGCCCCGGGTGCAGTTTTCCGCGCCCTCGCGGAAAACCCGGTGCGCGTGAAATTGTTCAGACGCCTCAGAACAGCGGGAGGCGCAGAGTGCTGGTCGCCAGGCGCGTCCAGCCACACCCGAGGGCGGGTGTGCTCCCAACTTCGGAGTTCGGGTCCAGCCAACGAAAATGTCCGCCAACAAGCCGCCAATCAAAGAGCCGGAGCAGTCCGGGGCCGACGCCAGTTCCGCCATGCAGGATGTGGACTGGCGGGATTTCCGCGACCATCTGTCCACCGCCGACAAGGAAGGGCGGCGCATGTGGCTGTATCCGAAGAAACCGCAGGGCCGGTTTTACCAGGCGCGCATCTACCTGAGCTATCTCCTGCTGGCGATCATGTTTGCCGGGCCGTTCATCCGCATTCACGGCAACCCGCTGCTGCTGATCAACATCGTCGATCGGCGGTTCTCGATCCTCGGCCACGTCTTCTGGCCGCAGGACATGTTCCTCCTCGCGGTGGCGCTGCTGCTCTTTCTCACGGGCATCGTCGTCTTCACGGCCGCCTTTGGCCGGCTCTGGTGCGGCTGGACCTGCCCGCAGACCGTGCTCATGGAGATGGTCTTCCGCCGCATTGAATACCTCATCGAAGGCGACTCCGCCGAGCAGCGCGCCCTCGACAAGGCCCCGTGGACCACGGGCAAGATCGTGAAGAAGGCCGGCAAGCAATTGATCTTCCTCGCGCTATCCTTCGTCATCGGCAACACGCTCCTCGCCTACATCATCGGATCGGACGCGCTCCTCAAGATCATCACCGACCATCCGCGCAACCATCTCGAAGGGCTGACCTTCATGGTGCTTTTCACGCTGGTGTTCTACGCGATCTTCGCGCGCTTCCGCGAGCAGGCTTGCACCTTCATCTGCCCGTATGGCCGCCTCCAGTCCACGTTGCTCGACGAGAATTCCATCGTCGTTGCCTACAACTTCAGGCGCGGCGAGCAGCGCGGCCCGGTCCAGCGCAGCCAGACTTGGGACCAGCGCGCCGGCCGCGGCCAGGGCGATTGCATCGATTGCCGGCAATGCGTCGTCGTCTGCCCGACCGGCATCGACATCCGCAACGGCACGCAGATGGAATGCGTGCAATGCACCGCGTGCATCGACGCCTGCGACCAGGTGATGGACAAGATTTCCCGCCCGCGCGGCCTGATCGGTTACGCCTCTCTCAACGGCATTGAGCGCGGCGAGAGGCTGAAGATCACCCCGCGCCTCAAAGGCTACACCGCGATCCTGGTGCTGCTGACGCTGCTCTTCTTCGCGTTGCTCTTCACGCGCTCCGACGTTGAGGCCACCTTCCTGCGCGCGGCCGGCGCTCTCTTCCAGAAAATGCCCAACGGAAACTTCAGCAATCTCTACACGCTCAAGCTCGTCAACAAGACCTCGCACGCCGTGCCGGTGCAACTCCGCCTGGAAAACGCGCGCGGCACCATCACCGTGATGGGCAACGATCTCATCGTCCCGTCTGAAAAGCTCAGCGAGGCCTCGGTCCTGATCGAACTGCCGCCCACCGAACTGCGTGGCGGATCGACTCCCCTGATCATTGGTCTTTATTCCGGTGATAAACGGCTGCAAACCCTCAAGACCGGCTTCCTCGGCCCGCGCGATGACACTGGCCGAAACTGAAGGCTCCGCAGGATGAACTACAAAGCGCGCCAAAATCGCCGAGTTTTCACCCTCGCCCCTCAACGGGGAGAGGGCCGGGGTGAGGGGTGTGAATGTCGAACCGGCACCGATTTCTCAACTTGCTCCGCGAATTCGGTCGTAGCGGCGTCTCGGCAGAGCGCCGCACAATTCCACTCTCCACGATGGCGGCGCTCTGCCGAGTCGCCGCTTCGCTTTGGCAACACCCGTCCCTTATGATCTCTGAACCCCGTCGCTTTAATCCCTGGCCCTATGCCATCGTCGGCGTGTTTGTGGTCTTCACCCTCGGCACCGTGGGTCTCGTTGTCATGGCGTCCTCGAACCGGATGGAACTCGTCTCCTCTGATTACTACGAACAGGAACTCCGCTACCAGCGCCAGATGGAAACGGTCAGCCGCACGCAAGCCCTCGGCAACAAGGCCAGCATCGTGCTGGACGCGAGCCGGAAAAACCTCGTCATCGCCGTGCCCGCCGAGCACGTCGCACAACTCACCGAAGGTAGGATTCAACTCTACCGACCCTCCGCCGCCGGACTCGACCGGCGCATCAGCCTGGAACTGACTCCCGAAGGCCGGCAGTTGGTGGACGTCAGCACGATGCCCCTCGGCCTCTGGAAGGTGCGCGCGCAATGGAAAGTCGGGGCGGATGAGTTCTACCTCGACGAAAGCATCAAGCTCTAGCCCCGGCGCCGCGCGCCGCGATGCCATGCTGCTTTGGACCGCCTTTGCTCTCGGATTCTTCGGCAGCCTGCATTGCGCCGGGATGTGCGGTCCGCTCGCGCTGGCGCTTCCTCCGACCGGACGCACCACGGCGGGATTCGCCCTGGGCCGCGTCGTCTATAATCTTGGCCGGCTCGTCACCTACTGCCTCCTCGGCCTTCTCTTCGGTTTCATCGGCCAGACGCTGTTGGTCGCCGGATTGCAGCGGTGGGTTTCGATCGGTTTGGGAATGTTGCTCCTGCTCGGTCTTCTCGGCTCCAGGAAACTCGCACTCTCGGCGCCCGTCGTGCGCCTGCTCAACCGCCTCAAATCCGCGATGTCCGGCTGGCTGCAAACGCGCACCCTGACGGCGTTGGCCGTGCTGGGTGGCTTGACCGGCCTGCTTCCGTGCGGGTTGGTGTACGTCGCGTGTGCCGGAGCCGCCACCACCGACCACTGGCATCTGGGCGCGCTTTACATGCTCGTCTTCGGACTCGGCACGGTGCCGATGATGCTGGGCATCGGGCTTTCCGGACGGCTGTTGCAAGGCAGCCTCCGTCTCAAGCTCCGCCGCCTGGTGCCGGCAACGGTGCTGGTGCTCAGCACGCTGCTGATTCTCCGTGGTCTCTCGCTGGGAATTCCGTATCTCAGCCCGGACCTGTCGCACGGTTCCTGTTCCTGCCACGCGCCGAAGCAACCGTAACCGGTGGCACTCCACGCTTTGCCCGCGAAAGATTTCATGTAACCTCGCCCCGTAGTTGCCTCAGGAAGCAGGTAGCTATGAATACGAATCCATCCGCCAAGACCTGCCCGAAATGCGGTGCGCCTGTGCCTCCCGAGGCGCCGCAGGGACTCTGTCCAAAGTGCGTTCTCGCCGGCGCCGCGCTCGCCACCGAGGCCGGTTTGCCGCCCACCGCTACCGCGGAAATCCCATCTCTCGAACGCGTCGCCGCGGCGTTTCCGCAACTGGAAATCCTCGAACTCATCGGCCGCGGTGGCATGGGCTTCGTCTTCAAGGCGCGCCAACCACATTTGGACCGCTTTGTCGCGCTGAAGCTGCTGCCTGACAAGCTGGCGCTTGACCCTCAGTTCACCGAGCGCTTCACGCGCGAAGCCCGCACGCTGGCGCGCTTGAGCCATCCGAACATCGTCAGTGTCTTCGACTTCGGCCAGGCCGGCGGCTTCTGCTACCTGATGATGGAATACGTCGATGGCGTGAATCTCCGCCAGGCCATGCGCGCCGGACGCTTCTCCCCGGCCGCAGCGCTGGGCATCGTGCCGAAGATCTGCGAGGCGCTGCAATTTGCGCACGAACGCGGAGTGCTCCATCGCGACATCAAGCCGGAGAACATCCTGCTCGATCAACGTGGCGGCGTGAAGATCGCTGACTTCGGCATCGCCAAGCTCATCGGCGAGGGGCACACCGAGATTTCCCTCACCGGCACTGGCGCGACGCTCGGCACGCCGCACTACATGGCGCCGGAGCAACTGGAGCACCCCACCGAGGTCGATCATCGCGCGGACATTTATTCGCTCGGCGTGGTCTTCTACGAAATGCTCACCGGCGAATTGCCCATCGGCCGTTTCGCGGCGCCGTCGGAGAAAACGCCGGTGAACCATCACGTCGATGAAGTGGTCTTCCGAACTCTGGAAAAGGAACGGGAGAAGCGGTACCAGAGCGCGGGCGAGGTGAAGACCAGCGTTGAGGGTCTCGCCGAAGAGGCCGCCGCCGAAGCCGCGGCTGCGCCTTCGTTGCCGCCCGTGATGGCACCGGGGCAGGACTTCATCCTGTGCAACCCCCGGCTGCCGCGCATGGCGAAGCTCCTCACGGCTTACGCGGTGCTGGGCGCGCCGGCGCTATTCTTGATTTCTGTCTTTGCGTGGTTGCGATCCATCGACGGCCAGACACTGAACTTCGAGATGCTCGTCTTCGAGGCAATGGTGAGGGTGTTCGAGACGATCACGCTCATCTTCCTGGTCATCGGCGGTTTCAAATTGCGCGGGTTGCGGCCTTCCGGTCCGCGACTTTTGCGCGGGACGTTCTGGTCTCGCATCGCGCTGCTGGCCGTCGCCATGGTCGCGGGCTTTGTCCTTGCCGCGCGGACAGGTTCGGAGGGGGCGAATTCCATCGGCACATTCGACATCATCGAGGTTACGGTCGGTTTCATGGCCATGGGATTTGAAGTTGCGGCGCTCGTCTGGCTGAGGAGAAGCCGGGCCGTGCTCGACGCGCTTTGCCGGCAGTCGGACGCGGGCGTTGGGCCGCACGGCACGATGGTGGCCCAAGGAAGGGCGGCCGGGAGCGCAGTGACGGGTGGATCGAGATTCTCCGCGAAAGCCATCTGGGGCGCGGCGCTGACGGGTTTGAGCCTTCCCATTCCGCTGCTCGTGGTGGCCGCCCTCCTGCTCGGCGCGGGCGGCATCGGGCGGGTGGAACTCGCGCTGGCGGTGGGCAGCCTGCTGCTCTTTGCGCTGCCGGGAAACATCCTCGGCTGGATGGCGCTGAGCGACATCCGCGCCAGCCAGGGCGGCTTGCGCGGCGTTCCTCTGGCAGTGTTCGCGGCACTGGCGTGGCCACCACTCGTGCTGGCCGCCGTCGTTCTCGGCGTGCCGATGATGATGACCTTCACCAGTTCGACTCCGCCTTCGACCGCGATGCGCGTGTTGGGTTCGCTGCTCCTCTTCGTGATTCCGGCCGGCACGATCACCTTTATCATCTGGGCCATCTATTCCACCGCGCGGTGGGCTGCCGGCGAGCAAGCCCCGCCGAAACGCGGCGTGTTGAAGTGGGTGTTCCTCGCGCTGCTCGCCGGAGCGCTGGGCCTCATCGCGTTGAGGCAGTTCTCCCTGTCAGGCCGCGAAGGCGGACCGGATCGGCCGCAGCCCATCGAGGAATTCACTCGCGCCGCGCCCATTGCGGGCACCGAGGCCATCACAAATTTCGCCACGGTGCATTTTGCCGGCACCCCAATCACAAACACGGTCGCACTCCATGTTGATGCCGCCAGCCAGATTCGCTTCACCTTCACCGCGGTGGATCTGCGCTTGGAGAAAGGCCAGCGCTGGCTGACGATCCAATATGTGGACAACGTGCAGGGCAACTGCGAACGCGTCTTTCGCGTGGACGGTAATGGCTTCAAGCCCACCACGCGCACGACGGAATCCCTCTCCAATCCGCCCAATTCGCCGCCGGTCCGCTCCCAGCGCGTCGAGTGGCTGATCCCGAGTGGAGTGAGTGATCCGGAAGCAGAAGCGTTTCGCGTCGCGGTAACGAAATCGCTGCGCGAGAAATCGTTCATCGTTGCCGAGGGCGAAGAACGCCCGCTCTTTCACCTGCCCGTCGGGACGATCGGCGACTTGAGCGTCGTCATCGGCGCGATTCCCAAGAAACCCTCACCGTGACCAACCCGCACGCCACTTCGCCCTTCGCCCCGACTCGCTGGACGCTTGTCCTGCGCGCGCGGGGCGATTCGGCGGAGGCGAAGGCGGCGCTCAGCGAACTCTGCGAGGCTTACTACCAGCCCGTGATGCGCTTCCTCCGCCGTGAAGGACGCGAGGAAGACGCTGCACAGGAACTTGCCCAGGAATTCTTCGCGCGGGTGCTTTCGGGCGCCGGTTTTGCCAGTGCCGACCCGGAGCGCGGACGTTTCCGCTCTTACCTGCTCGGCGCGCTGAAACATTTTCTCGGCGATCAGCGCGAGCGCGAGCGGCGTCAAAAGCGCGGCGGCGGCGCGACGATCGAGCAACTGGAATCGTCCACCGACACCTCGCCGGGGCTCGACGTCGCCGATCCGTCGGCGTTGCCGCCCGATGCGTGGTTCGATCGCGAATGGGCGCTGGCCGTGATGGACCGCGCCCTCGCTGCACTCGCGGCCGAGTTTGCCAAAGGCGACAAGGCTGCGCACTTCGAAGCGCTCAAGCCGTGGCTGGTGGGCGAAACGCCCGCGCTCTCGCAAGCCGACGCCGCCAAGAGCCTTGGAATGAGCGAAGGCGCGGTGAAGGTGGCGGTGCATCGCATGCGCCGGCGCTTCCGCGAGTTGGTGAAAGTCGAGATCGCCCAGACGCTGCCCAATCCCGCTGACGTAGAAGATGAACTGCGTCACCTCGTGGCGGCGCTGGCGAGTTGACTGCCCGCAGGCCAACTGAAGCGGCGCTCGGTGAGGGTCGTGGGCTTTGCGCGGGCGAAAGTGGTGTCCGCCCGATTGCTGATTCGCGTCGGCACTTCTACAGATCCTCCGGCTTCAATCCAGTATGTCGGGCGACGCGTGCGAGCATCCGCGGACCAATCTCTTCGCGGTCGTGAAACGCGAACACGTAATCGGGCCAGCCGACACGCGCCAGAGTGCGGTGCTAACCGCCGGTCTCGCGCTTGATGGACCAGCCGATCCTGAGGAGGGCAGCCAACACCCGCCGCGCTTTTGCAGCGCCCCATTGGCTCATGCAGCCACCGAAAACACCTGCTTGAGTTCTTGCGGCATCTCGCCGTGCTCAAGGCGGTCGGCCAGGACACGCAAGGCGAGCGCCTCAACCCGCGCAATTGCCTCCCGGCGGTCGGCGCCGTACGCCAGAGCGCCGGGGATCTGAGGGATTTCGGCAATCCAGCGCCCATCGGTTTCCTGTTCGGTTTCGACAGCGAGATTCATGGAGTGAATCTCCCTGTTCGCGTTGAAAAGACAAGGCCGGAATCATCAGCGGAAAATTAAGAGGAATCAGCCACAAGAGGGAATGCGGCGGCGCTTCCGGGAACTGGTGAAAGCGGAGATTGGCCAGACTCTGCCCAACCACGCCGACGTTGAGGATGAACTGCGTTACCTCGTGTCGGCGCTGGCGAGTTGAGCCGGCGCGTTGCCATTGCACGTCGTTGCGGGAGCGGTTTTCGGGTTACGGCTGACGCACGCGGTAGTTCGGGAAACGGGTCGGTTCTTGATATTGGCACATGAGGCGGCTTTGGCCACTTTCCCGGCATGGCACGCAAGTGGAGAGTCGAATATCCCGGTGCGGTTTATCACGTCCTGAATCACGCTGACCGGTCTGGAACGAAGATGTTCCGCGCTCAAACATTCGCCGACCTCAGCGGCTACCAGACAGCTCGGGCACTTGCGGACTAGCCGGAGAATTTCTCCGTCGCATCGCTGCCGGGTTGGCGGTCGATGGTGACTGCCCTATAAAACTCTGCCCCGTTATTTTATCACCGCTTGCGGTGGCTGGTTCTTCAAAATTTGCGAACTGCCGCAGATTTGAACCACCGCGCCGGTTTGATTAAAAGCGGGTGAGGCCCGCACGCCAGGCGAGTAGGACGCGCCACTCCGTGCGCGCCGTTGGACTGATTGAGGGGCGGATGCGGCGCGCACGGAGTGTCGCGCCCTACCTACCACCCAGGGTTTTCCGCGAGAGCGCGGAAAACTGCACCCGGGGCGGGTGCGCTCCCCAGCCAACTTTGGAGTTCGCCCTCCGCCTCACAACCCAATCCCCGTGCTGATCTCGAACGGCACTTCGATGATCTCGGAGGATTCGTGATGGCAGATGCGCAGCGTCACCGGTCCGGTGGGCGCGGCGGCGAGGCGCAGTCCGTAGTTGATGTTCTCCGCGGCGGCATTGGGTCGCTCGGGGAGGTCGATGCGATTGCTGTTCAAGACCCGCTGCGTGCTGTCGAGCAATTCAACCGTCCGCACCTTGTCAATCGGGCCCGAGAGTGTCAGCCACGCTTCGATCTCGGTCCCGTCGAAACTGGAGGGTGTGAAGGGCGCCAACTGGCGCACGGCGCCGAACTTTCCCTTGAACGGGCCGGCGATGAATTCCTTGCCCGATTGCAGCTCCAGCGTCGGGCTCGTGTTGGTCAGTTCGCCGCGGGTGACCGTTGCGCGGACACTGCCCGCCAGCGTGCAGCGCGTCGCGCCCGGTGTAGGCGCCGAGGCCAGCGAAAGATTCAGCAGCACCTGCTGTCCCTCGGCCGAGCGCCGTGCGTATTGCGACGATGAGGAGTACAGCGGCGAGGAGGTGTCGCGGTAGAGCGCCGTGTCGAGCCGCCCGCCCTTGTCGTCCTCGAAGCGCGTCACGTTGATGCCATCCGCCGGCACGGAGACGATGCTCAATCCCGGCGTCGAGAGCAGCAGGCGCGCGACGGTGAATCCGCTGGCGTAGAAAGTCGCTGCGGGCGCGGCGGCCCAGCGAGCGTCCTTCGCCTCCGCGGGAGTGGGCTTGGCCACGGTGATGGAGAACAGATCGACCGCGGCGTTGGTGAATTTCGCGGCGCCCGGCTTGGTGGCGGTTCGGACTTCATTGGTGGGATTAAACGCAGTGCGCACCGGCGGGAGCGCGGCAGCCACCGCGTCACGCGGAGGCGGCCAGGTGCGGACCTCGGCACTCTTGCGCGGCTTTCCCTCCGACGGCTCAATCGGTCCCGCTTTGGCCACGCCGATGTCCACCTGTGCCTCGAAGGGAATCTTCACCGACTCGGTTTTCTCGGTGTAGGTGTATTCCAAAGTCACCGGCTGCTTGGGAGGATTGCGTAGTGTCAGGTGGGTCGTGACGGGGCGATCGCCCGACTCATACTCGGTGACCCGGTTCTGGCGCCCGTCATTCAAGACATTGTCCGCGGCGTCGAGCACGCGAATCTTCTGCACGCGGGAGGCATCGCCTTCGATCGACAGCATCACGCTCAAGCTGCCGCCCTGATCGGACACAGAACGAATGGTCGTGCGAAACGGTCCGACCGTCACTGCCTGTCCCACCATGATCGACACCGGATTGGTGGCCACGATGGCGATGCCGCGGCTGACGCGCGCCTGGATCGATCCCCGGACAAACACGCGTGTGGCATCGTCGGCCGGCACACGGCTGCTTGAGACCGTGAAGAGCAGCGTGCGGCCGTCATCGGACACCACGCTCGGATTGTTGCCGCTGTAAAAGGAGGATTCGTTGCCCGTCCGCATCAGGCTCTGGTAGGTGTCGTCAATGAAGGTTTCGATGGCCACCGCGTCGCGCGCAATCGGGAGGATGGTGCCGTTGGCGAGGGTGAGCAGGAGTTGCAGATTCACGCCGGGAGTCCCTTCGCCGTAGTAGCGCCCGCTGAACCGCTTGTTGAACTCGGGCGATGAGCGCGACACCCGCACGGAATGGATGCGCAGCGTGGTTTCTTTGGTGGAAGGTTCACCGGCGGCGATGGATTGAGACGTGGATGCGCCGAACGTCAGCGCGGTTAACAGGAGCATCAGGGAGCGAGTTTTCATAAGTGGTTCGTTGGATTGGGCGAAGTCAATCATCCCGCGCCTGGTCACGCCAGAGGGAATGCGCCCACGAGCGCCGAATCATTGAGCCGGTTTGCAAAGGCCAACCTCGGTCGTAGCAGCCGACGTAAGGAGGCTATGGTCATCCTGCTGGCCTCTGCATGGAGCCTATCCAGGAACCTCACAAGGTAGGGCGCGTCGGTCCTCAGCGCGCCGTTTGGCTGGCGAGAGGTGCGGCGCGCTGGGACAGACGCGCCCTGCCTGCGAAGCCCGATGCCTGGGGGCGAGGCCCGAGCATTGACCGTGAGTTTCTCCTTACGTCGGCTGCTACTTTTTAAACAGACCTTTAAGTGAATCATCGCTGGCGCCCGCCCGTGCTGCCATCGAGTCAAATTGCTGCGCGCGTTGTGACGCAACCCGGCGTGAGCAGACCAACAGCAAAGTCATCCCCGCACGTCGTTACGCGGAGTAGTCGAGATAGACCGTTTTGACCTTGGAATAGAAATCAATGGCCGAGGCGCCTTGTTCCTTGAAGCTGTCGGTGCTGGATTTCTTCACCCCGCCAAACGGCGCCTGCAAGGCCAGACCGGTGGAGATTTGATTCACCTTCACCACACCGGCCTCGATGCGCTCGGCGTAGGTCATGGCCTTCTTCAAATCGCGCGTGACGATCGATGCCGACAAACCCACGTCCAGGCCGTTGGCCAGCGCGAGGGCATGGTCGAAATCCTCCGCGGCCAGCACGGCGATCACCGGGCCGAAGACCTCCTCGCAGGCGAGGCGCGTGTCGGGGCGCACATCGGTGAGCACGGTGGGCTGCATGAAAAAGCCGTGCGCCAGATCGCCGTCGAGCAGACGCTGTCCGCCGCAGACCAGCGTGGCGCCTTCGTCCTGAGCGATGCGGACATATTCCAGGTTGCCTTCCAATTGCCGCAGGCTGACCGCCGGTCCCATCTCCACGCCGGGGCTCAGGCCAGGGCCGACTTTCCAGGTCTTCGCGCGGGCAGCGAGCTTCTCCGTGAAGGCAGCCAGCACCTTGCGCTCGACGATCGCCCGGCTGGTCGCGGTGCAGGCCTGGCCCGTCAGGCCGAAGCCCGCGCGCGTGACCAGCGAGACCGCGAGATCGAGGTCGGCGTCGGCGAGGATGATGGTGGGATTCTTTCCGCCCATTTCCATCTGCGCGCGGACCATGCGCGGCGCAAGTTGCTGATAGATTTGCTGACCGACGCCGTGTGAGCCGGTGAACGACAGTGCCGCGATGGCCGGATTTGCAGTCAGTTCACCGCCCACTGCGCGGCCCTCGCCGACGACCACATTCAGCACGCCCTTGGGCAGACCGGCCTCGTGCAGGACTTTGGCCAGTTCCAGCGACAACGCCGGCGCCTGCGAGGCCGGCTTGAGCACGACCGCATTTCCGGCCACAAGCGCCGGCGCGAGCTTCCACGCCGGAATGGCCACCGGGAAATTCCACGGCGTGATCAACGCCACCACGCCGAGCGGCTGGCGCATGGTGTAGAGCAGATTGCCCGGCAAATCGTGCGGGATGGTCTGGCCGCCCAGCGTGTAGCTCAGGCCGCCAAAGAAACGGAAGATGTCCGCCGCCCGCTGCACTTCACCGGTGCTTTCGGCGAGCGTCTTGCCTTCCTCGCGGGTGAGCAACTCCGCCAGCTCCGCCTTGCGGGCTTCGATGATCTGCGACGCCTTGCTGAGCACCCGTCCACGCGCCACCGGCGTCAGCGCGGCCCAGGCGGGAAAGCTGGCGCGCGCCGCCTTGATGGCGGCAAAGGATTCCGGACGCTCGCTCTGCGGGTAGCGGGCCACGACCTCGCGCTGGTCGGCCGGATTCCGCGTGTCAAAAGTGGCGCCGCTCGCCGCCGGCATCCATTCGCCGCCAATGAAATTGGAGTAGGTGCGCTCGTTCATTTCCACGAGAGATAGCACTGCGGCGGGTGGTTTGGAAATGGTTTCGTCGCGGCGCGCTGGTGGAAGCCGTTCGTCCACGCTGTGGGAGAAACAGGAGGCGACGTCCGCTCATTCTCATCATTCTCATTGGCATTGAATTTTCCAAACCCCGTTGGCGATTGAGATGACGATGATGGGTATGAAGTGGACCATTGCAGACGAACGCCTCCGAGCAACCCATCGCACCGACGGTCACACCGCAACCGGACCGGTCCAGCACCCGCGACAATCCAGGCTTGGCCGCGCCCACTTGGGTTTATGGAGGGCACCTTCCACCAGCCCAGCGCCAAGCCAAGCTCCCGCCACGAGCCGGGGTTCGCCAACATAGCGCTTTGGTCCGGTTTCAACGACAGCCAGGACAGCCCCCGGCTCTTGGCACGTCACTCTCACGATCAATTAACGAGACGCAGCCGGTAGAGCTTGGTCTCGCCGCGTTGTTCGAGAAGAACGCCGGAGTAATCGATCCGGACAATGGTCGCGGCACCAATCGCATCACCGACGAAGAATGAGCGACGATCGATGATTGCAGACGGACGGCTCGCGTTCAGAAAAAGCCCTTCGACCTTGATCGATGGAAAGTTCAAAGGAGCTTCAGGGACCGGCGCGGGCGGCGGCGCATTGGTCGCCGCGGGCCGTGGCGTGGGTTTGAGGCTGCGGGCAATTACGGGCATTTGAGCGCTCATCACCTGAAGGAAGTAGAAGGCGGCTCCGATGGCGATGATCACCGTTCCGGCGAATTCGACGCCCGTGAGGCTGAATGAGTCATCGTCTTCCCGGTCCTCGGCAAACCGGCAGGTTGTCGCGCCTTCGGCTGGACTGACCGGCCCCGCATTCCGGCTGCGGCGTCCTCGAACACCGCAGAACACCAGAATCAGCCCCAGCGCGAGGGAAATCGCTGTGATCGGAACTCGGTAGTACTCGATCCAGGGACATAGGCGGATCATCTCCGTATTGACGACACAGAGAATCCCGATGAGCGCCACAATCACGCCCAACTGCGCTTTCATTTGCATACTGTGTCTGTTCCATCTTCATGGTGCGGACGAGCACCGACATGGCCGAGGTGCGGCTGGGCATCGAGTTGCTGCACATCCTCACAACGACGTGATGTTTCTCCTCAAGCCGGTTGGTCGCCATCACCCAACGTGACGACGGCGGCAGGAGGCAGGCAGGACTTTTTCGATCGGATGAATCGCGGCAACGTCCACGACCGCGACACCATCCCACAGCAGACAGGCTGATCTCTATTTCGACCGTTCGAGAGCGAACTTGAATGGGAAACCGGATTAATTTACAGCGCCAGACCGGGATGGCCGATTTGTCCGGATTCTGCCCGGCACCATTGCCAACCAGGCTGCTTCCCCTTGGCTGGCCTTCCCTCGCAAGGATCCTTGGTGGGTGAGGCAGGTTTACCGTCGCGCCGAGGTTCAGGGTAACTTGACGCAAAAATTGTTCCCAAAGAATCCCCCGAGCCGCGCTGTTTCGCGTCCAAGGAAACCGGCATGAAACCAAGCAATGCAATCACACCAGCGGGGCCATTGTTTTTCCCCTCGAACCTGTTCCAAGGCCCAGCCGGTTTGGAGATGCTGTGATGCACCACAAACCCGGCGAGGAACCGTCCTGCTCAACGCCACAACCAGAACCACCCCGCGAGGAAGACAATTCCCGCCACCCACACCGCGGCGAGCACATCATCCACGGTGATTCCCCAGCCGCGGGGAAGGCTCTGGCTTTGACGCACGGGCCAGGGCTTGGCGATGTCGAACAGCCGGAAAAGCGCGAACACCGCCAGCGTGATGAGCCAGTTGTTGCCGCCGAGAATATCCTCAATCGCCGGGAGGCGGCCGGTTTGCCACCAGCGATGCGCGACCAGCGGGAGAAAGCAGATGGGCAGCGCGGCGATTTCATCCAGCACCACGGAGCCGGGATCTTTTTCGCGCAGGATGCGCTCCCCTTCGCCGCAGAGCCACACCGACGCGGCCAGGAGGAGCGCTGTTCCGGTGAGGTAGAGCCCCAGATTCGCCGTCGAGCAGAGGACCATCGCCCAGAGCACCCCGACGACCGAGCCCCACGTGCCGGGGGCGAATGGGATGCGGCCGATGCCGCAGCCTTGGGCAAGGTAGAGTTTCAGCGCATCCATCGCCGCCTCACATGTCGCTCAGATAAATGTTCCGGTTGCGCCACAGATAGAGCCAGCCGGAGAGGAACGTGAGAAGAACCGCCACCCAGATGCTGGCCGGCGTGAACCATTCGACCCACGGTTTGCCGGCAATCGCAAAGCCAAAAACCGTCGTGCCGACGATGTCCCATTGCTGGTAGCTGATCGAAACCAAGATCGCGATGATCGCGACAATCTGCGAGATGGTCTTGTGCTTGCCGAAGCCTTCGGCGGCGAGCACGACGTTTTTGTTCGCCGCCACGAGGCGCAGGCCGGTGATGGCCAGTTCGCGCGCGACGATGACGGTCACCATCCAGGCGGGCATCAGTCCTTCGCCGACAAACGCGATGAAGGCGGAGCAGACGAGGATTTTGTCCGCCAGCGGGTCCATGAGCTTGCCGAAATTGGTGACGAGCTGGCGACGGCGGGCGATGGCGCCATCCATCCAGTCGGTGATGCTGGCCGCAACGAAGAGAATCAGCGCGACCGACTCGTGAAAGGGGAAGCCGCTGAAGATCGCGATGAGAAAGGCGAGCGTCAGCACGAAACGCGAAACGGTCAGTTGGTTCGGCAGGTTCATGAACGCGCTAACGCAACGACGACGGAGGGTCGGGCCGCAAGGATTTTCTCGCTCCGAAGGCACCACCACGGACACACGGCTGGAACGGAGCCGAAGTGTGCCGGGCGGAGCACCACGGCTTCCGGATGGGCATTAACAGTGAAAGATACTCGGATTTCTCCGTGCCCTCGGTGCCTCCGTGTTGAGATAACAGGCCGCTCATGCCGGTTCGGCGATCAGATCGTAGTCGGTGTGCCCGATGATTTTCACCCTGGCGAACTCGCCCAGCGGCAGGCGTCCCCGGACATAGACGCGTCCGTCGATGTCCGGCGCATCGGCCTCGCCTCGGGCCACGAGGTAATTCTTAATTTTCAGTTTTGCATTGTGAATCCCCGGATCGGCCTCGCGAATCAGGCCGTGTTCCCACGATTGAATGCTCGCCTTGTCGAGATCGCGTTCGGCCGCTTTGCGTTCGACGAGCACCTTGAGCGTGCGCCCGACAAAACCGGTTGCCACCTCTCGCGCGATGCGGTGCTGGGCGGCCATTGCCTGTTCGCGGCGTTTCTGCTTCACCTTGTCCGCCACTTGTCCAGCCATGCCGGCCGCGCGCGTGCCCTCCTCTTTTGAATAGCTGAACACGCCGAGCCGCTCGAAGCGGGTCTCCTGGATGAATTGCAGCAGATCCTCGAAACAGGCTTCGGTCTCGCCCGGGAATCCCACGATGAAGGTGGTGCGCAGTGCGATGCCGGGAATCCCGGCGCGGATGCGCCGCAGCAAATCGACGATGAATTGCTTCGAGGTTTCGCGCCGCATCCGTTCGAGCATCACCGGATGGATGTGCTGCAGCGGGATGTCCACGTAGCGCGCCACCTTCGGACACGCGGCGATGGTTTCGATCAATTCATCCGTCCAATGCGCCGGATGCGTGTAAAGCAGGCGAATCCAAAAATCGCCGGGTAACGCATTGAGTTCCCGCAGCAAGGTGCAGAGCGTGGTGGCATCCGCGGGCAGTGCGCCCGCAGCGGCGCGAAAGCGATCTGGCGACGCGATGGCGCGGCTGGCCTGGGGGCGCAGGTCGAGCCCGTAGTAGGTGGTGTCCTGCGAGATCAAATTAAGTTCCTTCACACCGTCCGCCAGCAGGCGGCGGCAATCCTCGACAACGTCCTTCTGGCCACGACTACGATGCGTGCCGCGCATCCGCGGAATGATGCAGAAGCTGCACGGGTGATTGCAGCCCTCGGCGATCTTCACGTAGGCGAAATGGCGCGGCGTCAGCCGGAAGCGCGGCGTGGCGTAGTCGGGAATAAACGTCGGACGCTGATGGACGTTGAGGATCGCGGATTGGCCGTGGGGCGCGAGCACGGTCTTTGTTTTCCCGAACTGTGCCGTGCCGCGCAGACTTTGTGACGATTCGTCCGCCACCGCGGGACGCTGCTCCTCAATGTCGGCCAGCTTTGCCGCGACCTTCTTCGTTGAGCTTTGAACTTTGCGCTTTGCGCTTTCGCTCAGCTTTTCCCCTCGCCGCGCGATGGCTTGCCGCACGATGTCCGCCACCTGCGTCACCTGATCGATGCCCATGAACGCGTCCACCTCCGGCATGAGCGCGGGCAGGTCAGTGCGAAAGCGTTGCGGGAGGCAGCCGGAGACGATGAGCGCCTGGCCGCGGTGACGCGCCTCGCGGATCTCGGCGGATTCGAGGATGGCATCCACACTTTCCTCCTGCGCGGCGTCGATGAACGAGCAGGTGTTGACGATGACGGCGTCCGCCTGGGCGGCGTCGTTGATGATTTCCACCCCGGATTTCAGCAGCGAGCCGAGCATGATCTCGGCGTCCACCAGGTTCTTGGCGCAGCCGAGGGAAATGAGTCCGACGCGGAGCGGACGTTGAGCGTTCTTGTTGCCCATGATAAGCGCGGCGAGGCTAGGCGCGCGGCGCGCGCATGGCAACGAAGGAAACCGGGCCGGAAGGGTTCGCGCCTCCACGAAGCGCCTTCAGCGCCGCGGTTCGGCCGGTGGCAGCGGGAGCGTTTCGCCGGAACGATTGGCCGGTGGCTGGTAAAGGCCGGGGCCGAGATGGCGGTGCGGATCCACCTTCCTCGAATTGTGGGCGCGAATCCACATCACCCCGAAATACAGCGCCAGCAAGGCGGCCATCAGCCCGGCGGCGATGCGCCAGTTCAATTTCGAGAGCTGGAGCATCACAAAATCGAGGGGGCTTTTGGTGCGCTTGGTCAAGGCCGGCGGTTCAGCAAACCGCTCGGTCCGTTTCAACTCGCCGTCGAGATCCGCCATGACGCGGGGCACGTCGAGCTTGAGCATGGCGGCATAGGTGCGGACAAATCCACGCACATAGACCGTCGCATTGAAGACGTCGTAATGGCCGGACTCGAGCGCGCGGACGTGGTCGGTCTTGATCTTGGTGACCTCGGCGACGTGATAGATGTCGATCTTTTGCGCTTCGCGAGCCTGGCGGAGTTGTTCGGCCACTGTCGGCATTCGGAGACAACTAGCGGATTTGCGGCAGCATTGGCAATAGCGGAGCGCGGATTAAACATCGCGCCCGGGCTGCTCTGAAGTTGCAATGAGCCTGATGTTCGGGCGCCGCTGCGATCTCGTTCGGCGGAGAGTCCTCGTCTTGGGAGAGAGCGGAAAGGGTGCCCCTCTCCGACTTCTGCTCGGCCCGGCGATCGGCTCCCGCCCTCGAAACGCGGGATAAATTCCACTTGCGCGCCCGCCGGCTTGCTCTTAGTTTCACCGCGTTGTTCGTAAAAATGACCATTACCACAGGTTTGGATACCAAACGTAAACAGTTTCAACAGGTGAGGACTTCTTGAGTCGGCCTTTTCCTTCCCGCTCGAACACCCCGCAATACCGCATCAACGGCAAGATCCGCGCCCGTGAGGTACGCGTGATCGGCCCGGACGGCGGACAGTTGGGGATTTTAACCCTCGGTGACGCAATCAACCAGGCCCGCCAGCTCGGCGTGGACCTCGTCGAGATCGCGCCCACCGCCACGCCACCGGTGTGCCGCATTGTCGATTTCGGCAAGTTCCGTTACGAACTCGCCAAGAAGGACAAGGGCGTGCAACGCCCCGCGAGCAAACTCAAGGAGGTCCAGCTCAGCGCGTCGATTGACCCGCACGACTTCGGAGTGAAGCTTACCCACGCCATCGATTTCCTCTGCGAGGAGATGAAGGTAAAAATCAGCCTGCGTTTCCGGGGCCGGGAGATGGCGCACAAGGAATTCGGCTTCCAGGTGGTGAAAAAATTCATCGAGGCGCTCACGCCCTACGCCCATGCCGATTCCGAGCCCAAGCTCATCGGGCGTGGCATCAACGTGATGGTTTCGCCACTGCCACGTAACAAGCGTGCCAAGAATCCCAACGAAGCCGCCCAGCAAGCCGGCGGCGCCGTGGCCAAGCCGGCGCTGCTCGATGCCCACAAGCCGGTTGTCGATCCGCTCGCGCTTGCTGCGGAAAGCATCCCGGCGGCGCCCGAGCCACCGCCAGCGCAGGGTTTCCTCAACAACTCGTTCACCCAGCTCGACAAGCCGAGTCCACCCGAGTCGGGTTCCTGAACGCCGCGCCCACTCCATTGTTCAGCCCCGTGAGAACGCGAGTTCTCCCGGGGTTTCTTGTTGTCCGCCATCGCCCACTTTTACCGGCAATGGTCGAAAGCCAGGCTCGGCCCGCGGATGCTCTCCTCGCGGTTCCTCAGCCACGAATCTTCCACCGGCGGTGCATCCAGATCCATTGCTCAGGATGGCGCAGCATCATCCGCTCCAGCGCCGCGTTATAGGCGCGCGTGTTGAGACGGATGGCTTCGCTGGCGTCCTCGCACTCGATCAGCGGCAGCGGTTCTTCGAAGCGCAGCACATGCGTGCCGTCAGGCTCACGCCAGCTTGATGCGGGCACCACCGATGCGCCGGTGCTCATGGCCAGGATCGCCATGCTCTTGAACGTGCCCGCCGGATGACCGAGGAAATCCACCACCACTCCTTCACGGCCGCCCGCGTGCTGGTCGAAGACATACACGATGATCGCGCCCGCCGCGAGCAGATCGAGAATGGCATCCAGCGATCCGCGCTTGGCCAGAGTGCCGAAGCCGGCGCGCTTGAAACGGCGCGTGACGAATTCGTTCAGCAGCCACGGCTTCAGCGGACGGCGCACGAAGTGAAACAGTCCCTTGTATTGCGAAAACTGGCCGATGCCCGCCACCGTCGCGACTTCCCAGTTGCCGAAATGCCCCGTGAGCAGCAACAGCCCCTTCCCTTTGTCGTGCGCGCGGATGGGTGACTCCATGTTCTCGACGCGGATCCACGCCTTGCGCCGCGCATCGGACATCCAAGGCAGGCGAAGGAACTCGATGAAGAAGCGGACGAAGTGCGCGTAAAACGCCTGCGCCAGACGGATGATCTCAGTCTCGGGCAGCGTTTCGCCAAAGACGCGGCGCAAGTTCTCCAGCACGAGGCCACGCCGGAACGGCAGCAGGTGATAGAAGAGCTTTCCAAACCACGGCACCTCGGTATGCCGCGGATCAGCCCACGCCACAGCCGAGGCGGTGGCCGAGGTGTGCGTGAGCGAAACGCGAATTCCAGCGATGCGGTGGCGATCCAGCACGGCTTGCGCATCCGGGGTGAGCCCCACCTGCGGCGCGCCGTAGTCATCGCGGCGAATCGAGAAATCGGCGGGCGTGATCGTGCCGAGGGCGGTCTCGCGTGGGAACAGTTTGCAGCAGGCTTCCTTGGCCGCGAATCGCGCGGCGAGGCTGGCGGCACGTCCGGCACCTGCTCCGGCGTCACTCAGTTCGGCCGGCGTGAACAGCTTGGTGAGTTCCTCCGGTGGCGTGTCGCGCAGGAGCTTCTCCATCCGGGCAATCTCGACCGTGTCGAGTCCGCACCGGGATGAGGATTGGCTATCGGTATTCATCAAAGATGAGAGGATTCAACCACGGATGAACACGGATGAACACCGATTAGATGGGAATGCTTGGTCAAAGGTCAAATGGGTGTGATTAAAAGTGGGCGAGGCTAATTCCAGAGAGCGTCGTCCAGAACACCCGGGCGCAACGCGAGGCCGGCTCAAAAAAAGACCGTCTCCCCGATTTCCTCCTCGCCCAGCAGGAGGAAAGCCAACCGTTGATGGCGTGGTTTGCCGCCGCCGATCCGAACGGAGTGGCGGTGCAGCAACTGGAGGTGTTGGTGCGCACGGCCATTTTCAAGCCCGCCAACTCCTTGGTGGGGCTGCTGCTCCAAGCGGCGGCCGATCGGGTCGATGCGGCCTGCCAGGCCAGGCCGGGGGAAGTGCGCAAAGGGCGCGCCGCGTTGCACGTCCAGGGGCTTTTTGGATCCTTCGAACTGCGGCGCGACTACTATTATCACGCCGGCCAGCAGCAGGGCCATCACCCCGCCGATGCCGCCCTGGGTTTGGAGGTCGGCTACACCCCGGCGCTGGCCCGGCCGCTGTGTCGGGAAGGGGCCGATGAATCCGTTACCAGAAAGCAGAGACTCATCTGCGGGAAACCGGCGGCCTCGAGATCTCAGGCCGGCAAGTGCAGCGCGTGGTGCAGCGGGTGGGCCGGGCCGGCCAACAAGCCGATGGCGGGGCCAAAACCCGCCCTATCTGGGTTGTGTCTTCACCCAGCATCAACGGGATGAAGCGGGCCATCCGATCCGCGATTACGAATCAACGACCTGCCTTTCGAGCTTCCGCCCGATTGATGGATTTGGCCCGGCCTTGCGCCAGAAGGCCATCCGCCGCGGATTGGGGGATGCGCCGCAGGTGGTGCTGCGCATCGACGGGGCCGCGGGCCTGGCCAACATAGGCCGGCTTTGCTTTGCCACCGCCATCCAGATCGTCGATTTTTATCATGCGCTCGAACATGCCGGCGAGGTGTTGGCCGCACTGCTGGGAAACAAAGAGCACCCGGACTACCCACCCCGCCTCCACCGTTGGGCCATACGGTTACTCCAAGACAAGGTCGCAAAGCTCATCGCCCAAGCCCGCCAGGAGTGCCACGGAAAAGCCAGCGCCCCGGCGGTGGAGGAAGCTCTGGGATATTTCGTCAACAACGTCGGGCGCAGGCAATACGGCACCTTTCGGCGCCAGGGCTTCTTCATCGGTTCGGGCGTGATCGAAGCCGGGTGCAAAACCGTGATCGGTTCCCGGTGCAAGCAGTCCGGCATGTTTTGGGGCGAGCCGGGCGCCGAAAACATCCTGGCCTTTCGCTGCATCCACGCCAGCCGTCGGCTCCAGGAGTTTTGGAAGGACCGACTCAACAGTCAGGCCGCACGCAATGACCCCCTGCCCCTCGCCGCATAGCACTGAAGAATTTTGTCCGGCACCCGGCTAAAACGCTGTTGAATGTGCTGTTGAAAGTGCTTGCCGTAGCAGGCTGGCTGCGTAGTATCCGCCGCGCTGTTCTTGGCTGGATAGCTCAGTTGGTAGAGCAGAGGACTGAAAATCCTTGTGTCGGCGGTTCAATTCCGTCTCCAGCCACCACCTCCGCTTGCCCCAATAAAATCAGTTGTTTCCAGGGTTTCTCACTGGTCAAGAGGGTGAAAGTAAGCAATGGAGTAAGAAATAGAGGGTCAAAATCGTTCCCGAAACTCCCCCCATGTTTGCTGACGTTATTTCCGGCGATTGCAGGGCGGAAACCGCGCGGCTGTCGTGTGCCTGGTGAGAGCGTTCCGCCCGGAGAAGCGAGGCAGTGACGATGAGCCGTCGATGGTCCGATCCGGGTGACGAGAGCCGAGTGTGCAACCTCCGGCGGGGATCTTTAGGGGGGGGCTGGAGGTCTGGAATACGAGACGAATGCCCCCCATCTATATCCGACCGGGTTTGGGCAGGCTTTTGGCGGTGCCGACATGAACCGGGATTGATCATGCGCAGGGCCGATATGCTGACGGTTGGCGGCGGCGGTTGAAGTGGGGAGTGGAGTCGTTCCGTGGTTTTGTGTATCGGTTGTGTGGTCTGACCGCTCTGGTACGTTGGCTCGATGAGATCGAAGATTCCATTTGTGCCATATCGAGGGATGGAGCACGGCCTGCGGTCAGGACGGCTATTCGCCATAATGTCCGGCGAATTCGTGGAAGGCCAGGGCCGGTTCTTCGCTGGATTCAATAAATCAAAACAGGCCCGTGAGGCGTTGTTGGCAATGCGGCGGGAGCACGACTTGGCGCGCGGGCATCTGGCTGCGATTCTCAGCGTCACCACAGCCACCTTGAGCCGATGGGAAGATGGAAAGCGCAACCCCAGCCGCGCGGCCAGAAAGCTGATATGGTTCGTGCATCAGTGGCTCGGCGGCAAGTTGCCCTGCGACTTGGCCGAAATGCTGACATGGGGAAAAATCAGCCTTTCGTGAAGGTCATCGCGCCAAACCTCTCCAGCGAAGCCGACGCCGCGCACCCTGTCCACACTCTCCCCGGCCCGTTCTGACGTGCTGACGGCCACGCAACGCGCCCACACCCCCGCAAAAAAGAAGCCCGACCATCGAAGGCCGGGCGACGTTGGAACGAAAGGCCAGCGGCAGTGTCAGGCGACCGCCAGTTCGCGAGGGGAGACTTCCCGTTCAATCCGCGTCTGGAGGTCATGCCGGGCCAGCCGCAATTCGTAATCTGCCTGCAAGCCCGTCCAGAATTCCGCGCTCGTTCCGAAGTAACGCGCCAGCCGCAAGGCCGTGTCCGCCGTGATGGCCCGTTGCTCTTGGACGATCTCATTGATCCGGCGCGGCGGGATTTGCAGTGAACGCGCCAGGGCGTTCTGCGACAGGTTCAGCGGCTTCATGAATTCTTCCCGGAGGATCTCGCCCGGATGAATCGGCGGCAGCTTCTTCGTTTTCATGGTCAATGGTAATCGACGATCTCGACATCATGCGCGTCCTGCCCGTCCCAGCGGAAACAGACGCGCCACTGGTCATTGATCCGGATGCTGTGCTGTCCGGCCCGATTCCCTTGCAAGGCTTCCAGCCGGTTGCCCGGCGGGGAGCGCAGATCGTCCACGCGGCGGGCTTGATGCAACATGAGCAGCTTGCGCCTCGCCACCCGCTGAATCTGCGTCGGCAGCCGGCGCGACTCTTCATCGTTGAAGAGCCGTTCCGTCTCGCGGCAGGCGAAGCTCCGAATCATTGCCGCCAGACCATAACGCCTCGCGTCATAGACGGCAAGCGGCAAAACGAAAGCCGGCTGGATTCACCGTGATTTTGCCCTTTTCTTCTGCGGCGGATCGTGCTTAACGTCCGCCCATGCCAACGAAAGAGGATTACAGGCCATCCTGTCATTTGCGTTTGGGTACGAACAACCCCGGCTCGAATCAATAGCTATGTGGTGATTCATTTGCATTTTCGGCGTGTTCTGTTTTGCGATGTTGTTCTTGTTTGTCCGGTCTCAAGCGCGGCGAGCAAGGCAAGCAGATCTGGATTCAGTCCTAGAAAAGATCGCCGTCGAGTACTTTGAGCGCCGCCAAATGGGCGAGACAATGTCACAGATAAGGGCCGCGCTTTACAGACACTATTCCATCACGGAGCCGGTGGAACTGGAGATGGGCAGTTTTAATCCCGTCCCTTTCGGCAATTTCATGTTGATCGATTACGTTCGGGCAATGCCAGAGGACGCGCTGGGTTTGGGTGAAATCGCTTATTCGATTTCCTGTCACAGGGAAATCTATCCGCCGCCGAGCGAAGATCCCGGCATAAGGAACAGAATGCGCGAGTACGATGCTATGGCTAGGATGTGCAGCACATGCCGAGGGGAGGTGTTTTTTTGGGACGGCACTGGCAAAAAGGTGGACCCAAGCTTGCGGCAGATGCTGAGGGACTGGTCAGTGTTGGACAGCAAAATATCAGCTTGGGAAAAAGAATGGGAGGATTCGACTCGTGAACCCGAACGACCTGAGATGCTTGACAAGGCGGTGGGTGTTAATCCGAGTGAAGGGCTATTCGGCACCAGCTGGCACATGCCGATGGAGCAGGTCATCCAAATTGCCCCGAAAGCGGAAGAAAGAAAGCCGGACAGCTTCTGTCATTTTGGAATGTACCGCGCGCGAAAGCAGAGATGGCGATGTGTCCAACGGTGTCGTGCGGATTCCATTTTCCCTTGTACATGTTCAGCGGATGCTTTTCGCCCACGTGCAGTTCTTCCATGATCCGCCTCGTCTCTTCCTCGTTTGTGTCAAAGTGCGGCTGGAACGATTTGAGGATTGGCCATGCGTAGTGGCATTCCGCAAATGGTCGCACGACGGGATCGCCCGCAAGATTTCGTAGTCGTGCCAATGAGCTCAGATCGTGGGCAGCCGAGATTGTAATATTCACTGAGTTCCAGAGGGCATCGATGTCCCTCCCTTCGCCAACCGATAGAGATGTCGAAGACTCGCTTCGGCTTGGCGCGCCAGTGCCTCCGGTGCGTAATCGCGCCATGTCGTTCCCTGCTCGGCTTTCTGCGGGACAAGCAGGAACCCATCGAAGCTCTCCAAAAAATCCCAAGTCAGGCGGTGGAGTTCCCAGTCATCCCGCGAATGGGCTTCCCACGAAGGAGGAAACGGAGGGGGCTTGTTCTCCTCAAGCCACTGGTGGCAATAGTCGGTTCGGAGTTTGGCATCCGTCGCGAGAGCGGTCATGAGCGGGCCGGAGTGCTCTTCTTTGGCCGAAGGCCGTTTCGCTTTGACGCGATCTGATGGTGCTGGTTTTGCGTTCACGGGTTCACCCTCAATCCTTCGCGCCGGGCGAGGTCAAAGCAGGCAGCTTGTTGACGGCATCGCGGAGGGTTTGGAAGTCAGACCGGGTGTAGCGGTCGTTGACAGAATCGCTCTTGTGTCCGGTGAGTTTCTTGCGGATTTCCTGCGTGACGCCGCGATTGTGCAACCCGGAGTTGAAGCTGGCGCGCAGAGCGTGGAACGAAAGCTGGGAAAGCTCGCGGTGTCCGCCCGCCTTCACGGCGTCGTTGCCGATCCCCGCGCGGCGCATGATGGCGAGGAATTGTTTGCTGAGTCCGCTTCGCCCACCCACGGGGACGGCGGCCAGTTCGGGGCAGAGCGGCCCGCCCTTGTCGCCCGCCAGTTTGGACAGGTGCGCTTCCAAGCTGGGATGCAGCGGGATTTCGAGGTTGTCGCCGGTCTTGTGCGTCTCGACCTTCAGCTTGCCCCCGGTGAAGTCCACGCTGTTCCAGGTGAGCGTGACGGCATCCCCGAGGCGCAACCCGGCGTAGTAGCCCAAGAGGATGGCGGTGGGCCATTCGCCGGAGGCTTTCTTGAGCAGGAGGCTGACCTGTTCGTGGGTGAACACCTTGCGGCGAACCTGCTTGATCCGTTCCGGCAACTCGACCGCAGCGGCGGGATTGGTGGAAACCAACCCGAGGCGCCGCGCCGCGTTGAAGACGGAGCGGCTGGTCTTGCTCTCGACGATGAGGGATGAGGGAGCCAATTTCGCCTCACCGATCAGATAATTGTGGAACCGCTCGCAATCGGCGGGAGAGATGGCAGTGATTGGCAGATCGGCTTTGGGCCCGAGACAGACGAAAAATCGCTCCACGGTGCCGGTGTAGCGGGTGGCGGTGGCTTCCTGCTTGGAATGAGTCTTGCCCCGCAGCCATTGCGCGCAGAAGTCGCGTGTGGTCTGGACGCGAAATTTCTCTCCCGTGGTGCGCTCCAGAATGCCGCCGATGACTTCCCGGCTGACGGCTTCGGTCAGGGTGCGGTCGCGTCCCATCTGCGCGGCCCGTTCCCATTCAACCGAAACCGCGAGTGCCTTGGTGCGGTTGTCGAGCTTGGTGGACTTCTTGCGCCAGCGGTTCTGGTCATCACGATAGATCGCTGTCCAGTAGGGGCTGTTGGGGTGTTTCCAGACGGTGGCCATAGGATGAGTCGGATTTCTGATTGCTCCGTTTCAGTCAACGGCTTGCCCCTCCTGACGGTGTAAAACCAGAATCGAATTATAATTCAAATCCTTCTTCGTTTTTTTACAATCGGATTCGCCATGAATCAGGAGACACCACTCCGTTCCACCGGAATTGACCGTTCCGTAACCGGGCGAAACGTGGTTTTCGGGACGCCCCCGGCCAGCGCGCTGCGGCTGGTCAATCCATTCGAGGTGGAAGATCTCCGCGCCGCACTCGCCCGCGGCCAGGTGCCGGTCGACCTCCACAACAAACTCGCAACACTCCAGCGGGCCGGACTTATTCATCATTTCATTGAGCAGAACAGCCAGTTGCTCCTCGCATTGCTGCTGGCGGTGGAGGATGGATCTTTTCGCACGGTGACCCCGGACGAACGCGAACGTCTGTTGCGGGTGCTGGCCTACGTGCGCAAGGACGATGATCTGATCCCAGATTACCAGTCCGGCGGCTACGGGGATGATCACCAGGAAGTGCGGGCAGCCCTTCAAGAACTCGCCCCGGTAATCGATTCGTTCAAGCTCTGGCGGCTGCGTCATCAAGTTCCGGCGCTGTGGTCCATCAACGCGCGCAATCCGGCAATCGCATCCGCTCTCAGTCACTCATGAAGGCGCCGGCAAAGCACGGTCATCGAGCGGTCCTCGCGTGCATCACTGAAATTCAAACGGCAAACGCTCGATGACCTCGTTCAGGCAACGCCTCCGCGAGTCGCCCTTCTCGCCGCACCGCGTACGCTCGGAGAGCTTTGCTTGCGCCGAGGCCGGTTACGCTCAATCATGGCCTGTCCTCAGCAACGCAGGATTTGCGTGGCTGGTGACACGGGCATTGTCGATGGGAACAACCGGGAACAATCCAGGCACAGGGACGGGGCCTAAAAGCTTCATGGCCGCGTACTGCGACCATTTCCACTGCCCGCCGGAGCGGTATGAGGACGAGGTGTTCTGGCGCTGTCTGTTCCGGCATGCGCTGCCGCTGGCTTTCCTGATTCGACGGCTCAACCCTGGATTTTTTACGGAGGACATGGATCTGATCCGGGAGGTGGGCGCCACAACCACCCAGCTACTTTTCAAGAACGAGATCAATTACTTCTTTGGCAGGAACCTCCGGGACAAAAGCTGGCTCCGAAAGACTTTCAGGATTCGCGTGTCGGGCAACCGGCTGATCCGGTTGAGGCGACGATTCCTACCAACCTGACCAAGAGAGCAAGCGGTCCCGCTCCCCGAGCGTGCGTCATACTGTCTGGGCAACAACCGATCATTTCGCTCCGGTCCCCGCCAAAACGGCGGGGACGGTGCGGCAAAGAATTTTCAAATCGAGCCAGAAGGACCAGTTGTCGATGTATTCGAGGTCAAGCCGGACCCAGTCCTTGAAATCGCGCACTTCATTGCGACCACTCACCTGCCAGAGGCAGGTCAGGCCGGGTTTCACGCTCAGGCGGCGGCGGTGCGCCGGGTCGTCAAAGCGCGCCACTTCATCCACGGGCAGCGGGCGCGGCCCCACGAGGCTCATTTCGCCACGCAGCACGTTGACGAGCTGGGGCCACTCATCGAGGCTCCATTTGCGCAGGAAACGGCCGATGGGGGTGACGCGCGGATCGTTGGTCACCTTGAACACCGGCCCGGACATTTCATTGAGCACGGCCAGCTCCTGCTTGCGCTGCTCGGCGTCGGTGCACATCGAGCGGAACTTGAGCATGGTGAACGGCCGGCCGTTCAGACCGGCGCGCTGCTGCCGGAACAGCACCGGGCCGGGCGAGCTGAGCCGGATGGCCAGCGCCACCAAGAGCAGCGGGACGGCGGTCAGCGCCAGCAGGATTGCCGCCGCGATGATGTCGAGCAACTGTTTGCAGACGCCCTGCCACGAAGCCGCCGGCGTCGAGCGGAACACCAGCACCGGGCGGCCGAGAAAATCGTCAAACACCGTCTGCGAAATCCGCGTCTGGAAAAAGTCCGCCACCAGCCACGCTTCGACGCCCTCGCGTTCGCAAGCCTGGATGGCTTGCTCGACCTGGCCGAAATAGGTGTGGCCGGCGTTGATGACGACCGCATTGGCGGCGGTCCGGTGCAGTAATTCCACCAGGTGCTGAATGCTGTGTAGGTTGATGTCCACCTCCTCGCACACCTCCACCTGCTCGACCTGCCGCGCGCCGAGTTCCCGCCGCATCCGCTGGGTGTCCGCCGGAGTGCCGATCAGGATGATATTCTTCTTCTGACCATGCTGGCCAAACCATCCACCATACAGCCATCGTGTCAGTTCCTCGGCGCCAAAAACCAGGGCGAAACTCACGCCGCCAAAGAGCATAATCACCGTCCGCGCCAGTTGTTGCTGCCAGAAGAAGAGGATGGCAATGACCGCGAGGGTGATCAACACGCAGGCTTTCAGCAGCAGCCACGCCGTCACCCGCCGCGGGCAGAAGAGCGGCCGCCGGTAGAATCCCTGCGATTCGAGCAGTAACGGCGCACCGGGGATGATGATCAGGTAAAGCCAGAGGAATTCACTGAAGGGCTGGATGCCGATCACGGGCGCTCCCAGCACCTGCCGGGGCATGCCGTCGCGCATCATGTGGGCCAGCCACAAAGCCAGCGCAAACAAGGCCGCGTCACGAAATTGCAGGATTTGAATCCGCAGTTGCCGATCACGCCGAAGCATACGTAAACAACCAAGAAATTTGTCTCAAGTTGTGAAAAATGGTCTGGCCGGTCAAGCGTTCGACATCTGAAGTCCCGGTCCGCTCAATCTTTCCCGGCCGGGTGGGCTCCCGCGGTCGAATCCGCCGGCACACGTTGGAACTCAGGCACTGACGCCTGAATCATCTTTTCCAGCCGGGCATAGGCTGCGTCTTCCTGTCCCGGCACGCAGACGGTGAAGTAGGACACGTAGGCCCATCGCTGCAAAATCCCGTGGAGGAGAAGATCGCGCGCCATCCACCACATGCGCTGGCCGTGATCCGCCGTCAACTGGCCGTCGGCCACGAACCAGTAAACATACAAGCCGCTCCACAACCGCTTGGTGCCATCAGGACGGACTTCCGGATACGACACGGTCAGGCGCAGAACTTCCAGATCGTATTTGCAGGGGCGCTCCATCGGAATTTTCAAGTGATCGGTGCTCTCGATGGTCCACCCCTGCCCGGTCAGGCAATACTGTGGCTGGTGAATGCTCGTCCGATCGGTGCCCATCAAGACGATCCCGATGTCGGCGACAAATCCATTGGTGTCCGTGAAACGCCGCCGGCCATAGGTTGTATCCGCCGGCAGCCAGTCCAACTCTACGCGGCTGAGCGACAGTTGCGTGGAGGTCATGCCCGGCAGGAACTCCGGGACGAACACCAGATTCGTCGCCACCACCACGCCGTTGGTATCGCGAACCTCCCCCGACACAACGCGCACCCCCGGTTGTCCGAGCCGTTGCAGGTTGTGCCAGTAGCCAAGGAAGACGGCGGACACGCCCAGCAGTCCGAGTCCAACCGAGAGGATCCAGCGTGCTTGAGACGTCATACGGTGGAGGAGGGCGGTCGTGCGGCGGATTCGGCGGGCGGAGTTGTCATGCTTTTGGCGGGGACCGGAGTCCGATCCTCGCGCAGCCAGTGCGCCACCAGCAACAGCACGGCCAGCGCCAGGAGAAAGGTCAGGAATCCCAGCTTTTGCTCGACCGTCGCGCCCGCCTCGTGGCCGAAAACCTCGCCCACGAGCACCGCGCAGGTGATGCGCAGGGTGTTGCCCGCCACGGCCAGAGGCGCGGCCAGCGCGACCATGAGCAGGCGTTTCCACAGCTTGGTGAAGGTCAGGTAGCCAAAGATCGTCGTCAGCGCCAGCAGGGTCACGAGACTGCGAATGCCACTGCACGCGGGCGCGACATCGTATTGAAAGCGTCTGTTGGCGCTGAGAATCTGGGTTCCCTCGCGATAAACATCCAACCCAAGAAACCACTTGCTGAGGAAGGTGGACAGTTCCGCCGAGAGGGTGCGCAAATGGAACGTGATGAACTCGCCGCTGTTTGGCAACGGCACACAGAACACAAAAAGCAGAAAGGGAAAGAGACACTCCCGCAGCCAGGCAGGCCCCCAGCACCAGCCCATCAAACCGTAGATTCCGAGGAAGAACCCAATCACCGACAGCCGGGTCTGCTGAATCATGAAACCGAGCACATGCAGCAGCACCGCCAGGACCACGATGCCAAAGGCCGGCCACCATACTCGCTTCGGCAAGGCCTGAAGAGTCTGCCGGCGGCTCCACAGCAGCGCGACCACCACAATCGGGACCAGCCAGGCGTGAACATTATCGGATTCGAGAAACAGGCTGAGGTTGAGTGAACCATCCGCATTCCACATCCCGCGGGTATGCACCCACGCCCACCAGCCGAACAGCGAAGGCGTGTTGGTGTAGCCGAGGGTCGAGTTGCCCAGGAACTGGAAGAGGAGCAGCCACGCCCCAACCATGATGACCAGGGGCCAGCGAAGCGGCAGGGCATGCCAGATCGTGGCGAGTTCTTCACGCCAGGAATGGCGCGTCGAAGCCGGTGCGGTTTGATTCATGGATTCTTCCATGCGCGTGCGGAATGGATAGTAAACTTCCCAGTTGCGCTCAATCAATCTCGGAATCAAAAGCGGCAGGGTTGGCCTTGCCTTCCAAACCCCCGCTTTACACTCCCGGGACCGGAGACTAGTGTCGCCCCATGTCTTCGGAATACGATCCATCCGAGTTCGTCGATGACGATTTTCCCGCGGGCCGCAAAGCTCCGTCCAAGCCCGCCGCCGCGCCTTTTGCCGCCGGCGCCGCTCCCGCCTCCTTGCGGGCGCCCAACCGCGAGGAGGTCGAGTCCAAGGTGCTCGACATGCAGCAGAAGCTCGCCGAGTTGAAGCGCGAGCAGCAGGATCTCGAACGCGAGCGCGCCACGCTCGAGGAGTTGCGCCGCCGCCAGAATGAATTCACCACCGGCCGCACCGAGATGGTGCAGAGCCTCACCCGCGGCATCGCCCTGCTCCAGGACGCCGAGTTCAATCTCCGCCGCGATGCCGAGCAGATGTCCAAATCACTCGTCGGGCTGCGCGAGGCGCTCGAAAAAATCCAGTCCGTCCACGACGAAACCTGGACCGCCGGCAACCTCGAAGTCGAATTGACCCGCGCCCTCACCGCGGTCGAGAACGCCCGCATGGAATGGAATTCCTCGCGGCTGAAATTCCCGGTGCTTTCCGGCGAAACCACCGCCGCGCCACCCGCGCCCACCCCCGGCTCGCCGACGTTCTCGGACATCGTCCAACAGCGGAGCTACGCGGATTTGTGCAAATTGGGCCTCGCCCTCTCCTGGCCGCTGCTCATCGCCGGGCTGGCCATCTTCATTGCGTTGCTCATGAAGAAATGAGGAAGCGTTGTCGCGCATGGGTGTCTTCAAGAAAAAACCGGACCCGATTTCCGAGCGCGCCAAGGCGTTAAACCAGCAGATCGAGGCGCTCGCGGAGGAGATTCGCCGTCTCAACACCCCGCTGGCATCTGCGCCCGGCGCACCGCCGCCAACAGCTCCAGCCAGGCCGGCGCCCGTTGCGGCCATCTCAAATTCAAAAGGGCCAATCTCAAAGCCCAGTTCCCCGCCCTCCTCACAGCCCCGCCTGCGCTCGACCACTCTGCCGCGCAGCGCCACCTCCGCCCCGAATCCGTTCAACGCCAGCGCGCCCGCCACCTTCGCCGGACACGAAGCAGTCGTGGATGTGGCGGACCAGGGGCCGTTGCAGCAGGATCGTGAAACCGACTCGCGGGAGCACTTCAATGATCTGGGCGTGCGCAAATACAACCTGCAGGCCGCCTGGACCCGCTTCAAAAATAATTTTCGCGGCCCGATGGCCTCAAATCCCAAGCTGGTGAATTACCTCGCCGCCGGCAGCATTCAGGGACTGCGCCCGCTGCGTTACGAGAAACGCGTCGCGCGCAATCGTTTCCTCGTGTTCGTCGCCGTGCTGGTGCTCGCGCTGTGGGGGTTGATCTGGATGTTCATTCGTCATTAGCCCGCCACCTTCGACCTCGTGTCACTCACCATGATTATCATCCTCGCCGCGGCCGTGATTGGATGCGCTGTTGTCGCCCTGTTTTTCTGGCGCTCGGATTGAGCGCCACGGCACCCACCGTCGAAATTCTGCGAATCGTGAAATCCGCTCACACGCCATGAACGCCTGGCAATGCACCATCGCGACCCCGGATGGCCAATTCTCCGCGTGGTTTACGCGGCGCGGCCTCGCCGGCCTGGATTTTCCTGGTAACAAACCAGACTGCCAGCCGACGCACCCGGACGGTCTGCCGCCACTGCTGATCGGTCCCTGGCAGGGTCTCACCATGCTTGCGGTGAACGAAGTCCTGGCGGGACATCGCCCCAAAAAAATGCCACCGCTGGATTGGTCGGAAGCGACGGACTTTCAGCACGACGTGTGGGAGGAATTGCAGCGCATCCGCCCGGGACGCACGCGCACTTACGCTGAGATTGCCGCAGCCCTCGGCAAGCCCAAGGCCGCCCGCGCGGTCGGCGCGGCCTGCGGCGCGAACCCCATTCCGCTTCTCGTCCCCTGCCACCGCGTGCTGGCCGCCGGCGGAAAGTTGGGCGGTTTCTCGGGCGGACTGCCCTGGAAGGAACTACTTCTCAAACGCGAGGGCGTCGTTCTGGAATCTCTGCAAGCACCAAGGGCTCGCCGCCGTTCTGGAACCTGATCGCCAGCCGCCGCTTCATCGGCGTGGTCATCACCTTTCCGGCCAGCGGCTGAGGCATTCAGGCCGATCGCTCAACGCCACTCAATCCCCCAACTCACCTTACGATTTGCATTCTGCCGCTGAATCGCAATCATTCGTCCCATGCTGACTCAGGAATCTGTCACCGCGGCGTTGAAGTCGGTCAAGTACCCCGGCTTCTCGCGCGACATCGTGTCTTTCAACCTGGTGAAACAGGTGGCCGTCAACCAGGGCGCCGTGAGCGTCTCTCTCGAACTCACCTCCCCAAAACCCGAGGTCGCCCAGCAGGTCAAGGCCGAATGCGAACGCGTCCTTCGCGCCCTGCCCGGCGTGCAAATGGTTCAGGTCGATGTTCGCCAACCTGCGGGTCAGGCCCAACCGCCGGGGTCGAATGCCCTCGCCGGACCGTCCAAGATTGCCGGCATCGCGCGCATCATCGCCGTGGCCAGCGGCAAGGGCGGCGTGGGCAAATCGACCTGTTCGGTCAACCTCGCTTGCGCGCTGGCGCATCTCGGGGCGCGCGTCGGCCTGCTCGATTGCGACATCTACGGACCGAGCATCCCGCTCATGATGGGCGTGCGCCAGCGACCGACCATCAGCGACGCCGAGAAGCTCGTGCCGCCGGTGAATTTTGGCGTGAAGCTGATGAGCATCGGCTTCCTGCTCGACGACGATCAGCCGGTCATCTGGCGCGGCCCGATGATCGTGAAGACGATTCAGCAATTCATCCATGCGGTGGAATGGGGCGAGCTCGATTTCCTCCTCGTCGATCTGCCGCCCGGCACCGGCGACGCGCAATTGACCCTGTGCCAGACCGTGCCGCTCGATGGCGGGGTGGTGGTGACGACGCCGCAGGAAGCCTCGCTCGGCGTGGTGCGCAAAGGCATCGCGATGTTTGAGAAGGTCAACGTGCCGATCCTCGGCATCATCGAGAACATGAGTTACTTCACCGCGCCCAACGGCGAGCGCCTCGAGATTTTCGGCCACGGCGGCGGACGCACGGAAGCCGCGCGGAGAGGCGTTCCATTCCTCGGCGAAGTGCCGCTCTTCACGGAAATCCGCGCCGGCGGCGACACCGGCCAGCCGGTGGTAGTGACCGCCCCCGGTTCGGCCCCAGGGCAGGCGTTTGTGCAGATCGCGCAGACACTGCACCGGCGGATGGGTTGAGTGCGCCAGGCTCCGACCGTGAGCGCGCAACGACGCCTCCGCCGACTTGGTCCTTGTTCTCGATGTGCCGCAGCCAACGGTGCTGGCCAGGCGCGATGCGGCCTCGAGTGTTCCATTGTTGGTCGATTCAACATCGAGCAAAAAGATGAAAATCAAACTGTCGGCCGTCGTTGTCCTGGTTGCTTCCCTGACCGTTGCGCCCGGCGCACCTGTCGCCCTGGAGCAGGGTTTCCGTAGTGTGCCCAACACCGACAGGCCGTGGGTTTATTGGTGGTGGCTCAATGGCAACGTGGACGAACCCACCATCACCCGCGACCTCGAAGCCATGCGGCAGCAGGGCATCGGCGGGCTGCTGATGTTCGACGCTCGCGGTTACCACGATGACCAAAACCACGTCGTCATGCCGCCCAGCAAGATGGAGTTCATGAGCCCCGAGTGGCGGAGGATGGTGAAGTTCTCCCTCTCCGAGGCAAACCGGTTGGGGCTGCAAGTGAGCATCAATCTGAGCAGTTGTGCCGGCGCGCTGAAGGGACCGTGGGAGGTCGGCGACGATGCACCCAAACGGCTCATCTGGACGGCCAGCGAGGTGCGCGGGCCGCAGCGATTCAATCACGAACTGAAACACCCGCCGGGAAAACGCTTCTGGGATGTGGCCCTCATGGCGGTTCGTCACGATGGTCCGCCCATCGCGGCGGCACTCTCCAATCAATGGAACGAAGTGGCCTCTTCGCTCAGCGTGCCGACCGCCGCCGCGGAAGTGGTGGATCTCTCCGGAAAAGTGGACGCGCAAGGCCGGCTGACGTGGAAGGTGCCGGCGGGACAGTGGACGTTGCTGCGCTTTGGCTGCGCCACGATGGAGGGGCACGAATACGATGTCGATGTGCTCGACCGCAAAGCTGTCGCCGGCCATTTCGAGCGGATGGGCCGGACGCTCTTGAAGGAGGCCGGACCGCTCGCGGGCAGGACGCTGACGCATTTTTACAGCGTGAGCTGGGAGGGCGCGGTCCCGACCTGGACGCTGGGATTGGAGAAGGAGTTCGCGAAATACCGTGGCTACGAATTGCGCCCGTGGCTGCCCGCGCTGGCCGGGTTCACCTTGAAGAACCAGGAGCAGTCGGCGCGTTTCCTGCGCGACTACTACCAGACCCTCAGCGACACCTTTCGGGACAACTTCTATGGAAACATGCAGCAGCTGTGTCATCGCGCGGGCCTGCAATGGCATTCCGAATCCGGCGGCCCGTGGAATCGCAAGCTGGCCTCCTTCGCCGAAGCCGACCAACTGGCGTTCCTCGGCCGCAATGACATGCCGCAGGGCGAGTTTTGGTTTACCGGCCAGCCGATCAAACGCCGGCAGGAAATGAATCGCCCACCGGCCATGACCGCGCACATTTACGGCCGGCGACTCGCGGCCGCCGAAGCCTTCACGCACATGGTGCAACACTGGTCGGCGTATCCCGCGGTGCTTAAGCCATTCGCCGATGCCGCGTTCTGCGACGGCGTCAACCAGTTCATCTGGCACACCTTCACCTGTTCCCCGCCGGAGTTTGGCAAACCCGGCAGCGAGTATTTCGCCGGCACCCATCTCAATCCGAACGTGACCTGGTTTCCGCAGGCCGCGCCGTTCATCGGCTATCTCGCACGCTGCCAGTTCATGCTGCGGCAGGGGCTGGCTGTCAGCGATGTCTGCACCTACATCGGCGACAAGCCGTATCAGCACTGGGGCCGTGGCTCCAACTGGAGCGAGCGGGCCACGCTGCGCCTGCCGAAAGGCCACACCTACGACCTCATCAACACCGAGGTGCTGCTGGAACGGCTGAAGGTCAAGAAGGGCGATCTGGTGCTGCCGGATGGCACGAGCTACCGCGTCCTGGTCGTCGATCTGGACGACGACACGGCCCAACCTGCGGCGTTGCGCAAATTCGCCGAGTTGAAGAAAGCCGGGGCGACGGTGGTCTTCGGTCAGCGGAAACCGCAACGCGCGCCGGGCCTTGCAAAATATCCGGCCTCCGACGACGAGGTGCGTCGCCTGGCGGAGGAGCTTTGGAAGAGTTCGCCCAACCTGGACGAGGCGCTGAGAGCGAAACGCATCCTGCCCGACTTCGAAGGTCCATGTGACTACACGCATCGCCGCGACGACAACACCGACATCTACTTCGTGTCCGGTCGAGGCGCCGTCGAATGCACTTTTCGCGTGAGCGGCAGGCAGCCTGAACTGTGGGATGCTATCAGTGGCAGGACGCGCGACGCAGCCGACTGGCGGGTGAGCAATGACGACCGGACGATCGTGACGCTCAATTTGCCCGACAACGGATCAGTGTTTGTTGTCTTCCGCAAGCCCGGCCAGCCGCCGCAGTCAGCCCCGCCGTCGTCTCCGCGGCCAACGGAGGTGACTTTGAACGGCCCTTGGACCGTTCGCTTCGAGTCGGGCCGGGGCGCCCCGGAGTCGGTGGTGTTCGATCAACTGACCGCTTGGGACAAACATCCCGACGATCGCATCAAGTTCTTTTCCGGGCGCGCCACCTATCAAACGACGTTCCACCTGTCAGCGGACGAAGCCGGACGCGTGGCGCGATTGCAACTCGGCGAGGTCAAGTGCATCGCTCAGGTGCGGCTGAACGGCCAGGATCTTGGTGTCGTATGGACGGATCCGTGGAGTGTTGAGTTGGCCGGCGCGGTCAAGCCGGGTCGCAACGAGTTGGAGATCGACGTCGTCAACACCTGGGTCAACCGACTCATCGGCGACGCGGGGCAGCCGAAAGACAGGCGCATCACCAAGAGCAACCTTGCGCTCCAGCAAGGCCCGCGCACCCTCAAAGCCTACCAGGGCTTCGCCTCCGAGGATCCGCTGATGCGATCCGGTTTGCTCGGTCCGGTGCGACTGGAGTTGCTGCCATGAAGATCAACCGGCGCCACTTCCTGCAAGCTGCCGCGGGCCTGACCGCAGGCGTCTGCTGCGCAGAACCGACGACGCTTCGGCCGGCGAAGATCATCGACACCCACACGCACTTCTACGATCCCACGCGTCCGCAGGGCGTGCCGTGGCCGCCGAAGGACGATGCGTTGCTCCATCGCACGGTGTTGCCGAAGGATTACCGCGCGCTGCCGGTGCCTCAACAAGTGGACGGAACGATCGTTGTCGAGGCCAGCCCGTGGGTGGAGGACAACCAGTGGATCCTCGACCTGGCGGCGCGCGATCCCCTCATCGTTGGTCTCGTCGGCAACCTGCCGGTCGGCACGCCGGATTTCGCTGGCCACCTGAAGCGGTTCGCCGCCCACCCGCTCTTTCGCGGCGTGCGCATCCGCGACGGCTCGTTTGAGAAGGCGCTCGGTGAACGCGCCTTCATCGCCGATCTTCAGTCGGTGGCGGAACGCGGCCTCAGCTTCGACGTGCATTCACCGCCAGCGTGGGTTTCGCAGGCAGATCGGCTGGCGCGGCTTGTTCCAAAACTGCGGCTCATCATCAACCACGTCGCCAACGCGGAAGTCACGGGCAGGCAACCACCGGACGATTGGCGGCGGATGATGGCAACGCTGGCCAGCCATCCGCAGGTGTTCATGAAAGTCTCCGGACTGGTCGAAGGCACCGGACGCCGAAATGGCGACGCGCCGGCGGACGTGGAGTTCTACCGTCCCGTGCTGGAGGCGCTCTGGAAGACCTTTGGTCCTGACCGCCTGATCTATGGCAGCAACTGGCCGGTGAGCGAGCGCTTCGCCCCGCTGGGCCGGGTGGAGCAAATCGCGCTGAGTTTCTTTTCCGAAAAGGGTCAAGCCGCCCTCGACCAGGTGTTCTGGAAAAACGCCCGCGTTGCTTACGGATTGAAGTCATGAACGCGGCGGTCAGAGCGACGTCGATCCTGTGCTGGCCCCTGATTGGCACCACCGCGCTCAAAGCCAGAGGCTATGCCGGTTTCTTTCTGGCCAATGGCACAAAGTCTGGCCACCCTTGCGCTGTGAAAATCGTCGAAAACATCCGACAATGCACCGCCGAACAGCTTCTCGGTGGAAACCAGGCACTGAGGTTTCTGCGGCGGCAAAGCTTGTCCTGAGAAACAGAAGCACCCACATGACCTCGATCACTGTTTTCAATAACAAAGGTGGAGTCGGCAAGACCACTCTTTTGTGCAACTTGGCTGCCTATCTCTCCCAGAAGAAGAAAAAGCGGGTCCTGATTGTCGATGCAGATCCCCAATGCAATGCCACAATCTACCTGTTTCCTGAAGAGAGGGTAGTCGAGATTTATGAGGGAAAGCATGGGTCGATTCACGACCTTTTCGTTCCACTCTCGAGAGGCAAGGGTTACTACACAGGCCCAGTTCCTCTCCTGAAAAGTTCTAGCTTCAAAGTGGACCTGATTCCAGGTGATCCGAAACTTTCACTCCAAGAGGACTTGCTTGCTACCGATTGGCAGCAGGCGCAAGGGGGCGATCCCCGTGGTCTGCAAACGACCCTTGTTTTTGCACAATTACTGCAACGCTGCGAGGACTACGATTTTGTATTCTTCGATTTGGGGCCTTCGCTAGGGGCAATCAACCGTTCCGTCCTGCTTGCGTGCGACTTCTTTACCATACCCATGTCCTCGGACATCTTCAGCCTCCAAGCGATCGAGAACATCAGCGTTTCGCTAGTGCGCTGGAGAAAGGGGCTGCAGGCTGGCTTAAAAGCGCATGAAGAAAAGAACGAAGAGGAGTTCTTGGTTGGAGACAGCGACGTCAATTGGAAATTGAAGTTTCTCGGATACGTGACCCAGCAGTACATAGCGAAAAGTGTTCGAGGAGTCCGGCAACCAGTGAAGGCGTACGACAAAATCATCCGGCGCATTCCTACAACAATCAAAAACCGCCTTGTCGACGAATTCTCCGGCGTGACCAGCGTGGATTACCAACTCGGGCAAATTCCAAACCTTCACAGCTTGATCCCACTGTCGCAGAATGCTCACGTCCCAATTTTTCAGCTTACGGGACACGATGGGGTTGTCGGGGCTCATTTTGCGAAAGTGCGAGAGAGCGAAGCCATATTCGCCAACGTGGCAATGAATTTTCTGAAGAACATCACTCCCATCAAATGATCCAATGGCCTGAAGAGTTGACCGCAGACCTCGCGCGAAGGAAGGCAGTTCTTGTCCTGGGTGCTGGCATTTCAATGAATGCCAAAACCAAAGAAGGCAAGAGCCCCAAGAGCTGGCTTCAACTTTTGGAAGAAGGAGCCAAGAAGATCAACCCCAAGCCTCGGAAGATAGTTCGCAGGCTGCTCAAGGAACGAGACTTTCTCACCGCGTGTGAAATCGTAAAAGCTGAGCTCGGAAAGGAAAACTATGAAACCTTTTTGACTGAGGAGTTTCTTGATCCCAAGTTTAAGCCAGCATTGGTGCATGATTTCCTCTTCAAACTCGATTCTCGAATCGTCGTGACGCCGAATATCGACAAGATCTACGAAGCGCGAGCAAACCACCTCGGCCAAGCCTCCATCAAAGTTAAGCACTACTACGACGACGATGTCGCTGACGCGATCAGACGGTCAAACAGAGTGATTCTAAAAGTGCATGGGACGATCGATACCCCGGCCAAGATGATATTCACGCGGCGCGAGTATGCGGCCGCTCGCGCTCAGCATGCGGAATTCTACGCAATTTTGGATGCCCTTGTGATTACGCACACTTTTGTCTTCATTGGCTGCGGGGTGAGTGATCCTGACATTCGATTGGTTCTGGAGAATTACGCGTTCCGCTTCCGGCATGCGCGTCGTCACTTCATCACGCTTCCGAAGGATTCCATGGAACTTGAGGAGGTGCGCGCGTTAGAGGACTCGATGAACCTCAAGGTGCTTCCCTACACGGTCAGAAGAAACAGTCACCAAGAGTTGGTCGAATCGATTGAAGATTTGCAGAATCTCGTCGATGCGCGCCGAGGCACACTGGCCGAAAACATGGATTGGTAGTATTTCCTCGTCCCAGTTGGGATCAAGGCATTATCCAATTCCGGCGTGTGGTTTAAACAGCGAGCGGCGTGGTTTTGCGCGAATTTCACGCATTGTGCGCGTCCTTCACGCGACGAAATCCCGGCCGGACGGTCAAACCGACAGGAACCGTGTCCCAGATAGCATCCTTGCTCTCAGGCGCGAGTCCTGCTTTTCATCACTCAAAGCATTTCAGCCAGACTGTGCTGGCACCCGTCATCCAATGAGAACCGTCGCCGAAGCATCACCAGTGTTCCGCCAGTTCCGTCCTGTGGCGCATGGTCTGCCAGGGAGCGGGGGTGTTCTCCGAAACCACTTCCGATCCAGGTCCAGCCGATGCTGGAGAATCGTCCGTGGCGCTCGGGCGGTTCCTCCTCCAGATGGCTGGGCCGCATTTACAAAGCGTTTACACACGACCCGGCGTTCTCTGGCATAGACTCAATCCAGACACGCAGCGAACCGCCAAACCAAACAGAACCTTATGAAAACTCCCTTCGCGTCGCAGGCTACTCTCGCCCTATTGGCTCTCTGCGTTTTCGCCGGGCAACTCCGCGCGCAAACGCTGCTCAACGTCGATTTCGGCGTGGGCAGCAAGAGCGCCAAAGCCGGCCTCGCTGCCACCGGGCAGAGCACGAATGACTTCTGGAATCTCTACCGGCACTACGATCCGAAGTTCCTTCCCGGCATGCCGCTCGTCACCAGCGGACGCCTGGAGAATCTCAAGCTCGCCGATGGCTCCGACACCAAGGTCGCCATCGCGGTCACCAATGCGCCGGGCGTCTGGGGCAATGCCAGCGGCGACCCGATGTTCGACACGTATCTCTTCGCGCAGAACGGCAGCAACATCGCCGTCACGCTCACCGGCCTCGAACCCGGCCGTTACCATTTCTATCTCTACGGCCACGCCGACCCGGATGTGACCGGCGAGCAGAACAGCGTTTTCACCCTCGACAGCGGCACCAACACGCTCGGTCCGCTGGCCGCGCTCGGCGCCAATGGCTGGCGCGCAAATCTGCCGTGGCAGGAGCGGCATCAGTTCGTGGTCTTCCGCGATGTGCCGGTCGAAGCCGGCCAGCCGGTGGTCATCGAGGTCGCGCCCGGCCCGAATGGCGTCGCTGTGCTCAACGGCCTTCAGGTGATCTCGCGCGGCACCAGTCCGCCGCGGGTGTTCGCCGTCACGCCGCTGCGCGCGCCAACAACGCTGACAAACCTCATCTTCCGCGAGGTCAGTTACGCGGGACGCGTCACCGACAACGAGGCGCGCTTCGCGGTTCTCCTCGAAGTCGAGTCGATGACGACGAACGAAATCTCCGCTCCGCTGTTCGAGGGTGAGGTCGCTGTCTCGGCGACGAATCTTCCTCCGGAGTTGCGTATCGTCAGCGCTCCGAAGAAGTACCGCCTGATTTGCACCGCGCCCGGCCGTTACGACCTCACGCTGGAAGTCGTGGCGAAGATCGGCCGGCAGGAACCGTGGAATGCCATCACCTTCACCGGACCCGATGCCGCCATTGCTTCCGTCGCCGCGACCGCTGCCGCCGAGGGGGTGGAGATGGAGTTGCTCAGCGGCACCCAGTTGGGAGATGGCAGCAAGGCGACCTCGGGACTGCGCGGTTTTCTCGGGCCGGACCGCGTGGTTTCGTTGCGCTGGCAGAGCAAGGCCGCCGAGGTGGCGCGCAAGTCTCTCGTCACCGTGGACACGGTTGCCACGGCGCAGGTCACGCCCACGGTGGTGAAGTTCAACACGCAGTTCCGCTACGAAATCCTCCAGGCCGGCGCGCCGCGGTTGAGCATTGCGCTGCCCGTGACGCACGCGCTCACCAAGGTGCAGGGCGAACAAATCCGCGACTGGAATCTCAAGACCGAGGGCGACCGCCAGTTGCTGACCGTCGAATTCATCAAACCGGTCGAGAAAACCTACACGCTGGCGCTCTTTAGCGAGCAACCGGTGGACGCTGCCCAAAGCACCACGTCACTTGCGCCACCGCAACCGCTGAACGTTGAGCGAGAGAGCGGGACGTTCAGCCTCGCGGCCGACGAGATGCTGGCCGACATCGAATCCGTCTCGGGACTGCGCCAGGTCAACGCCGCCGCCGGCACCCTCGCGGCGTGGCGCTTCTTCGGCCGGCCCATTGCCGTGACCGCGCGGCTCAAGCGCATCGAACCGGTGTTGAAAGTGGCCGACCGCGTCACGGTGCGCCTCGAAGAAACCCGCCTGCTCGTTTCGCACGCGCTCGCGCTCAGCGTCGAGAAGGCCGGCATCTATTCGCTCGAACTCACGCCTCAACCGGGCTTCGTGGTGGGCGAGGTCAAGGGCGAGGGCGTCGAGGATTGGAAGGTCACGGATGGGCGGCTGCGGGTGAATTTCGCCAGCCGCGTGCTGGGCGCACGCAAACTCGACGTGCAACTCGAACAGGCGCTCAAGACCTTGCCCGAACAGATCACGGTGTCGGCGTTGCGCATCGTGGGCGCGACCAACGAGACGTCGTCCATCGGCGCCGCATCCGCACTGGGCCTGCGGCTCAAGACGGCGGGCGAACTCACCGGGCTGCGCGAAATTTCGGTGGCGGCCTTGGGCGGACGCGGCGATGAACAACTTGCGTATGCTTCCGAGCAGGGCGACTGGCGGCTCGCGCTGGCGATTGAGCGCCTGCCCGGGCGCGTGGTGGCCGAGGTGTTCGATCTTGTCACCATCGGCGATGGTCTGGTGGGCGGCAGTGCGACGATTCGTTACGGCCTGATCAACCAGGGCGTGCAGGAGTTTCGCGTCCGCCTGCCGGCGCATTGGAAGAACGTCGAGTTCACCGGCGCGAACATCCGCCGCAAGGATCCGCCGGTGGTCGCGGCCGGCACGACAACCGACACCAACTTCGTCACCTGGACCATCGTGCTCCAGGACAAGGCCTGGGGCGGCTACACGCTGGTCATCACTTACGACTACCAGTTCGATCCGAAGAAGGCCGCGCTGAACCTGGCCGGCGCGCATCCTGTGGGAGTCGAGCGCGAGACCGGCTACGTGGCCATCACCACCGCGGCCAGCCTGGAACTCAAGGCGAAGTCGGAGGAACCATTGCGGCTCATCGACCAGACCGAGCTGTCCGAAACCGATCGCGCGCTCATCAATCGTCCGGTGCTGCTGGCCTATCGCTACACCGGCGCGGCGTTCACGCTGACCGCTGATCTCACCCGCCACGAGGAACTCCCGGTGCTCGACGCGGTGGCCGACCGCACCCAGATCACCAGCGTGATCACCGAGGAAGGGCAGATGGTCACGCAGGCATCGTTCATGGTGAAGAATAACGACCGGCAATATCAGCGTTTCGAGCTGCCCACCGGCGCGGAACTGTGGGGCTGCTACGTGAACAATGAACCCGTGAAGGCCGAGCGTGACGCCCAGTGGCTGCTCGTTTCGCTCCCTCGCGTGGCGAATCGGGATCAAGCCTTCGCCGTGGATCTCATTTACAAGCAGAAGCTCGATCCGCTCAAGGGCGGGATCCTCGCGCGCCATGTCGAACTGGTCGCGCCGAAGACCGACGTGCCGAACACCTACGCCGAATGGCAGCTCTTTGTCCCGCCCACGCAGCACCTCTCCGACTTTGGTGGCTCGATGACGGTGGCCCGCGAAAACGCGCCCTACGACTGGCGCGAGGCGTGGAACATCTTCGTGGACGTTTACACCGTGGTCCTTCGCGAGGCGGGCGGATTCATCCTGTTTCTGGCCATCGCGGCACTGGTGGTGGCGATGATTGCGATCGCCGCCCGGCGCTCGGGCAAACAGGGCGTGGTCACGGCGCTCGTCGTGTTGGTTATCCTCGGCCTCTTTGCCGGAATGTTGCTGCCCGCCTTGTCAAAGGCCAAGGCGCGCGCCCAGCGGATCAGTGGCGTTAGCAACCTCAAGCAGATCGGCCTCGCGGCGCGGATGTTTGCCGAGGACAACGGAGGCCGCCTGCCCTCAAGCTTCGAGGAAATGCGTAGCGAACTGGCGTCGGACAAAGTCATCACAGATCCCGAGACCGGTCAGCGCATGGTGTGGGTCGGCACCGGCAAATCGCTCAATAACCCGCAAACGATCATCGCCTACGCACCCAACGGCCGATCAGTGGCGCTCGCCGATGGCAGCGTGATGCAGGTGACGCCGCAACAGTTCAACGAAATGCTCGCGCGCGACTCCGCGGTCCAGAACATCAGTGCGCCTGCGGCACCGCCGGCCGCGCAGCCCGCGCCGTCACAGGTTGTCACGATCAGCGGTGCGGTGGATCCCGCGACTGGGTTGCGCAACAAACAAGCTGTCGGCTTCCAGTTGCCCGCCGGCGGCATGGGCGGAGGTGGCGGAGTCGGAGTTGGTGGACCCATGGCCAACGCGGGTCTCCTCGCATGGGCCGCGCAGGCTGGCGAAGTCACCGTCGGCGGAGCGGTCGCCGCAACCGGCGTCTCGCCGACCGGAGCCGGGCGCCGTTCCATCCGCATCGAACTGCCGAAAACTGGACAGCCCTTCACCTTCACCAAGGTGCTCAACGTCGGGACGGAAGCGCTCAAGCTGAAGATGGCGGTCGAGCGAGTGAACGCGTTCAAGGTGAAGCGATCGCTGCTGCAAAGCGCCGCGTTCCTCGCCGGACTGATCGTTGTGTGGCGCTTCTGGCATCGCTCGCCGCGCAGCAGCCTCGGGATGACCGCCGGACTGGCGCTGGCCATTGCCGCAGTGGTGAGCCTGTTGTTGGGCTGGCAGAAGCTGCACCTCGCGCTGATCACCGGCCTGCCGCTGCTGGCGCTGTCCATCGTCTCGTGGGTCGTCTGGCGTTTTTGGCCGCGCAAGAGCGCGGAGACGACGGAACCGCCGTTCTCGGATGCTTCCGGCACGGCCAGTTCGATTCCACCGGCGGTCACGGTGCTTGCCTTGGCCGGGTTGATTGGCGCCCTGATGGGAATCACTCCATTGCGCGCTGCGGATCTCCAGTCGGCCGCTGCCGTGCCCACCAATGCCTTCTCGATCATCTCCGCCCAATTCACCGGCGCGGTGCGCGACAAGGTGGCGGTGTTCGACGCGACCATTCATGTCACCACCTTCGCCACGAACCAGACCGTGCCGATCTTCGGCGATGACGTGGCTGTCGAGACCTTTTCGAGCGGGGCAAAGAACGCAACGTTACTCCGTCAGGGACGACAGCTCGCGCTGCGTTTTGCCGCCTCGGGTGCGGCGGAGGTGAAGGTGAAGTTCGCGGTGAAGCTCGGCGGCGACGTCTCGCGGCGGCAACTGGCTTTCGCGATTCCACCAGCGCTGTCGAGCCGGTTGGCCGTGACGATTGATGAGGAGGACGCCGACGTCGAATTTCCGACGGCCGTCGCCTTCCAGCGCATTTCAGCGGACAAGCTCACGCGCGTCGAGGCTGTGCTGGGCGCGGGCGATCGCGTGGAGTTGAACTGGACGCCACGCATCAAGCGCGTGGCCGAGATGGCAGCCAGCGTCTTTGCGCAGGCCGAATCGCTGATCACCGTCGGCGGCGGCGCGGTGAACACGCGCACCGTCTTCGACTACCAGGTGACGCAGGGCGAATTGCGCAACGTGAAGGTGCGTCTGCCGGCGAACCAGCGCCTTTTGCGCGTCGAGGGCGAATGGATTCGCACCTGGGAAATCCGCGAGGACGGCGCGGAACAGATTCTCGTGGTCGATCTCGTGAAGCCAGTTTCGCCCGCCTACCGGCTGACGGTGGAATTGGAATCGCCGCTGGGCGTGCTGCCTGCACAGGTTCGCGTGGCCCTGCCGCACGCGACCGAGGTCATCCGTGAAACCGGCGTGGTGGGCTTGCGCGGTGGCGAAGAGTTGAGTCTCTCCATCGAGGAGGCGCGCGATCTTCAGCGCGTGGACAACAGTGAGTTCGGCAAGCTGTCGAAGCTGCCCGCGGATGGGTTGGTCAGCGCGTATCGCTTCCTCAAAGCGGGCTTCACGCTGGTGGCGCGCGCCGAAGCGGTGCGTCCTCAGATTGACGCGGTGGCGCGGCAGACGTTCCGGATCGGCTTCGAGGAAACGAGCCTCGCCGCGAATATCGATTACACCATCAAGCGCGCCGGCGTGTTCGTCTTGCGCGTCGCCTTGCCCGCGGGTTGGCGAGTCACCAGCGTGACCGGAACCAACATCCAGCAGTGGACCGAGAAGGACGCGCCGCGAGTTCTTGAAGTGGCGCTCAAGGAACGCACGATCGGTGCCTACCCCTTGCAAATCACGCTGACGCGGCAATACCGCGATTTGCCGAACACGATTGAATTCGCCGGAGTCGCGCCGCTCGACGTCGAGAAGCTCACCGGTTTCGTGTCGGTATCAGCCGAACCCGGTGTGGCGGTGAAGACGACGGCGTTCGATGGCCTGACGGAGATCCCTGCCACGGCCTTGAGCGCGGGCGCGACGATGCAACAGCGCCGGCCCGGCGAGACGGCGGTGCTGGCATACAAGTTTATCGGCACCGATCCCCAAGCGGCCGCGTGGAAACTGACCATCGGCACCGAGGTTGTCGAATCATGGGTGCGCGCGGAGGTGGTGAATTTCATCTCGGTCAGCGAAACGCTTATCACCGGCCGCGCGGTGGTGCGCTACGACATCCAGAATGCGCCGGTGAAGGAGTTTCGCCTCCGGGTGCCGTCGGCCTACACCAACGTCGAAATTAACGGCGTCAACATCCGCCGCCGGGATCGCACGGGCGACGATTGGCGCGTGGAATTGCAGAACAAAGTCCGCGGCCTCTACACGCTCAGCGTCACTTGGGAACAGCCGCGCACCGGACAGACCAATGCGCCGATCGACGTCGCGGGCGTGCAGGCGCTCGGCGCGGAACGCGAGACGGGCAACGTGGTTTTGCTCGCCCGGCCACCGCTGCAACTCAGCGAGAAGAGCGCCTCGGAACAGTTGCAGAAGATCGATGCGCGCGAACTGCCCGATTGGACGGGTTTATCCACCGGCGGCGTAATGCCGGGCGGCGAAGTTCCGGTGCTGGTCTATCGTTACGTGCGCCCCGGCTTCAAGCTGGCGGTCGAGGCGCGGCGCTACGAGGAAGCCGAGTTGCTCCAGGCGCTGGTCGATAGCGCGAAACTCACCACCGTGGTCGCCGACGATGGCCAGATGATGACCGAACTCACGCTCGCCGTGCGCAACAACGGACTGCAAAACCTCGAGATTGAACTGCCGCCGGGCTCGAAGGTGTGGTCCGCCTTTGTCGGCGGGCAACCGGTTCGTCCGACCCAGCGCGAAACGCGCTTGTTGCTGCCCATCGAGCGATCGGGTTCCGACGACACGCCGGTGGCGATTGAACTGACGTACATCGGCGCGGAGCGTTTCCCGAAGACCAAGGGACGCGTGACGCTCGCGTCGCCGAAGCTGGCGGTGCCGTTGAAGAACGCGCGCTGGGAGATTTACCTGCCGCCCGATTACTCGTACGCAGACTTCGATGGTGGCAGCATGACGCACGAAGCCGTGGGAGCGCCGGTGGTGCAGATCTATTCCTCGACCGAGTATTTCCGGCAGGAACAGCAGAAGGTCGTCGAGAAGAAGGCGGAGATGCAGAGCTTCCTGAGCAATGCGCGGCGCGGCTTGACCGAAGGTAAATTCAAAGGCGCGAACGTCGAGTTCAACAACGCGGTCCGCCTGAATGATTTCGCCGACGTCCAGGCAACAAAGGAACTGGAGACGCTGAAAAAGGATCTGGGCCGGGCGCAGAGCAGCAATCTCATCCAGGCCCAGCGCGCCTACACCGCGGACAACTTCAAGCGGCTCGGCGGACAGGGCGGCGCGGTGGCGGTTGGCCAGCAGCAGGAGCCCGCCCAGCAATTGGACGAGTTGGTGCAATACGATGCCGACGCCGCCGAGCGCCAGTGGGGCGCGCTGCAAAAAGCGCAGGAGGTGAAGGTGACCAAGGTCCAGCCGTTGCGCGCCAATCTCCCGACGCGCGGCCAGCGCCACAGCTTCACGCAGGTGCTGCAGACCGAGGTGAACAAGCCGATGACGGTGCAGTTCACCGCCGCCAACACGCGCGAAAGCGGATGGTTTAAACGCGCGCTGTATCTCGCCGGCGCCTTCCTCGTGCTGTGGATCGGCGTGGCGGCGGTGATTCGTCGCGCGTCATCGCCGGCGCGGAGTTGATTTCTTCCGGGCGGCTTTCTTGCGCGGCGCAGGCTTGAAGGTGAAGTGGCTGAACAGCTCGGGAAACTTCTCGCGCGTCGCCGCCGGATTCTCCTTCATGGCCCGCATCGCCGCGGCCTTAAAAGCCTGCGGAATCGCGTCCGTCGGCTCCTGGTCTGGCACGAAGCCGGACTTCACGGACGGAGTGGGGACCGCCAGGCCAGTGCGCGGTTTGGCTCGCGTGAAGGCGCTGGTCAGATCACCCACCGGACGGGCATCCACGATGGGCGTGTAGCCTCCGCCGCCGAACTTCGCGCCCAGGAATTTGAGCATGGAGGTGTGATCGAACCGGTCGTGGCAAACGCTGCCCGGCTCGACAAAGGGCGAGACGATGATTCCGGGAACCCGCACGCCGGTGGATTCAAAGGGAATGAACCCGGGGAACTTGGGCGGGTCCGTCCGCACCGCTTCGGGCGGGACATGGTCATAAAAACCACCGTGCTCATCGTAGGTGATGATCAACGCGGTGCGCGACCAGCGTTCCGGATTCGTCATCAAATCCGAAAAGATGCGCAGCAGGAACTGCTGGCCGGCGGCCACGGGCACCGGTGGATGATCGTCGTTGGGCGGCTCGAAGTGCGGCGCGTCGGCGTAGCGGGGTTCGAGGAAAATCACCTGCGGAAACTTTTTCGAGGATTCGCTGCGCCAGTCATCCCCGAAACTGTCGAAACTGCGAAACCGCCGGTCGAGCACGACGCGCGTACACCAGTTCTCCAACAGCATGAAGAACGGAAGCCCGTGGTGATACACGCGCCACTTGACCTTGCGGGCGGACAGCCAGTCATAAACCAGATCGTGCGCCGGCAGCAGCAGGCCGCGATTGCGATCAATCCAGGTGTAGCCGGCAAAGGCCATCAGCCGGTTTGGTTGCGTGCCCGTCGGCAGGGCGGCGAACCAGCGGTCGCAGATGCAGTATTGTCGCGCGAAGAAATCCATCGCCGGCAAATCCTGGCCGCCGAAGTAGCACATCGGGATGGGTGGATTGCCGGCCGACACAGCGAACTTGGAGGCATAGCTGGCGACAAATCCGCCCATCGAATGGGGCGGCGGTCCCGCTGTTCCCGGCAGATTGGTGAGTTGAATCGAGATGTCCTCGCGCTCGTGCGGCGGATCGCCCGGCAGTTTGCCATTGGGATCGGCCCAGCGAAACACGGGATACTTCGCGCCGCTGCACAGGTTTGACATCCCGGGGCGAAGGCCATCGACGTCTTTGCGGTTGTAGGGCGGTAGGCTCAGGTAACCGAGCAGATGGTCGAACGAACGGTTCTCCATCATCACGATGATGATGGTGTCGATGTTGGCAAGGTTGGTCATGGGTTTGCGATGGGTTGATTGATGGCGCCCGGCTTCCTCCCTTGCCGCACCCGGCCGCCGCCTGTGGTTGTGTTGTTTGGTGGACGCATTTGATCGTCGATTGTCCACCCGGGCGTCAAGGATTTTGCCTCGCTGGGGCAAGGAGTTATCTCCGGACTGTCCGGCTCCAAAAAGGGTGGCGCACGGCGCGGAGCATTCTCGCAGCGATCCCGTCGAACGATGGTATGAAACGCGTGCTTTGGCTCTCTTTGGTGCTGGCGGTGGTCACGGTTTCGGCCCGCGCTGCCGGCTTGATCGTCGTGCATGAACCCGATTTCTGGCGGCGCCTGCCTCCACATTTTCCACCGCCCGAAAGGCCGCCGATGGTGGTGCCGTCGCCTCGTCCGGTCTGGGCGCCGCTGGAGGTCAGCTTCACCAAGGCTGACGTCAAGGTGCGCGACCAGATTGCCCGCACGACCATCGACCAGGAGTTCTACAATCCCAACGCGCGGCAGCTTGAAGGCACTTTCCTCTTCCCCGTCCCGAAGGGCGCGCAGATCGACAAGTTCACCATGGAAATCAACGGCAAACCGGTCGAGGCGGAGCTGCTGGCGGCGGACAAGGCGCGGGGGATTTACGAGGACATCGTCCGCAAGCTGCGCGATCCGGCGCTGCTCGAATACGCCGGGCGCGATCTCTTCAAGGTGCGCATCTTCCCCATTGAACCGAACAGCCGCAAACGCATCACGCTTTCCTACACGCAACTGCTCAAATCCGACGCTGGCCTGGTCGCTCTCGCGCTGCCTCTCAACACGGAGAAGTTTTCCGCCAAACCAATCCGCAATGTCAGCGTGAAGGTGGAACTGGAAACCAGGCGTCCGCTCAAGTCGGTTTACTCGCCCAGCCATCAGGTCGAGGTGCGCCGCGATGGCGCGAATCGGGCCGTCATCGGTTTCGAGGCCGCGGAGATGAAATCCGACGCCGACTTTGAGGTGTATTTCTCGCAGGAGGACGGCGACGTGGGCCTGAGTTTGCTGGCGCACAAGACCGGCGAGGGCGAGGGATTCTTCCTCCTCCTGGCCTCACCCGGCGCGGAGAAGAAGAACGCGAAGGTGTTGCCGAAGGATGTGGTGTTCGTGCTCGATACCTCCGGCTCGATGGCGGGCGCGAAGCTCACCCAGGCCAAGAAGGCGCTGGCGTTTTGCGTCGAGAATCTCAACGATCAGGATCGCTTCGAAGTGCTGCGCTTTGCCACCGAGGTCGAGCCGGTTTTCGACAAGCTGTCGGAGGCATCGCCGTCCAACCGCGAACGCGCGCAAAGTTTCATCAAGGAGCTGCGCCCGATTGGTGGCACCGCGATTGACGAGGCGCTGAAGAAAGCCCTCGCGCTTCGCCCCGACGGAAGCGACCGGCCATTCGTGGTCGTCTTTCTGACCGACGGCCGGCCGACCATTGGCAACACGGCCGAGGATGCCATTGTGGGCAATGTCAAGCAGGCCACTCGTGGCAACACGCGCGTCTTCTGCTTCGGCATTGGCACGGATGTGAACACGCATCTGCTCGACAAGATCACCGAAGAAACACGCGCCTTCAGCCAGTACGTGCTGCCCGAGGAGGACATCGAGGTGAAGGTCTCGAACTTCTTCACCAAGATCAAAGAGCCGGTCCTGGCGCAGCCGAAGCTGACTTTTCCCGAGGGCGTGCGCGTGACGAAGGTGTATCCGTCGCCGCTGCCGGATTTGTTCCGCGGTGAGCAACTCGTGCTGGTGGGCCGTTACTCGGGTCACAGCGACGGCGCGATCCACCTGGCTGGCTCGATGGGCGGCGAGACCAGGAAGTTTGCTTTCGATGCGAAGTTTCCCGACGCGGCGAAGGATCACGATTTCATTCCGCGCCTCTGGGCCACGCGCCGCGTTGGCTATCTGCTGGATGAGATCCGGCTGCGCGGCGAGAATAAGGAGTTGAAGGATGAAGTGACCGAACTTGCCCGCCAGTTCGGCATCGTCACGCCCTATACCGCTTATTTGATTATCGAGGACGAGCGCCAGCGCGGCGTGCCCATGACTTCGATGACGATGCCGCTGTTGCGCGAGGATCGGGCGCGGCGCGAAGCAGCGGATGTTTACCATCGATTCAGCCGCGAGAAGGGCGGCGATCTCGGTGTGGCGGGTGCGCGCTCCTATCAAGAACTCAAATCAGCCAATGCGCCGGCGGACGCGATTGCCGCGGGCAATGTCGAAACCCTGCGTGCTGTTCCATCCGCCGCGCCGATGTCGATGAGTGCGAGCGTTGCCGGAGGCGCGGGACCGGTGGTGGCCGGAAAAGCACTTGCGGTCACAGCGGCACAAGGCATGGCGCAGCAGAGCCGCTTTGTTGCCGGACGAACTTTTTATCAGAATGGCGCGCAGTGGGTGGACGGCGAGGTGCAGAAACTCAAAAGCGCCAAACCGGTCCGCGTCCAGTTCGGCTCGGAGGAATACTTCGCGCTGCTGAAGAAACATCCGGCGGCGCAAAAGTGGCTGGCGCTCGGCGCGAATCTCCAGTGCGTGATTGGCGGCACGTTTTACGAGATTTTTGAGTGAAACCACCACGGCCGGCCGCAGCGAATTGGATGACAATGACGGGAATTCATCCACGGACGGCGATGAATTTGGAGTGCGCGCGACTTGTCGCCGCCTTGGTCGCCTGACCGACTTGTCGGTCAGGCAGAGTCCCGACTCGGAGTCGGGACTCGGAGCCGTCTCACGCGCCTGCCCGTTCGACGGCGACCCGTCGCCTGCCGAAAAGCGGCGAGAACTCGCCGCACTCCAAAGCGTCGTGGTGGCGGCGTCAGCGCGCTTGGAAAGACACCCCTGCCCATACGATCGCAACAGTCGATCGGCCGACAGGCATTCACCCCGTCGTCCAAGGTTGCAATCGAACCGGCAAGGAGGATGCTTTGCACCAGTGGCCTTATGAGATCAGCAGCAAGATTCTGCCTCGACCGGTTGACCACTCTCGCAGTGGCCGGCAGTGTTCTCCTCTTTGTTTCCCACGTCATCGCCCGCGACTGGCCGCAATATCGGGGGCCTGACCACGATGGCGTTTCGCGCGACCGTATCGTGAAGGAGTGGACCGGGACTGCGACCAATCCCGTCTGGCGCGTGTTTCTCGGCAACGGTTTGAGTTCGGTGTCAGTTCAGGGCGGACGCGTCTTCACTCAGGTCATGCGGCCGGTGACCGGGACCAACCGGGAGGTCTGCCTGGCCTTGAGCGTGGCCGATGGACAGCAATTGTGGGCGACGCCGCTGGATGTCGCCAGCTACCCCAATGGCGGCGTCGGCACCGATGACGGTCCACGCACCACTCCCAGCGCGGATGGTGACGCGGTGTACGTGCTGACCTCCTACCTGAAGCTGTTTCGCCTCAACGCCACCAATGGCGCCGTCGTCTGGCAGCGCGATCTGCGCACGCTTTACGGTGGCAGCGTCATTGACTGGCAGAATGCCGCCTCGCCGCTGGTGGACAACGGACTGATTTTCCTCAACGCCAACTGTGGCGCCAACAGCCTGATGGCGCTGTCCACCACCAACGGCGCGGTGGCGTGGCGCGCCGAGAATGAAGCGATGACCCACGCCGCGCCCGTGCTCGCCACCATCAAGGGCGCGCGGCACCTCATCTTCGCCACCCAGAGCGGCCTTATCTCGCTGAATCCGCAGACGGGCGCCCGCTGGTGGAAGTTCGCTTATCCATTCAACTACAGCACGTCGCTCGGAGCTTCGCCGGTGGTGTGGGATGACATGGTATTTGCCACCGGTGCCCACAGCTACGGCATGGGCTCGGTGGCGCTGCAGGTGAGCCTGTCCAACAATGTCTGCATCGCCACGCAACTCTGGACCATGAACACCATCGCCAGTCACTGGATGACGCCGGTGGCCCACGAAGGCTTCCTCTACGGGCTGTTCGGCATTCAAACCTTCGACAGCGTCAATGCCCAGTTGAAGTGCCTTGACCTTCGCACCGGTGCCCAGAAATGGTCCACCAACGGATTCGGGCGCGGCGGCTCGATTCTGGCGGACGGCCATCTGATGACGCTGGCCGAGAACGGCCGGCTGGTTCTGGCAAAACTGAACACGAATGCCTATACCGAGGTGGCGCGCTTCGTGGCCATCCCGAGACACAACGGCACGACCAACAAATGCTGGAATGTCCCTGCCGTCGCCGACGGTCGCGTCATTCTGCGCAGCACCGCGTTCGCGGCCTGCTTTGATTTTTCCCTGCCGGATTTGCAGGTCGGCAAACCGCAGCTCGTCGGGGGACAGGCGCTTCGTTTCGTCGTCGGCGCGACGAATGGAGCCGCGGTAAGTTCCAATCGCCTCGCGCAGGTCGAGGTCCGTTCATCGTCGAGTCTTGATCTGCCCCTGACCGCCTGGACTGTCCTGACTAACAAGCCCGGGTTGATGAACGGCGTCATCGAGATCGACACGGCCACCACCAACGCCGGTGCCCGCTATTTCATCGTGAATGAACCCCAATGAAGGAGGTGAACATGCCAGCTTCCCGACCACCAGACCATCGGTGCCCTCACCAAACTCCCCCTCACCCGTCCTTCGGACACCTCCTCCCCCGCTCCGAGCGGGGGAGAGGGAAGGGAGAGGGGGCTCAATCCGGTTCAGGGGTTCAATGCGCAAGCCCTTCGGGGAATTCTCTCTCGGCGCGCGCCTTCACCTTGATCGAACTCCTCGTGGTGATTGCCATCATCGCCATCCTGGCCGCGCTGCTGCTGCCCGCGTTGGGCGGTGCCAAGGAACGCGCCCGGCGCGCAAGCTGCAAGAACTCGATGCGCCAGTTCATGCTGGCCATCCACATGTACGGCGATGAGAACGACCAGTATCTCCCCTCCGGTGCCTCCAACAAAGGCGCCGACGACGATCATCTGCCGGTGCTCAGCACGGCGACCAGCAACGCCATCGTCCAGTACGCCGGGACGGAGCGGATGGCACATTGTCCGAGCTTCGCGGAGTATTTCATGAACAAACAGGCCGTGCGCCCGTTTGAGGAACAGGAGTACGGCTACGTGGTTGGCTTCAACTATCACGGTGGCCATACCAACACGCCCTGGCCCGCGCTGCCGGGAAACAGCGGCACCTGGATCTCACCACAGCGGCTGACCGACTCGCCGGAACTCGTCCTGGTGAGCGACATGAACGACTGGTCGCCGGGTTACGGTCAGTCCTTCGCCCCGCACTGCAAAGGCGGTCCCACCCTCGCCGACGGGACGGAGGAAACCCAGACCGCCACCGGCGCGTCCTCCGCTCAGATTGGAGCCGCCGGCGGCAACGTCGGGCTGCTTGACGGTTCGGTCTCCTGGAAGAGCGTCGGGCAGATGCAGACCTACCGCGGCTCACAGAAGTGGGGCGACAGCGGCTGTTGGGCGATGTGGTGATTGGTCTCGCCGGCGGAAAGTCGAGTCTTTCAAGCCGCAAGGAAGTCCCGCGCACATTTGACACCCCGGCGCGGCAGAACTATAAATGCCACCCGTTAACGGGACTAAAAATCATCAACCACACCAAACAATTATGGCCATCTCTGTCGGAACCAAAGCGCCGGACTTCTCGCTCAAATCCAAGCAAGCCTCCGGGCTCGTCGATGTGAAGCTGAGCAACCACTTCGGTCAGAAGAACACCGTGCTGCTCTTCTTCCCGCTCGCCTTCACCAGCGTCTGCACCAAGGAAATGTGCGACATCACCTCCGGCCTCAATGCCTTTACCGGGCTGAATGCCGAGGTCATCGCCTGCAGCGTGGACAGCCCGTTCGCCCAGGAAGCCTGGGCGCAGAAGGAGAAGATCAGCGTCACCCTCGTCAGCGACCTCAACAAGAAGACGGCCGAGGCTTATGGGGTTCTGCTGCCTGACCTCATCGGTCTGGGTGCGGTCAGCGCGCGCGCGGCGTTCGTCATCGACAAGAACGGCGTCGTCCAATACAGCGAGCAGACGCCGACCCCGAAGGAACTGCCCAACTTCGATGCCATCAAGCAGACGCTTGAGAAGCTCAAGTAAACCACGCTCTCCACAAACAGGCGGGAGGCCCGGCGGCTTTCCGCCTGTTTTGTCTCCGCCAACATCATCGAGGGCGTCCCTCGACACTGCCCCCGAAGGCAACCGGGTTGGAGCGCGACGTTGACGTCGCTTCCTCGTGCGAGAGACCGTCCGGCCATGTTTCGCCATCACCCATCGAACGCGGAAGCGGCCTCAAGGCCGCGCGCCGGGGGCAGTGCGCGGATGCGCCCCATCATCGACCCGCGAGCTTTTCCCGCGTGACCTCGTTTCATCCCGCTGCCATTCTCCCGCGCCGTGAATTCAACTGAAGCCATCGCCCTGCTGGACAAATTCCGCGCCGGCCACCTCGGTCGCGACGAGGTGCTGCAAGCCTTCCAAGCCGAGCCGGTGGCCGATCTCGGTTTTGCCCAGGTGGACCTCCATCGCTCGCTGCGCAAGAATTTTCCCGAAGTCATCTACGGTGCCGGCAAAACGCCCGAGCAGATCGCCGGCATTGCGCAGCGTCTGCTCAAGCACGAGAAGCAGGTGCTTGTCACCCGCGTTGGTCCCGAGCAGGCCCGCGCCGTGCGTCGCCAGATCAAGGGCTTCGTCTATCACGAATCAGCCCGCTGTCTGACTTTCGAGAAACCCGCGCTGGCCAAGCGCGCCGGCACCATCGCCGTCCTCGCCGCCGGTACCAGTGACTTGCCCGTTGCCGAAGAGGCGGCCATCACCGCCGACATCATGGGCAATCATGTCGAGCGCGTGTTCGACGTGGGCGTGGCGGGATTGCACCGGCTCATCAAGCGATTGGAAACCGTCCAGCGCGCCAACGTCATCATCGCGGTTGCCGGGATGGAAGGCGCCCTGCCGAGCGTGGTGGCGGGCCTGGTCAACAAACCGGTCATCGCGGTGCCGACCAGCATCGGCTACGGATCGCACCTCGGCGGCCTGGCGGCGCTGCTGGCCATGCTCAACAGTTGCGGCAGCGGCCTGACCGTCGTGAACATCGACAACGGCTTTGGCGCGGGTTTCGCCGCCAGCCAGATCAACGCGCTCGTCGCCGGCGAACTTTCATGAAGACGCTCTACCTTGATTTGTTCAGCGGCATCAGCGGCGACATGTTCCTCGGCGCGCTGGTGGACCTGGGAGTTGATTTCCTCAAACTCGAAGGCGAACTCGCGCGCCTCGATCTCGGCGGCTATCATCTGACCCTCGCGCGCCAGAATCGTCAGGGCATCGAAGGCACCAAGTTCGAGGTCAACCTCGACGACGAGGAGCATCATCACCACCACGGCAGCCACGAACAGGGCCATGATCACGGTCATGGCCACAGCCACCCGCAGGACCACGGGCACGATTCGCTCCACGAAGCGGCGCACCATTCGCATCTGCATCAGCACGGACACGCTGCGCCGCACACCCACGAGCATGAGCACACTCACGGGCGCACGTTTGTCGAGATTGCCGCGCTGATTCAAACCAGCCCGCTGTCGGATTGGGTGAAACACAAGGCGATCGCCGTCTTCCGGCGCGTGGCAGTCGCGGAGGGCAGGATTCACGGGAAGCCACCGGAGAAGGTTCATTTTCACGAGGTCGGCGCGACGGACTCGATTGTCGATATCGTCGGCGGCTGCCTTGCGCTCGAATTGCTTGGCAAGCCGCGCGTGCTCGCTTCGGCAGTCATCGAAGGCACCGGCTGGGTGCATTGCGCCCACGGCAAATTCCCCGTGCCCGCTCCGGCGACTCTGGAGATTCTCGGCGCGCGCGGCATCGTGATCGGCCAATGCGAGGAACCGCACGAACTCGTGACGCCCACCGGGGCCGCGCTGCTCGCCGAATTCGTTGAGAGCTTTGGTCCAATGAGCGGGCTGCGTCTGGAGAAAATCGGCTACGGCATCGGCACGCGGGAAAACAAGACGCGTCCCAACGTGCTCCGTGTCGTCCTCGGCGAAACCTCCGCCGCCACCGCGAGTGCGCACGATTGGGAGCAGGACACAGTCATCACGCTCCAGACCAATCTCGACGACATCAACTCCGAGATTCTGGGTGGATTCATCGAGCGAGCATTGGCGGCCGGAGCGCTTGATGTCTTCTACGCACCGATCCAGATGAAGAAGAGCCGCCCCGGTGTGCTGCTCTCGCTGCTGTGCGCGAACGAGGAAGCGGATCGTTTCACGGAGATGATTCTGCGCGAGACGACTGCCTTCGGCGTGCGACGTTCCGCCACTGAGCGACGCAAGCTCCGACGCGAAATGCGTCGGGTGACGACTCTGTTTGGCGAGGTGGAATTAAAACTCGGGCTCCTGAACGGCGCGGTGGTGCAGGCGGCACCGGAATTCGAATCGTGCCGCAAGCTCGCCGAGCAGGCCGGCGTGCCGCTGAAGCAGGTTTACGATGCGGCGATCAAAGCGGTGCGATTCTAGCCCAGACTTCTCATCATGATCTCGATCTTCCAGCAGTTCGTAGCGGCGTCTCGGCAGAGCGCCGCCATTTTGATGTCCGAGAGTGCGGCGCTCTGGCGCGACGCCGCGGCGAGAATGGTGCGCAATGCGTTCATCTCCTTCGCTGCCGTGCTGTTGGTCGGTTCGCCCGCGCTGCCTGCGGCTGCGCAACCGTCCTCCAAGAGCAAAGCCCCCACGCCTGCCGCGTCCACTTCCGGGCGCCTCGCTTCGACCGCGCGTCGTCCGTATCTCGGCGCCATCGTGATGGAAGCCGCCACGGGCCGCGTGTTGTTCGAGGAGGGCGCCTCGGCCAAGGGCTACCCGGCGAGCACGCTCAAGCTGATGGATCTGCTGCTGATCCTGGAGCGCATCGAAGCCCGGCAACTCACCTGGACCGATCCGGTGACCGTCAGCGCCCGGGCCTCCAAGACCGGCGGCTCGCAGGTTTATCTGAAGGAAAAGGAAGTGTTCACGGTCGATGAGATGCTCTTCGCCCTCATGATCCAGTCAGCCAACGATGCCGCGGTGGCGCTGGCGGAGAAGGTGGCAGGGACGACTGAGGGCTTCGTGGTGCTGATGAACCAGCGCGCGAAGGAACTGGGGATGAAGGACACGGTCTTCAACTCCGTCCACGGCCTGCCTCCAGGAGCGGGTCAGCAACCGGATATCACCACGGCGCGCGATTTCGCCATCCTTTGCCGCGAGCTCCTTAAACATCCCCACGCCCTGCGCTATACCGCCACGCGGGAGCGGCCGTTCCGCGCCAGCGTGCCGAACAGCACCATCATCATGCGCAGCCACAATCCCCTGCTCGGCAAGGTTGCCGGCTGCGACGGATTGAAGACCGGCTACATCACGGCCGCAGGCTACTCCATCGCGGCCACGGCGGAGCGCAACGGACACCGGGTCATCGTGGTGGTGCTCGACAGCGCCGATCGCCGCGAGCGCGATGCCAAGGCGACGGAGTTGATCGAGAAAGGATTCCTTGCCTTGCCCGGGGCCACCGCGCCGGTTCCGGTCCCCGCGCCTCTCCCGCCTCCGCCGCGAAAATGAGTGTTCCGTTGCGCCGGGCAACATGGGATTTCTGAAATCCGCTTGCGCCGTTCTGCAGGCTGGCCTGAAATTCTTCCATGAAATCATCCTCCCGCTTTGCGTTGCGTCTCGTGGTGGTCGCCGCCCTGTTCGTTTTGGGGCTGGTGATTCCGGACCACGCACGCGCGGCGCAATGCACAATGCGGCTACCGGTTGCCTTTTTTGGAATTCATTGAACGTGCAAGAGCGATTCATCGTGCCTGAATCACCTGCTGCGAAAGAGCGGGAAAGCGAGTGCCTCCTCAGGCTCCTCCAAGCTTGAACCCCGGTGTGCAATTACCCCATGGTGCCACCGTGAAACCAATCAACGGCCTCCGCTCCGCCATGTCTGCCCTCCTCATTTGCCTGTTGTCCCTTGCCGGCAGCCTGGCTTGCGCCGAGAACTGGCCGTGCTGGCGCGGGCCGCGCAACGATGGCACCAGCCTCGATCAAAATGCTCCGACCCAGTGGAGCGCGACCAATAACATCGTGTGGAAGAAAGCCGTCCCGGGCGAAGGTCATTCCTCGCCGATCATCTGGGGGAATCGCCTCTTTCTGACCACCGCCCTGAAGGAAACCCAGGAGCGCGTGCTGCTGTCGTTCGATCGCAAGACCGGCGATCTGCTCTGGCAGCAGGCCGTGCTGAAGGCTCCGCTCGAAGCGAAGAACAACGAGAACAGCTACGCTTCAGCGACGCCCACCACCGACGGCGAGAAAGTTTATGTCACCTTCCTCGACGGAGAGGAGGTCGTCGTGGCCGCCTACGATTTCAGCGGCAAGCAGCTCTGGCTGGCGCGCCCCGGCAAATTCAAAAACCAATGGGGCTTCAGCCATACGCCCGTCCTGTTCGAGGACAAAGTGATCGTCGCCCTTTACAGCAAGGGCGAGAACTTCGTCGTGGCACTGAGCCGCGCCGGCGGCAAGACGGTCTGGAAGACGCTGGTCGAGAATCCCACGCAAAGCTTCAGCCCGCCGCTCATCCGCGAGATGGCGGGGCGGCCGCAAATGATCGTCCCGGGCAACAAGGCGGTGACGAGCTATGATCCGAGCACCGGCAAAATGCTCTGGTTCGTGGATGGTCTGGCGGATGACTCGGTGATCACGCCGGTGTATCACGAGAAGTCGGGCTTGGTGCTCACCTGCACCAGTTGGCCCGCCAAGGTCCTGGTGGCGGTCAAGCCAGATGGAGAGGGAAACGTCACGTCAAACAAGGTCGTGTGGAAATCGTCCGAAGGTGCGCCTTACGTCCCCTCACCGATCGCAGTGGGCGACTGGTTCTTCACGTCGTCCTTCGGCGGAAAGGCGGCGCACTGCTTCGAGGCGGTCACCGGCAAGATTCTCTGGAAGGAACCGATGGGCTTGCACCATGCCTCGCCGGTCAGCGCGAACGGATTGGTCTATTTCCTCAATGATGACGGCGTGATGCACATCGTGAAAGCCGGGCCAAAGTTCGAACTTGTGGCGCGAAATGAACTCGGCGAGAAAACCTACGCCTCGCCGGCCTTCAGCGGCGGCCAGATGTTCCTGCGCGGTTTCAAGAACCTCTATTGCATCGGCGCGCCGGCGAAGTAGGCGGCCCGCGTGCAATCACACGAGTTGAATTCAACGCAAAGACGCGAAGGCGCAAAGGCGCAAAAAGTATTCTGCCGCGGCAGGCGCGAAAAACGCCAAGTCAGTGGAATGTTCGTCAGTGGAATGGGGGAAAGGCCGCAGCTTTATTTCCCTGACAGCCATTCCCCTGACCCTCTTTGCCCCTCTGCGTCCTGGCGTCTTGGAGTTGAAATCCAAACGCATCCAAGCGCACCGTGTGGCGTCACGCCTTCGCGGTGCGTTCGCTCTTCAGGTAGGCGGCTTTCGCAATCCAGGCTGGGTTGATCTTCATGCCCCAGCCGGGGTCGTCAGGAATTTTCACTTTGCCGTCCACCACTTTCAGCGCCGGGCTGTAAAGCTGTTCGCCAGCATTCGCGTCTTCCTCGATGCTGAACTCAACCACCGGTCCAGCGTTCGGAATTGCCGCCATGAAGTGCAGCGAGAAGAGCGTAATGGGCGCGAGATGGGACGAGTGTGGCACCACTAGCTTGCTGGCCTTCTGCCCCATCTTGGCAACGCGCCAGGCGCGGGTGAAACCGCCCACGTAGCAGAGGTCCGGCTGGAGAATATCCACCGCGTTTTTCCGAATCATGCGCCGCCATTGCGCGAGGTCGTTGTCCTGTTCGCCGCCGGCCACGTTCATCTTTAGCGCGGCTGCGACCTCGGCCGTCCATTCCAGTTCCCAGTACGGACAGGGCTCTTCGAACCAATAGTAATTGCCGTCCTCCATGCGGCGCCCCACCTCGATGGCCCGCGGTGGCGTGAAGCAACTGTTCCCGTCGGCCAGCAGCCGGATGTCGTCACCCACTGCCTTGCGGATGGCCGGGATTAATTTCTCCGTGCGGCCGGGCGCGGCATCGCGGTCATGGCCGGTGGGCACGCCGAGGCGGACCTTGAACGCCTTGAAGCCGCGCTCGTCGCGCAGCTTGACCAGGCGCGCGGCTTCGTCCTCCGGCGTGATGTCGCGCCGCATGCTGGAGCCGTACACCGGAAAAGGATCGGTCTTGCCGCCGAGCAGCGCGCACACCGGCTTGCCTTTGATCTTGCCGTAAAGATCCCAGATCGCGGTGTCCACGCCGGAGAGTGCGCGGCACACGTAGGACCACGGGAACTTCATGTTCGCGTCGATGACGCGATCCGCGAGGTCGTCGATCTTCGCCGGGTCGCTGCCGAGAACGTGCCGGGCCACCTGCCGATGCAACACCGTGGCGGTGATGTCCGGCTCGAAGGAAGAAAGCTGTCCCCAGCCTTCGCGCCCGTCGTTGGTCGTGACGCGGACGAAGCCGAACTGGCCTTCCGTCCACGACTCAACCTTAGTGATGGTGAGTCCCGGTTCGATGATGCGGAACTCGGCGTAGTCATCTGTGCGTCCGAGGTAGGAATATTTCCCCGCGTCGGCTGCCGCTGCGAAAAGGCGGGACGGTAAACCCGCGACGGCAGCGGCGGCGACGGAGTTCTGCAAGAATTGGCGTCGGTTCATAGGCTTTGGGTGTCCGGGTGATTTGAACGCAGCGCCATGGGGAGTCAACGGTATAGATGCGGCGCCGGGGTGGTCGGCACTTTGACGGTGGGGCTGCAAATCAGCCGGCGGAACAGGGCAAAACGAGTGATTCTTGGCCCGCCCTTCAATACGCCACCGCGCGATAAAACCGGGCGGGTGGCAGCGGCGCGTTCGTGTCCACGAACTTCGCCCATCCGCCAAATGCCAGGTTCGTTTGCAGGACGATCCAGTTGGGGAGATTCGTCGAGCCCAACAATGTGTAGGGGTAGTTCGTCACGCCCAGCGCCGTCAGGGCAAAGCCGTTCGTCAGTCGCGTCGGGGTGGCCCACGCCGCCGGTTCGACCGGCATTCGTCCGGTGCCCGTGGTGAACTGGACGACCGTATCGGCGGCGAGCGGATTGCCGTTGGTGTCGCCAAAGCCAAGCGTGTTCTCGTGCGGATTCAGGATAAAGGTGTGGACGCGGTTCGGCACGAAATTGGAATACACCATCGTCGGCGCGAAACTGCGTTGTTCGGGCGACCACCAGAAGCGCAAGCTGCCGCCGTATCCGGGGTAGGTGATGGAATGGACCGCCCGCATGGTTTCGCTGAAATGAAAGGCCACCGGAGCATTGGTGGGTACGGCCAGGCTGCCATCCTGCGGACTTGAAAATGCGAGCGTCGGCGGCGTGGCGTCGCCCGCGCCGGCAGTCGCGAGATGGAAGTCGGTCTGCGCGTAGAAGCCGCAGGTGGCGAGCGCGCCGGGGAAGCTGTTGCTGACCGTCGTGGTGAACTTGTAGAACGTCAGCCGCCCGAGATACGCGTGCCCCGGACTGAGGCTGTTGGCCGGGATCACCGCCGCGGCGGCCAGGCCATTGAGCGAATTGGTTGCTCCGGGAATGAATCCGGTGCGATGCACGGTGCCCGTGGACGAGTCAATCTGGAGGTAGATCAGGTCGTTGGTGGTTCCGCCGCTGAAGGGCTGCCAGGCGAGCGTGAAGGCGTTGGAGGCGTCGATGGATTGCGCGGCGGCGAGGTTGTCCAACTGCGGAGCCGGCGGAGAGGTCGTGGCCGGGAGCGTGTTGGTGTAAAACAGCATCGGGCCGCTGCGCGGGCTCACCTCGAAGCTGAATTTGCCGACGGGCCAGGCGGTGTCGAGGCTGGATTGCGAGGCATGGCGATCGACAACCATCCAAGTTCCGTTCTGAAGAGGGCCTTTCTCTATCAGGAATCGCATGAAATACGGGGCGACGAGCGAGCGGCGCAACACGCTGTTGACGCGATTGGTGACGGCCAGCATGTCGGCGCGCATCAGATACGGGAGCGGCGTTTTCAGAACCGGCGCCTCGCCGGGCTTTTGCGTGAAGTAAACCCCCTTGTCGAGCGAATGATAAAGGATGTCGCCGGCCACCACGCTGAGCGCATTCCACAGTAGAACGATCGCGAATAGCCGGACGGCTGCAGGGCGCATGGTGGGCCGTGAGGGAAGAACCGGTGGCTTCATAAATGGAAAACAGGCTACACGCGGATTTTGGAAAATCGAGTCCTGTCTGCGCGCGCGAGACGCTCCCAATCGTCACCTGCCCGCCACCACGCGAAACGCCAACACCGGGCGGCCGTGCGTTCCGCAATCGGCTTGCAGCACCACCCAGCCATCGCGCACCACGGCATTCTCTGGAATCTCCAACGAGCCACGGGATGCTGCTCGCTGCATGGGTGCGAGGTCGAAGCTCGGTTCGGTCAGACGCACGTCCCAACCTTGCGGTTGACGGGCGATCTGCATGCGGCCCGTGGCCTGGTTGGCGCCAAAGTTGTAGGCGTGCAGCTTTAGGTCCAATTTCTGCCCCGGTGCCAACTGGTAGGCGTAGCCCTCGGACCACGGGAGGTCTTCGACTTTCTGGATGGCCGGGCGAGGGAGCGAGAGTTGCAGCACCACCGGCGAGGGCGTGCCCCCACGCCAGGGGGCCAGAGCCGGTGGCGGCTCCAGCGGCAAGGTGGAAGCCTGACCCGGTGGAAGAAAGACAAACACCGGGGCGGAAGATAATGGCGCGGGAAGATTCGTGCCGAGCGAGCGGCCCAGATAATCAACAGTGCTCTTCACGGCAAGATTCGCGGGCAGTTTCCAATCGACCGTCGTCATGCCGCGACCAGCCCAGTCCACTTCCTTCTCGGCCCATACCACCAGGACGTCGCGCTCCTCGCCTTCTGGGTGCGCGCGGAAGGCATACACCTGGACATCCTGACCAGGCCGCCAGCGTCCGAGAGGCTTCGCCCCCGCGAGACACCGGCCCACGGCGGCGAGCGCGACGTAAGCGGGGCGCGGCGTCAAGTCGAGGCGCAGCAGTCCGAACTGCACGCCGTTCGGTTCCTGATAATTTCCGAGGATGAAATGAAAGTGGCGCGCGGCCCCGGCGAAGAGACTGCTCGCGTAAGCCTGGGCCATCCATTCGGCCTTGAGACGTTCGAGACGCGGGGCCTGATCATACCACGGCGCGTTCTTGAGGTGCGGGGTGCCGCGGTCCGCCTCGGTGATCCAGATTGGCCGGCCAGATGCCGCCTCACGGGCTGGCTTCCACAAATCAGCGTAGGCGTGCGACCAGTCGTAGGTGTGGATGTTATAGGTGTCAAAGTAAGGCCATGTCTCGTTGGCGAGCACGCCCTCGGTGTGTGGCGGAGTCGGAACCGCGGCGGTGGCATTCCAACCCACGGTCACCTCTGGATCGCCGGCCTTGAAGCCCAGCCACGCTGCCTTTTGCCACGAGCACATCTGGTCAACCGTGTGCGCGCCGAAGGAGGCGACATTGGCTTCGTTCCACGGTTCCCACGCTGCGACGCGTCCCTTGAACCGAATCGCCAGCGCACGTCCGAGTTCGTAAACATGGCGAAGGTCGGGAGCAAACTGGCCGCCGCCGCCTTCCCGCGCCCACGGCGGCGTGTCGTGAAAGACCTGCAGCAACTGAAGTCCCGCCTCGCGATGCGCCTCGGCCGAGGTGTCGTAGGTCGTGGGCGGCGTCGCAAGTTCGCCGGGCTGCGGCTGAAGATCCCGCCAGCGCAGGCGATCACGCACCCAACTCACCCCGGCGAGCGCAGCGAGATTCGCGAGTCGCTTCTGCTGGACCGCGTCGTTGGGAGCAAACCAGGCCGCGGCTGAATCCACCGCGATGGGTGAGTTCATCGGTGTGGGCGCTCGCAGCCGTCGGAGAACAGCGAACGTGGTGAAGGATGGGGCGAGTTGATTCGTGGCTCCGAATTCAAGCCGATACCAGCCAATGCCGAGCACGCCAAGCGGGAGAGTTGCCCGAGTCTCAGCTGCTCTGACGGGCAGATCTCCGGTGCGCAGGATCCGGTCCCGGTCGCCCAGCAGACGCCACTGTGTAGCCGCCAGCGGCAGCGCTTCCGGAATCGGAATCCGAAGATCCTCACCTTCGAGAAACACGTTGCCGGGGTGATCAGGCAAGGGCAGCGGCACTTCTTGGGGCGTGGTCGCGCCGAGGCCTGCCCTGGCTTGCAGGGATTGGTGATCGGCACCCAGTGCGTGCTGGCTGATGAGCAGGGACAACAGCGACCATCGCAGGCAAGCTGCCAGGGATTTTTTCATGGTCGATCGCCCGTCATAGATATTGCCGAGTCTCTTGGGAGTCATGTTTCAGTCGAGTCAGGGTTGGAGTTTGACGACGATATATGGTGTTTCCCGGTTGAGGTCAGGATGGATTCTGCCACGGCCGTGCGCGTCCATCGTCTCGATGAAATACATCACGTCCCAGGTGGGACCGATGTGCGCGGCCGGAATGATGGCGCGGTATTGGTTCTTCTCTCCGGTGGGAACCATCGGCAGCGTGCGATAATCCTCATGCTGGTTCACGCTGCGGTAGCGCAGGCGCACCCACTTCACGCCGGCCGGGTCGCGTGCTTCGGCGGTCACGGTCAGGGGCTTGCCCACCGGAGCGACCGTCAGTGGCTGGTGGATGATCTCGGGTGCAGCGCCGCCGCCGTTGGTCGTGGTCGGCGGGAACCGAGGCGCGGGCTTGGCGGCACCCAATGGCTTGAGGTCGCGCCTCTGGCTCTCCAACGCACCGAGGCCCTTGTCCAGTGCGGCGAGTTCATCCTTCCAATGACCGCACAGGTTTGCCCCGCGCACGCCCATCATCAGGTCGTCGGTGTAAAAATCACCCGCTGCTGCCACGAGTTGCCGCCAGGCATCGATGGCGCTCCGCTCGTATGCGATGGCTTCGTCGAGGGCCTTGGGATCCTTGGTCCGCTCAAACAAGCGGTGGCTGACGGCGGCGGGAATTCGCCGCGAGTGGAAGAGCGCCAGGTTCGCCAGAATTCGCAGGTCGGTGATGGTGGACTCGAATTCCTTGCTCTTGTGGTTTCCGATGCGCTTCCCGGCACCGGCCACTTGCGCGCTGATATCCGCGGCCTTTTGGGCGAACCACCGGCTGTTTTCAGCGGGACGCACCTTCGCCGTTTCCCCGCCTGCGATGAGGATCTGCGCTTCCTCGTCGAAATTGGCGAACTGCTGGATGTCGCTGCCCTCGGCGCGCGCATAGGCCGGCAGATCGCCGAGCCGCTGTTTCTCCGCCCAACCGCGCGTCATCGGGAAGGCGCCGTAGGGATAGCAGGAGGCGACGATGCGCGGCAGAATCCAACTGGCTTCATGCAGCGCCTTCTCGATGAAGGGCGCCGCGCCCTGGCCGAACCGTTTCTCGAACTCGCGCTGCCAGATTTCCGGTGGCGTGTTCGTGTTGTAGGCCACGCGGCCGAACACCTGGAAGAAATGCCAGTAGCGCTCGAACTCGTAGTCGTAGTAGCGGTGGGCTGACGTGAGCAGATCGAACGGCTTCGCCTCATGCGGCTGGGCTTCCATCTTCGTGCAGAGCGGCTCGTTCACCTCGAAGCCAGCGCCATCGTAGAGGTGAGTGCTCTCCGCGAAGCGCCGCGCGTAGTCCGGATCGCCCCACAGCAGCACGCGAGAAGTGCCGCCGTTCCAGAGGCGCCAGTGCATTTTGTAGCGCTGCGGATACCGGAGCATGTCCGCGTAGGAGTGGCGGCGATCGAACTGGTTCGGCTTGTTGATGTGCGTGGGATGAAACGGCAGCCCCATCTGCTCCATCCAATACTTGGTGGTGATGCGAAACGGGATGCCCACCTCGGAGGCGCTTTGGATGACGGAATCCGGCAGCCCCTTGGCCCGCAAATCGAGGCGCAGGTTCGGGGCGGTTCGTTTCATCATCTGGAAAACGTCGCGCCAGAAAGCCTCCTGCTCGCTGTTCTTCAGACCCGACTCATCGTGCATTCGAAATTGGATGGCATCCAGGGCCGGCACCTGTTTCACGAACTCGGCCAGGGCCGCCTTGGTGTACGGCACGAGGTTCTCTCCGCTCACGCCCCAGACCAATCCCGGGACCGGTTTCTTCGTTGCCTCATCGGCACCGGGGATGCCGCCGCCCTGCACCCCGCCGCGGTAGATGTGGTCCCAGATGCCGGCGGTGAATTTCAGCCCGCGGTCGTGCGCCATCTGGATGAGCCGGTTCAGCGCGGCGAGGTTGCGTTGTTGCTGCTCCGGCGTGATGCCCACCATGCGCACGTCCGGGAATCCTTTCACCTCGAAGAAGTAGGGGTAGCACGGCGCGAGGAAGCCGCCGTTCTCGTAGCCGAAGATCACGACCAGCGAGTTGAAGCGATTCTGCGCCAGGACATCGAGATACCTGGCCCAATACGCCTCATCATAGAACCGGCTTTCCCAATAGGCGCGGTTGAAGGTGTAGAGCGACAAGGCCCGCTCCGGCGTGTAGGGCTTCTCCTCCGCATCACGGACCTCGCTGAACGGCTGCTCCGGCGACTTCGCCCAACCCACGCGGTCGGCCACGTCGAGCAGCGCATACATCAGCCCGCGCGGATCAGTGCCGGCGACGAGCAGGACCTCCTTGCCGTCGCGGTTGATCTTCCGGATGAGCAGCGATTCCGGTCCGCTGCCCGGCGTGAGTTTTAATTCGGTCATCAGCCGGGCAGCCTCCCCCGCACCCGCTGTCAGACCGGCCACAACCATCGTGTCGCCGGCGGCCTTCTGCATGGAAGTCGCCTCCGTCAATGCAGCGCCCTTTTGCGCGAGCGCGAGCTTGAGCTTGTCCAACCCGTGCTGAACCGGCCGCGCCATCGTGGCATCCGTGACCAGCGATACTGTCGTGGGAGCACCGCCCGCCGCGAAGACGGGGAGCGTGGAAACAAGGCAACCCAGGATCAGAACCGGGCGAAACCTCTTCGCACTGGCAAATCGTGTGACGGCATTCATGAGTTATCGAAGGATGTGCCCCCTAACGGACGCGACTATTGTTTCGCAGTCAGACGTTTGGCGTCGGGGTCAATAATCACGCGGAAGCCGACGTTGAAGACCTTTTGCCACGGATCGTAAGCCCATCGGCTGGCGCTGCGGCAGAGCTTCGGACGATCCCGCCACGAGCCACCGCGAATGACCTTCTTTCTGTTCGCGCCGTAATCGGAGCGCGTCCATTCGGCGACGTTGCCATGCATGTCGTGCAGGCCCCATGCGTTCGGCAGATAGCGACCGACCTCGGCGGTCACCAGCGCGCCATCGTCAAAGCGGCTGTCCTTCGGCACGAGGTCCGGCGATTTCGGACGCCAGCCTTCGTCGGCCAGCTTGCGCAAGTTCGCGTCGCCCAAGTTTGCGAAAGTGGAGAAGTCGGTGTCGGGATCGCCGAAGTTCAGCGGCGTCGCGGTGCCGGCGCGGCAGGCCCATTCCCATTGCGCCTCGGTGGGCAGGGTGACTTCTTCGCCGAGCTTTTCGGAAAGCCAGCGGCAGAAGGCGATGGCCTCGTCCCAGGAAACGCGCACCACCGGCTGCTTCGGCCGGTTAAGAGGCCAGCCAGTGTATTCCTCGTCGAACCACCACGAGCTACGATGCTCGAAGCGGCTGTCATGGCTGGAATCAAACTTCGCGAACTGCTCGTTCGAGATCTCGCACCTCGCCATCCAGAACGGCTTGTCGATCCGTTGTGCGCTGAGATCTCGCTCGTCGGGCGCGCCGTTCGTGTCGCCCATGATGAATGAGCCAGCCGGGATGCGCACGAGTTCGATCTGCAACCCGCCGCCCAAGTCGATCGTCCGCGCGATGGGCCCGGCGGCGGCTTGGCGTGACTTCGCTTCGACTGCGTTGAATGGCCAGCCTCCCGCCTGGAGCGCGATTGGCTGGCGTGGCGCCTCCGGCTCGGGAATCACGGGCTTCGGCAAATCAAAATCGGTGTCGCTGTCCGGCACCTCTTCGAAGTTCTCCACGATGCCGCCGTAAAGCTTGCGGAGTTCAAGGCGGCGATTGCACTGGTCGCCGGGGATCTTCGTCACCTCAGACCAAGTGCCGTGGCAAGGAGCGTTGAGATCGATCCAGGTCACCAACCGATCCCAAGCCTCGGCGTCGAGCTTTACGTTGTGATGGCCTTTGGCGAGCATCTGGATGAGTTCGCTGGTATCCGCTCCGAACTCGCGCGGTGGGAGGAGATGCAGATCGCTTTCCAGTCCGCCCACGCGCACGAACTGGCGCAGCGCCACGTAGCTGGGATCAAAAACCGCGCCATACCGGCCGAGCAGATCCTGCTTCTCGGCGTTCAGGAACTGCCCATCGAGCTGTCCACCGCGATAGGCGACGTAGCCACCTTGTTCGCGGCGCAAGTCCGGAGCGGCGTGAATCTCGTAGCGGCGTCTCGGCAGAGCGCCGCCATTTTCACACGGGGGCCCGTAAAGGGCGGCGCACCCCCGCCCCGCCGCTACGACCGCAGGGCTACCCGATCCGTCGTGGCAGCCGATGCAGTATTTATCCAGCACCGGCTGGACATCGTGGATGAAACTAAAGCCGCGCACCGGACCGCGCCAGGGCTTGATGCGATTCACCGGGCCGGTGAGGGCGATGCGCTTGGTTGCGCTGGGGGGCGCGCCGCTCTGGCGATCGTGACAGCCCACGCAGGAGACATTCTCACCCGGCATCGCGCTCATCCAGCTCCGCATCAGTGCGACCGCTTTGCCTTCGGCGTCGAGCGGCTGAAACGAGATCGGCGTCTTGGCCGGCACGAGGAAGAGCGCCGAACCGTCGGACTCGACCGGCACCGTGCCGAGCACGCGCTTGGCTTCCCACGGACCATCCGCACCGACGCGATGGTCGATGCCCGCGAGCTTCTGATATCCGAAATGGTAGGTGAACAGGCGCATGGCTTTTACCGTGCCGCGCGGAACGCCCTTGAGTCCGGGCCCGCTGTAAACATCCTCCATGTAAACGAGCGCGTCCTTGTTGTCGGGTTGCACCTTGTCCTGAATCACCGGCGGTTTCGGGCGCTTCGCAAGCGGGACGGGTTCGAGCAGCGCGACGCCTTCTTCCTCCTTCACGAGCGTCATGTTGTCGAAGACATCGACGAGGTAAATGCCCCAGAGCGCGTCCGGATTCGGTTTGCAGGCCACGAGGAAATACTTGTCCGAAAGCGGCCACGGATGAAGGAACTTGGGCCAGCTGTGCTCGGTCAGCTTGTCCTCGATCTTCGCGGTGACCGGCGGGCCTTTGCGCGGAAGGCGCTGCACGACGCCCTCGGTTTCGTGACGCCCCTTCGCGGGATCAAAGATGAACAACTCACCGACGCGACCTTCGTGATGACCGGTGACGATGGTGACGAACTTCGTCGGATGATTCGGAATGGCGCGGGCGAAGAACATCGCGTTCGGCCAGTAGGAATTCGCGCCGGTGTATTCCATCTGCCCGGTGCCGTCCGGATTCATCGCCATCAGCAGGCGATTCCAGACGTGCGGCGTGTCGGTGTAATCCCAGCGCAGGTAGAGCACTCGTCCGTCGTTGAGCACGCTGGGCGTGTAATCGTGGTCCTGCTCGAAGGTGAGCTGGCGGATGCGGTCCCCGTTGGCGCCCATTTTGTACATCATGCCGACGATGACGCTGGCATTGCACGGCACGCCTTGGAGCGGCGCGGTGGAGAGGAAGGTGATTTCGCCGTTGGGTAGGTAGATGCCGTCGTAGTTATGAACGTCGCGATGAACGCTCGGGGTGAGCTGGCGGGGTTCGAGATGCGTGAGGCGTGATGCGTGAACCGTGAGCGTGCCAAGTTCAAGTTCGTTCACCTGCCAGTTGCGATTCGTGTCCGGCATGGAGAACAGCAGCTTGCCGGCATCCCAGTGCAGATCGATGTCGTTAACCAGCGGTGTGCCGGCGGGTTTGAAAAGCGTGGCCAGTTCGCCGTTGGTCCGCACCGAGGACAAGACGGCGATCTCATTGGTCCAGCCGACCACGTTGGGCATGGTGCCGTAGTTCCAGGAGCTCTGGCGCGGGATGCCGAGATATTCCCCGTAGCCGAAGCCCTCCCAACTGGTGCGCCGCGCACCGCCGAGGGGAACGCGCTTGAGCACGAGCAACTGCTCGAAGTCGAGAAGGGGATTCGCCAGCAATGCCTCGCGCTGGAAAGCCTCCAGCTTGACCATCGCGCTCTCCACCGCCGTCCACGCTTCCAGTTTCTCCGGCTGAAATGCTGCCAGCCCGGCAATCATGGACTTCTGTAAGCTGGTGCAACGCGTCAGCAAATCCCGGGGATACTTTTCCGGAAATCCGGCGCTCAGATCTTCCAACGCCAAGCGGAATGCTGCGAAGTCGAAGTCCCGCGCGCGAGTCATTCCTTCGGTCAGGGTGCGGCTGCGCAGGTAGCAGGTCTCACGGAGACGCTCCAAATCCTGCCGGTCGTTGACGGTGGCAGCCAATTGCGAGGCTAGTCGAGCGAGAGGCATTACGCCACCGCAGGCTTGGGCGTAGCGTTGCGCCAGTTTCCGCCAGTCACCCGGCTTCCAGTCGAACTCGAAGATGCGGTCTTCGATCTCCCACTTCATCTCCTGGCGATCTGTTCCCGTGGCGAAGTCGCGCAGCAACGGCACCCAGAGCCGCTTCACAGCGCCGCTGCGTGCGCCCAGCACGCTGAAGCGCACCGAGCCATTGGTGCCGGCCCAATCATCCACGCCGATGGTCGCTTCAAAGCGCGCATACTTTCCGTCGAGCGGAACGCGAATGATGCTGTCGGCCTGCACATTCAGGCCACGATCAAACGTGCGACCGTTCAGGCGCAGCTTCTGATACAACCCGCTCTTGAGCGTGAGATCCTTCTCCCAGCGACCGAGCAGAACGGTGAGGTTGGTGGCTCGAGTGAGCGACTCAGTCGAGCCATCTGGGCGAACGAGCCTCGCATCCGCCCAATCGGCGACGGCCCATTTCACGTCCGGCACGCCCGTCACGACAAGATACAACTCCTTCGCGCCTCCCAACGGCACACTGATCGGCCGGGCCGCATCACTGCCGCGCAGGGTTTCGCTCTCGAAGGGGGCGAAGCCATCCTCGGCGCCAGATGTGCCGAGCGCTTCAAGCGAGGCCAGGAGACTTTCGTGCCAGTTGGATTTGCACCGATAGGCATCCGGATCCCCCGAAGCAGCGAGGCAGACGCAGGCAGGCAGGACGGTCAGCAAGGCCACAAGCAGGGATTTGAAAAAGTGCGGCATGGTTCAAATCCGACGACCTTCCGTTTGATTTCTTCACCCGCAGATTATCGCCTGACGCGGCCGTGGAGCGCGTTTGCCCTGGCGATGCTGTCCTCGCGTCGAGTGCGGACACCTTGCTGCCAACCAATGCGCGAGATGACTCGCGATCGTCCGGAATAAAAGATGACGCCTTGCCCGGCGAAGCCAGCCGAGATCGATCAAGACCGTCCGCTCACGCTTGCTTGTTCTCCGGGCGGGTAAATCACGGCACCGCGCCCGATACATTGAACACGGGATGCTGCCCGAGGACGTTGCGGAATCACTCCGATGGCGTCCGCTGCGGCACGCCATTGGCAATCGGCGTGCCGAAATCCGGCGAGCCGTCGGGATGCCAGGTGAAGCGCTGCATGCGGATGCTGCGGTCCCAGCCTCCGTGGCTGCGCCGCGCCGCGTGATAGACAATCCAGTCCTCCCGTCCATCGGGAGATTCCACGAACGAGCAGTGACCGGGACCGAAAACCTCCGGCGCACGGGAAAACACCGGCACGGGCTTCTTGATCCACGACGATCGCTGCATCACGTCGCCACCATTCCAGGCCAGCTGACCGAGGCAATAATCATCGTCCCAACTCCCGCTGGCCGAGTAGATGATGAAAAGGCGGTTGCTGTGCCAGAGAGCCTGCGGCCCTTCGTTGATCCACGGATTGCCTATTTTCTCCCAAGGATGCTCCGGCTCAGAGATGCAGACGCGCTCGCCGCTGATCGTCCACGGATTGCTCATCGGCGCGATGTACAATTCCTGGCTGACGTTGTTGGTGCCCTTCCAGCCGGACCAGAGGAAATAAAGTTTGTCGCCGGGCATCTGGAGCACGCTGCCATCAATGGCCCAGCGGTCGGAGGGCGCGGCGATTTTGCCTTTGAACTCGTAGGCGCCCTGAGGATCGGACGATTTGCCTTCGAGCACGAACATGCGGTGGTGGAAATTATCGCCGTCGTCCGCGGCAAAATAGAGATACCACTTGCCGCGCAGGAAATGCAGTTCCGCTGCCCAGAGTTCCTGGGAATACGAAGTGCCCGGCGGCGGTGTCCACACCTTGATCCGTTTGCCGCGACCCAGATCCTGCAAACGCTTCGCTTTGGTGACCCAGATGCTGCCAGACCATGACTGGCAATGGTAATAGTCGTCCTGCCAGCGGAATACCCACGGATCGGCACCATGTTCCACGATGGGATTCGCGAAGGTGAGCGAGGCTTCTTTCGCGGGCGCGGCGGCGGAGGGTGGTGGCGTTGCACCGAGCAAGACTGCCATCAGGAAACCCGCGGCAAGCCGGCGGAAATACAATCCCGGCAGGCGCACTGAACATGGAAAGCGCATCACCACAGCAGACTTGGCCGAATGAGGGGGAATTCAAAAGGTCCGCGTCCGGCCGCCCCGCGCCCGCCGAATACCTGAACGAGAACCAAGCCCCGGTGGCGTTCTCAAGTCCTTGCGAGATTGATTCCCATGGTTTCGGCGAGGTGCAGCGAGTGACCGTTCATCTTGGCGGGAACGCGCTGGACCAATTTCTTGTAGGTCGCCAGCGCGAGCAGCGGCCAGGTATTCCGGTACATGTCGTACTTCAGATAAAACACCTTTGGGAAGCCGGTGCCGGTAACCTCGTTCTCGCTCCAACTGCCATCGGCGTTTTGCGCGCGAATGAGATACTCGATGCCGCGCCGGACGCTCGGGCGATGCGGATCATCGAACGCACACAAGCCCATGACGGCCCAGGCGGTTTGCGACGCGGTGCTCGGCCCCTGCCCCTTGAAGACCGGATCGTCGTAGGTGTTGCAGCGTTCGCCCCACCCGCCGTCGGCGTGCTGGACGCTTTCGAGCCAGTCGCGCGCCTTGAGCAGCCAGGGCTGGTTCATATCCAGGTTGAAGGCGCGCAGACCGCGCAGCACCTGCCAGGTGCCATACACGTAATTGACGCCCCACCGGCCGTACCACGAGCCGTCCGCCTGCTGTTCGTTGCGAATGTATTGCAGCGCGCGGATCACCTGCGGGTGGTTGCGCGGGCAATTCTCGTAGCCCAGCAGTTCGAGGATGCGCGCGGTGATGTCAGCACACTCGGGATCCAGCATGGCGTTGTGGTCGGCGAAGGGCACCTTCTCCAGCACGCCCTTGGTGCAATCCTTGTCGAAGGCCGCCCAGCCTCCGTCCTTGCACTGGAAGGTCATCATCCATTTGAGCCCGCGCTGGAAGGAGGCATCGCGGCGCGCTGGATTGTCGGTGGGAATCTGGCGCAGCGCGAGCAGCACCATCGCGGTGTCGTCCACGTCGGGATTCCATTTGTTTTCAAACTCAAACGCCCACCCGCTCGGCTCGACGTCGGCGGGGTTCTTGTAATACCAGTCGCCGCGGAAGCGGATCTCCTTGTTGATGATCCAGTCGGCGCACTTCTTGACCGCCGGATGATCGGCCGGCACGCCGGATTCGCACAGGCAGATCAGCACGATGGCCGAGTCCCAGACCGGGGAAAGACAAGGCTCAATGCGGACGGTGTCCTGCTCCTCGTGCTCGAGTTCCTTCAGTTTCTTCTCGGCGCGAACGACCTCGGGATGATCGTCCGCGTAGCCGAGCGCTTTGAGGGCGATGAGCGAATTGAGCATCGCCGGGAAGATGGCGCACAGGCCGTCGGAGCCTTCAAAGCGTTCCAGCATCCAAGCCCGGGCTTTCTTGAGGGCCATCCTGCGGAACGGCCGCAGATTGTTGTTCTCGACGAATTTGTGCAGGCCATCGAGGCCGAGGAAGAAGTTGCGCCAGGTGAAAAACTGCGGATCGCGCGCGAGCTGCAAATCGCGTGTGTGAAAGCCCTCGGGGTACAGCTCGTCGAGCGTGACTGGCAGCGGCCGCGTGGGCTTGTAGTGGTTGATGATGGCCAGCGGGACGAGCATGGAGCGGCTCCAGTTGCTCATCTCGTTGAAATTCACGTAAAACCATTTGCCGATGAGGATGACCTCGCTCGGGATGGTGGGCACGTAATCCCACGGGTAGAGGCCCAGCAGCGCCAGGTAGAGTTTTGAGAACGTGTTCATCCGCGGCAGGCCGCCGAGGCTGAGCGCGACTTCGCGGGCCTTCAACATGCGCGGGTCGGTGACGGGCACGCCGGCGAGCTTGAGGGCGATGTAGGCCTTGATGGTGGCGTTCACCTCCGGCGGACCGCCGTAGTAGATGTTCCAGCCGCCGTCCGCGAGCTGCATCGAGAGGATGTGATTGACCGCCTTGCGCTGCCATTCCTTGTCCACCTTGCCGTCCCAATGACGGAAGCAAATCATGTCGGCCACCAGCGTGGCATCCACCATCAGTTCCCCGATCCAATAGCCCTCGGGCTTCTGGACGCTGAACAAATAGCGCTGCGATTGCGCGATGGCGTGGTCCAACGAAGGAGAATGGCCGGCGCCGGATTCAATTCCTGCCTGGGCGTCGTCCTGCCTGCCGTGTGGAGTGGAAATTACTGACACAGTCATTACCTTGTGAATCGAGGAAACGGGTGTAAAGCACGAATTCCGCCTGAAAACCGTGGCCCGGCCCTCGTTTTAAGATCAGCGCACGCCCTGCTTCGGGGGGACCGCAGGAGCGGCATTGGTGGGTGCGGCCAGGCTCTCCTGCACCCGCCTCTGCAGTTCGATCATCGCGGGCACGTTCCGGCGTGCCGGAGGCAGCGCGTTGATGGCGGCGAGCGAAGCCTGGAAAGCCGCCTGGGCCTCTTGAGTCCGGCCCGCCTGCTGGAGGATTTCGCCGCGTTTGGCCAGCCAGGTCTCCTTGCGCGGCAGGCGGCCGCTCACGGTGTCCACGCGGCGCAAGGCGGCGTCGAAATTCTTCCGCTTCACTTCGAGATCGATGGCAAACAACTCCAGCGTGACGAGCGGGCCGAGCTTGCGAATGCCCTCGTCCAGACAGCGCACGGCGGCGTCAAGATGAGCATCACCTGCCGCCGCCAGCGCCTGCGAACGCTCGATATAAACCTCCGGCGCGGGCTCGGCCATGACGATCAGAGCGCGCGCATAATCCCCGGCCGCGGCGAGCGGTTGGCCGATTTTGACCAGCGTGCGCGCGCGGGTGATGAGCGCTTCGACGCTGTTGGTGTTGCGCGCCAGGAAACGATCCAGCGCCACCCGGGCGGAGAGATTCCACCCTGCCTCGTGGTAAAGCCGGCCCCGCAGATAATCCAGCGGGGCCAGATTCGGGTTGAGCGCCGCCGCCGTGTCGAAGTCCGCCTGGGCGGCATCCCATTCCTGGTGGGCGCGGTGGAGTTCGCCGCGTTTCAGATACAGGACGGGATCACGCGGGTTCTTTTCGATTTCGCCGGAGAGTGCAGCGATCTGTTCATGGACAGAACCGTGACCCAAGCAGGCTGGGGCGGGCGCCAGCCAGTTGAGCGCACCCACCGTCAGCAGGAGAACCGCACGCCTGTTGAGAAAGAAATACACGGCCGATTGGTATCGTCCCGCGAGGGATTTGAACAGCCTGAAGGCAGTACCTGAAGTGAGGCGGGCGCATCCGGGCACTGCCCCCATTGCGGTTCCCTCGCCCCGCGAGGAACGAGTGGGGAGAGGGCGAGGGAGAGGGGCCTTTCCTTGGTATCACGCGCCTCCCCTCCCCGGCCCTCCCCTCCCGCCCGGCGTGAGGGGAGGGTGTCGTTCCGAGGATTTCGGGGGCAGTGTCAAGATGCGCCCAAGTGAGGCTTTCAAAAGCGAACCAAAGCGCGCAACGCAGGCCGGGTTGAACCGTGGCGGCGGCGAAGGAGGCTTTGTCGCGGTGGAACGCATTGATGAGTTCGCGGAGGAGCGGAGCACCGCAAGGATGGAAAAGCTGACGACAATGTTTTCCGCGAGGTAAGGAATGGTGCGGAGGCCGCGCCGGACGAACGAGGGGCACAGTTGGATGAACTGTCTGTTGGCAGAGCGAACGACGTCGCAAAACATCAGTTTCCCCGGCAACCATGCGGTCATACACTCACCGGCAAATGAAAGACCGCTCCATCCTTAACCTGGCGCTGCTCGGACTGCTCTTCGCATGGCCTCCCACTGGTCTTGCCGCAGACCCCCTCATACAAGTTGGCGCGGGCAACTACACCACGCGCCTGCCCGCAGGAGCCAAGGCTCCGCCCGCCGCGATTTACCGGACGACGAATGCGAAAGGCAAAATGCCTTCCAACGACTGGTGGAGTTCGCTCGCCTGGTCTTCCAATTCATTTGATCACTTTCCGCATCCCCTCGCCGTGCGCACGACGCCGACGGGTCTGCGCATCGCGTACCCCGGCTCAACCATCACCGCGAACAAGAGCGGCATCTTCGGCGCGATGCCTGGCGGCGGGGATGATTTGATCATCGGCCACTCGGCGGAAGCGGCCTTTCCCAAGGCGCTCGTCGATGGCTGGAGCGACTGGTTCATCGACGTGCTCCTCGCCACAAACGACCATCGGCTCCGCCTCTCCTACGGACACGGCTCGCCATTCGTCTTCGCCATGTGCGAAGGCGGCCAGGGGAAAGTGATCTTCACCCAGCCGCCGCGCGTGTTCTCCGGCAACGAGAGCAGCGCCACGCTCGGCGTGACGGTGAACGGACGGCCTTACGGCTTGTTCGGTCCCGGCGGTTCCACCTGGAAGGGACTCGGCAGCGCTGCACGCATCTGCTCCTCCAGCAAACCCTATTTCTCGGTCGCGCTCCTGCCAGACACCACGCCGCAGACGCTCGCACTCTTTCAGCGTCACGCCCACGCGCACATCACCGACACGCGCGTCGAGTGGAGCTGCGACGCAGCCTCGAGCAGTGTGACCACGAAGTTCACCGCCACCACCTCGCCGCGCGAAGGCACCGAGCGGGGCACGTTGTTCGCGCTGTATCCGCACCAGTGGCGTAACGCAACGACGCCCCTGCTCCCGCTGGCTTTCGGATCGGTCCGCGGCGCGATGAAGCTGGCGGAAGGCGAGTCTTTCACCACGCGCATGACCTTTCCCGGCGTGCTGCCCGCGCTGCCCAACGCCGGCGGGTCTGAGCGCGCGGAGATGCAAGCCCTGCTCCAGACGGAGCTTGACCAGGGCCGCACCAACATTGCCGACACTTACTGGAACGGAAAGCAGCTCGGCAAACTGGCTTCGCTCGTTCCCATCGCAGAACAATACGATCTCGAGCCGCAGGCAGCGCAATTGCGCGGGCGCCTGCAAGGCCAATTGGAAATGTGGCTCGATGCCGCGGGGGCGGGCGGCCAGCCAAAGCAGAAAGGACTGTTCTACTACGACACGAACTGGGGCACACTCATCGGCTACCCCGCGAGCTACGGCAGCGACACCGAATTGAACGACCACCATTTTCACTACGGTTACTTTGTGAAAGCCGCCGCGGAGATCGCACGGCACGATCCGGCGTGGGCCGGTGATGAACGCTGGGGCGGCATGGTGAAACTATTGATCCGCGACTTCACCAGTCCCGACCGACACGATCCGCTGTTCCCCTTCCTGCGCAATTTCGATCCGTATGCCGGGCATTCCTGGGCCTCCGGCCACGCGCGCTTTGGCGACGGCAACAACAACGAGTCCTCCTCCGAGGCGATGAACGCCTGGTGCAGCCTCATCCTTTGGGGCGAGGCCACGCACGACAAGGCGCTGCGCGATCTGGGCGTCTATCTGTTCACGACGGAACTGAACGCCATCCAGGAATACTGGTTCGATGTTCACGGAGAGAATTTCCCCAGAACCTTTCCGGCGTCCGTGGTCACGATGATCTGGGGCGGCAAGGGCGCGAACGCCACCTGGTTCTCGGCCGATCCGCAGATGGTGCACGGCATCAACTTTCTGCCCATCCACGGCGGCTCGCTCTACCTAGGACTTTATCCCGAATACGTGGAGCGAAACTACCGCGCGCTGGTGGCCGAGCACGGCAGCGACCGCTTCACCAACTGGCCGGATATCGTGTGGATGTATCGCGCGCTGAGCGACACCGACGATGCCGTGAAACTTCGCGAAGCGGCCGGCGCGGGTGCCAAGATCGAGGCCGGCAACAGTGCGGCCAACGTGGAACACTGGATGCAAAATCTCCGCAAGCTCGGTCATGTGGACCGCAGCGTCACGGCCGACCACCCGCTCTACGCCGTGTTCCGCCTGGGGAACACGCGCCATTACGTCGCCTTCCAGACGAGCGGTCAACCGCTGGCCGTAAAATTCTCCGATGGCTTCGTGTTGCCCACGGGCGCCAGCGGTTTTGCGCAAGGATCGAAGCCTGTTGCGGAATGACCCCGAGCGAATTCCGTCGTCCTGCGACTGGACCAGAAATGTCGGCGGGGTGTTGGTGGTGATGTTCAACTCCGGTGCAATCTGGTCCCCTTCCTTTGCCACCGTGAGATAGACGGGAAAATCAACATCACAAAACCGGGGCGGCAGCGTTGCTTGACTGCGGGTGCGCTCTGCCAGTGCTCAACCGCGCACGACCGGCCGAACATTTGGGGATGCACCATCGTGAGTTCATGGATCGACTGGACAGTTGCATGACACGGCTGGCGGTGCAACGTGCCCCTCCGGCTTTGGACCCCTCGAAGGGTTGTTCGCTAATGGAGGTCTTTCAACGGGGTTACTGCGCCGTCGCCGCCGTCACGGCCAGCAGCGCCGGAGTGCCGCGCGATTGTTCGCCGGGGAGCATGTCGATGGATTTGATTTCCACGTCCGGTCGCGGGTTGGTCCATTGTTTCGCGTAGGCCACGGCGCTGTATTCGGTGCCGTCGTATTTCCTGGTCCAGGCGAGTTGGGCGCCGGGGATGGCTTGCGGCGCCTTCTGCCGATAATCGTGGATGTCGATTTCGGCATACACCGGGATGATCTCGGTCTTGCCGTCGGCGTAGGTGACGACGTAGCGCAATGTTTCAAACTGCCGCTTCCTGCGCCGGTCGTCGTCGTTCAAGCGGTCATTGAGCTTCATCGTGTGCAGGAAGAAGAGCGCGTCCGCCTTGCGGTTCACCAGGATGCCGCGGATCTCCTGCGCCGGCTTGCTCGCCTTGTCGGAGAGCATCAGCGCGGTGGGCACGGGCGAGGTGGCGAATTCGTAGATGTCGAACAGCACGCCAGCCATGGTCTGTTTGCCCGTGGGCAGATCCTTGAAGGTGAATTTGGCGTCGCCGAACCAGCCTTTCTCGTCACGGAAGGCGTTGGCCTGTTTCGAGAGATCAATCGGTTCGCAACGCAGGTTGGCACCGGCGATGACGGTCTTGCCGGCGAAGGGCGCTTTGAGATTGCTCAGAATCGCGGCGAGGATGGCCCGCTTCTTCGGGCCGTTGGCGGGAACCGGCTCGATCTCCTGGTAGCGGACGTTGCAGAGCACGATGCCGCCCTGCCCTTGCGGGTATTCGACGAGGCCGCCGACGTTGAGCATTGGCTTCACCTTCGCGTAAAAGTCCGGCGCGCGTTTCGCCTTGAGAAAGAGGTTGTCCACGCCGACCACGTCGTTCTTCTCTGGCACCTTATCCCAGTCAGCGAGGGTCGCGCGGACGACAGAACCTTTGCGCGGCGGGTCGATGGCGAAGGTCTGCGGTTCGTTGTTCGGCTGCGTGGCGAAGGTCGCCGTGTCCTTGCCGTCGAAGGTCAACTCGACCTTGGTCACCAGATGGTAGAAGGCGTTGCCAATCCAGGTGAATTCGGTGAATTCCTGCTCCGCCGGGAAGGCCATGTCCCACTCGGGCTTGTCGCCGCGCTTGAGTTCGAACGAGAAGATGTATTTCCACGAATCGGCACTGACCATGCCGTTGACCATGCTGTGGTAGTAGTCGCTGGGGAACTTCGCAAAGGGGGCGACCTCGTCGTAGTCCACCACATGGCTGAAGGTGTCATCCGCCACAAACGCGCCTTCCTGCCAGGGGAAGATGCGCTCCGACGAATAGAGCGCCACATCGCCCACGGTGAGGCCGGCGGTGAGACGATTCCGCACCGGCGGGAACGTCACCTTCTCGCGGCGGAACGGGCGGATGATGTGCTCGACGCCGACCAGTTTATTGAAGTCCGCGAGGCCTTCCGGCGTAAGGCCGTTGAAGACGAGCCAGCCGCCGCCCGCCGTGAACTGCTTCACCCGATCGACGTTGGCAGCGAGAGTTTTCAGGTTGGCGGGCGTGGCGGCGATGACGGCGATCTTCCCTGCGCCCAACGCGGCGAGCGGATCGGAGACCGGCGTGTATTTCAGGCCGGTGGCGTCGAGGACTTTCGCCAGTTGCGAATCGGCGGGCACGGCGGCGGCGACCGGCAGGAACTCCTGTTTGTAGGTGGCAGCATAGTTCAGCAAGCCGTGCAGCACCGTGGCCGCGACGACGTTGCTGCCGAGCTTTTCGCCAATGGCAAGCTGGCTGAGGAGCATCACCCCCTTGCCGGCCGGCACCTCGACGAGCGCGCTGTGGCGAAGATGGTCATCGCATTGGATGAGCGACTTGGCGCCACGCGTAGGCTTGAGATAGGCATCGCGGTAAACGACCGAACCCGGCTCCCAGGTAAAGAAATCTTTCTGCTTCAACCCGCGCAGCGCCGGGTGGTCGAGATCTTCAGCGAACGCAGTGCGCCCTTCGTTGATGGCAGGCTCCATCTCAGCGGGCAACGCCTGGAACTTCAGCGGGTTCTTCTGTTCCAGCACGATGACCGCGCGCCCCGACGACGCCCAGGCGGCCAGCTTGCTCGAGGTGCTCTCGGCTTCGGTGAGCGCGTTGTTCGCCACGAGCAGCACCTTGCCGCTTTCCGGCAGAGCGTTGAGGTCATTGATGGCGGTGAACGGTTGGCCGTTGCTTTTGAGGAAGGCGCTGACCGAACCATCGGGGTCGAGGAGCAAAAGATCCGTAGCAGCCGACGTAAGGAGGCTCTGACTTTTCCCCGCTCCGTTCACCACGGAAACCGCCTTCACATCCTTGAACACTTCCTTTCCGCCCACAGCCAGCGTGAGCACGAGTTCGCCCTCGGTGCGCGCGGCGGCCTTGGGCAGCGTCAGGCTGAGGTCGAACTTCTCATCCTTCCCCGGCGCGACGCGATATTCCTTGGTGTCGCCGGCGAACTTCTTGCCATCGAAGTTCAGCGCCCAGGTGAAGGCCATCGGCTCGGCGCTGTGCGTGTCGTTGAAGATGCCGAAAGTCCGCGTGGCGGTTTGCCCGGAGCCGAAGGTCCAATCCCACTCGCGGCAAAAGACCGCACGCGGCGCGAAGCTGGGATAGAGCCCGCCGTCGGTGTCGCTCTGGCCCATCCAAAAGTGGAAGCCGCCGAAGCCCGCCCAGCGATAACCTTCGGTCAGGATGCGCGCCATCAGTCCGGAGGCAGGCAGGCTCGCCGACTTGCCGCCGAAGACCGCTTCGCCGCCGATGTAGGAAAGTTCGGGATGATGTCCGGCGATGAAGTAATCCTCGCCGAGGAAGCGCGGGCATTGCTCGTTCCAGACCCAGCGCCCGCGACCGCCGCCGGTCACGTTCGCTTCGTAGGCGAGGTCAGGATAGCGGCTCATCTTGCTGTCCCAGACGTAGTGGTTTCCATGCACCGGCATGCCGTTGTCTTTGTTTGCCCCGCCGCCATCGGTCATGGTCAGGCGCGTCGGGTCAGCGGCGCGCACCGCGTCGGAGACTTTCAGAACCTCGGCCTCGAACTTGTCCATGAGACCGCCATAGAGGTTGATGCAATTGATGAACAGCCACTCGTTCTCGATGGACCAGAGCATGACCGACGGATGGTTCCGCTCGCCTTTGACCTGCGCCACCATCTGGTCGCGCCAGTTGTGCATGAGGTCCATTTTGATCTCGGAGCCGTAAAGCTTCTTGAGTTCCGGATCGTTTTCAATGGCCATGAAGCCGATGGCTTCGCCGTCGAGAATGCCGCTGCGCCGCACGGTCACGCCGCTGCGGTCGAAGAAATCCAGCGCCTCCTCCGGCGGCAGCCCCTGCCAGCGCGTGCCCCAGAAACGCATCGTGGTCTGGTTCTTCTCCCGATAGAACTTCAGCCACGCCTCCGGATTCGACGCGGTGAAACAATCGGCCCAGACATGCCAGGGAAGGCCGTTCAAGGTGAAATCTTTTCCGCGGCTGCCCCACTCACGGAAGCCGAACGTGGTTTCGCTGACATCTGATTTGAGATTGGAGATTTCCGATTTCAAATCGCCTGACACGCTGACCCGCAGCCGGTAGAGGTTGGGATCATCCGGCCACCACAGCTTCGGGTTCGCCCATGACTCGGCGAGCGTGAAGACTTCGTCCTTTTCCGCGGCCAAGGTGAATGGCCTCGCGGCAAACCGCTTTTCCACTTCGCCGGTCTTGGCGTTGACCGCTTCGCAGACCAGTTCGCCGGACTGCGGCGTCGCCGATCCATTCTTGAGCGTGACCTCCACCGCGAGCTCCTGTTTCGCCACGGACGGTTTCACAAACACATCCGCGGCATAGACCGTTCCCGCCGCAACCAGTTCCGGCGTGACGAGGAGGCCCGACTGGCCGTGATTCCAAATCGGATAGGCGAGGTCTTGAAAACCATCGCCGAGATATTTCAAGGGCAGGTTCCAGCGCTTGCGAAGCTTGAGCGGATTGTTCGTGCTGGCCGAATAGCCATACCAGGCGTCCTTGAGGCCGACCCAGATTTCATTCACGCCTGGCTTGAGGCCGCGGCTCACGTCGATTTGCACGCGGGCGAACGGGTTCTTGTCGAAGCCACAATACTGGCCGTTCACATAGACGGTCGTGTTCAGGTTGTTCTGCGGGAAGACAAGGTGGAACGACTGGCCCTGGTAGGACGCCGGAATGTTGACCCTGGTGCGATACCAGAGCCGGTGCGCGAACACGAGATCAGGCCGCAGCTTGTTCTTGTCGCCGGGCACCGCGATGCCGCGCCAGTGCGGCTCGGCGGGAAAATCGCGGATGGGCGCAGCGACTTCGCCGGGCAATTGCTCGTCGTGACGGCAGACTTCCCAAAGCCCCGCCAGCGGCAGCGCGATGCGACGGCCCGCGACCTTCGCGGGAAACTCGAAAACATTCTTCGCCGCGTCGAGGTCCACCGTCTCGCGTCCATCCTGGCCCGGCGGAAACTTGCCATTCGGATGGAACGCGCCGGCCTGCACGCAAATTGCGTCCAGCGCGAAAAGCATCCGCTGCGTCTTGCCCTTGGCGTCCTTCGTCTTCGGCAAGCGAAACTCCAGCTTGTGTTCGCCGGCGGTGAGCGAGGGCTGGCCGAGTTTGAGCCACGCGACTTCCGTCCACATGCTCAATTCCATCAAGTCGGTGGTCAGTTCATCCGGCGACACGGACTTCCATTCGCCGCCAGCCAGGCGCCAGTCGAACGGCGAGCGGACAAATTCGAAGCCGAGGCGCGCCCAGATTTCGCACTCGCCTGCCTTGGGCGCCTGGAATGCGTAGGCCACGAGCACGCCCTCGGCGGGCGCTTCCTTCTCGACCTTGTCCGCCTCGATGCTGACCTTGAGCCAGTTGCTCGCGGAGAGAAAATGGGGGTTGCCGGTGCCTTCCGGCTTCGTCGTCAGGTTGATGCTGGCGGGTTGCTCGCCTTCCAGCCAGAGGAAGTCCGGCGTGGCAGCTTGGGCGGACAGGCTCAAACTGGTCGTCATGATCGCCATGAAACAGGCGCCGACGCAGTGGCGCAGCAGGTTTGCGTGGGATCTCATGGCGTCTGTGAAGGTCGCATTCATGTTTCAATTAAGTGATTTCGCGCTTCTATACTCGGGCTTTGGCGCCGTGGCCAGTCTTTGCGAGCCTGCGAATCCTCCGTCTCGGCGCTCGGGTCAGCCCGGTCGGCGTGAAAATCGAGGCGAGGAAGCACGGTCCCATCGCCGGCAGGCGCGTGTGACGTCGGTCCTCGGCTTCCGCGATGTCTTCGCGCTTGATGGCGGGGAATAGTTTCGCCCGGAGTGAGATCCGCCAGGACCGCCTGCCGCCAGCCGCCCCGCCTTTCCCACCGCGGCGCCGCTTCACGGATGCCTCCGCGGCACCACCGAACGCGCCGGAACGCTGCCCCGGGCGCTTGACAACAAGGCAACAATTCAGTGACAAATACCCACCCGACGTCGTCTCCGTGGGACCAATCAGCCCGATGGCGCGCGCCGGCAGGTCTTATGAGAGACAAACTGCAGGCCTCCCGTTTCGAGATGAAGTACATCATCTCGGAGGAAACCGCGCAGCAAGTGCGGGAGTTCGTGCGGGCGTACCTGGAGCTGGATGAAAATGGGGTCGGCAAACCCAACTATTCGTATCCGGTCCACAGCCTGTATCTCGATTCGGATGATCTGAAGACGTATTGGTCCACGATCAATGGCGACAAGAACCGGTTCAAGCTGCGGCTGCGGTTCTACAACAGCCATGCCGACTCGCCGGTTTTTTTTGAGATCAAACGCCGGATGAACAACTGCATTCTGAAGCAGCGCGGCGCCGTGCGACGAGATTGCGTGGACGGCCTGCTCGCCGGGCAGTTGCCGCACCGGGAGCACCTCATCGCCAGCGAGCACGAATCGGAATTGCAGAACAAGCACCTGATGGCTCTGGAGAATTTCTGCCGGCTGATGAGCGAGATCCAGGCGGGGCCCAAGGTGCATATCGCCTACCAGCGCGAGGCTTATGTGCCGTGGAATGACAACTCGGCCCGGTTGACCATGGATCGCGAGGTGCGCTCGGAACCGGAGCTGACCGCCCGGCTGTCCACCGAGATGATCCATCCGGTGCTGGTGTGGGGTCGCGACGTGGTGCTGGAACTGAAATTCACGAATCGCTTTCCGGAATGGTTTCGCCATCTCACGCAGGCTTTTAACTTGCGTCAGTGCGGGGCGGCAAAGTACGTAGATGGCGTTGCCCTGCAAGGTGAATACCGCCTCCGGCCGCGGGCGGCTTATTTGCGCACCGTGGGGCAGGACGAGAAGCAGAGCCCGGTGACGGCTTGATTCAGTTTATGGCCCGTAACCCGATAAGGTACAAGCAAGATGAACGAAATGTTTGAAACATTTTTCCAGGGCGACTTCGGGTCGCAACCCGCCAACTGGCCGGCCATGCTGCTGGGCATGCTCCTCGCCTTCGCCGAGGGCCAGGTGCTGGCGTGGGTGTACATGATGACCCACTCCGGCCTCTCCTACTCGCGTTCGTTCGTCAACGCCCTGCTGGTGCTGCCCACGCTGGTCTGCCTGGTCATGATGGTCCTCTCGAACAACCTGGTGACGGCCTTCGGCATGATGGCCGTGTTCGCGATTGTGCGTTTCCGCAACATCCTGCGCGACACCCTCGACACCGCCTACATCCTCACCTCCATCGTCATCGGCATGGCCACGGGCACGCAGAAATACGCCAGCTCGGTCATCGGCTGCGCCATCGTCTGCGCGGGGCTGGTTTATCTGTGGTGGACCGCCTTCGGCAGCCGCCACCGTTATGACCTGATCGTCAATCTTCACTGGGCGCGCACGTCCAAAGAACTCGACGATCTGCGCCGCGTGCTCACCCGCCACAGTTGGAAAGCCACCCTGGCCAACCAGCGTTCGCACGAGGGCTACGAAGGCACCGACATGTCCTACCGGCTCCTGCTGCGCGACTCCAACCGCTCCGAGGATCTCGTCAATGAACTCAAGCAGGTGACGGGCGTCTCCCGCGTCACCAGCATGCTTGCCGAGGACGAATCTGAAATCTGACAAATTATGGATCCCCTTCCCCCCATTCCCACGCCGCCGTCCCAACGCTGGCGGGAATTCCGCATCCAGGTGCTCCCGACGATCATCTTCGCCATTGTCATCACGATGGTGGTCGTGTTGTGGCGGAGCTATGTCCTGCCCGCCAACATCGTCGGCATGGTGCAGACCAATGCGGTTGCCATCACCGTGGCCGAACCCGGCTTGATTACCGACATGTTCGTGAAGCCCTTCGACGAGGTCACGAACGGCCAGCCGTTGTGTGTCGTCCGCCCGTTCAGTGCCGAGTTGACCCGCGCCTCGATGGACAAGATTACGGCCGACATGAACGTCCTGCGCGGACGCCTCGCCATCAATGATCTGCGCAATTCCGAAGCCGTTGCCAAGCTGCGCCTCGACATGCTCGAACAGAATATGCTGCTCGCGAGTGCCAAGGTTCGCCTGGCGGATGCCGAGGTCGTCCTTGACCGCAAGACCAAGCTGCTCAAGGACAACATCGTTCCGTCGGCTGAGTTTGAACTTGCCAAGACCCAGCGTGACGTCCTCAGCGGCGAGGTGGCTGATCGCACCCGTCTGGTCGAGGAGTGGGACAAGGAGCTGAATGCGCTCAAGCCCCTCCAGACGAATGACGCCAGCAATCTCGACAAGCTCATTCAGGCTGCCATCGTCAAGCAGCAGGAGGAACTCAACGCCCTCTACCAGCCCCTTGTCCTCGTGGCTCCGATCGACGGTCAGATCGGCGAGATATTTCAACTCGCCGGGCAGTACGCTGCCAACCGCCAGCCCATTCTCACCATCAACTCGCTCCGCAGCGATCGGATCATTGGCTTTGTCCGTCAGCCGATCGTTCTGCATCCGCAAGTTGGCGATTACGTGACCGTTCGCACCCGCGGCAACCAGCGTCAGCAGCTTGCCGCGCAAATCACCGGAGTCGGCGCCCAGTTGGTTCCCATCAACCCGGTGATGCTTCCCTTTTCGAACAGCCGCCGCGCCGTTGAAATGGGCCTGCCGGTATCGATCAGCATGCCTCCCGACCTCAAGCTCATGCCCGGTG